>CALIBQ010000001.1 GCA_938049385.1 uncultured Anaerolineae bacterium
CCGGCATAGGGATGGAGGACCAACCTCCCCTGGCCGTACTGCGGCGCTTGGGCTATACTGGGGATGATCGGATCGCACTCTTCCCACCCGTGATCCTGGATGACATCAGCGCCGATCTGGTCCTCTCCTGTGACCCAGAGACTGGTAACGATCTATTGGCCCATTACATTTTGCGAAGCACCAGGCTCACGGCGCCAAGCCCTTCTGGGGCTTGGCTTCCTCAGCCGGCGGCTGGGAAGCCGCCGGCGAACTTCTGAGGAGCAGGTGACCGACCTCCTGGGCCAAGTCGAGAGCGGCCGAGAAGGGGTGTATGGGGTGGGGCGTTTTGGACCGTAGTCACCAACAGTACCTTTCAACACCATCCCTCCTCGGTTCAGATATTGACTTTTTCCCCAAATAGGTGCATAAAGTGGCAAGTATGTTCGTGTCCATCCATAGTTCTGACCCTCTGAAGGTCAAGGAGGCTACATATCCATGAACACGTCCACGTGGGATTGTCCGGCTTGCGGCAAAGAGATTGAGGCCGGCGTCGATCACTGCCCTTACTGCGAACAGTCCCTCTGCCCGGAATGCGGCGCCGCCCTCGAGGAATCCGACGAGGTCTGCCCCAACTGCGGCGCCGAATTCGATTTCCTCTGTCCAGAGTGCAATGGGATAGTCAGCCCCGACGATACCGAATGCCCACACTGCGGCCTGAAATTCGCTTTCGTCTGCCCGACCTGCGGCGCCGAGGTGCTCATGGGCGAGGAAGAGTGCCCCGAATGTGGTCAGCTCGTTTGCCCCCGCTGTGGCGCCGCCATGGAGGAGGACGAGCTGAAGTGCAGTGCCTGCGGCTATGAGTTCGTCTACACCTGCCCGCAGTGCGGTGCCGAGGTAGCCGCCGATGCCGAGGAATGCCCCGAGTGCGGCCTGGTCTTCGAGGAATGGTTAGAGGAGCTGGAAGAGGAGGACTAGCTGTCCCGCCCCCACCTTCCGGAATTCATTTCAGCTCATCGTATCCCCGCAGGTAATGAATCCTGCGGGATGCTTTCTCAGCACGCGGCCTGGCGGCTGAAGCCGCGGCAACAACTGCGAAGCCTGCGCAGGCTTCGCGAAGTCGGCGCCGGCCCGCAGTTTCAACTGCCAGGCGCCGCAAATCGAACGATAATCTTGACCTTTTCAACGTCCACATCCCAACATTTGACGATTCCATCCTCTGCCCATATAATGGGGAACGTAATATCTTCGCCGCTCTTGGAGCAGGGGTTAACAATATGTCAGCGATTCTGGACGAAATCAACCGGTTGGCCAATGAGCGTCATCAGCTTTATGTCGCGCGCAGCAACGGGACGCTTGACATGAGCGATGCCGAGTTCAAGGCCAAGATCGACGAGCTGACCCGCAAGCTGGAGCGTCTCTGGGACCAGCGGCGCGAGGAGCTCGCCGGCAAGTACAGCGAGGGCTTCTACTCCACCGCCCGCTTCTAAGCCCTCGCCGCCTTTCCGAGGGAACGCACCCACATGCCCCTGCCGCACGCCGGCAGGGGCATTTCCTTACTCGCCGATAGGAATCCGCATCATCGAGGAAGCTCGCCTATGCAGTTGCCAGCTACCCCAATCGAAGTCCCGCCCTCCTGGGCCTCCCTCCATGTCTCCCAATGGCGCGGCCTGATGATGCTCATCGGCGGCGTGGATATGGGGAAAAGCACCCTAGCGCGCTATATCTGCCAGGAACTACTGCAGGCCGGCGTCCGCACCGCCTATCTCGACGGCGACCCCGGGCAGAGCACTATCGGCCCGCCGGCCACCATGAGCCTGGGCCTCTTGGAACTGGCACAAGATGGCACCTTGCACTGCGAGGCAGTCTGGCGAATATTCATCGGCTCCGTATCGCCGCGCGGGCATATGCTCCAGATGCTGGTGGGGGCCAGCAAGCTGGTGCGCGCCGCCCGACGCGCCGGCGCGGAAGCGGTCATCTACGACACCACCGGCTTCGTGGACCGCGCCGGCGGCGGCCTCAACCTGAAATGGGCCAAGATCAACCTCCTGCGGCCGGCGTTGGTCGTTGCCCTCCAGCGTCAGGACGAGCTGGAATCCCTGCTGACGCCGCTCCGCCACAGCCGGCGGGTCCCGGTCATCACCCTGGAACCCAGCCCATACGTCCAGCCCCGGGACATCGATGCCCGCCGCAGTCACCGCGCCTGGCTCTTCGGGCGCTATTTCTCTCAAGCCCAAGAGCTGACGCTGGACGCCGGCCGGCTGGCGGTCTTTCCGCCGATGCCGTTCACCTATAACCAGCTCCTCGCCCTGGAGGACAGGGCCGGCTTCGCCCAAGGTCTGGGCATCCTGCGCCAGGTACAGCCGGCCGGCACCCTCACCATCCTCTCCCCTGTGGCCAGCCTGGAAGATGTCACGCTGGTACACCTGGGGGAGATATGTGTGGACCCGCGCACCTTTGAGGACCGGCGCATCCCGTATTAGGCGCGCGCCGGCACCTCCTCCCAAGAGATCGCCCCTTCCCCAACCGCTCCTTGCTCACGCAGGCGCCAGAAGACATGGTACAGATCATCTGGCAGGCGGATGTCCAATGGACGCAGTGTTACATGGGCCGGCAGGAGTAAGAACGGATGATTCTGCGCGCCGCCGTATCCACCGTGCGTGCCGATATGCTCCTCAAATGCTACCACCCGGCCGCGGTGCACACCCCCGTGCATCACCAGGTCGCCGGCATTCGGGAAACGCATCAAACGCTCCAAATGCCGGCCCATTGCGGCCGCATCTCCGAACGGCGCCAGCGGGTCCTGCCCAATCACCAGCCCGCGTTCGATCTGCCGAAAGCCGGTCGCGCCAAGGGCCAGCAGGCCGCGCGTCTCCGAACGCCCCAGCACGAAGCCAACGCCCGGCTGGCTGACCAGCCGGATCAACAGCATGGGGTACAGCCCCTCGATATCCTCCAGTGTCAGGGCCTGCGGCCGCCGGCCGAAATAAATATGCGCCAGCGGGCCGGAGCACAGCACCAGTATCTCGGCCGGCCGCTCCACATCCTCGGTTTCCCGAGCAGATGGAACGGCATGGCGCAAAGCGGCTTCCAGGCTGTAACGCTCCAGCACCCGTCGGCCGCCGCGCACCGCCCAGGGGGCGAGCTTGCCAGGAGACTGCTGTTCCGCCTGGCGCAGTTCCTCCAGCAGGGCTTCCAGCGTGCCCGGAAGCTCTGCCGGCACCTCCTCCCACAGCGGCACCGGTTGGGCAGTCAGCTCCTGTACCACCGCCGCCAGGCTTTTGCCGGCCAACTGCGCGAACGGGATGCTGTCCGACTGCCCGTGGTCCGAGAGGATCACCAGGTCATAAGGGATGGGCGCACCGCGGGATATCATCTTCCAGATGCGCCGTATCTGATGATCAATGCCGGCCAGCGGTTCGCGCACGTCCGGGGAGCAGGGGCCGGCGAAATGTGCCACCTCATCGTAGCCGAGGTAGGTGACGTATATCGCCGGCATCCCCCGCAGGATATCCAGCAGGACGATATAGGTGCTGAACTCCCGCAGAACCACGTTGGACACCACCCGCAGGATGGGATACAGCCCCTGGCGGGAGACCCGCGGCCGTTCCTTGCGCAGTTGCTGGCGCCAGGCGTAGATCACCTCCATCAGCCAGTCCCACAGCGACAGGACAAGCACCCGCAGAAGGCAGTATGGGTTGAGCAGGAAGAGCAGGAAGTCATCAATCCGGCGGGAAGCGCCGGCACTGCGGTTGTTCCCCATCGTGAAGATGGTCAGCTCCGCCTCGCCGCTGAACACGTTCCCCGTGCTGGAGCCGCCGCGCAGTAAACCGCGACAGCCGTTATCCAAATAGCGCTGTTCCAGAAGGCGGGCGCCTTCCGGCCGGTTGGAGACGATGACTTTGCCGCTGGCGCGGTCCAGGAAGCGAAAGGCGGGGATGTCAAAGCTGTCGCCGTACATGATGCCGGCCTGCACCGAGGAGGTCTGCGAGGGAAGCGCGCAGTCCCAGGCCATCAGGCGGAAGTGCCCCTGCGCCAGCAGAGATTCCAGCGCCGGCATCATCCCCTCCCGCAGGGCATGCCGCAGGGCGGTGTAAGAAAGGCCGTCAATCTGCACAAAGACCACCCCATGGTGCGACGGCTGTGCGCCTGCCGGCCGCTTCCGTCCCAGCCGGCGGATGACCCAATCATACAGGGTCCGCTGGCGTTCCGCGCTGACCAGGGCGCTGAACAACACGTTGCTCGCCGGCAGGATGATGGCCCCCAGCACCGCCGAGGGCCAGAAGGCATCCACATGGAACCCCGGCCACACCCTGCCCACGAACAGCAACAGCAGGAAATCCACCAGCACGGTCGGCAGGCCGATGGTCAGCCAGTTGACCGGATACGCCAGGTAGACCACCATGGGGCGCACCAGGGCGTTGACCAGGCCGAGGAAGAGCGCAAAAGTTACCCAGGCCGGCACCAACCGCGGCGAAAAGTCGAAGGAAATGCCCGGAATGACCAGCACCGCCGTGAACAGCGAGAGGCTGTTGACGAGCGCGGTGGTGAAAAATCGCCATCCCAGGCGCCAGGCACGGCGCATGGCGAATCACCTCCTGGAACTAGCGAGCGAAGTACGCCGGCGGGCCGGCCACCTCTGCCGTCTCGCCGGGGATCAGCACCCGCACATCCGTAGCCACAGCCATCTGGCTGGCATATCCCAGAAAGGTATAGGGCGGGTCCTGCAAATACGCCAGCCGCTCCCATACTGGCCCCATCAGGCGGAGAGAGCCCCAATGCACCGGGATCGCCAGTTTCGGCCTCAGCATCCCCAGCGCACGCGCCGCAGTGCGCGGGTTGAGATGGCCAGGCGGGGTGCGCGGGGTGTAGCCGGCCACCGGCAGGAACGCCAGGTCAATGCTCCACCGCCGGCCCATCTCTTCCATTTCATCGAACAAATCGGTATCGCCGGCGAAGTACACCGTGAACCCGCCTTGCACCATATACCCCTGGGCCGGTACATTCATGCCCCAGAGCGGCCGGCCGCCGGGGTGCGCCGCCGGCGTGGCTGTCACCTGCAGGCCGTCCCACCGCAGTACTTCGCCCGGCCCTATTTCCCTTACCTCCTGTGGGAGGCGCGCGGCCAGGTACGCGCCAGCACCGCGCGGTACAACCACGGTTGCCTGGCTGGGAAGTCTGCGCAGAGAGGGCAGGTCCGCATGGTCATAATGCAGATGCGACAGCAGAACCAGCCGCACCCGATTCAGGGATAGGGTCTGTTCCGTCAGTGAGCGGCCGTGCCGGCGCAGGACCAGGAAACGGTCCCGCAGAACCGGGTCAGTGATGATCGTCCCTTCATTCATCTCCATCAACACAGTGGCATGGCCGATATAGGTCACGTGCATGCACGACATCTACCTGAAAACACCCCCAGAGTTATCCGCTCTGCTATTATAACACGCCGGCCAGCGCGCCCCAAACGGGTCTTCCTATCCCAGAAGATTCGTGTTGACAAGCGTCGTGATTTGAGTATAATTACTTTTAGTATTAGTATAATTCCCTTTCGTTATAGAATTCCGCTAGGCGCTGTGCACTTTCCACGCAATTTGGTGGGGCAGGCATGGTGAAGTGGTGCATGCGTAAGACCTGATACGAACCATTCGCACCGGGCGGTGCACGCTGGCCAGCCTGCCGGGCCCCAGGATAGGGCCTCCTCGCGCTATCGGGCATGTTCTCCCCGCAGGCCGGCAGGCCGGCCCCAACCTCACAGCGGCCATTGGCTTCTTCGTAGCAGGAGGAGCGTGGCAATATTTCATCACAGGAGGGAGTCACATGTCCGAAAAGCTGACCCGCTTCTTCGCCTCACGCTGGGGCATCATCCTCGCCGGCGCTGTCATCGGCATCCTGGCACCACTACTGCAGAAATTGGGCAACCCGCCGAACATGGGCATCTGCGTGGCCTGCTTCGAACGGGACATCGCCGGCGCGCTGGGGCTCCATCGCGCCAGTACTGTCCAGTATCTCCGCCCAGAGATCATGGGATTCGTGCTGGGCGCCATGATCGCCACCTACCTCTTCGGGGAATTCAAGGCCCGGGCCGGCTCTGCCCCGATCGTGCGCTTCTTCCTGGGCATGTTCGCCATGATCGGTGCGCTGGCCTTCCTGGGCTGTCCCTGGCGGGCACTGCTCCGGTTGGCCGGCGGCGACCTGAACGCCATCCTGGGGCTGGCCGGCCTGGCCACCGGCATCGCGATCGGCGTCTGGTTTCTGAAATCCGGCTACAGCTTGGGGCGCGCCACCCGCACGTATACGGCGGTAGGTTGGATCATGCCGCTGTTCATGCTGGGGCTTCTGCTACTGCGCATCTTCCAGCCGCAGTTCAGCAAAGACGGCCCCATCTTCTTCAGCCAGAGCGGGCCCGGCTCTCTGCATGCCCCCCTGCTTATCTCCCTGGTCTTCGGGATGGTCATTGGATTCCTGGCACAGCGCACCCGCTTCTGCACGATGGGTGCCATCCGGGATGTCATCCTCATCCGGGATTTTCATCTGATCTCCGGTGTGGGAGCACTGCTGGTGGTGGCGTTCATTATGAACCTGATCTTGGGACAGGTGCGGTTTGGTTTTGCCGGCCAACCCACTGCGCACTCCAGCCATTTGTGGAACTTCCTCGGTATGACGCTGGCCGGGTTAGCCTTCGCGCTGGCCGGCGGGTGCCCGGGCCGGCAGTTGTTCCTCTCCGGGGAAGGTGACGGTGATGCGGCGATCTTTGTGTTGGGCATGATCGTGGGCGCCGGCTTCTCGCACAACTTCACCTTGGCCGGCAGTCCTGACAAGGTCGTCGAAGGGGCCGTCCAGGTGGGCGGTCTGACCCCCGCCGGCATGGTCGCCGTCATCCTCAGCCTGATCGCTTGTATTGTGATCGGTTTCACTATGCGCGAGAAAAGCGCATCCTGAGAGAGGAGGATATTATGGCCCAGCTCGTGGACGCACGCGGACTTTCCTGCCCTCAACCGGTCTTGCTGACCAAAAAGGCCATTGCCGCCGGACAGTTCCCCATCGAAGTACTCGTGGATACCGTCACCTCGCGCGAGAACGTGCGCCGCATGGCGGAGGCCAGCGGCTACAGGGTTGAGGTGGTGCAAGTGGGCGAGGAGTTCAAGCTGACCATCCGCACATGATGTTGCTACAGCCGCCAGGGGGTCTTCTCCCCCTGGCGGCTTACCTGCGCACAATGCCGCCGGCCAGGATTTGCATCTTTTCCCTGACCATGTTATAATATTATTCGCCAAGGGCGAGTAGCTCAGCTGGTTAGAGCGCGTGTCTCACATACACGAGGTTCACAGGTTCGAGTCCTGTCTCGCCCACCAACGGGTGCCGCTGGCCGCTCCGCTCTTTCGGGGTGCCAGCGGTTTGTCGTTTCAGGCCGGTTCAATGGATGCGCGACATGGGACCATCGGCTAACACAGGTGTGCCGGCCAGCGAGGCCGGCGTCGGGCTTTTCGAACGCTGGCTGTTCATCCTCCGCTGGCCCTATTGGGGCATGCTCCTTGCACTGGCTTTCCGCTCCCCGCACCTGAATCTCGATCCCTTTTTCACCGTCGCTTTGGTCGCCATTACTGCATCCTTACAGATACTTCTGTTCCTCCTCCTGCACCTGCGCCGGCTGAGGCGCTGGCTCACTCCCATATTTTGGGCACTGGACTTAGCCCTGCTGACCGCCCTGGTGCTGAAGAGCGCAGTCTGGCCGACACCTCTGTACCCCCTGCTGTGGTGGCCGGTGGTCGTGGTTGGGCTGGCGGCCGGCGGAGGCATGGGCCTGCTGGCCGGTCTGGTGCTGGCGTTCTTCGGCGCGCTCCCCATGAGCGCCCCGGGGTGGAGCGAGCTGACTGGCATGAACCTGACCGAGGCCATCATCTTGCTGATAGCCCTGCCGGCGTTAGGTGCCGCTGCCGGCTGGCTCAGCCGGCAGATGGCCGCCCAGCGGCTCAAGGCGCTGACCGCCGAGGTCGAGACACTGCGCCAAACCCGCGACCGATTGGACGCTGTGTATGCCATGGCCAGCACCTTGGGCGCGACGCTGGATTACCAGCAGGTCCTGCAGACGCTCTTCGACCTGAGCGCCATCGAGTTCCGCGCCCTGGGGAAGAACCCGGCGCAGATGGTCGGCATGGCCCTACTGTTCGAGGAAGGCCGGCATGAGCCGGCCCTGCACCTGGTGGCCGGCTATAATACGACCGATGCCGACCGGGAAGTGCGCTGTCCGGCCCGCGAAGGCGTCCTCCAGCGCGTCATCTCTGCCGGCGAGGCCGAGGTAATCTCCGATGCCGCGTCGGACCCCGAGCTGTCGGCCTTTCCATCCCTGCGCGGGACGCGCTCAGCCGTTGTTGTCCCCCTGCGGGCCGGCTTCGAGTCCTACGGAGTGGTGCTCTTCGCCAGCCCATCGCCGGCCGCCTACTCCCTGGACGAGTGCTACTTCCTAGTGGCATTTTCGAATCAGGCTACTATCGCACTGCAGAACGCCCAGCTCTTCCAGAGCCTGCGCGAGGAGCGTGACCGCATCATCACCCAGCAGGAGGAAATCCGGCGCGAGATCGCCCGCGAACTGCACGATGGGCCGACACAGACCATCGCCGCCATCACCATGCGCCTGAACTACGCACGCGCCCTGGTGAAGCGCTCACCGGAAAAGGCCATAGAGGAATTAGCGGAGCTGGAAGACCTGGCCCGCAAGACCACTAAGGAAATCCGCACCATGCTCTTCACCCTGCGGCCGGTCATCCTGGAGACCCAGGGGTTGGTGGCCGCCCTGCGCCATTACGCCGAGAAAATCCAGGAGACCGAGGGGCTATTGGTGGATGTCCAGGATGCCGGCTTCTCCGCCGCGCTTTCTGACGAGACCGCCGGCATCGTCTTCTCCATCCTTGAGGAAGCCATCACCAACGCCCGCAAGCATGCCCAGGCTCATCGCGTGGTCGTGCGACTGCGCAACGATCCGCAGACCTTCATGGCGGAAGTCGAGGATGATGGCATCGGTTTTGACGTTGCGGCAGTGGAGCAAACCTACGACCAGCGCGGGAGCTTGGGCTTGATCAATATGAAGGAACGTGCCGAGCTGATTGATGGCACCTTGTCTATTATCTCCAGCCCGGGGAACGGCACGCGCGTGGTGCTGGTCGCGCCCCTTGCCCGAGCCGCCGGCCCCGGACGTCCCTCGCAGAAGCGCGTGTGATGGCTCTACCTCAATACGCCCAACGGTCCACCTCCCGGCCCTGGGCATCCAGCAGGATAGCGACATCTCCTTCGTTGTTCCAAATGTAGGCCTGGGTCCAGAAGAGATGATGTGGGGGTTGCGAGAAAGCCGCCGGCCCGCTGTGCACGCGCACATAATCGTCGGCCAGCAGGCGGTAGCCCTGAGGAAAATGGTACATTTGCGCTCCTACTTCGCTGAACACCCGCCAGCCGGTCATGTCCTGCGCCAGGTTCCCATCGTTGCGAATCTCGATGTACTCATCCTGGCCGGTGAAGCGCAGGGCGCTGATGCGCAGGACAGCGCGCGGCTGGGGCGTGGGAGTAGCGGTCGGCCGGGGCGTCGGCGTTGGGGTGAAGGTTGGCGTGGGGGTCGGGGTCGGCAGTGCTGTGTGGTAGAGGGGGAAATAGATCCGATAGTGCGCCGGCTCCTGCGCCGCCGTGCGCCGGCCGCTGTGCAACCAGACCCCTGCACCGATGACCAGACATACCGCCAGCAGAGCAACCGCCAGCCGCCGGCGCCCAAACTGCAGTCTGCAATGGGCCATCATGCCTTCCTCAAGATTGTGGCCTGGCGACTGAAGCCACGGTAGCAACTGGGAAGCCTGCCTATGCAGGCTTCGCGAAGTCGGCGCAGGCCCGCAATTTCAACTGCCAGGCGATGAGCCTTTTCCACACCCTCTTCCTCATTATGCAATAATGCGTCAAATTCCTATTGACCGCCGGCACAGTCCATGCTATACTATGCGCAGACACGCGGCAGGTGCCCGCTCTGACCGGTCCATTTTCACCAGCAGGAGGCGCAAGATGAAGGTCACGATCGATCGCGACGAATGCACAAGCTGTGGCAGTTGCTGGAGCGTCTGTGACGCGGTATTCGAGGAGGACGATGACGGGATCTCCCAGATTGCGGCGAAGTATCGCGTCGGAGGCGATCCCGGCACGGGCGAAGTCCCCGAGGACCTGCGCGACTGCGTCCAGGAAGCTGCCGATAGCTGTCCGGTTGAGATCATCCACGTCGAAGGGTAAATGATTTCCCCCTAATTGTCAAGCGGCAATTTTGCCCCCAGATGGCCTTGCACATCTGGGGGCTTTGTTTGCGCGTCAATCGCCGGGAGGCCGGAAGCCGGCCCTACCCAGCCGCTTACGGCAGATGATAGGTGATGATGAGCGCTGGCCGGCGGCTCGTCATCCAATACTCCGACGACGCCAGATCATACTGCACGCCGGCGGCGCCGGTCGCTTTCAGCAGGATGCCGGCGTTGGTCTCCGGCTCTTCCATCCATTGGCGCACCAAGCCGGTGATATCCACGGTGAGCCAGGACTGCGCCGCAGTGAGCATCGTCAGCGCGGCCGGCATGTCTGCACAGTCCGAGCCGGCTCCATTGGCGCCCGGCCGTTCCCAGCGCACCCCATCCTGCGCCTGCTCCCAGGTGACGGCGCGCTCATCCCAGGCCCGGCGCAGGGCATAGACCTCTACCGGCGTGATGTTGGGGTTACTGCGGCCGGCCACGTACAACTGCAGAAGCGCGCGGTCAATAACAGCCTCTGGCGGGACGTGCCTCAGGTCAAACCAAAGCACGCCTTCCGCCCATCCGCCGGCGCGCACCGCCAGCTTCGAATAGGAGCCGTAGTTGGCAGTGGGAGACCATGCGTTCAGGGTGCTGTCCTGCACCACCGCATCGCCGTATCCCCGCTGGATCACGATCTGCTGAGGCTGGAACGGCACCGGCGGTGTAAAGGTTGGCGTCGCCGTGGGCGGCAGTGGTGTCGCCGTCGGGGTATGGGTGGGGGTCGGTGTCGGCGGAATAGGCTCGCCCTGCGGAAGTTCCCAGAAGAAGTTGGACGCAAATGTCAGGTCGCATCCGCCGGCAGGGAAGCGGATGAGATTATGGGAGATCGGCTGTCCACCGGACAGCGACTGTGCGGCCACCGGGTTAAACCCCGGATGGTAATTGAGCAGGAAAAGCGAGCCGTATTCCTGGAAACGGGTGTTCGCGACCACGGAAAAGCCGCCGGCGGCGTCCGCCGCGGCCTGCGCCAGCAGGACCGGGTTCTCGAACCGGGTGCCGGCCGTGCCGAACACCTGCACCCGCGCGCCCGGGCTGGGCTGTTCGACCGACGGCGGGACGCCCAATAGCACCTTGCCGGTGAACCGAAACGCGCAGGCGGCCGGCGTTCCCGTGGCCGTCGGGGTGGCCGTCGCAGTAGGTGTCGGCGTAGGGGTGGCGGTCTCCGTGGGGGTAGAAGTGAATGTGGCGGTGGAAGTGGCGGTTGGGGTGGCTGTCGGCTCACCCCCGCCGCCCTGCAGGTTCAGCACCGTCCATCCGCCGATCTGATAGGTGCCGGTTTGTTTGGCCCACTGGAAATACGGGCTTCCGATGAGGAAATATACCGTACTGCCGACTGGCACATTATCCACGTCGAGGATGTACTTGCGCGCCGTGCCGCTGGTGAAGGCGGTCGTCTCCGCCGCCTTGACCCCGTTGACCCAGGCCTGGATCGGGGTACCTTCATCCACATAGGCGAAGTTCGCCAGCCGCACAGTGCCTTCAAAGCGGTGCGCGGTGAAGAGCGATAAGTTGAACGAGGAATTGTCGCCGCCGGCCTGCCATGTCAGCGTCTGAATGGCGTACTGCTGGTGCGGCGAACCGATGAAGAAGCGGATCAGGTCACCCGCCTGCGCCCCTTCCAGCACCGGTGTGCTGGGGTCATCCCCCGGCACGTGGAACTCGTAGATGCCCATGAGGTTGGTGAGGTCGCTGGCGAAGACGATGCCGTTGACTACCGCCGACACCTGAACGCCAGCCGGGGCAGGGGTCCCGGGGCTGACGTACAGGTACCCCTTTACATGATGGGGAGCAGGTGCATCCGCCCAGAGCTGTCTGCCGGCCAGAAGGCCGGCCGCCATCCACACCAGGACAGCGGCGATACTACGCCATGTCCTGTACCGCATTTCGGTCCCTCCGTATGCCACTCACCCATCCCGCCCAATGGGATTTAATCTTAAACCTTACATAACATTTTACATACTGATAACCCAATTGTCAAGATGTTATTGTCATATTTTTATGACAATTTTTTCATAATTTGACAAAACGGAGCGGATGCTGTATCATGTATGCAATATCTGCCCGCATGGAGGGTTCCATGTCTCCGAAGTCTCCTGCCCGGATTGGGTCTCCTCCTCCAAATACGAGCTTTGGGTGCGTGCTGGAAGTGGAGCTTTCTACCGGCGAGGTCCGGCGTTGGCACGTGCCGGTGGAAACCCTTCGCCGGTATATTGGCGGCCGCGGTTTGGGCGCTCGGCTCCTGCTGGACATCCTGCCGGCCCACACCGCCCCGCTCTCGCCGGCCAACGTGCTGATGTTCGTCACCGGCCCCCTTACTGGCAGTCCATTCCCCGGCTCCGGCAAGTACGTCGTCATCACCCGCTCGCCGGCCACCGGCACCTTTCTCGATTCTTACTCCAGCGGTCTGCTGGCCGCCCAGATGCGCTTCGCCGGCTTCGACCTGCTCATCCTGAAAGGCAAGGCCCCTCGTCCCTCCTACCTGCTGGTGGAAGATGAGCATGTGGAAATCCGGCCGGCGGATGACTTATGGGGGAAAGACGCCTTTGAGACCGAAGACATCCTGCGGGAGCGGCACGGCCATGATATCGGCATCGCGGTCATCGGCCCTGCCGGCGAAAACCTGGTCAAATTCGCCGCCATCGGCAGTGATTATTTCCGCCATGCCGGCCGGGGCGGCGGCGGAGCGGTCATGGGGTCGAAAAACCTCAAGGCCATCGTCGTATCCGGAAGCGGCAGTATTCCGGTGGCATACCCGTATAGGGTGCTCATGCTCCAGCGCCGGCTGTTGGAGCGACTGCCGAACCTACCGAAGGCGCAGACCTACATCCGCTATGGGACGACCTCGACCTTCCCCATCACCAATTCGTCCGGCATGCTACCGACGCGCAATTTCCAGCAGGGCACCTGCCCTGAAGCGGTGAACCGCCTGGACGCCGAGGGCATCAAGAAGATCACCATCGGCAATGCCGGCTGTTACACCTGCATCGTCCCCTGCTCCCGCCTGGTGGAGGTAGAGCACAACTCCCAGAAACTGCGCCTGGAAGGGCCGGAATATGAGACCCTTTCCATGCTCGGCCCCAATGTGGGCATCACCGACCCGAGCTTCGTGGTGGCGGCCAATCTGGCCTGCGACAAGTTGGGGCTGGATACCATCTCGGCCGGCGCGGTGCTGGGCTTCGTCATGGAGTGCGTCGAACGAGGGCTGGTGGATCAGCCGGATGCCGCCGGCCTGCGGTTCGGCGCACAGGAAGCGGCGCTGAAAGCGCTGGAGGACATCGCTTTTCGCCGGGGCTTCGGCGACCTGATGGCGGAGGGAGTGCGGGCGCTGGCCGCCCATATCGGCAGAGGGAGCGAGCGCTTCGCCATGCACGTCAAGGGGCTGGAATTGCCCGGCTATGACCCGCGCGCGGCTTTCGGCGCCGGCTTGACCTACGCCGTCGCCCCGCGCGGCGCCTGCCACCGCCGCGCCTGGCCGCCGCGCGAGGTGCTGGACGGCCTGGACCCTTACACCATCGAGGGCAAGGCGGGGTATATCAAACGCCTCTTTGACGAGCGCATCATTATGCACTCCCTGCTGGTGTGCGACTACGCCGGCTCCGGCATGCAGCTCACCATCGAGGAATACGCGGAGTTCCTGGAAGCCATTACAGGCCAGCAGTATTCTGCCGAGGAGCTGTGGGAGGCCGCCGACCGCATCGAGACCACCATCCGGCTTTTCAACGTACGGGAAGGATTTACGCGGGAAGATGACACCCTGCCGGCCCGCATCCTGGAAGAACCTCTGCCGGACGGTCCCGCCAAAGGGCGGTTGTTCGGACGCGCCGGCCTGGAAGCCATGAAGGACGAGTATTACCGCCTGCGCGGATGGGACGAGAGAGGTGTCCCACTACCGGAGACCCTGCGCCGGTATCACATCACCTGGCAGGAGGGAGAGCTGTGAGTGCACCCAAACATCCCGCCGTCAAGATCAATGCCGCCGTCTGCACCGGCTGTCGCGCCTGTTCCGTCATCTGCGCCCTCTCACACGAGGGAGAACTGGACCTGGCCGGCGCGCGCATCCGCGTGGAGAAGCACCTTCCCGACATGGAAAAGCGGCCTATCTCTCAGCCCACTGCCTGCCGCATGTGTGCGAAGGCGCGCTGTGTCGCCGCCTGCCCCACCGGCGCGCTCGTCCAGCGGGAGGATACTGGGCTGGTCGTCCTGCACACCATGCTGTGCGACGGATGCGGGAAATGTGTGGAAGCCTGCCCCTTCCACGCCATCTGGATAGATGAACGGCATGGGGTGGCCATCAAATGCGACCTCTGTGGCGGTGACCCGCTGTGTGTGCACTACTGCTCGCCGGGTGCGCTTAGCTTCTCCTATGCCGGCAGGGACGAGGCCGGCCGCGAGTAGAGGAGATGGCGATCACAGTTTTGCTCATGGGTGTGATGCAGTCCGAACTTCCCGGCCGGCTGGAAATCCAACCCGCCGGCGGGGAAGCGCTCACCTTACGGGAATTGATCGAGGCGCTGTCAGGGGACAGCGCCTCATCTTCCGGCATACTGCTTGACGAGCACGGCAACCTGAAGCCGGATTACGTTGTGCTCATCAACGGACAGAACGCACGCCTTCTGCAAGGGGCGGAGAGCATCGTGCCGGACGGCGCCACGGTGATCATCACCGCTCCCATTTCAGGCGGATAATCTAGCGCCTGGGGACCGCGTCGCGCACGGCGCAGGGGATAGACTCCGGCGCGATCTCATGCCGCGGCCGGCATTCCCGCACCAACTGCGGCGCGTGCAGGATCACATCCACCCCAATCTGAGCGCCGGTTCGGTAAATATGAGCGCAGGAGCCGTCGGGCGTCTTCGGCACCCAGGTCTCCCGCAGGAATTTGCACTCGTTGTGCCCCAGCTCCTCCTGGAAGCGCCGATGCAGTTCATAGCACAGCTCGTCTACACAGGTCAGGTCATCGTCCGGTGAGATGCGGCCGTACAGCAGGCTGGTGCACATGATGCAGGCGGCCAGCGCCCCGCAGAGATGGCGCACCTGGACGATGGGCACGCCGTCATCACCCACTTCTTGATAGCCGGCCGCCACGCCGGCCAGCAGTTTGGTCATATCCACGTTCGGGTCCAGCCGATGGCTCCCACCGCCGCCGTGAAACCCGGTGACCGCCTTCACCATCCTGGGGTCCGTGATCTGCAGTACCTCATTGATGGCCAGAAACACCGATTCACTGCAGTGAAAGCCTTTCTCCTTGTACTCCAGCGCTTTCCGGCCGGCCAGCTCTGCCTTCTCCCGAATGGCCTCTTCGCTCCACATGGTGCCCTCCGCAAAGATGGATTCAAGGGTGGATGATGGATATATTATACACCATTTTGTGAAAAAGGAAACTTACTGTGCCGCCGTTCTCGGCGGCAGAAGGGATTCACCAGGCGCGGCGCCAGTTTACCACGTGGACGCAGGCATCCTGGAAGGGGCCTTCCTGATGATGGGGAACCACTGCCACGAGGCTCAGCGCTTGGCCGGCGTTATCCACGACCACCACGTGCCAGATGTTCGGGGTTGGGCCAAGCACCACATCCCATTTACCGATGTCCACCCCGCCCTTCGATGTGCTGTAGGCCTCATTGCCCCAAATGTCATAAACCTTGATGCGCACACCCTCCAGGGGATGGCCGGCGCGATCCCGCACCTCTCCGCGGATATACTGCGCCATACAGCCGGCGTTCAGGTCATGCTGGACCTCGTCCTCCAGATAGTAGGCGTAGCGCCCCGGTTGAGTGGGCGTGGGAGAGGGGCTTCGGAGCGTAGGGGCAGGGGTCAGGCCGGCCGGTGTCGGGGTACTCGTGGGAACCAGCCACGGCGTTGGTGTGGCTACTTGTATGGTCGGCTGTGCTGTCGCCGCCGGCAGGGTCATGATGAGGGTAGGCAAAGGGGTCACCGCCGGCAGCGGGGTCCAGGTCGGCGTCGCGGTGGGCTGGAGGGTTTGCGGTACAGGGGTAAGTTCGGCTAAGGTCTCGGCCGGCGACGGCAGTGCCGGCGGCCGCAGAAGCTCCTGCCGGACGTTGGTATAGATGACAAAGCCGGCAATCATCACGAACAATAATACCAGCACGAAAGCGATGGCTGAGAGCTTATTGACCTGCACCTTGCCTCGAACCTCCTGTTCCACCAGCATTCATTTGACATGATAGCACAGCGGTACGCGGCGCGCAAGAACCTCTGTGCAGTTGCCTGACATTAGACGTCAGGAAAGCACACGCGGTTCCAGATATAAAAATGGCGGGCTGGGATCAGCCCGCCATGGTACGGTCTGTGAAGGCGCCGGCTCATGCCTTGCCGTACAGCATATTCGCCACCCACTCCAGGCCCAGCTCTTCCAGCTTGCCGCGGGTGGGCCGGCCCTCTTCATCCCAGCCGGCCATGCGGTAATACTGACTGCGGGCCTGCAGGAATTCCTCCGGCTTGATCACCAGGCCGGCGGTCGGCCCGCCGACGATGGGCTTGAACATCTTGGGCGGGAGCGTGTCCTCCTTCGAGGTGAACCCTTCGCGAGCGTTGAAAGCCCTCTGCAGGTTGACGGTGCGCTCGCCGGCCTTCAGCAGTTCCCAGAGGCTCATGTTCCAGCCGGTGACCGCCTGGACGAGGGTAGCGATCTGGCCGGTGGAGTACAACTGCCAGGCCGGCCCCCACACGAACTGGCACAGGCTTAACGCATTGGCCAAATTGTACACCCACTGCGTGTAGATGGTGAAGCGCAGTTTCTCAGTGTTCACAAGCTGGATATCCTCGATAGGCTCCAACAGTCCCAGCTCCGCCATGCGATCGTCATAGGCGCCCGGCACATAGGCAGGGTCATGCTCGTGAGACTGATGGTCAGCGCCGTACGGATTGATGGCATAAATCACTTCCAGGCTTCGCTTGACCCGCGGCATATGGGCGGGGAATTCATGTGCTTTGGTCGCCACCACCAGCTCCTCCGCGCCCTTCCCGATCTTTTGGGCCGCACGCCATGAGCCTTCGGCCAGCAGGTTGCCAAAGCCCTCGCGCTCCCCGATCTTGCGCACCATTTCGACCATGGCCGCGGCATTGCCAAAGGTTAGCTCGATGCCGTCGGTATCCGCTTTCGTCAGGATGCCGTGCTCGTAGCAGTCCATGGCCCAGGCGATGGTCGCGCCGGTCGAAATCGTGTCCAGGCCGTACTTGTTGCACAGCTCATTGGCCTTGCAGACGGCGGCCAGATCACTCACACAACAGTAACTGCCGAGGGTGGAGAGGGTCTCATACTCCGGACCGCCGTAGCGCGGGTCCACCTGATACGGCCCTTCCTTGATTTCCACCACGCGCTTACAGCGCACAATGCACCCGAAGCAGGTATCGTTCTCTTTCAGGATGGTCTTGGACATGGTGGTGCCGTCAATGGCCTCCCAGCCGTCGAACACGCCGGTCTCCCAGTTGCGAGTAGGAAGGCCGCCGACAGCCTGCTGGGCACCGATAGTGGCGGCGGTACCGTAATCGCGCATGGGTGCCACGTCCGACTGAGGGAAGCGCTGGGCGCCCCATTTGGCCAACTGGGCAAGGGCCTCGCGATCCTTGATGGGCGGCCGGCCTTTGGTGCCGCGCACCACCACCGCCTTCAGGTTCTTCGAACCCATGACGGCGCCCATGCCGGTGCGCCCGTTGGCGCGGTTGCACATATTCATGATGGCGGCAAAGCGCACCAGCTTCTCGCCGGCCGGCCCGATCTGCAGTACCTCTACCTTCGGGTCGCCCAGCTCCGCTTTGATAATGTCCTCCGCCTCACCAGTGACCTTGCCCCAAAGATGAGAGGCGTCGCGGATTTCCACCTCGCCGTCGTGAACCCACAGGTAGACGGGCTTCGCGGCGCGCCCCTTGATGACGATGCCCTCGAAGCCGGCCGCTTTCAGCTCCACCGGCCAGAACCCGCCGGCTTGGGCGTCGCCGATACCACCGGTGACCGGAGATTTGGCGTTGACACATACCCGGCTGGTGCCAGAGATAGGTGCACCGGTGGTGACACCGACAAATATGGTGAGCACATTTTCTGGGGAGAAGGGGTCTACGCCGGCGGGCGTTTCCTTTAGCACATAATAGGTACCCATGGCACTGCCGCCGAGATACATGCGGAAGAACTTCTCGCCTGGCTCTTCAATGTGCCAGGTTCCGTGGGTCAGGTCGACATGCAGGATTTTGCCGTTGTAACCGTAGGGCATCGCAATTCCTCCTGATAGTAATGGATAGAGAAACAGGTGGGTCGGCGGAACCACCCCGCGAGCGAGGGCAGTGATAGCCTATTCTGGATCAGAAACCAGTATGGTCCGTTACATCCCCCCTTTCATGGCTGACGAGCGGTGCCAGAGGAATGTCTCAACGCGGTTCGACTTGTGATATATTTCTATTATATCATAACCGGTACAAAGGACAAATGGGGCGTAACGGCCTGTTGGCCGGCGCAAGAAAACAGCCACAGGCGCCGGCAGAAAATGGAGTATCGAGCAGTACCCGATTGTTTCACCCGATTAGGGATCAAGGCAAGAGAGGACGCCAGCAAAAAGGTGAGCCGTGCGCGATTCGAACGCGCGACACCCTGCTTAAAAGGCAGGTGCTCTGCCGGCTGAGCTAACGGCTCACAATTTTTATTATACGAATTTTGGCGCGAAAGGCAAATTTGCGCACCCAAGCTCCGGTTTGACAATATGCGCTGGCCGGATGGGGTACCATCCGGCCAGCATTGCATCTCGCACTATCTAGGCACTACACCCAGAAATTGTGATGCCAGGCGTGCGCCTTCAACCGCTCAATCACCTCAGGCGCAAAGGGTCCCTTGTCCGAGGCCCGCAGGTTTGCCTCCACATGATGAAGCTTCCGCATCCCCACAATCACGCTCGACACCGCATCGAAGCTCAGGATATAGCGCAGTGCCGCCTCGGGAAGTGATTCCACATCCGGCATGTCCACCAGCCACTGCAGGGCCTGCACCCGCTCGTATACCTCACGCTTGCGGTCGCCCCGGAAATAATCGTTCCGCCAGTCCCCCTCTGGGAAAGTGGTCTCCGGCGTGATTCGTCCGGTCAGCGCCCCCTCGTCAAACGGACAGCGCACTACGACCCCCACATCATTGGCCTTCGCCAGAGGGAAGAGCTTCTGCGCCGCATCCTGCTCGAAGATATTGAAGACCACCTGGCAGGCGTCGATCAGCCCCGTGGCGATGGCTTTGACGGGCACATGCGGGTCCTCCAGCGGGAAGACCAACGACAGGCCGAAGGATGCGATCTTGCCGGCCTCTTTGAGCCTCTGGACCTCTTCTTTCCACTCATCATAATCGGCCCAGGTGTCCACCCACACATGGAAGTTCTGCAGGTCAATCTGTTCGACGCCCAGGTTGCGCAGGCTGTTCTCCGTGCACTCGGTCAGCCAGCCGGCGGGATAGGCTTCCAGGAACGAGTCGCCCGGGGAAGGCACGAAGTTGAAGTTCTTCGGATATACCTTGGTCGAAATGTAAACCTTCTCGCGCCGGCCCCGCACTACCTGCCCTACAATGCGCTCAGAATGCCCCATACCGTAATTGGCCGCGGTGTCAATGAAGTTGACCCCCAGGTCAATGGCACGGTTCATGGTGGTGATGGAATCCGCATCGCAGGCATCCTTCCACCAGTCCCCGCCGCACCCCCAACTGCCGTAGCCAATCTCTGAGACCATAAAGCCAGCCTTTCCCAATTTGCGGTACCGCATCTTCCATCCTCCTGTAGAATTGGTTCGTTTATTCTTGCAGAAGCTCGCGCAGCCAGTACTGGTGCCGGCCAAACTGGCCGCCGAAATTCATCGCCCCGATTTCCATCACCCCATCCACATGACACGCCGCCCGGACCGCCTCCCGCATGGCGGTCCGCATGCGCGCCGCGTTCACCCCGAACATCAGCAGGTTCAGCACGGACTTCACCCCCGCCGGCACCCGGCTCACCGACACGCGGTATTTCAGCGCGGGGACATAATCGTGCTCGCGAAACACCTGCTCCAGCCCATACCCCATCGGTGATACACCCCCTACCCTGGTGATGGCCGCCTTGGCCGCTTTCACCGCCATCACCGCCGCCGGCTGGGATTCCGCGAAGCACACGATATGCCCATCTGTGCCTTCCAGCGACAGGGTGATCTGCTTCTCATACCGGAACGCGCCGGTGGTGGTCGGGACCTCGCACATCCGCCGGCCGGCGACCTCGCGCTCCTCCTCGTATCCCGCCCAATGGTGCGCGGTCAGCGCGTACAGGTCCAGCACAGCCGTGGCAGTCACTTCGGAGAGCATGCCGTCGAACACGGAGACCGTGGGGATGAGCGTGGCCAGCACCAGCCGCGTCGCCAATTCCTCCACAAACTGGTCGTGCCGGCTCGGCGGCATGGCCAGCGCCACCACCACGCCCGGCCGGCCGTCGGGCGTCTCCTGCGGCGGCAGAGCGTGCTCGATGCCGGCGTTGATGCGCGAACCCAGCTCGCTGGAGCCGGCCGCGCCGGCGAACTGATGCGCCGCCGCCCAGGCGATATCCTCTTCCATGGCGGTCAGGATCACCCGGGCAACTTCCAAGTCCCAGGCTTCCGCAAAGGTGTCCTGGATAAACACACCATGCAGTTTCATCGCACTACCCCCGGGCCTATTGGCCCCCCTCGTTATAGACCATGACCTTGATACCCTGCCGCGTGGCGGCAAATTCGAAGGCCTCCTGGATGCGCTCCAGCGGGAAGCGGTGGGTGATGAGCGGGGCAACCCGCACCTGTCCGCCGGCGATGAGCCGCAGTGCGCTCTCGTAGTTGGCAGTAGTGGAATCATGACTGCCCACCAGCCGAATCTCCCGGTAATGGATCAAGTCAAGGTTGACCGTGATAGGCTCTTTCATGACGGCACCGAAGTACAGCACCTGACCGCGCCTGCCGGCTAGGCTGATGGCCTGGTCAATGATACGTTCATCTCCGCCGGCGGCGCTGACCACCACATCCGCCAGAAAGCCCTCCGTCAGCCGGCTCACCTCTTCGGCGACATTCACTTGTGCCGCGTTGATGATGTAATCCGCCCCCAGCTCGCGCGCCGCCTCCAATCGGTGCGGTTGGGTGTCCGAGACCGCTACCCGCAGGCCCTGTGCTTTGAGCATCTGCAGATGGAGCAGACCGATTGGGCCGGCGCCGATGACCAGGCCGAAGCCGCCGAATTCTGGCCGGCTCAACTGCCGATGCCCGTTCACCACACAGGCCAGCGGTTCCGCAAAGGCCGCCTCCTCCAGCGTGACGCCCTGCGGCATCTTGACGATATTGCGGTAGGGGTACACCATGTACTGGGCGAAACCGCCCGAGATATATCCCATGTTCTGGCAGTGGTTGTACTCCCCCCGCCGGCAGTAGCGGCAGTAGTAGCACGGCAGGCGGCCGTCCGGCACGACGCGGTCCCCCACCCGCAGGCCGGCGTGCGCCGGCACTTTCTCGCCGACCGCATCCACCACGCCGGACAGCTCATGCCCCATCTGGAAGGGGAAGACAATCTTCCAGCCCCGCGGCTTATGGCCGGCGAAGGCATGCAGGTCCGTGCCGCAGATGCCGCAGGCCGCCACCCGAATGCGCACCTCTTCCGGACCCACTTCGGGGAGGGGACGCTCTTCCACAATAAACCGGCCGGGCTCGGCCAGCAGTCCAACTTTCATCGTTTCCATGGCTCAGCTCCTCGCTCAGTCTCGCTGAAAGCGGTAGTACGGCGAAACGTACAGGCCGGCCTCCGAGAACCGCCGAACGATATAGCGCTCCGCCGCGGAATACACCTCTTCCACGTCCATCGTCAGCAGTCCCCCGTCCTCCACCACCAGCCGGCCGTCCACGATGACCGTTACAACATCGTGCGGTGCGCTGGCGCAGTAGACCAGGTTGTTGACGATGTTGTTAATGGGGCGGAGATGCGGCGCGGTCAAATCCACCAGGATGATGTCCGCCCGCTTGCCCGGCGTCAGCGTCCCAATCTCCTGCTCCAGCCCCAGTGCTCTGGCGCCTCCCACGTTCGCCAGCTCCAGCGCCTGATAGGCCGGCAGTACGCAGGCTTCTTTCATGCGCAGTTTCTGCAGGAAAGCCGCCACCCGCGCCGCCTCGAACATGTCCATATTGTCGTTGACCGCACAGCTATCGGTCGCCAGGCTCACCGTCACGCCGGCGGCCAGCATTTCCGCGATCGGCGCCGCGCCGTCTGCAATCTTCATGTTGCATTCGGGACAGTGTGCCACGCTGGTGCCCGTGTCCCGCAGAATGCGGATATCCTCCTCGTTCAGCCAGATGCAGTGCGCCCCCAGCACATCCGGCCCTAACAGGCCGATGTCCCGCAGGTACTGCACCGGCGTTTTGCCGTAGCGGTTATGAATGTTGTTCCACTCGAACTCGGTCTCGGCGATGTGAATGTGGATGGCGACGCCCTGCTCCGTAGCTCGCCGGCGCACTTCTTGCATCAGCTCTGTGGTGCAGGAGTTCGGGCAGGCCAGCCCGTAGCGGAAGTAAATCATGCCCTCCTTGGCGGCCTGCGCCCGCGCGATCAGCGCCTCCGCCAGGGCGTAGGCCTTGTCCAGCGGCATGATCATGCCCGGGCGGTTCCACTGGTCGTAATCGGTCATGGTCAGGGTATGGATAGCGCGGATGCCGGCCTCCTCGTAAATATCCAGCAGGCTGGGGTCCGTCGCCCATTCCATATTCAGCAGAGTAGTAATGCCGCTCCGCAGTGCTTCGGCACAGCCCACGCGCGTGGCGTGATACTGCAGTTCATAGTTGCCCCGCAGGTAGTCACCCACGGCCATGACGATGCGCGGTGCGGATACGCTGTCAATCCAATCCGCCAAGGTGCAGTCATCGCGCGAACCCTTGAGCAGGTTCTGCAGGCAGTGATGGTGGGTGTCCACAAAGCCTGGCAGGACGGCGCGCTTCCTGGCGTCAATACGCTTTTGGGGCGCGAAGCGGCCGGCCAGCTCCTCCGCCGGCCCCACCGCCAGAATGCGCCCTGCATGGACGGCCACCGAGCCGTCGTACAGGATGTGCTCTGGCTCATCCATGGGGATGACCACGCCGTGCTCGATGAGGATGTCAATCTCCTGAGGAAGCGTCGGTGTCTGTTCCATGCTTCAACACCTCGTTGATCAAGGTGGCCAGCGAAGCCGGCCGGATAGGCCGCCGGCCTTTGCGGATGGACTGCCGGAAGCGCACGTAGCAGTTGGGGCAGGAGGTAACCAGATAGCGTGCCCTGGTGGCCAACGCCTGTTCCAGCCGGGATTCCACTGTCTTCACCGCTACATCCTGCCGGCTGAAAAACACGCCGCCGCCGGCGCCGCAACACAGCGAGTTCTCATGATGAGACTCCATCTCCACCAGCTCCAGCCCCGGCACCTGGCGGAGCACCTCGCGGGGTTCCTCGTAGATGCCCTGATGCCGACCCAGCACGCACGGGTCATGCCAGGTAACCTTTTCGACCAGCGGTTTCAGCCGGCCCGGCACCCGCGGCAGGAGGAATTCGCTCAGATGCTGTACCTCGAAATCATGTCGAAGCTCCTCGTCTTGCTGGTACAGCTCCTTCAGGGCGCGGTAGCAGGCCGGACAGCTCGCCACAATGATCTTGGGCTGGCGCCGGCGGATGCGCTCCATTGTGCGAGCGGCGGCCCTGCGAAAGCCTTCCATCTGCCCGATCTCGTACAGCGGAAAGCCACAGCAGGTGTCGTCATCAAAGATGGCGAAATCCAGGCCCAATCCCTGGAACAGTTCCGCCACGGCCTCGACCTCTTCCGGGGCCATGCGGGTATTGGTGCATCCCGGGAAAAAGAGCACCTCCGCCGTCTCCTTGCGCGCATACTCCGGCACCACCTCTTCGTCCGGCTTCGGGCCGTACGGGTTGTCATAGCGCTCGATGAAGAAGGTGATCTGCTCGTGGGTTTGCAGTTGACAGCCCCCGCCGGCCAGCTCCTCCCGCAAGGCATGAAAGATGTCCACCAGCGGCAGTTCGATGGGGCAGTGCACCTCGCAGTTGCCGCACAAGGTGCATTCGTAGATGTGCTCCAGCATGTCGGGAGTAACGTCCAGCTCCTTCTCCAGCACGGCGCGCGCCAGCCGCACCCGCCCGCGCGCGTACTCCGTGTCCCAGGCGGTGGTGTGGGGATAGGTCGGGCAGACATGCTCCACCCCCTCCCATCCCCAGACCCGGCAGAACCCGCACCGGGTGCAGTCGTAGATGTATCGTGCAAAACGCTCGAGTGCCATAGCTCCCTCGGATGATACTGCGGAATGTTTCGCCGGCCGGCGGCCGGCCCCTCATAATCCCAGCACGCCCGGGTTCATGATGTGATTGGGGTCCAGGGCGCGCTTGAGTGCCTTCAGCGTTTCCCAATAACCAGTCCCACCCAGATGCTTCTCCAGGTACGGTGCCCACTGCCGGCCCTTCGAATAGGGCGCGCCGCCCAGTTCCAGCGCCTTATCCATCATCTCCCCGATGGCGCGGTGGATTTTGGCGTATTCTTCCTTGTCGCCCGAATGATGGAACAGCAGGTTGACATGCTCCGCGCCGGTCGGTTCGGGGAACATCTGCTGGGCGAAGCGCTGGATGCCGTGCCGCAGGATGATATCGCGCATGATATAGGTCGCTTCCTCGAGCTTATCGAAGGGGAGGAAATAATTGACCGCGCCGGCGATGCCCTGCTTGAATTCCTCGCCGGTCAGGAACCAGCGGCGCTCCCAGAAGCGCGACGGCGCATCCGGCCCCTCATACCGCACCGAGGGATACTGGCGGACGATATCCCGGATGCGCTGAACCCGATGCTCTACTTCCGGCGGGTCCCCCTCCACATTGACGTCGAAGAGGATATGCTCCGGCTCGATGACCGGCACCGAGATGTAGCACACCAGGTTGTGATGCGCGATCTGGCGGAAAATCTCGACGGCATCCCGCAGGTTCGTGCCGATATACCGCTCCAGATATATCTGCTTGGGCCAGGGGTACATGCGCAGGGTGATTTCCGTCAGGATGCCAAAGGCCCCCTCTGCCCCGATGAATAACCCTGCCAGGTCCGGCCCAAGGGCATAACGGAAAAAAGGCCGCGCGTTCGGGTTGGCCCTGGTGCCGGTGGAGATGATCTCACCGGTGGGCAGGACGGCCTTCAGCGCGATGACTTGATCGCCCTGACAGACATATTTGATGTTCCCCCAGCCTACCCCAGGGCGGGAAACGTGTGCACCGGGGGTGCCGGCCATAGCGCCGGAAGGCGCGATGCCGATCTTCCACCCTCGCTTCTCCAGCTCTGCCATCAGCTTGACAAAGGTGATGCCGGCCTCCACAGTGACTGTGCCGGCGCTCTCATCAATCGCCAGGATGCGGTTCAGGCGCAGGGTCTCCAGGACAATGCCCCCCTCCGACTGGCACCCGCCTTCCTGGGCGGACCCGCCGCCGCGCGGCGTGATGGGGATGCGGTACTCGTTGGCCAGCCGCACCACCGCCGCGATCTCCTCCGCGCTGCCGGGCCGCACGACATAGGCCGGCCAGCGCGGCGGCTGGACACCGAAGTCCTGTGTGTACGCGGCGCGGATAAAGGTCTTGTCGGTAACATGTTCCTCCCCGACAATCTCTGCCAACCGTCTCACTATCTCATCGGTCATGCAGGCCCCCTCAATGGAGATTCAGCTTTCCGCAAAGATAACCGTGTGCAGTCGCTGGAGGAGGGCTTCCGGGTCTGGCGCACCCCACACCCGCCGGCCGAAAGCGATGCCGGCCGCGCCGGCCTCCATCATGGCGCGCACGGAATTCAATAAGTCCTCCTCCTGCTCATCCCGGGACGGACCGCCGGCAACCACAATAGGGGCCGGCGTAGCGCGCACCACATCGCGAAACGCGTCAGGGTCGCCGCAGTACGTGGTCTTTATCAGGTCGGCGCCCAGCTCCCAGCCGATGCGGGCGGCGTGCGCGATAGCCTCCGGCTGGTACATTTTTTCCGCCGGCGGGATCATCTCCGCCAGCAGGGGCATACCGTAGCGCCCACACTGCTCCGCCAGCTCCCCCATATAGCGCATCATGGCAACCTCGCCTCCCCGCCCGAAAAAGATGGAGACTGCGACGGCATCCGCATCCAGGCGCAGGGCCGTTTCCAGCGTAGCCACGGGCGATTCCTGCGTGGCTTCCGGTGCCAGGCCCGGGGTGATGCTGACACGCAGTATCAGCGCCATATCCGGCCCCATCTCCTCCATCACCAGGCGGGCAAACCCCGGGCTGATCAGCAGAGCGCTGGCGCCGCCCCGCACCGCCTGACGGGTAATTTCCAGAGGCCGGTCAATGCCCTTGGCCGGCCCGATCCACGGGCCGTGGTCCATAGGCAGGATCAGACACCGCCGGCTTGGTCCCCGCAGTACCCGCGCCATTCTGCGCATTTTGCCAGGCATGATGATCTCCTTTCACCAATGTTGCAGAAGATTGACCTTGATTCTGTAGCCGTCATCTCATTCCCAAGGGGCTAGTGTCCTTCGCTGGACACATGATACGCAAACTCCGAGAAGAGCCGGTACGTGCGGTACAGCGGTTCATATACCGGTGCTTGTTCCACATGCGGGTTGAAACGCTCCGGCTCGCCAAAAGTACGCTCGAGCAGGGAGACGAATTCCCCGCGTCCCAGGTGCACCATGCAGAGCGCGTACAGCACGCGCGTGACGGTTTCCTGTTCGGCGTAGACCAACACGGGGAGCTGACAGATATCGGCGATCATCTGGGGCCAGCCGGCGGTCTGCGTGCCGCCGCCGGCCAGCGCAATCTCATCGGCCGGCGCGCCGATCTCTTGGTAAATATCCAGCAAATGCCGCAGGCTGAAGACCACCCCTTCCATCACCGCCCGCACCAGATGCCGCGTCTCATGCCCCAACCGCAGGCCGTAAAAGCCCCCGCGAATATGGTCGCTCCAGTATGGACTGCGCTCTCCCGCCAGGTACGGCAGGAAGCACAGCCCCTCTGCACCTGGCGGAACGGCCAGTGCTTCCTCGATGCACTGTGCGAAGGGGATATCCCGACGCGGCCCCTGGAATATTTGCTCGAAGGCCCAGACCAGCGAGGCGCCGGTCGTGGAGGAGACCCCACCCAGCATGGGGCATGGGCCGAAGGGGTAAACATACAGCCGGCGCAGGGGATCATGCACCTCACGGCCCGGCTCGCAGGGCATGAACACCATGGAAGAACTGCCCATGGAGCAGATGACCCGCCCAGGCCGCAGAGGCGCCCCGCCGAAGAGCGCGGCCACGTCCCCCATCCCAACCACCACCTTGGCGGCCGGATTCAGCCCCAATTCCGCCGCCACGTCGGGTAGGAGAGAGCCGCCGCTTCCATCCGCCGGCCGCACCTCCGGCAGAACTCTCGCGGAAAGGCCGACTGCTTCCAGCCGGTCCAGCGTCCAGTCGCGCGTTCGCCAATCCAGCAGGGCCGCGCCGCCGGCCTCCGTCAGGTCAGTGCAGATTTCCCCCGTCAGGCGGTAGCGGATGTAGTCCTTAGGCCATATAATCTTGTGGACGCGGGCAAGGACTTCCGGATGATGCCGGCTGAGCCAGTACAGCTTCGGCAGGGTATAGGTGCTGTTCAGCTCATACGGCGGCAGATGCCAGCGGGACTGCAGTTCATCCAGCTCATGGGAAGCGCGCCGGTCCAGCCATAGAATAGTCGGCGGGATAACCCTTCCCTGCTCGTCCAGGAACACCGCCGTGTGCATCTGGCCGGTACAGCTCAGCGCGGCAACCCTGCCCAGGTCGAACATGCCGGCCAGCTCCTGGATGGCCTGCCGGGTTCCTTCCCACCACTCCTGCGGGTCCGCCTCCGCCCAACCCGGTTGGGGAGATTGATAGCCGTACCGCCGCTGGGCCGTGGCCAGCACTCGGCCGGCGGTATCGTACAGCACAGCCTTCACCGATGATGTACCGACATCCACCGTCAGGATCAGTTCGTCGCCAAAAGCCGCCGCGTTCATTTTCGCCCCCGGTAATATGCTTCTGCCTCGCGCAGGATGCGCTCCACCTCTTCCTCCTGCGCCGGCGTCAACGGCAAGGGTTTGTGCGTCTCAAGGATGGACTGCATGCGCGCCCGGGCATACTCCAGCGCAGTGGGCTTGCCCTTCTCCAGCCATTCGGGATAGGTCAGCCGGTCGGCGCATTTCGGCATATACTGGCTGGACCGCCAGTGCTTCAACGTGTGAAAGCTGTCCAGGAAGTGCCCAGGGATGGGGCCTACGGAATGGATGACGTCCTCGGCGAGCGTTTCCTCATTCACTTCTGTGCCGGCCAGCAGGAAGCCCACCATGCCGGCCACATCATCGTCCAGCACCGCCTGCACCGGGTGCGCGGTCATCTCGCTGGATACGCCCAGATGGAAAAGAATATAGTCCGCGCCGGATAAGGCCGACATCAACACGCCGATGGCTTTCTCATAGCCGGCCTGATAATCCATCGTCTTAGCGCTCACGTATCCCGGCGAACCGTTACCGCAAGGAATGCCGTAATGCCGCCACATCTGGTTGAAGACCATACTGCTCATGGCCGCGCCCACGTCACCGAAGACCGGCGAGCCGGTGGACATGTTCAGCACAGAAGCAAAGTGGCCGATGGAGATGCGGTGCCCGGGACTCATGACCTGCACCAAGACGATCATGGAAAGGTGATGGGCATTGGCCAGCGCGACTTCACCCGGAATGGTGGCCGGCGCCGTCGCTCCCAAGGTGTAGCCGTCCACTGTGGCGAGGGGGAAGCCGGCCTGGACCATGCGCCGCACCACGTTCAGCGCATCCTCCGCCCACATCAGCGGCGGCGTGGCCGTCACCGTGCCGGTGACCTCGGTGCCGCAGGCCTGCGCCATGGGGATAGCAAACTGCTCAGACCCCTTCTGGTAACAGATGAACTGGTGCTTGGATGAATAGCGCATTTTCATGGCGACGCTGACCAGGATGCCCATGTCCGGGTGGACGCCCTCATGCCCGAAGTAAGGGTAACAGCTCAAATGGGTGATGGAGGGCAGGGCGTCCAGCACCGTGACGCACTCGATGTAATCCTGGCGGGTGGGAGGGCGCGGTGTAAAGGTGTCCAGGTCAATGGTCTGGAAGCCGGCGGTATGCGAGAAGCAGACCGTGCCGCCGCCGAGGGTCAGGTCCCGCTGGGGATCGCGCGCCCTGGCAGTAAAGATGCGAGGACACCGAGCAAGACAGGCCTCCACAAGCTGGGGAGGGAAGCGCACTATTCGCGACTGCCGGTCCACCTGACAGCCGGCATTTTCCAGCACGTCCAATGCCCAGTCCGCCTGGAAGATAACGCCGGTCTTCTCCAGGATGGACAGGCTGGTCGTGTGGATCTGCTCTGCCTCTGCTTCGGTCATGACCCGTAATGGTTGGATATTGCGTCGAAAGCCCTGTGCCGGCATGCTTTCCTCCCTTCCTATACTCAGCCTATTCATCATCCAGTGCTGTTGGCAATCCGGTTCAAGATATCCCATCCCCGACACCCCTTCCCCGCACACGCGGGGAAGGGGCTGGGGAGTGGGGTTTCCCGGACAGCATGTCTTGCCCAACTCCTCGTATACCGTCCGAACAGCAGTATTAAGCCAGGGGCAAGCCGGCCTTGATGCACTCCTCTTTGATGGTCTCGTAGAGCTTGCGCCACTCGTCGCTGGGCTGAAGCGTCTTGAGGTCATAGCATTCCAGGAAGCTTTTGCCGGCTGGCTTCTCCATCAGACGGTCCTCATAGCGCGGCAGGAGCTGGTTGGCGATCTCGTTGGCGCGCTCGCGGCTCATGCCGGCACAGCGCTTGAAGACCTCGCCGGCGAAGCGCACTTCCAGCGGGGTGATGTAGTTGGTGAAGCGGCCGCCGGCGGTGCGTGTGCCGGTGCATGAGGTCGCGCCCGAGACCGCCAGGGTCATCATGCCCACAGCGGACTCGTACAACAGCATATCGGTCACGGGGCCGGCGGTCTGGTTCAGCACCGAGTTGGCACAGATATGGGTGTTGCGGCTCAGCGTCTGGAAGACCATGCTCAGCGCCCAGAGTGCCTTGCGCCCGCAGTTGCCCATGTACTTCAGGTCATAGGGGAAGGATGCGCCGTTGACCGCCTGGTACGCCGTATAGAGCAGGATGGTGCAGGCAATACAGGAGAGGGTCGCGCCTTCGGGGCCGCCGGCATATCCGCCGATCATGGACCAGGACCCGCCGTACACCAGGCCGTCGCCGCAGTTGTACACCTGCACCAGGCGGTGCAGAAGCTCATACGTCGTCTTCATCTCGACCGGGGAGAGGAGCAGGACGATATCGCGTCCCGGCTTGAACCCACCGGGGATGCCGTAGCCGCCGAGCACGCCGTAGTGGGTCGGCGAAGTGCCCACCACATACATGGGCATGCCCAGCCGGCCGGCGCGCCGCAGGGCCTCATAGTTCAGCTCCGCCTGATATTTGCCCACCATCAGCTCAAAGGGGGAGCCGGCACGCACCTTGTGCCCATACACCGTCTCCAGCGAGGGACCTTCGATGCAGTCCACCACTTCCTCGCGCGCGATGCCTTCCACCAGCGGCACGAACACCTCTTCGGTCACCGCAATGCTCAGAGGAGCGATCCAGACCGGCTCCGTGGGGTCGTTCAAGCCGCGGTGCTTGAACGTGACCTCCTGGCCGTTCTCGCCGACGGTAAACTCCGCCGGCGCGGCCTCCAGCCCCTCCAGCAGTTCCTCCCGGCTGAACTTGATGATGCGGTGGGTATCGGTGCACAGCAGGCCGATTTGCTCTGCCGCCTCGAGGCCGGCCTGGAAAAAGCGGTCGGCCAGCTCGTCATTCATGTTGATGGGATTGGCGGGGTCACAGGTCTTTTCCAGCTCGTACTTGCGCAGGATGGAGCGCAGGGTGCCCGGGATGACGCGGGTATCCCATTCGTAGGTCTCACATACCGGGCCGGTATGCGCTCGCTCCAACACGGTCAGCAGACGTTCTCTATCCACTGGCATGGTCTCTCTCCTTTTCTCAAAGCGAGTGAATCAGATGCATGGTCATCCGATGGCGACAAATGTCTGCGCCGGCTTCCCGCCGCCGGCCAGGATGCGGTCCACCAACTTCAGCGCGCCGGCGGCGTTCTCCGCCCAGCCGTCTGCCCCGATGCGCTGGGCGAACTCGGCCGTGACCGGGCCACCGCCCACGATGACGAAGACCTTCTCCCGCAGGCCCGTCTCCTTCAGGAGTTGAATCACCTCCTGCTGGTAGGGGAGCGAAGCAGTCATCAAGGCAGAGAGGGCCAGCACATCCGCGCCCTTATCGCGGGCGGTGGTGACGAACTCCAGCGGCGGTACGTCTACTCCCAGGTCAATCAGCTCATAGCCGCCGACCGTCAGCATGGTGCCGACCAGGTTCTTGCCGATGTCGTGGATGTCGCCGGAGACGGTGCCGAGCACCACCTTGCCGCCCTTGGCCTCGCCGGCGCCAGCCTTGAGGTGCGGCCGAAAGATATCCATACAGCGCTTCATCTTCTCGCCGGCGATCATCAGGTCGGGCAAGAACAGCTCGCCGGCCTCATAGGCGTCGCCCACCTGTCGGATGGCCTCCGACGCCGCCTGGATCGCCTCCAGCACATCAATGCCCTGTGCCACGATCTCCTGGGCCACCGGCACGATCTCGTCCTCGTAGGACTCGTCGAAAAACTTTTGCTTCAATCTGGCTAACAGTTCTTCCTTGCCCATTCTGGCCTCCATTTTGAAAAATAATCGGGCGTCGAGCGCCGTAAAACCCTATGCTACAGCCCTTGCTTCCTGCGGTACCAGCTCAGATAGCGCCCTCCATAGGGGTCTTTGCCGGCCAGAAAGTCTATCGCCGGCGCCATGCCGTCAATCAGCGGCGTGGTAGGGCTGACCATGGCCACATCCAGTCCCCAGGACACTGCCGCAACGAGGTAGGCCAGGTCCAGCAGTTCGTGCTCCGGCATCATGACGCCGGCGTTGCTGATGCCCAACAGCGTAGGGACACCCAGCTCCTCGTGCACCGCCTGAATGGTGCGCAGGGTCGTCGGCATGGAGTTGGGAGCCACCGACGACGGCAAACATACGCAGTCAATCGCCACGTCCTCCCGGGGAATCCCGTATGCCTCCGCCGCCTGGATGATGCGCCGCGCCACCTCCAGCCGCTCCCCCACCGTCTGTGGGATGCCGCGTTCATCCACTAATGCAGTGCCCACTGCAGCGCCGTATTTGGCGATGATGGGCAGGAACGTGCGCAGGTTCTCCCGCTCCCCGTTGATCACATTGCACAGCGCCTTGTAGGGCTGGTAGGCCCGCAGTCCCATCTCCAGCGCCGCCGCATCCCGGGTGTCTATGGAAACGGCGCACCCTGTCCGTTCGACCAGCACCTCGATGACCTGTGGGATGAGCGCCCGTTGGTCCAGGGTGTAATGCATCAACTGCACGTTGATACAGGGCATGCCGGCGGCGATGCCCTGCTCCGCCAGGCGAATCAGCGGGTCCAGCCGGCCGGCCTGCAGTTCGGCCAGCACCCGCGGGTCCTCGTAAATATAGCCCATCTGGTCGTTCACACACAGCGTCGGGTGCCCAGGCCCGAAGTACAGGGCCCCGCCGGGGTAGGTGATGCTCCCGGGGTGCGGGGTGCTGGCCGCCGGCTCTGTTCCGCTCACTGTACTATCCTCAAGCACATGCTCCGGGTTCTTCCACCGCTATTCCTTCCAGGAGAGGGACACTTCCGTCTCGGGGTCGAACAGGTACAGGGCATCCTCGTGGAACTGGAGCCACACGTCCTGCCCCATTTGCAGACGCGTGTCGGCCGGCACAAAGGCGCGCAGGGTCTGCGGGCCGATTTTCACATCCAGCAGGATTTCGCGCCCCAACTGCTCCATAACGTAGACCGAGGCCGGCACCACGCCGGGGGAGGGTGTGTTGGACACCTGGATGGACTCCGGACGGATGCCGAGGATCAGAGTGCCCGCCGGCCGGTTCCTCAGCAGGTCCAGCCAGCGAGGCCCCAGCGGATACTGGAACCCAGTGCCGACCAGGGCGCGCGCCGTCGGGTCATACTGCACCTCGATGAAGTTCATGGGCGGGCTTCCGATAAAGCCGGCGACAAAGATGTTGCGGGGATGGCGGTACAGCTCCTCCGGCCGGCCGATCTGCTGAATGCGGCCGGCGTTCATCACGATCAGCTTGTCCGCCAGCGTCATGGCCTCGGCTTGGTCATGGGTAACATATATCGTCGTCACGCCCAACTGCGTCTGGAGATGCTTCAGTTCCGCCCGCATCACCACACGCAGTTTGGCGTCCAGGTTCGAGAGGGGTTCATCCATAAGGAACACCTCGGGCTTGCGGACAATGGCCCGCCCCAGCGCCACTCTCTGCATCTGCCCACCGGAAAGCTCCCGGGGCTTCCTGTCCAGCAAATTCTCGATCTGCAGGATGCGGGCGGTCTCCACCACGCGGCGCTTGATCTCGTCCTTCGGTGTGCGGGTGGCCTCCAGCGGAAAGGCGATGTTCTTGAAGACGGTCATGTGGGGATAGAGCGCGTAGCTCTGAAAGACCATGGCAATGTTGCGCTCCCAGGGGGGAACGCCATCCACCCGCCGCTTGCCGATATAGATGGCCCCGGAGGTTGGCTCGATCAGGCCGGCGATGGTGCGCAGGAGGGTGGTCTTGCCACAGCCGGAAGGCCCCACCAGCACGGTCAACTGCCCATCCTCAAAGGTACAGGTGATATTATCCAGCGCCTGGACTTCCCGATATTGCTTGCAGACTTCCTCGACATAGACCTCGGACATCCGAATTTCCTCCAGGTATGTTGTTCACTTCGGACAAAGCGATACCGCCGGACACCGGCGGATCGTCAATACTTCACCGAGCCGGCGGTCAGCCCCTGGATCACCCAGCGCTGGAACACCAGTGCGATCAGCACCATCAGGGCCACCGACAGGCAGATGGCGGCGGAAATCCACGTCCATTGATAGCGGTACTCGAACGACAGGTTCAGGATGGCCACCGGCACGGTCTGCACTTCCATCACACCCATGGTCACCGCGCTGGCCAGCATGAACTCGCCCCATGATCCCAGGAAGGCAAAGATGCCGGCGGAGAACAGCCCCGGTGTGGACAGCGGCAGAATGACCTTGCGGTAAATCTGCAGGGGGCGGTAGCCGTCCATCTTGGCGGCGTCCTCCAGCTCCCAAGGGAGCTGAGAGAAATAGACCGCCAGGAGCCAAGTGGTCAGCGGGATGTTATAGGCGATGTTGGGCAGGATCATCGCCAGCAGGGTGCGCAGGAGGTTTAAGGAGCGCATCAGCACAAAGGTCGGTGCGATGACAATGACCGCCGGCAGTAACCCAGCCACCCACAGCACCATCAGCGATTGGATTTTCCAGCGAAAGCGCAGTCGTGAGATGGCGTATGCCGCCAGCGATGCCAGCAGGAGAGCGCCGGCCGCCACTGTCGTTGAGACAATCAGGCTGTTGCGCACAGGAATCAGGAAGTTCAAGTGAGGCGAGGCCTTCACCTCGGTGGTACCCTTCAGCGCGCCTTCCTGTGAGGCCTGCTCGGCCCCGGGCGCCTGAATCCCCAAAATCACCGCGTACGCCTGCAGGGTCGGCCGAGATGGCCAGAACTCCGGCGGGATGACATATTCCGTGCCCATCTGTTTGAAGGAGGTGGCAAATATCCAGTACAGGGGGCCCAGACAGAATCCGACAATAGCCAGGGTCACCAGCCCTTCTAACACCCAGCGTTTGAGGTCGCGGCGGCCGTTGGAAGATTGTTCGTTCATTCTTTGAACCTCAGGTTTCCTTTGACGCGGTTGACATACACTATGGCAACCATCACCACCATCAGGAATATCACCATGGCGTAGGCGGAGCCCACGCCGAACCGGGCATATGTAAAGAAATACTTATAGGCAAAGGTGCTCAAGGTATCGGTCGTCGTCCCTGGCCCGCCGCCGGTCAACCCGTAGGACTCTTCGAACATGCGCAGTGCCCACAGGGAGCGGAACAGTACGGTGACCAGGATGGTCGGTAGAAGCAAGGGCAGGGTCACCCGGCGGAAGCGGAACCAGGTGCGTGCGCCATCCACTTTGGCGGCGTCGTAGATGTCCTGGGGGATGGAGGCCAGGCCGGCCAGCAGAAGGATGCCCATCATCGAGGCATTCTTCCAGACGGAAGCGACGATGATGCTGTGAACAGCCAGAGTAGGGTCAGTCAGGAACGCCGGCGGCCTGCTCACCAGCCCTGTGGCCATCAGCAGATACCCGAAGATGCCGGCGTCCGCGTGGAACAGCCAGCGCCACAACATCGCCGAGACAATGGGCGGGATCGCCCAGGGCACCACCAGCACAGCCCGCAGGATGCCCCGCAAGCGGGGATGGACAGAAAAGGTGGCGATGGCCATGCCCAGACCGATGGCCAGCTCGAAAGCCACCGTCATGACCGTATAATACAGGGTGAAGCCGAAAGCGCCGCGGAACGCCTCGCTCTTCATCACGGCGATGTAATTCTGCAGTCCGACGAACTGTGCGTTCAGCCAATCGGCGGTGCGGTGCAGACTGAAAAAGCTGTAAATGAAGGTCTGCACGATGGGATAATACATGAACAACGTCACGAAAATGAGCGCCGGGATAATGAAGAGCACCGCCATGCCTGGCTCAGTGAGCCGGAATTTTCGCGTTAGGGTTCTCATTCCGTATTGATCTCCGCTGTTATGCACTGCCATGCGCTCCAGGATGCTCTATTCGTCTTCCGGTGGGGTGCCGCGCCGGCGGAAACCCGGCCGCCGCGGCACCCCTTTCCGCAGTCTAGACCATCACGAAGTCGAAGGATCAGGGCCCTTTCTCGATCACGTCAATGGCCGCGCAGGCATCATCAAGTGCCTGCTTGGGCGAGATCTGACCGGACAGGGCGGAGTGAATCTGCGCCTGGAGCAGGTCGGTAATTTCGCCGTAGTTGGCGCTGGGCAAAGGCGGGATGGCGGTCTTGGCGATCTCTTCGATGAGCGGCAGGTTGGGGTTGGCCTTCAGCACGTCGGGGTCGGTGTAGACATCGGAGTGCCCCTGGATGGGACCCCAGGCCAGGTTGAAGTTCTTCATCGTGGGCAGGCTGCCCCACAGCTCCAGCACCTTGAGGGCTTCCTCGGGGTTGTCGCTGTAGGCGCTCACCGCGAAGGCCCAGAATTCGGGGAAGCCGGCATGCCGGCCGCCGGGCTGGGCCGGGTTCGGGATGAAGCCCCACTTGCCCACGATCTTGGACTTCGCGGGGTCGTCAATCCAGAAGAGCAGGTCCTGCCGGCCGGTGAAGAAGATGGTCTGTCCGCTGACAAAGCGCACGTTGGCATCCTCTTCCTTCCAGGACAGCGCTTCCTGCGGCGTGTACCCCTTCTTGAACAGCATGGTCATGAACTCCAGCGCATTCACCGCCTCGGGGGAGTTCATGGCGCAAGTGCCGTCCTTGTTGAAATAGGTGCCGCCAAAGCCGTGCAGGAATTCGGACCAGCGGTTGACCAGCACCACGTTGCGCATGGCCGGCCAGTCCCAACAGCCCAGGTCTGGGTTGTCCTTGCGGATGGTGTCGCAGGCCGCGATGATGTCGTCATAGGTCTCGGGCGGCTTCAGGCCGTACTTCTCCAGCAGGTCCTTGCGGTAGTACAGCCCGCCGATGCCGCCCCAGGCCGGCCCCAGGGCCACCAGCTTGCCGTTGTGGCGGAAGATATCGAGGTAGGCGGGATCATACTTGGCCAGCAGGGCGGGGTCCACCTTGTCGTCGAGCGGCATGAGCCAGCCGGCCTCGGCAAACTCGGTGATCCAGTAGCCCACCACGTACAGCAGGTCCACTGTCGGGTCCTTGGCCATCCAGTAGGTGGTGAGGTTGTCATGCCATTTGTTGGCATCGAGCGGCTGCATGATCAACTGGATGTCGATGTTGGGGTACTTCTCAGCAACCACCTGGCGCATGTACTCCAGCGGGGCAGGGGCGGGGCCAAAGGACATGTTGAAGTACTGGTGGCCGGCGAAGGAGAGCTGGGTGCGCTTCTCGGGGACGACAACCGTCTCCACCACCTTCTTTTCGACCGGCACCTCTTTGGTGACGACCACGGTCTGGACGACGGGCTTCTCGACGACTTTCTCGACCACCTGTGGGGTTGCCGGCGCGCAGGCCGTCAGAACAGCGAGGATGAGCAGGCCGGCCAGAATCATCCGGAAAATACTGCGGGCTTTCATTGACCTTATTCCTCCTTTGTGAAAGCGGAACACAACGCGTTGGCCAACCACGTCCCCAGCAACGTCACATCAATCCATCCGCAAGGCGTTCTTCTCCCCTTTCCTCACCTCCTTTCCATGTGTGTTACGCTCCTCCAGGCGTCCATCGCAAACAGGATCATGGGACAATGGACAAGATGTCACTCTCTAGCCGCATAACGGGCTCAGCGAGCGATATGCAGGAAATACTTATAGCGGTCGGAACGAGCGATGATGATGGAATACTCAACGGGGGTTCCGTCGCTGGCGTACGCCACCCCCTCCACCCGCAGTAAAGGGGCGGACTTGCGCACCTTCAACAGGCGGGCATACTCCGGTGTCGCGGCGATGGCCTCAATAGTCTTATCCGCCTCGCTCATATGGATGCCTTTGCGCTCCAGCAGGTTCCACAGTGAGACTTCCTGTCGGATTTCTTCCTCGGTCAGCTCAATGAATGAGGGTAGCCGCATAAATGAGATATTCAGGGCGATGATTTCCCCGTTTGCCAAGCGTAACCGCTCGATATGCCATATTGGAGCACCTTGCTGGAGCTGAAGGGCCTGCGCGATGTGTGGAGACGCCGGCTCCCGCTGAAACGACAGCAGTCGCGTCTCCGGCACCATACCTCGGGCACGCAGTTCCTCGGAGAAACTGCTCAGACGCGCCAGTGTGCGCTCCACCCGCGGCGGCTGTACAAAGGTGCCGCGCCCTTGAATACGCTTGATAAATCCTTTTTCTTCTAACTCCTCCAGGGCGCGCCGGACTGTAATGCGGCTGACACCATACTGTTCGATGAGTTCGCGTTCGGTGGGGATAGCTTCGTGTGGCTTGAATTCGCCGGCGAGGAGCTTGTTCGTCAGGATTTCGCACAGTTGATGATACAGCGGCACCGAAGAATTGCGGTCCAGAAGCATATGCCACCCCACCTTCTGGTCTGAGAAAAGTCATGAAATCATAATGTCATATCATCATAACCAATTATAGCACGCTTTTTTCACACTGTCAAGAGGCTCCTCATACAAAAAGTTGGGCTTTTCAACGCTGCAACATATTGTGGAGAGGATATGCACCATCAGATGGATAAGTCCGGCGGCTCCCGCCCCACACCCGTAAGACCCGGTTCTCCACATTCCAGTGCTTCCAGCCCCACCTCCCAACGCGCTGGCTTCTTGTTCGATGGCGTTCACGGCGCATACTTCCCCGGTAAGCCAGTTTGGCTGTAGGCGGTGCTCCTCCTGGTGCAGGTTCTGCCGCAGCTCCTGTATCGGGGAGCGCCGCCTTTTGTCAAGATTGCCTCATATTACCCGGTAACGATCTGCTGGCGCAAGTACTTAAAAAGCTTGACATGCTCTGCAAAAGTTGCTATATTGAATATGTCGAATGTATCTCGCGGCGCGCAGTTCCCGGTTCCAGCTTGAGTGTTCGCGGAGTATTTCCATTTCACAGTAGCTGTCATCCGTCTCTCCCGCCGGCATTTCTCTGTCTTTGGTTGCGGATTGTTCTGACAACATTTCATCATCCCACTTCGTCGCACCCAACCATATTGGTGGCTCACTCCCTCTGCTCTGCTGTCTGACACGCCCTCAAGGAGGAGGTTGATAGAGCCAGATGGCTCGTGAAATATCGGGACGAGGTCGTCACCAAGCGTAAGGAGGCGAAAGGATGGAAAAGCCCTGGCTGAGGTTCTACGAGGAGGGGGTGCCCCACACCATTGATTACCCACCCTACTTACTGCACGAACTGCTGGACCACACTGTGGAGCGGTTCCCTGACCGGCCGGCGATGATTTTCGGCGCGTCCGTCGGCTCCCGCTTGCTCACTCGCGCCATCACGTATCGGGAGCTGGGTCAATTGGCAGACCGGTTCGCCGCCGGCCTGCAGAGCCTGGGCGTGAAAAAGGGAGACCGCGTCGCCATCCAGCTCCCTAACTGTCCCCAGTTTCCCATCGCCTTTTACGGGACGTTGAAGGCCGGCGGCGTCGTCGTGTCCACCAGCCCGCTGTACGTGGCGCGCGAGATCGAGTATCAACTGCGGGATGCCGGCGCCCAGGTCATGGTTACCCTGACCCGCAACTTCCGCGACGTGGAACAGGCCCGTCCCCACACGCCGTTGCGCCATGTCATCGTCACTAATATCAAGGAATACTTCCCCGCGCCGCTCAAACTGCTCTTCTCCCTGGCGGTGGAGAAGAAAGAGGGACATTACCTCAAATTGCCCGAGCGCCCGGGCAACATCTGGTTCCAGGACTTCCTGGCAAAGGCGCCGGCCAAACCGGAGCCTGTCCACATAGACCAGGAGGACCTGGCGCTGCTCCAGTACACCGGCGGCACGACCGGCGTTTCCAAAGGTGCTATGCTCACCCACCGCAACATGGTGGTCAACACCATCCAGGTGCGCTCCTGGCTGACCGACACCAAAGAAGGCCAGGAAGTCGCCCTTTGCGCCGCGCCCTTCTTCCATGTGTACGGCATGACCGTGGGCATGAGCTTCAGCGTCTATGTCGGCGCCACGATGGTGCTGATGGCGAACCCGCGCCATATTGACGAAATGCTGATGCTCATTGATAAGTTCCGGCCGACGGTGTTCCCCGGTGTGCCGACCATGTATGTGGCGATCAACAACCATCCGGATGTGGCCGCCGGCAAGTACCACCTGCGCTCCATCCGCGCCTGCATCAGCGGCTCCGCACCTCTTCCGGTCGAGGTGAAGACCAAGTTTGAGGAGCTGACGGGCGGCAAACTGGTGGAGGGGTACGGCCTGACCGAGGCGGCACCGGTCACCCACTGCAACCCGATCTACGGCTTGAACAAGGCCGGCTCCATCGGCCTGCCCTTCCCGGATGTGGACGCCAAAATCGTGGATGTGGAGACGGGGGAGAAGGAACTGCCCATCGGCGAGATCGGCGAGCTGATCCTGCGCGGCCCCCAGGTGATGAAGGGCTACTGGAACATGCCGGAGGAAACGGCCATCGCTCTCCGCAACGGCTGGCTGTACACCGGTGATGTGGCGAAAATGGATGAGGACGGCTATTTCTACATCGTGGACCGCAAGAAGGACATGATCATCTCCGGCGGTTTCAACATCTATCCGCGCGAGATCGAGGATGTGCTGTACGAACATCCGGCGGTGAAGGAGGCGGTGGCCGCCGGCGTGCCCGACGAGTACCGCGGCGAGATGCTCAAGGTTTACATCGTGCTGAAAGAGGGCATGACCGCGACGGAAGAGGAGATTATCGAGTTCTGCCGCCAGCGCCTGGCCAAGTACAAGGTGCCGCGAGCGGTGGAATTCCGCACCGAACTGCCGAAGACCCTGGTGGGCAAGTTCCTGCGCCGCGCCCTGGTGGAGGAAGAGCGCCGCCGGCTGGAGGAGAAAAAGAAACAACAGCAGGCGTGAAAGAGCGCTTCCCCCTGTGCGAATGATTGCAGAGACAGCCGCCTACAAGGCGGCTGTCCCTTGTTTCCGGCGGTCAGGCACGCTTTGACCGCCGGCGCACAGTGCGCTACAATAGAATTGCATCCTGCTGGTTGGAGGGCGGCAATGCCTGTATACGAATATCGCTGTCCAGACTGCGGCGCGGTGTTCTCGAAGATGCGCCCTATGAGTCAGGCGGACGCGCCGGTGGAGTGTGAACGGTGCGGGAAGCGGAACGCCCGGCGCATGCTGTCCCGCATCGCCCCGGTGCGCCGCGAGGACGGCGCCGGCGCGAGTGCCGGCGGAGGCTGTGCCGGCTGTAGCTCCGCAAACTGCAGTACCTGCGGCCGTTGAACCATTCTGAAGGGAGAAGTATCCCATGAAAGAGCCTAAGGCCAAGGTCGTTCATTATTCCCAGGTGCCGGCGCAAGAATTCGGCGATGAAGCGCCCGGCGTCACCATCCGCTGGCTGATTGACGAGGAGCATGATGGCGCTCCCTACTACGCTATGCGCCTGATCGAGGTGGCGCCTGGCGGACATACCCCGCGCCATACCCATGCCTTCGAGCATGAGAATTTCATTTTAGAGGGGAAGGGCCGCCTGCTCATCGGCGGCACATGGCACGAGGTGGGGCCAGGGGATGTGGCATTTGTCCCGCCGGGAGTGGAGCACACGTATGAGAACGCCGGCGATGGGCCGTTCAAGTTCCTCTGCTCCATCCCGGTGAACAGCATCCTGTCGGGGAAGCGGTAGGGACCGTCCCCTGCAGGCCGGCAAGGAGAACAGGGCACCCGATTGGGGTGCCCTGTTCGTAATTTCCACCGAAAATAGGCCGGGAACTTAATCCTCGCCGCAGGAGCAGGCGATCTTCTTGCTCTCCTGGGCATTCTTGCCGGCGGTCTCCTTCTTGTGCCCGTTGCCGTTGTCCTTAATCTCGCCGGGCACCGCAGTGGGCGACTTTGCCCGATGGTCCGTGCAGTACCAACCCGAACCCTTGAACACAATTCCCACAGGCTGAAAAACGCGGCGCACCGTCCCGTCGCACTCCGGACAGCGCTTCAAAGGAGGCTCGGTGAAGCTCTGCTGACGCTCGAACTGCAGCCCGCACTGGTCGCATTGATATACGTAGGTTGGCATAGCCATCACCTCCCTGTCATGACAGGATGTCGTGATGCATCACGTACGTTCCTGCAATTTGCTATTATAGCACTCTTGACAGGAATTCAGCAAATTCTCAGGCTGAGGGTGTTGAAAAGTTCGCGGCCTGGCGGCTGAAGCCGCGGCAACAACTGCGAAGCCTGCGGAGGCAGGCTTTGCGAAGTCGGCCTACGCCAACTTCGCAAACACAGCCGTAGTTTCAACTGCCAGGCTCTGTCAGCATTCTTGACAATCTATCCCACTGCGGTATAACACGCGCAGTGATGCCGGCACAATCCGTTGTTCCCAGGAGGAAGTATGCTTCACATTCGCGTCCTGCACTCGCCCAATTGCGGCTCCACACCGAAAGCGATGGAAAATCTGCACCAGGTGCTGGAGGAGCTGGGCGTCCAGGCAGAGATTCAGGAAATCGTGATGGATGCGGACATGGACCCAGCGGAGTGGCGCTACTTCGGCTCCCCCACCATCCGCGTCAATGGGGTGGATGTGGACCCGTACGCCGCACAGCGCAGCGATTACGCGCGGGGCTGAAGGACGTATCTCACCGGCGAGGGGTTCGCCGGCTGGCCTGACAAAGAGATGCTGCGCGCCGCCATCCTGCGGGCGCTGGCACGCGAGTGAACGCATGACCGCCGGCCGCGCCGCACGCCTCAGGCGGCGTTGGCCGGCTCCACATCCCTGCCTTCCAGGCGCAAGGATATACTGCGCGATGTCCCATCCTCCCCCATGGTAATCCCGTAAATCGTGTCCGCCGCCTCCACCGTGCCGCGGTTGTGGGTGATGACGATGAACTGTGTCTGGCCCGAAAGGCTTTTCAGCGCTTCGCGGAAGCGCCCCACATTGGCCTCGTCCAGCATGGCGTCCACCTCGTCCAGGAAGCAGAACGGCGTCGGGCTGACCTTCAGAATGGCGAAAATCAGCGCCGCGGCGGTCAGCGCCCTCTCGCCGCCGGAAAGCAGGGCCAGGCTCTGCTGGCGTTTGCCCGGCGGCTGGGCGATAATATCCACACCGGTGATGCTCACGTTATCAGGCTCGGTGAGCACCAGGCGGGCGGAACCTCCTCCAAAGAGGGCGGAGAAGAACTGCTTGAACTGGGCGTTGACCGCCCGGAAGGTCTGCATGAAATCAGCCTGCATGATCTCGTCCAGCTCGCTGATGACCGCCCGCAGGGAGCGCGAGGCCTGCTCCAGGTCGGCCACCTGTTCTGAGAGGAAGGTGTAGCGCTGGAGCAGAGAGGAATATTCCTCCGGGGCTTCAGGGTTGACGGCACCCAGCCGGCGAATCTGCCCGCGCAACTGCCTGATCTCCTCCTCCAGCCCCTCGGGCAGTTCCGGCACCACCGGCAGGGCGGAGACCAGCGATTCCAATGGGAGCGGGGCCTGCTCCGCAAGCCCCTCTACCGGCTCTATCTCCACCAGGCCCAGTTCTTCCTCGATTTGCCGATGCAGGGCACGCACATGCTCTTCTTTCCGCTGGCATTCCAGGCTGGCCTGGGCATAAAGGCTCTCCGCATCATGGAGCTGGCGGCGCCGGCGTTCTTCCTCGGCCATCAGGGCTTGCAGGGAGCGCTCCAGCTCCACCAGGCGCCGTTCTATGGGCTGGACCTGGGCGTCGATATCCGCCAGGTTTGCCTGCAGTGCCTGCCGGCGCGCGTCCGCAGTCCGCCGGCGCTCTTCCAACTCCTGCATCTGTGTCTCCAGCTCGTGCAGGCGGCGTTCCTTGCTCTCGATCTGCTGTTGCGCCTGGGACAGCATGGCCTGGAAGTTCCGCAGGAGCTGAAGCTGGCTGTCCCGTCGGGAAGCGGCGGAGGACAGCGCGGCACGCAGGGCATTCAGTTGGTTGACCAGTTCTTCATCCATAATGCCGGCGCGCGCCTCTTCCAACTGCTGAAGCTGTTCATCCAGAGCCTGCTGTCGCGCCGCAAGCTGGCCGGCCTCCTGCTCAAGCTGGGCACGCCGGGCGGTAACCGCTTCCACTTCCTTGCGCGACTGCGCGATCAGGCGCTGATGCCATTCGATTTCCTGGGAAAGCCGGTCCTGCTGACGGGAAAGCTCCGCAATGCGCGTTTCCAGGCCCGACTGGTGGCGCTGACGTTCGGCCAGCTCACGCTCCAGGTCCTGGGCGGTTTGGCGGTAGCGCGCTTCGGCGCGCTGGCTTTCCTCCAGCTCGCGCATCAGCGAGGCTACCTGCGCTTCGGCGCCGGCAATCTGCCCGGGCAGTTCGCGCCATTCGCGCTCGCGGGCCAGCATGCCAGCCTGGCGTTCGCCGGCGCCGGCCCCGCCGGTGACGCTCCCGCTAGAGCGGACAATTTCCCCGGCGCGCGTGACAATGGTGAAACTGCCGCGCAGGCGCTCCATCACGCGGCGGGCGGTCTTCAGGTCTTCCACCACCAGGGTGCGGTTTAGGAGCAGGTCTACCGCCGGCCGTAAGCGGGCATCATACTGCACGAGCTGTGAGGCCAGGCCGATAACGCCCGGTTCGGCCGGCGCCTCAAGGGCGGCCGGCGGCCGCAGGGTGTCCAGCGGCAGGAAAGTGGCCCGGCCGCCTTGCACGCGCTTCAGGTGTTCGATGGCCTTCTCGGCCACCTCCCAGCGCTCGACGATGAGGTCCTGCAGGTGACTGCCAAGGGCGGTTTCCAGCGCCCGTTCCAGCTCCGCCGGCACAGTAATATGGGATGCCACCGGTCCAAGCACGCCGACGATGCTCGCCTGCATGACCGAGCGCACGCCGGCGTAAAACCCGTCCATCTCCTCACGGGTGCGCGCTAGAATATCCCGTCGGGCACGCAGGCGGGTCAACTGTCCGCGCGCCTCGTCCAGGCGCTTTTCAATGGTCGGGCGCTGTCGGCGCACCTCCTCCGCTTTCCCCAGGGCAGATTGGCGCTGGTTCTGCAGGACCGCTGTGGCCTCCCGCCATGTTTCCAGCTCCTGGCGCAGGGCGCGCAGTTCGCGCTCCCGCTGGCCAATCTCCTCCTGACAGGCAACAATGTGCTCCTGATGCCGGCGCTGTTCCTCCTGCAGTTCCTGCCGGCGCTCATCCAGTTGGGTCATGCGGTTGCGGCAGTCCGCCAGCCGCGTGGCGACCTGGAATGCTTCGTCGCGCGCGGCCGAAAGGGCGGCGCTCAGGCGCTGTCGCTCTTGCTGGAGGGCTTGGACCTTCTGCTCGACTTCTGCGGCGGCGGAGAGCTGGGATTGATATTCCTGTTCCAGCGCCTGTAGTTCCTCCTGGGCGCCGGCAGTGCGCTTCTGATGTTCTGCGGCGCTGGCCTGCAGGGCAATGATGTCCTGCAGGAGGGCCTCACGCTGGACCTCCATCTGGCGCCGGCGCTCCTCCCAGACAGCCAGCTCGCGCTCCAGGGATTCCAGCTCCGCGTGCAGGCGGGCGCTGTCTCCATGCCGCTGGCCCAACTGCTCGCGCAGAGCCGCCTGCTCCTGACGCAGAGCGTCTATCTGCCCCTCGATTTCCTGGAGCGCCTGCTGACGCGCATCCCGCAGTTCGGCCTGCCGGCGGAGCGCTTCCTGCGCCTGGTGCAGTGCCTGTTCGGCCAAAAACCACTGATGGCCGTACCAGACGCGCAGTAATCCATGCAGTCGGTCCTGCAGGGATGCATATTGCTCCGCTCGCTCCGCTTGTTTCTGGAGGATTTGCAGGCGGGGGGTGATTTCGGAAAGGATGTCCTTGACGCGCAGGAGGTTTTCCTGGGTGGCTTCGAGCTTGTTGAGCGCCTCGGCGCGCTTCATCTGGTGGATGGTGATGCCGGCAGCCTCCTCGAACAGGATGCGCCGCTCCTCTGGACGCAGGGCCAGCGCGGCATCAATCAGGCCCTGTCCGATGACGGTGTACGAGCGCCGCGCAAGGCCGCTACGGCCTAATAATTCCATGACATCGCGCAGGCGCACGCGATTGCCGTTGATGAGGTATTCGTTCTCCCCCGAGCGGTACGCCCGGCGGGTGATGCTGATCTCGCTGTATTCCAGGGGGAGCCAGCCGCTGGAGTTGTCCAGCGTCATGGTGACCTGGGCCATGCCGGCGCGCGGCCGCTGGGCACTGCCGGAGAAAATCATGTCCTCCGTGCGCTTGCCGCGCAGGAGGCGGTAGCTCTGCTCCCCCAGCACCCAGCGCACCGCATCGGCGATGTTCGACTTGCCGCTTCCGTTCGGCCCGACAATGGCTGTGATGCCGTCGAAGAACAGGAACTCGGTTTTGGCGGCGAAGGATTTATAGCCCTGCAGTTCCAGCCGCTTCAGGCGCATGGGCGTCTCCGAGAGGCGGAATGGGCATCAATTGCATATGCCGGCAGTGGCCGGCGCGGGCCGGCGGTGGCGTTGAACCCGCGCATTTCAGGCCTCCTTCTCGGACGTCGCGTCCCAGGGCGGAAGCGGGGTCAGGTCCTCCAAGCGGTGGATGTCCTGAAGATGTTTCAGCGCCTGGGCAGCGGCCTGTTTGGCGGCGGCCTGCTTGCTGTGGCCCTGCCCGCGGCCGGCGCATATCGGCCCGACATACGCCTCCACCACAAACTGTTTGGCGTGGTCCGGGCCGAATTCAGCGATGGTCTTGTAACGCGGGGTGATTTGGAAGCGCGCCTGGGTCAGCTCCTGAAGCTGACTGCGCACGTCTTTGCTCAGCGCGCGGGTGAGCAACTGCTGTGTGGCCCCCTGGATCAGCGGGGTGAGGAAGCGCGCCGTGACCTCGTACCCCTGGTCCAGGTAGAGGGCGCCGATGAAGGCCTCGAAGGCGTTGCAGAGGGTGGCCGGCCGCGTCCTCCCGCCGCTCTCTTCCTCGCCCCTTCCCAATAGAAGATGCTCGTCCAGGTGAATCGCCTGGGCGAAAGATGCCAGCGTCTCGCGTCGGACGATGGCAGCGCGCAGATTGGTCAGCTCTCCCTCGCGGAATTCCGGGAAGCGGTGATAGAGGTATTCGGCGGTGATGAGGCTGATGACCGCATCCCCAAGAAATTCCAGCCGTTCGTTATCCTCTGCCGTGAATTCCGGGTGTTCGTTCAGGTATGAGCTGTGGGTCAGAGCACGCTGTAAGAGCGTGTAGTCCTGAAACGTGATGCCGGCGATGGCGCGCGGCGGTTGTTGCGATGCCATTCGCTTCCCCTCTTGGGCCTGCAAACTTGCACCGCATTATATCACAGGCCGGCGCGCCGCTCAAAATCCCGGTCCCGCCACAAGTGATAGCCGCCTTGCAGGTGATGGGCACCTGCGGCAGGTGATGGGCACCTGCCGCTACCTTACCGCCGCTCCCATGTGCTGGGGTCCAGCAGGGTCTCGTCGCAGACCGCGACACTGCGGATGGCGTCCTTGAGGGTGGGGGACAGCGGGCCGCGGCCGGCATATTCCACCGCCCGCTGTAAGTTGCGAAGCTTGCCCGTCCCCACCAGCGCCGTGCTGATGCAAGGGTTATCCAGGACGTAGCGGAAGGCCGCCTCGGCCAGCGATTCGCATTCGGACTGCACCAGTGTCTCCAGCCGGCGGGTAGCTTCCCGCAGTTCTGCCAAGCCATCCGGCAAATGCGCATAGCGCGGGGTCAGCACACCCTTCAGGAGCACAGAACGCACCACGACGCCAACGCCTTTCTCATAGGCCAGGGGGAGCACCTCCGCCTCCAGCCGGCGGTCCAGCATGTTGTACGCCACTTGGATGACGTCGTAATGGCCGTCCAGCACGGCGGCCAGCGGCGCTTCCATGCCGTAGACAGTGGCGCCCAGGAAGCGGGCCTTGCCGGCACGCTGGGCCTCTTCCAGCTCTCGCAGGACCTCCCCTTGCTCCAGCACCTCTTTCGTGGCGCTGTGAATCTGGAGCACGTCAATGACATCGGTCTGCAGGGCGCGCAGGCTGGTATCAATGGATTCGCGGATGGCGCGGCGCTGTTCCGCCGGCGAGAGGCCGCGATCGGCGTAATGGTACACTTTGGTGGCGAGGATGAATTCATGCCGCCGGCCTTTCAGCGCCCGCCCGATGATCTCCTCGCTCTCGCCGTAGGCGCGCGCCGTGTCAATGAAGTTGATGCCCATGTCCAGCGCGGCGTGAAGCAGGGCATGCGCTTCTTCTTCGGCAGGGCGCTCCAGCCCGCCGGCGGTGGGGATGCCGTAGGGCATGCCGATCTCCACCGCGCCGAAGGAAATCTCAGAGACCCGCAGGCCAGTGTGCCCTAGGACGCGGTAATTCATCCCGTATTCCTCCCTATGAGGATGTTGAAAAAGCCTGGCATTTGAAACTACAGGCCTGCACCGACTTCGCGAAGCCTGCACAGACAGGCTTCGCAGTTGTTGCCGCGGCTTCAGCCGCCAGGCCGCTCTTCCACCCTTGCACTTCGCCTGGCGCTTCAACGCCAGGCTTACGGTGCCAAGCCCCTGCGGGGCTTCGCTTCCTCAGCCGGCGGCTTCCAGCCGGCAAACTTCCCCGTGTAGGGGGATGGGATGTTTTGGACCATAGTCCCCAACAGTACGTTTCAACACCCGCCTCCTATTTGGCGACCGCCACCTCCCAGAAGCCGGCGGCCTCCAGCTCCGCCCGCAGGCGCTCCTCCTGCTCCGGGGTGATGGGCGGCAGGGGCGGCCGGCCGGCGCCGCAGTCAAACCCGATGAGCTTCATCGCCGCTTTGAAAGCGGACATCCCGCCGCCGCACTGGAAGTACACGGTGATCAGGCGGTTGGCGCGCGCTTGCAGTTCCATGGCTCTGCGGATATCGCCGGCATGGAAGGCGTTGTAGGCGTCCACGAACAGCCGCGGCACCAGATTGTAGAAAGTGCCGATGGCGCCGTCCGCCCCCATCACCTGGGCGGCGAGCATCATTTCGTCCGGCCCGGAGACGACGTTCAGTCGCCGGCCGGGTATTTCCATCTGGATGATCTGCTGCATCTCGAAGAAGTTGTACGAGGTGAACTTCATGCCGGCCAGGGTGGGGATGGCCAGGCACAGCTCGCGGAAGAGCGCCGGCGAAACGTCCACACCCGTCGCGCCGGGGATATTGTACACGTACAGCGGTAGGTCGCAGGCCGCGGCAATGGCGGCGTAATAGCGCTGGATGCCCTCGAACCCCACGTGGAAATAGCCCAGCGGCGGGATGGAGCTGATGGCGTCCGCGCCGGCCTCTTTCGCATGGGCCGCCAGCCGGCAGGCCTCGTCCGTGGTAATGGCGCCGACGTGCACCACCACGGGTACCCGCCCGCGCACCTGCTGGACGACCGTCTCGGCCATCTGCCGGCGCTCCCCTTCAGTCAGCAGGAGCCCCTCGCCGGTACCGCCGCAGACATAAAAGCCCTGCACCCCTTGGCTAAGGAGAAACTCCACCAGCTCGCGCACCACCGGCAGATTGACCCTCCCTTCGGCGTCATACGGCGTCACCAACGCCGTCATGATGCCCGTCAAACGCAGTGTACCCATCCTGCCCTCCTGTATGGTATGGGATCAAGTAACAATCGCCTATGAATTTCCGTGGGACCGCAGGGCGCGGCCGGGATACGCGCCGGTATGCTCACCCTCTTCCAGCACGACCTGTCCATTGACGATGACATAGTGAATGCCTTCGGGCGGCAGACTGCCCTGCTCATACGTGGCCCGGTCAATGACGGTTGTGGGATCGAAGCAGGTGATGTCGGCGAACCAGCCCTCCACCAGCAGGCCGCGCTGGGCCAGCCCGACGCGGCCGGCCGCCGCCCAGGTCATCTTGCGCACCGCCTCTTCCAGCTCCAGCACCTGCTCCTGGCGCACATAGCGCCCCAGAATGCGCGGGAAGGTGCCGTACCCACGTGGGTGCGGATGGCTCCCAACCAGCACGCCGTCGCTCCCGACGATTTGCTCCCGCCGGCGCAGGAGTGCCCGGAAATCCTCCTCCGTGCGGTACGTATGGTGCGCGACGGCGGGCACTGCCATGCGCTCGGCGATGAGCAGGTCGGCGAGGAAATCGGCCGGCGCCTGGCCGGCCAGCTTCGCCGCCTCCAGCACGTTCAGGCCGGCATAACGCTGATTGGCCGGTGTGCGCACACCGGCGATGTAGAGCAGTTCCAGCCGCACGGCGCGCTCCTCCAGCTCGCGCGCCAGCCGCTGGCGGTTCTCGGGCCGGCGCAGGCGCTCCACCGCCTCTTCCACCGTTCCCTCCTGCACCCAGGGCGGCAGGATGGCGGACAGCAGGGTACAGCCGGCCAGATAGGGGTATGAGTCATACGTGATGTCCAGCTTCTCCTGACGTGCCCGGTCCATCAGCCGACAGCCGATGGCGGCGGTGGTATTGAAATGGGAGATGTGGGTGCGCACCCCGGCCTGCCGGCAAACGGCGCAGGTTTCCTCAAAGGCTTCCTCGATATGCGCGCCGTAATCGCGCATATGGGTGACGAAAATGCCGTGATGCCGTGCCACGACCCGGCACAAGGCGGTCAGCTCGGCCGTGTCGGCATATACCGCCGGCACGTAGTACAGGCCGGTCGAAAGGCCAAATGCCCCCTCGCGCATGCCCTGCTCTACCAGTTCGGCCATGCGGGTCAGCTCCGTCGGCTTTGCTGGGCGCTTCTCCAGGCCCATGACTTCCATGCGCACCGCCCCGTGCGGCACCAGGTAGGCCAGGTTCAGGGAGACGCGCTGGCCCAGACGATCCAGAAATTCGCCCACACTGGACCAATCCCAGTCTATGTCGAAGTCCCCGTTCAGGCCGGCCAGGTACTCGCGCCAGAAGGGCAGGTTGGCCGGCGAAACGGGCGCATAGGAGATGCCGTCCTGCCCGATGATTTCCGTGGTGACGCCTTGGCGGATTTTCGGCAGTGCCTCGGGCTGGGCCAGCCAGAAGATGTCCGAATGGCTGTGCATGTCCACAAAGCCGGGACAGACCACCAGCCCGTCGGCCTTCAGCCGACGGCGCGCCGGCATGTCCTTCAGCCGGCCGATGGCCGCGATGCGGTCGCCGCGCACCCCCACATCCCCCCAGTAGCCGGGGTTGCCGGAGCCGTCCACAATCCAGCCGCCTTCCAAGATGAGATCGAACATGCTGTCGTCCTTTCACAGCTCGGCGATGTGCTTCCAGCCGTTGACGCCGGCGGCGGCACGGCCGGCGAACCATTCCAGCGGCAGGCCGGTGCGCTCCCGGTACCTTTCCGCCAGCTCGGCCATGAAACCAGTGCCCGCGCCGGCCTCCAGCAGGGCGACGACACAGCCTCCCCAGCCGGCGCCTGTCAGCCGGGCGCCCAGCACCTCCGGCCTGCCGGCCAGCAGTTCCACCAGTGCATCCACCTCCGCACAGCTAGCCGCGTAATCGTCGCGCAGGCTCTGGTGCGACTCCCGCATGTACCCGCCGAAGCGCCGGCCGTCCGACACTCGCAGCGCGGCCGCGGAGTCTATCACCCGCTGGTTCTCCCGTATCACATGTCGACAGCGCGCCCGCACGCGAAAGGTCTGTGTGGGTGACAGGCGGTGATCTGCCGCCAGGCTCTCCAGGAAGGCCGGCGAGAGACCCAGATGGCGCAGGGCCGCGAAATCCGCTTCCTCGGGCAGATGCTCCGCCAGGAAGGCGTCCAGGTTCGCCGGCGCGAACCCCATCCGCTCCGGCGTCACATCGCGCAGATGGGTGACGGCCGGCCAGCGCCGCTGTAAGAGCGCCACGCCGATCTTGCATTCCGCCACCCGCACGTTGTAGTCCGAGAGGGTGTTGGCGCGGCGCTTACCGCTGTCGCAAACCAGGATGGAGTACTGCTGGGGCAAAGGCACCCATTCGGTGCGGTACTGTGTCGGCGGTTCGCCCATCGGCCGGCAGTCCAGGAAGAGGGCGTGTCCGCGCCGGCCCAGCACCGAGGTGAAATGGTCCATCACCCCGCCGCGCGTGCCCACGTACCATTCCGCCTGGGCGCAGAAATGTGCGAATTCTACCGGCGGCATCGAGCCGTGATTCAGGTCCAGCAGAGCCATGGCGGAGACGACGGTGAGGGCGGAGGAAGAGCTGAGGCCGGCGCCGATGGGGACTCCGAACGGTACCCGCCCCACCACCAGGGCATCCATGCCGCGCTCTATCCCCAGCAGGCGCACCAGGGCCTGGGCCGGCCCCTTGACATAGTTGGCCCAATCGCCTACCGGTCCCGGTCGGATGGAGGCGGAGAGGGTGAAGGAACGCTCCGAGAAGCGGGCCGGCTCGATATTGCGCAGTATCACCCTGCCGTCCGTGCGCGGGCGCGCCAGCAGGAGGATGTCTTTCTCCAGCGCCATGGGCAGGACAAAGCCGTGATTGTAGTCCGTATGCTCGCCGATGAGGTTCACCCTGCCCGGCGCGCGGTATATGTAAACGGGGCCGGGGCCGAAAGCGAGGCGGAAAGCCGTCAGCGCTTCCTGATAGCGGGAGACCTGCGCCTGGAGCAGGGCTGGGTAGTTGGGGTCATGCTCATACACCTGCTGAAGCATTGCCGTGAGATGGGAAGAGTTCATGGATGTACGCGGCCTTTCCGAAAGAATGCCGCCAGAGGCAGTTTGCCTCGACGGAAATATCGCTACTTGTCATACCACCCTACCAGTTTTGCAGTGTACTCCAAATCCGCCGGCGCGTCAAATTAAGTATTTGAGAAGATGTGGAAGGGGACAGGGGTTGGGGTTTCAGTAACTTCGTGGCCTTCTCGACTTAGCCCAGGAGGTCGGTCGCCCGCTCCTCAGAAGTTCGCCGGCGGCTGGAAGCCGCCGGCTTAGGAAGCCAAGCCCCGCAGGGGGCTTGGCACTGTAAGCCTGGTGCTTCAGCGCCAGGCGAAGCGTCTTTCAGCGCCCTCAGCAAAAAGGGTGCTGCAGAAGTCCAAACATACAATCTGTGGAAGAGCAGCCTGGCGGCTTAAGTCGCGGCAACAACTGCGAAGCCTGCCTGTACAGGCTTCGCGAAGTCGGCGTAGGTCGACTTCGCGGGTGCAGTCGCAGTTTCAACTGCTAGGCGATGAGCCAATACCCGCAAATCAAATGACTTTCCCAGCACCGTGCCGCAAAAAGATTTGCCGCGCCTCGACGCGGATGTTATAATGAAAGGCAATATCTGTATGCCGGCAGGAGAAGAACCCATGGACTTGGAAGAAATCCTCACCCGCGGTGTGGCGGAGATCATCACGAAAGAAGAACTGCTGGAAAAGCTCCGCTCCGGACGCACCCTGCGCCTCAAAATGGGGTTCGACCCATCCAAGCCCAACCTGCATATCGGCCACTATGTCGGCCTGCGGAAAATCCGCCAGCTACAGGACCTGGGCCATACCGTGGTGCTCATCGTCGGGGACTGGACCGCGCAGATCGGGGACCCCTCCGGCCGCGATGAGAGCCGCACCATGCTGGACCCCGAGACAGTACGTGCCAATGCCGAAACCTATATGCGGCAGTTCTTCCGGGTGGTAGATCGGGGCCGCACCGAGGTGCGCTGGCAGAGCGAGTGGTTCGGCAAGTTCACGCTGGCGGATGTCTTCCACCTCACCAGCCGCTTCACGCTGGGCCAGATGATGGCGCATGAGACCTTCCGCAAGCGCTACGAGCAGGGCCTGCCGCTGAGCCTCATGGAACTGCTGTATCCGCTCCTGCAGGCCTACGACTCCATCGCCGTGGATGCGGACGTCGAGTTCGGCGGCACGGACCAGAAGTTTAACATCCTCGCCGGCCGCGAGCTCCAGCGCATGCTGGGCAAGACCCCACAGAACGTCTTCCTGGTGCCTCTGCTGGTGGGGCTGGACGGCCGCAAGATGAGCAAGACCTTCAACAACACCATTGACCTGGTGGACCCGCCGGAGGAGATGTACGGCAAGATCATGTCCATGGGCGATGATGTCATCATCGAGTATTTCATCCTGACCACCGATGTGCCCATGGCGGAGATCGAGGAGATGGAGCGGGAGATGAAGGCCGGCCATGTCAACCCGCGCGACCTGAAGATGCGCCTGGCGCGCGAGCTGATCACCCAATTGTACAACGCCGAGGCCGCCCGCAAGGCTGAGGAAGAGTTCGTGCGCGTGTTCCAGCGCCGCGAATTGCCCAGTGAGATGCCGGAGTTCCGCCTCAGCGGGCCGAAGAACATCGTGGACCTGCTGGTGGAGGCCGGCCTGGCCGCCTCTAAGAGCGAGGGCCGCCGGCTGGTCCAACAGGGCGGCGTCAAGCTGAACGAGGAGGTCATTTCAGACATCGAGGCGACCATCGCTGTGACGGAGCCGGCTGTCCTGCGCGTCGGGAAGCGCCGCTTCGTCCAGCTTGTCCCCTGAGCCTCTACCCGCACTCACTGCCTCCTCTGAAAAAAGCGGGGCAGATCACCGCTCCGGCCTGACGGTGATCTGCCCCTGGCGAAAATGGAGGAGGATGAACGCTCCTACACAGGATATCCCATCGCCCCGATGGTGCCCGGTCCTACATGTGCACCGATGACGGGGCTGAAATCACTGACATACATCTCCACACAGTCAAAGCGCTGTCGGATTTGCTCGGCCAACTGCTGGGCGGCTTCGGGACATGCGGCGCCGATGGTAGCGGCGCGAATGCGTGCCCCCTCGCCAAACTGTTCGACAAGCATATCCACCAGTTTGGCGGCGGCGCGCTTCATGGTGCGGGCCTTGCCGGCGGCCTCGATCTTGCCGCCGCGCAGTTCCAGTATCGGCTTGATGTCCAGCGCTGTGCCAAGGAACGCCGCCCCTCCGCCGATACGGCCGCCCATATGCAAATAGCGCAGGGTATCCACCGCGAAATAGACCCGCATCTTGGGGATGATGGCGTTGGCGGCGGCCACGACTTCCTCTGGGGAGGCGCCGGCCTCGGCGGCGCGCGCCGCCTCCAGCACCAGATACCCCTGGGCCATGGAGGTGAAGCGGGAATCTACCACGTAGATCGGGATGTCGGGAAGCATGTCTTTCGCTTGCAGGGCAGAAGCGACAGTGCCGGACAAATCGGAGGAGATGTGAATGGAGACGATGGCATCGGCCTCCCGGGCGATGGCCTCGTAAAATTCGCGGAAGGCGCCGGCAGAGGGCTGGGAGGTGGTCGGCAGTGCATCTTTGACGGTCTTCAGCCGGCGGTAAAACTCCTCGGTGGTGATATCCACGTTATCGCGCAGGCTTTCCTGCCCAAAGAGCACATTCAGTGGGATGACGTGAATATGATAGCGCTCAATCAGTTCCGCCGGCAGGCCGGCGGTGCTGTCCGTGGCAATGGCTATGCGCGCCATTGATATCCCCCTTTCTCTGTTCAAAACGCCCGAACCCTTTCTCGAAATAGATAACCCTTATCCTCCGAGATAGTTGCGCTAATATCGCTTCCAATTTGGCACACTGTTTCTTGAATGCATGGAAACCGCCCTGTCCTTCACATGATGCCGAACCCCCACGCCCCACATGTTCTCTCCCCGGCATCCTATTTTGTCACAAAAAGCCGTGTATAGTATGATGGCGTGGGTGTGTTCCCGAGAGACGTTCTTAGATAGTTGAAGAGGGACGAGGGAATGCGATCATGGCCCCATTTCTGCAACTGCTGTTGGACCTGCTCATCATCTTGATAATGGCCAAAACGGCCGGCTATCTTGCCACACTGTTGGGCCAACCCAGCGTGTTTGGGGAGCTCCTCATTGGCTTGATCTTGGGGCCTACGGTGCTGGATACCCAGCACTGGTCCTTTTTTACCGATCCCCATCTGGCAGAGGCCGTGAACCAGTTGGCCCATATTGGTGTCTTGCTTCTCATGTTCATCGCCGGCATGGAGGTGGACCTGGAGGCCATGCTCCGTGCTGGTCGGCCGGCAGTGCTGGCCGGCGTCATCGGTGTTATCGCTCCGGTCCTCTTGGGCGGACTGCAGGGCTGGCTGGGCGGGTTCGACCTGGCACACAGCATCTTCATGGGCCTGACTCTGGCGGCTACCAGCGTCAGCATCTCTGCGCAGACGATGATAGAGCTGAACGTCCTGCGCACGCGGGTGGGCATGGCCCTGCTGGGAGCGGCAGTGGTGGATGATGTCCTGGTGGTGCTTCTGCTGTCCGTGTTCATGGGGGTGATGGCCGGCAGTTCCAACCTGCTGAGCATCCTGTGGGTGCTGGCGCGCATGGTCATTTTCCTGGCCCTGGCCATTTGGCTGGGGGGAAAGGTCCTGCCCCGCCTGGGCGCACTGGTAGAACGACTGCCTATCAGCGAGGGCGTCATGGCGCTTGCTCTGGCCGCGACGTTCCTGTACGCCTGGGCCGCCGAGGCACTGGGCGGGATGGCGGCCATCACCGGGGCTTTCATCGCCGGCCTGATTTTCGGCCGCACCCCCTTGCGCGAGGAAATCGAACACGGCATGCATACCATTGCGTATGCCTGGCTGGTGCCCATCTTCTTCGTCAGCATCGGCCTGGAGACCAACGCTAGGGCGCTCGGCATCGGAGGCATTCCCTTTGCGCTCATCCTGGTAGCCGTCGCGGTGCTCTCGAAGGTCATTGGCTGTGGCCTGGGCGCCCGGTTGGGTGGATTCTCGAACGGCGAGGCCCTGCGCCTGGGAGTGGGGATGTCTTCCCGGGGCGAAGTGGGGTTGATTGTGGCGACGGTGGGCATGTCCAGCGGTTTGATTGACGATGTCGTCTTCGCCAGCGTGGTCATTATGGTGCTGGCGACCACTTTGCTGACCCCCATCATGCTGCGGGCGCTGTACCCGCGGCCGGCGGTCCAACCACAGGTTCAAACGATCGCCGAAACGGATGAATAACAGCAGGCGGGAGGAACAACCAATGGCGCATTTGCTGGTGGCAATTATCAATGACCTGGCCAAATGTCATGAGGTCCTACAGGCCTGGGAGGAGGCCGGCGTCTCCGGCGCGACCATACTGGAAAGCACCGGGCTGGCCCGCATCAAGGCGGCGGCGCGTGATGACCTGCCTCTCATCCCCTCCCTGCGGGATTTGCTCACCGCGCATGAGTTTCACCATCGGACCATCTTCACAGTCGTGGAAGATGAGGAGACGATGGAACGCTTGGCAGAGGTGACCCAACGAGTAGTGGGCGATTTCTCCAAGCCGGACACCGGCCTGATGTTCGCGGTGCCGGTGGGCAGGGTTTGGGGGCTGAGGAAGATCGGGCGAGCCGGCCCGCAAAAGTAGCCCAGCACCCACCCGACAGGGTATCGGCTCGTGGGGGACCGATAATAATGGTTCAGGGCCCCGCAGTTACCCGCGAGGCCCTGAACCGTGTGTGCTTCAGGAGGGAGAGGGGCTGTTTTCCATGCCGCGCATCATTCCTGCTCTTCTTCGCTCATTTCCACGAAGTTCCCGTGCCAGAAGTGATACCAGACCTGGCCGGTATAGCCGTTGACGCTGAGCATGCCGGCGACCTTACCATCTTTCAGCACATGCAGGGTATAGTATCCGTAGAACGGGTCCACCTCATCCCCAACAGTCAGCCCCTTGGCCCAGGGTGTACGGTCTAGGTAGTCCTGTGCCAGACGGATGGCTTCCTCGGGTGTGACCGTCATCTCGCCGGCGGTCCCCTGGACATTTCCATATCCCCAGCCCATCATGCCGCGCCCCATCATGCCGTAGCGGGTGTTCCACATCATGTTGGGACCCATTTCCGGCACCACTCGCTTGGTAACGGGGTGGATGAGCACCTCCATGGCGCCGATGCCGGTGTCCTTTTCCACGATCTCGGCATATCCGCCGTTATCGAAGATCATGATTTCCTTCAATGTCAGGTTGGGATCGCCGTACTGCTGAAGGAAGGATTCGACCGCTTCCTGGGCCTGGGCGATGGTCAGGGGAGTCGTGGGCGTCGCGCTGAAGCCGGCGCCGTAACCGCCACAGCCGGCCCATCCGTTCCCGCCGTACCATCCCCCCATCATGCCGCCCATCATCCCGCCGTAGCGGCCACCAAACCGACCCGGGCCCTGGGCCAGGGCCGGCACCGCCGCCAGTATTACGATCACCAGACTAGCAAGTAAGCCAACCGCAATCCATCTTCGCATTCTGTGCATGTGAATGTCTCCTTTTTAATCCACTAATTCACTTGCCCATACAGGCTTTCACTGCCCGCGCCGTTCGATATCGGCTAGGGCGGTCAGATATTCCTCGCGGGAGATCTCCCCTCGAGCATATCGTTCATCGAGAATCTGGCGTGCTGTCGCCGCGGCCCGCGCTGAAGGACGGAATGTCCCACCCGTAGAGACCTGCCGCACCAGCCAGACGATCAGCAGGACGCCGCCGGCCAGCAGTGCCAGGAACAGCAGTCCACCAAAGAACATGCCGAACATGCCCATGCCTCCAAATCCTCCCCAAAATGGCCAGAATGAACCACAACATCCTCCGAACCAGTGCATATTACGTTTTCCTCCTCTGCTAATGCGCTTTGCCCTCTTTGAGAGCATTTACATTGTACCACGGGGGTGTAAAAATCCTTTAATGAAACTATAAAGATTTGGTAAAGATTATCGGTCATTCGACGAATCCTGTCATCCGAATCTCAACCCAAGGTTGGCCAGGGTCATTTGTTGCCATCCATACTAATCGCGTTACACTGCCCTGCACCGGATGGAAATCGGCGTCGAAAATGACCTTCAGCTCCGCGCGCTGCCCGGGAGGGATGACACTGCTGGTAAGTTCAGCAGTGGTACACCCGCAAGAGGTAACAAGTGTAGTGATGTGCAGGTCTGCTGTGCCGAGGTTGTTCACGGTGAAGATGTGAGTCACGAGGGCGTCTCTGGAGACCCGGCCAAAATCGAATTCCTGGACAGGCATGTTCAGTTTGGGAGCCGGCTGACCCTCCGGTACTGCGCGAGGTGTTGGAATCACCCGTGGAATAAGGGCAGGGACATGCCCGCCCCGCAGGGGTGCACCAGCCCGGGCGAGGGGTAAAGAGGGCTCCGATGCTGTGGTGGTACTCTCCTTGAGCCTGCCGACGCCAACCCGAAAGATAGCTACACCGACCAGTATCAGTGCGAGAACAGCAGTGGAAATGAGTGGTACCCACATCTTCCATCGGTTTGGGTGCCGTTGAGGGGGATTTCGATATTGAGCAGACGACTTGACCCGAGACGTCTTGGAATTCATGGCGTTCACCTCCTGTTACACAAAGAAGAGCAGGATAACAGCTCCGATGATGATCATGCTGACACCGGTCGCGAGGCGAACCCACGGCCGGCTGGATTGTTCAACCAGGCGAATCTGGTGCAGAACGCGGCGGTTGCCGATGCCGACAAGCATTATCAGCAGTGGTGAGACAAACATCAGGTTATACAGGCCGAGATAGGCAAATCCCTGCCAGAACGTGGTACGTGCACCCAGGAGGCTGACCACCGCCACATAGATGCCGCCCGAACAGGGAAATGTGCACAGTCCAACCAGGAAACCGCCGACAGCGGCGGCCGGCAGGGTCGCTTTCTGGAGCCAACTCTTTATCCATCGGTGAGAAATGGTGGAAATGCGCAGATGAATAGGCAGTTGGGGGAAAAAGTAATCCTTGACATTAATCAAGCCCATAAGGATGACCAGCCACGAGCCGACTTTAGCCATAAAATGGTGATCGTTGGCAAAGAGCACAGCGCGCATTAGCCCCAGTCCGATAAGGAAATAGGCCGCATAGATGGCTGTGATGTAGGTCAGACCCATAGCCCAGATGGATTTCATGGAGCGGCGGAGGGTGAAGAGGAAAGCAATGAAAAAGAGCAGGACGGCAAAGGCACATGGGTTCAGACCATCCAGGAATCCACTGGTTAAGACCAAGAGAAGAAGCGGCTGTCTCTGGGCAGGTGGGGCGAGGGAGGTGTCATGTTCCTCCTGCTGACCGAGAAAGTCCAAATACTGTGTTACGGGAGCATCGAGAGGATATGTTTGCGGCTCACCGCGAAATCCCCAGATAGTGTATTCTGTCGCTCCGCTCATCTTGTCCTGGTACACAACTATACGCTGATAGCGGTGAGTGTTTTGGAGCAAGTCGGTAATGACATGCTCTGGGATGTGCCCCTCCAGAATCAGCGTCTCGCCTACAAAAATGGTGAGGTGCGATTGAAAATGGGGCGGTATCTGTAATGTTTCACTGCGCCGAAGCAGTTCTTGTCGGTTTGCCGGCTCGTTGACGTAGTCCTTGTAAACGAAATCGTTGTAGCCAGCATTTTTCAGCGCCGACACAATCGTGCCGTCAACATACTCCAGACAATCCCCACAGGCGCGGTTGTAGTAGATAACCACCGGCTGAGGGGTATCCGCCCAACCTGTCATCCCCACAGGCATGAGCGTGAACAGCAGTACAAGAATGACGGCACCCAGTGTTCGCCAGTGCATGACAGATGTAAACCTCCTGTTCCAACTCGTGATTGATGGCTTTATCACAGGAGCGTGAACCCGTTGTTATTACCCAGCATCTGCACCGATAACGGTAACATGAACGGTAATGACCGCTTCAGGCGAGGCCGGGTCATTGGTGCGGATGTAGACTTTGCGGAAGAAAGAGCCCTCTTCACTGCCGTGCGCAGTCGGGTCAAACGTGATGGTGACTTGTGCGGTCCCGCCGGCAGGAAGCCGGCCGACATTGACAGCCGCAGTAGTACATCCGCAGGATGTACTGACACCCAGAATCTCCAGCCAACCGCCGCCGGCATTTTGGATTGTCACTGTGCGTGACACAGGTTGGGTATTGGGAATGGTGCCCATATCTATCTCTGTGGTTTCCAGGCGAATGGTCGGCGTTCCTGGCGGGACAGCGCTACAACCGCCAGATATCAGGAGCAATGTTACCAGGAAAAGGAGCGTCAATGCCGCCGGATGCTTCACAGTATTTTCCACAACCATATGGGAATGAAGGTATTCATCAGCCGGGTCAGCTCACTGAACTTATCCAGGACAAGTAAGATGCCCATTCCCATCACGAACGCGCCGCTGGCAAGCTCCAACCATCGTCCGCGCCGGCGCAACCAGCTCAACCAGGCTAGTGCTTTCTCCCACATTAACGCGGCGGTAAGGAAGGGCACTGCCAAACCCAGGGCATAGGCGAGGATCAGCAGTAATCCCTGGCCTGGGGTGGTAAGTGCCAGCGTAATCGCTGTTCCCAACAGCGGGCCGATACACGGCGTCCACCCCAGAGCAAATGCCAGCCCGATCAGCATAGATCTCGTAACGCCTACCGGCATGCCCACTCCCCAATCCCAGCGCAAGGAGCGGTTGAGCATGGGCAGATGAAGCACTCGCGCTGTGTGGAGACCAAAGAAAATCAAGATAATGCCTCCCAGCCTTGCGATCCAGCTTTCATACTGCTGTAATGTGCTGGCCAGGAAAGAGCTTGGCAAGCCGAAAATGATGGTGAAGCCGGCAGAGAATGCGCTTACAAAGACCAGCGCATGCTGAAATGTCCGCCAGCGGTCCGGCACACCTTCGGCGAGCTGGCACCCCGAGAGGTAGCCCAGGTAGGCCGGCACCAGCGCCAGCACACACGGCGACAAGAATGAAAGCAGACCCGCGAGAAAGGCCAAAGGCAGAGCAGGGATGTTCTCCACCATTGCCGTCAGGGCCTGTTCGAAAGCTCTGCCTCGATCAGTGTCTGGAAGATCTCAAACGGCTGCGCGCCCATGACCGGCCGGCCGTTTACCAGGAACGCCGGCGTGCCGCTGATGCCAAGCGAGCGCGCGAAAGCGGTGTCCGCCTGCACCTGGGAGGCGTATTTGCCAGAATCCAGGCAGGCGGCAAAGGCTTCAACATCCATCCCAAGCTCTCCCGCAAACCCCTTCAGGTTTTCCTTGCTGAAAGCGCCCTGATTTTCACCCTTCTGACGGGCATATAAGAGGTCATGGTAATCCCAGAAGCGGCCCTGGTCCGCGGCGCATTCGCTGGCCTCCGCCGCCCACTGCGATTCGGGACCCAGGAATGCCATACTGAAGTACCCCCAGCGGACTTTGCCGGCCTGTACATACGTCCCATCTATCTGGCGCCACGCGCCAGCGGCAAAACGCCCGCAGAAGGGTCACTGGAAATCGCCGAATTCTACCACCGTAACGGGGGCATCCGCTGCCCCGCGGAAATGGCGGGTCGCTCCCACGACGACAGACATGAGGTTCACGCGGGCACTGTCCGCTGAGGCTGTAACGGTGGGGGCAGTAGGTGTCGTTGGGGAAGCCGCGGCCGGCGCCGATGGTGGAATTTCCCGTGCAGGAGAACGGCTTCCGAGGTATGGGCCGGCGAACAATCCGATGCCGAATCCCACCAGCAGGCCGACTGCCAAGAGTGCCGGCACATGCCAGCCTCCCGGTCGGCCGCTCTGCTTTGCCCTGTTGGCATTCTCGGGGTGACTTTGCATGGATATGCTCCTCATACTAGTACTTCACCACAATAATTATTGATGATATAGGCGATGGAACTTAAGCCGAGCATCGGTCGTGGTAAAGCGCCATTCGACGGTGGCCTGCGCCGCATTGCGGGTCTTCGCCCAGGCCTCTACCTCCTGCTGCACACG
>CALIBQ010000002.1 GCA_938049385.1 uncultured Anaerolineae bacterium
TGCACGGGGGCGGCCACGTGAGCGATCTCCGGCGCTTCGTAGACGCGGATGAAACCGCCCGAGGCCGGCGGGTTGTCGGTGTGCACGTCCACTGGCACCTTTACCGCGGCGCGCAGCGCGGCGATCATGGGGAGCTGGAGATCGCGCACTGGATTGATGCTGTCGGCGCCCAGGCTCTCCAGCACGCGGAAAGACACCGGGTTGCAGTGTCCCAGATGCGCCGAGGTCTTGAAGATCACATCCTTGGGCAGGAACCCGTCCTTGCGCATCTGATTGACCAGCCAGAGGAAGCCCTCATCGTAGACCACGAAGCCGCGGCACCCGACGTCAATAGCGCGCTTCATGTCCTCGACGGCGCGCAGGACCTGCTCCATACCGCGCAGGCGGTAGCCGATGCGCACACCCTGCGGGGAGAGAGCCGTGGCGCTGGTGTCATATGTGGCGCGTGGGCCGATGGACAGCAGAAGCTCCGCGCCGTAGTCATGGCAGAGCTTGCAGTATTCTTTCAGCTCCTGCAGGGTGTGGCGGAAAATGCCGTAGGTTTCCGTCACGCGGTTGATGGTGATGCCCAGCTTATCGCTGGTCTCCAGCAGGGCGGCCACTGCCGCAGACGAGTTGACGGTGGGAACTTCGATGCGGAAGTGTGCCCCATCCGGGAACGTCAGCGGAGAGGTGGGCAGGTCATTGAGGTCTCCCTCGGGCAGTCCCAAGGACTTCACATACTTGCGTGTTTCTTCGAACATGTTCTAATACCTCCTGAAATTTTGATGATATCTCCGATGTGGGGCATATGCCGGCACATGGATCACTTGAAATGCTGGGGCAGGGGCGGCGCGTAGGCCCACACCAGCTTCAGCGGCTCATCGCCAATATTCTCCAGGCGGTGGCGCTTACCCAGCGGGGCGAAGATGGCGGTGTCCGGACCGACTTCCCATTCCCCCTCGCCTTCAACCACCAGCTTGGCCCTGCCGCTGATAATGAACATCACCTCTTCCGAATCCTCATGCACATGGTCCGGGATCATACTGCCCACTTCGGTGACGTTCATGCCCATCGAGACATTGCGTGTGCCGATGGTCTTGGGTCCCAGCAGGAGTTTGGATACTCGCGGTGGGGTGCGGTATTCCCCTGGGACATCTTCGGCTCTGACAAACGGCAGTTTGTCCACTGTACACCTCCTGAGTTGATTTATACCGTGAATCTGACGGGCATTTGCCCGGCGATCGCCTGCGCCGTTTCGACCAACGCCGGCGCCATTGCGGTCATGGCTTCTATAGTCAAGCGGGAGGCCGGCCCCACCAGGCCCACAGCCGCGTCCGCGTAACCGTCCACGTTCAGGATAGGGGCGGCAACGGCCCGGATTGCCGCCTCCAGCTCCCCGTTGTCGAATGCGTAGCCCCGCTCGCGGATGCGCTCCAGCTCTTCGCGGAGCCGGGCCGGCGAGGCGATAGTGTTTTCCGTGAACTGCCGCATTGGTTCGTGCAGAATCTCTTCGATCACGTCGGGCGGCTGGAACGCCAGCATGGCCTTACCGCTGGCGGAGCAGTAAGCCGGCAGGCGCCGGCCCACCAGCGGCGCCACCGATAGCGAGCGGCCGCTGTGAATGACCTCGACATAGAGCACCCGCCCCCGGTCAAACAAGCCCAGGTCACAGGTTTCCTGAAAGCGCTCCACGAGCTGGCGCATGTAGGGAAGAGCGATGCGGCGCAGGTCCAGCCGGCCCAGTGCGCCCAGGCCCAGCTCGATGATGCGCCGGCCCAGCCGGAAGCGCTCCCCATCAGGCGAACGCTCCAGAAACCCGCCGGCCATGAGGGTCATCAGGATGCGGTGCACAGTCGCCTTGTGGATACCGGTCAACTGGGCAATCTCGGTCACCCCGCGGTCGGTGTGATCGTTGTCAAAGGTCATCAGGATGCGCATTGCCCGTTCAATGGCTCGTACCGAATATGTGCTGGTCATTCTCGCCGCCCCGTTACCACTGTCCTGGATACAGCGCCTTACGCGCCCTTATTTCGGTTTGCCGCAGACAAAGTTGGCCGCATCGTCCATACTGCCGCTGCCCTTGTATTCGATGGTCTGGGGATACGGACAAAGCGGCCGCGAGAGCACCGGCTTGCCGTCTTTCACCTTGGAGGCAACCACTCGGTCGGGCGCGACGCCTTTCTCCACCCACTGTTCAAGTGCAGAGACCATATCGAACCTGTCCGGCCCTTCGCCGCCGCGGCAGTGCCCCACACCAGGGATCATGAACAAGCGCACGAATTTCTGGGCCTCTGCCTCGCTTCCAACATCCTCCACCACGCTGTTGTAGTAATTGATCGTGTTGCGCGGTGCGATGTTCTGGTCCGCCCAGCCGTGCCACAGGATCAGCTTTCCGCCCAGTTTCCTGAACGCACTCAAATCCGGGTCGGTGGCATTAAGAATCGGGCCGTAGCGGGCATCCGCGTCATACAGGATGGCGAAGTCCTTTGGATCGGTGAAATCGAAGGTCTTCCAATCCCAATCCGGATTGTTAAAGACCATATACTTGAAATAGGACTGCGGGATTATGAACGGTTCGCCGATATGCCCAGGCCAATCCAGCTCGCTCCCCGGCTCATACCCCGGCCAGAACAGCTCGCCGGTGGTGGGGTCCCGCAGGCCGTCGTAAATCTTCTTCACCGAATCAACCTGCTCGGCCGTCAGACAGTCCGCGGCATCGGCCCCCTTGCACTGCAGGACCGCCGGGTCAAACTTGCACTGGCGCGGGTCCTCAATCAGGCCGTCCTGTTCGCCATCCAGGGCATCGCAGGCCTTGACCGCGGCTTCATGGATGAGCGGCAGTTTTTCCAGCGGGATCTCGTACGCTTTGCTCCGGTGGGTCACGAACGCCGGCCATGTCTCGCCAGGCCACATACGGGTGGGAAAATTGGCCGGCGCCCCGGCGATGATGCCGTCATAGTCGGCCGGATAGCGCTGGGCTTCTGCCAGAGCCTGCTGACCGCCTCCCGAGCACCCCTGGAAGTACGAATGTGCGGGAGCCTTGCCGTAATACGCTTCGACGATACGTTGGGACTTCTTCGTCATCTCATGGATGGCTCGATAACCGAAATCATCCCACAGATCGGGGCGTCCGTTCATCCAGTCTCCTAACACCGGAGCAGGGCTTTCATGGCCGCCGTCCGTGCTGGCCACCGCATAGCCCCGCTTGAGCGGCTCCACCATGGCAGGGTAATTGATGCCGCCTGCCAGAGCGCCGTTACCGACGCCGAAGAACTTGCCGTTCCAGGCATCCGCCGGCGGCATCCACACCTCGAACTTGATGGCCGGCTCCACCGTCGCCGCGACCCGGCAGAAAGGTATTCCGACCGATGCCTGTCCGAAGGCGGACTTGGGCGACTTCCAGTCCGGGCCGTAGACCACGATACCGAACTTCTCCTCGACCGGCCGCTTGATGACAAATTCGACTTCCGTGATGGTCGTGGCCGGCAGTTTCAGGTCTTTCAGTTTCTCGCAGGCGAGCTCTGCCGGCGTCTTGAGGGCCGGCGTCGGCGTCTGGGCAAACGCCGTCAGGGTAAACTGGGCAAGCATCAGCAAGAGCACCAGGACCGAAACCGCATGCAGGGCGCGTTTCATAGGATTCCCTCCTTTCCGCACACTGAACACCTGGTGAGATAGGCGTTTTTTCCAGAGAGCGATACGGCTGTATCGCCTAGTGGGCATACTCCTAGCCCAGCATTTCCTCGAGTAGTCATGCGCAACCGGCTTACACCCCCTACTTGCCGTGAACGGCGGATGCCTGCCCTATAATGGGAGGATGCGGCAGTGATATGACTGCGATGGGATATTGCCGGCGGCACTGCCGCATCCCCCTCTCCGAATCCCTGTACCTCGCCGGATTACCGCTGATCGAACGGCGTGGCGGGGTACGCCAGGTCAGCCGACTTATGCTCGGGCGGCCACACCACTTCGATCTGACCCTTCTGCCACTGCACCATAGGGTTGAGCACGATGCCCGTGCCGTCCTCGCGGAACTTGATCGGGCCGATCATGCTCATCGGCAGGTCCGTGGCGGCCATGGCATCGCGGATGGCATCGCGGTCCAGGGTGCCGGCGCGCTGGATGGCGTCCGCCACCACCTCGACGCAGGCATACGCCGGGCCAACCAGCACATCGGGCGGCCGGCCGTAGGCTTCCTGGTGTTTTTTGACCAGCTCTTCCACGCCGGGCCACTTCATCTTGTAATGCCAGCCGGGGAAGATGGTCACGAAATCACCCAACGGGCCAAGGGCCTCGCTCCAGGCCGGGTTCTCCGGCGCGCGGATGAGCAGCATGAACTTGGGTGTCCAGCCGATTTCGCTCATCTGCTTGACCATGGCGATGCCGTCCGGCTGGTTAGGCACGGCCAGCAAGGCCTCGGCGCCGGCAGCTTTGGCGCGCAGGATCATGTCCGAGAAGTTCTCGGAGCGCGGCGCATAGGTCTCATAATCCACGATCTCGTAGCCGTACTTGGCGGCGTTCTCCTTCCACAGCCCGCCCAGCTCGATGCCCCAGTCCGTAGTTTCCTGGAAGATGGCCACTTTGGTAGGCCGCTGACCCTCCGGGATGGAAGCGTTCAGGATTTTGAAGGTGTCCTCGGCCTGGGTGGGAGACTTGGGGAAGGGCGAGAACAGGTACTTGTAGCCCTGCTGGTGGATCTTCCACAGAGCGAAGGAAACACCGCAGTAGGGCACCTTGTTCTTTTCGGCGATGGGCACCGTGGCCGCATGCATATCGCTGGCCGCGCCGCCCAGGTATGCCACCACCTTCTGCTCGGTGTTCAAGGACTCGAGTTTGCTGACCGCCTTGGTGGGATCGGACTCGTCATCGTAAATGGTCAGGCGGATAGGGATTTTCTTGTCGAATTCCTTGACGTATACACCGCCAGCCGCATTGATCGTCTGGACTGCCAGCTCATAGCCAGCCTTCACCTGCACGCCCAGCGAGCCGTATTTGCCCGTTAGAGGGATGGAGGCGCCAATCTCAATCGCCTCTGGGGCGGGCTTGGCCGGCGCCTGAGTGGGTGCCTGCGTGGGCGCTTGCGTCGGCGCCTGGGTGGGTGCCTGCGTGGGCGGCTGAGTGGGGGCCGGCGCCTCGGTGGCCGGCGCGCAGTTCGCCAACAGCAGACTCAGCACCAGCACTACTGCCGCAATCGCCGAAAACTTGATGTGAGCTTTCATTACTTCCCTCCTTAATAATGAACTGATTCACGACTTGAGATGCTCCTCGCCCGAAGTCACGTGGTGGATCCCGGTCGTTCGCGAACCATCACGCCATTGCATCACCTCCTTTCCTCCTCGCTGAGGCTATTCGACGGCTGGTCTATCATGCACCATATTGGTCTCCGGGACCTGCTCTTCTTTGGCCGCAGAGGGCGCCAGTGTGCTTTTGCGCACAAGAAGCCGGCGCAGTCTGGACCAAATCTGGATCATGCCGCCCGGCAGGAACAGCACCACCAGGATAAAAAGCGTGCCGAAGATAAAAGGATGCAGTTCGACGAAGCGCAGTGCCAAGATTTCCTTCACCAGGACATAGAACACGGCGCCGATGATGGGGCCGATGACGGTGCCGGTGCCGCCGATGTAGGTGGCCATCACGGCATCAAAGGTCCAGGTGGGGAAGAAGGGGAAGAACAGGTAATAGCCGGCGCTGTAGTAGGCGAAGACGCCGCCGGCCAGGCCGGCGAAAAGGGCGCTCAGACACAAGGCCAGCAGTTTGTGCTGTAAGGCACTGACGCCCAGGGATTCCGCCGCGCTGGTCTCCTCGCGCACAGCCACCATCCCCAACCCCCAGCGCGAGCGCGACAGCCAGAACACCACCAGCACGGTCAGGAGGGTCATCCCCAGCGCCATATAGTAGCGCGGCGCCAGGCTGTAGGTGGACAGTGCCTCCGTCGGCAGGGAGGAAATCATCGGGAACAGGTTGCGTGTGGTGATGAACAATATCTGCGCCATGGCCAGGGTGCCGATGGCGAAGTACACGCCGCGCAGTTTGAAGCTTGGAGCGCCGATGAGCAGAGCGAACGCCACTGGTACCAATGCCCCTAGGATGAGGCTGATGGAAAGCGGCCACCCTTTTGTCCAGAGGATGCGGCTGACCAGAGACCCCAGCCCGAAGAAGGCGGCGTGTCCCAGGTTGACCTGGCCGGCAATGCCCCCGATGATGTTCCAGCTCGAAGCCATCATCACATAGATGTAGACCAACACCAGCAGGTTGATGACGCTCTCCTTCGTGGTGATGGTAGGTACCACCGCCAGCGCCGCCGCCGCAATCAGAGTGCTGATAATGAACGCGATATCCCTGCGGCTCACTGTATCAGCCCTCCTTGACCCCGAACAAACCCTGGGGCCGCACCGCCAGCACCAGCAGGAACAGGAGCAGTCCCACCACCTGCCGATACGCGCCGCCGACGGCAAAGGCGGTCAATGCCTGGGCCACACCGAGGATCAGCCCGCCCACAAACGTACCGATGATGCTCCCTAATCCGCCCAGGGTCATGACCACCAGGCAGACCAGCGTCCATTCCAGGCCCATGGAGGGGACGATCGAGTACCCCACGCTGACCAGGGTGCCAGCCATGCCGGCAAGGGCCGCACCGATGATGAACGCCACGAGATACACCCGGTGCGTATCAATGCCGATGATGGTCGCCTCTTCCCAATCCTCCACCGTCGCCCGGATCGCCTTCCCAAAATAGGAGCGCTGGAGGAACTGGTGCAGTGCGATCACCAGTACCAGTGCCACCACCATGCTGACCACGCGCACAATAGGAAAGCGAATATCGAAGAGAGTCCAGGACATGCGGGAATAAGCGGTGGTGATACTGCGATCATCCGCTGTCCAGAGGCGCTGAGCTAAGTTCTGCAGGATGACTGAGACACCGAAGCCGATCAGCATAGTGGTCTGGACTTTCTGCTCTTCATCCATTTTCACGGTGCGGGAGAACAACAGGAGGTAGAGCACGACGCCCACCACCACCAATGCAAGCGCGGCCAGGGGGAGGGAAAGGAACGGATCGACGCGGTATAAGTTGAAGAGCCAAAAGCTCGCGTATCCGCCCAGCATCAGCAGTTCGCCGTGGGCGACGTTCAAGAACTTGGTCACCCCAAAGACGAGGGAGAGGCCCACGGCGGCGAGACCGTACAGCGCCCCCAGCAAGAGGCCGAACACGATGTTCTGCACGAGGGTTTCGACCATAGAAACCCCTCCTTCCTTACCGTAGGATTAAGTATGGGCCGGCGTTAGCCCAGGTATGCTGAGCGCACAAACTCAAAGGACAGCAGTTCTTCGGACGTGCCCGTACCAACAATGCGGCCGTTCTGGATGACATAGGAACGGTGAGCCAGCTCCAGCGCGGCGCGCACATTTTGCTCCACCAGCAAAATGGTCATGCCGGCCTGGTTGATCTCCTGAATCTTGGCGAAGATGCGGTCCACCAGCAGGGGCGCCAGTCCGAAGGAAGGTTCATCCAGCATCAACAGCTTCGGCCGCGACATCAGGGCGCGGGCGATGGCAAGCATCTGGCGTTCGCCGCCGCTGAGAGTGCCGGCGCGCTGGAATTTGCGTTCCGCCAGCCGGGGGAAAAGCTGATACATCTCTTCCAGGGTCTGAGCCATGTGCTTGCGGGCATGGGGCGGAAAGGCCCCCAACTCCAGGTTCTCCAGCACAGTCAGCCCGGTGAAGACGCGGCCGCCTTCCGGCACCATGGCAATGCCCAGCTCGGCCATTTTGTGCGCCGGCGCCTTGCACAGGTTGCATCCCTCGAAATAGATAGCGCCTGACCACGGCCGGCGCAGTCCCATGATAGCCTTCAGCGTGGTGGTCTTGCCGGCACCGTTCGGCCCGATCAACGCCACCAGCTCTCCTTGGTTCACCTGGAACGACACGCCCCAGAGAACCTGCAGGTCCTTGTACCCGACGTTGATATTTTCTACGTTAAGCATAGACCTTCCCCAGATAGACTTCTATCACATGCGGGTCATGGACAATCTCCTGGGGAGCGCCTTCCGCGATCTTTTCCCCCATGTTGAGCACGACGACGCGATCACACAGCCCCAGGATGGCCTTGACGATGTGCTCGACGACAATGAGAGTGATGTTCCAGCTCCGGATCTCGCGGATGAGATGCATGGCATCATCCACCTCGGCGGGGTTAAGGCCGGCCATTATCTCATCCAGGAGCAACAGCTTTGGCTTGGCCGCCAGTGCCCGCGCCAGTTCCACCTTCTTGCGCTGCATTAGGCTGAGGTCCTTCACCAGGCTGTGCGCTTTATCCCCCAGCCCGACGCGCTCCAGGAGCGCCAGTGATTCCTCTTCGGCGGCTTTGCGGGATGGCGCCGGCTGGCGGCCGTACATGCGGCCCACCAGCACATTTTCCAGGGCGGTGATGTTGAGGAAGGGTTTGGTGAGCTGGAAGGTACGCGCGATGCCGCGCCGGCAAATTTGATGGCGGGGAAGGTTGACGACGTTCTCGTCACAGAACCAGATGGCGCCGGCGTTCGGCTGTAAAAAGCCCGTGATGAGGTTAAGGACGGTGGTTTTCCCTGAACCGTTCGGCCCAATCAGGCCCAGGATTTCCCCTTCCGCGACCTGGAAGCTGACGCCGGAAACGGCCTGGAGTCCACCGAATGATTTGGACAGCCCCTCAACTTTGAGTAATGGCATGGCTCCCCCTTCCTTTCATGCGGGATTGACCGGTGCCGGCTACGGATTGCCCGTCTGGCCAGCAGGCTGTGCTGTGGAATCCAAGACCTCTTCCGATTCCACATAAATGATGGCGCTCACCGGGCAGTTCTGCTCGCAGTTGCCGCATTCGATGCAGATGGAAGGGTCAATATACGTCCTCTCATCCCCTTCTTGCGCCGCACCGGTAGGACAGCCGCCGATACAGACACCACATTGGATACAAGCATCTGTGACTACGTAGGGCATGATGCGTTACCCCCTCTATCAGGGATGGGTCAATTATCGGCCGGAATAGATGCCTTCGGGGTCAATTTCCTCCCGGATCAGCCGCACCTGCTCCGGCGTCGGCGGCTCGGTAAACGGCACCCGGTCCGGCACGATGGGTTCAAAGGACATTTCAGCGAGCACCTCCTCCAAGGTGGTACCCAAATGGATGGAGAGCAGGCGCATGCGCTTGCTTTCTGGCTCGAAGTCGAAGATGGCTTTGTCGGTGATGACGCGGCTGGGGCCGCCGGCCAGGCCGGCGGCCTCGCGACTGCCGGCACCCTGGATGTATCCCGGGCTGGTGATGAACGAGACGGCCTGCTTCAGCTTGCGAGCCTCGTGGCGGATGATAATGATGGTGCGCTTAGCGCTGGAGGCGATATCATTGGCACCGCCGCTCCCCACAAAGTGCCGGAACGCCCCGTTGGGGTCCCCGAGCAAAGTAGTGTTGAGGTTGCCGTACATGTCTACTTCCAGGCCGCCCAGGAATCCAACATCCACCACGCCCCGATGGAGCACCGTGCCCAGGATGTCCACGAAACTGCTCATGATCTTGGCGCGATACCACACCCGCGGGTCGGCCAGCCCCACGCCGGTGTGAATGGGCTCCGGGTCCACCACACCTAGCTCGAACAGGATGGTCAGTTTGGGGGCATGGGTGCGTTTGGCGAGGAAGGACGCCACTACCGGCAGGCCAATCCCTACACCGACCACCTCACCGTCCTTCAGCTCACGGGCGCCGGCCACCGCCATCAGCTCAAACAATGTATAGCCCTGTTCCGCTTGCATCGGACCTCGTTCTCCTCCCAACCGATCAGTATCCCAGCACAGGGTCCGCGGTAAGCTTGCTCAGCCGCTCCAGCCCGCCAACCCGCTCCAGATACTCCCAATGGTCCTTCACACCGTAGACATACTTGTCCAAATATGCTTGGACCCCTTCTCGGGTCTGGGTCATCTGGGCGTATTCCTTGATGCAGTCCGCGTCGTAATCATAGGCTTGGTACACCGAGGTCGGATGGGCGCTGAACGGCAGGTGCACCACGTGGAAGACGCGAAAGCCGGGGATGCGGGTCCACTCGGGGTTGCGGCGGATCATTTCGGTCGAGACCAGGCGCTCCGTGATGACGATGGTGCGCGTGCTGGCCCTGACCTGCTCCTCATTGTCCCAGCGCGGGCCAAAGATCCAGGCGTTGCCCTCTTCATCGGCGACCTGCACCTGCACGACAGCCACATCCGGATGCAGGGGCTTCAGCACCAACCACTTTTCGCCAGAGAAGGGGTCATCCACGAAGGCGATATCCCCAGGAGCCGTTTTGCGGAGCCGCTCCAGGATATCGGACCCCCGCAGGGAGCGGATGGGGATGAAGGGGATGCCGAGGGCGCCGGCCAGGTAGCGGAAGGCTACGGAGAGACTGCTGTACTCCTCGGCCACCAGCGTGCCTTCTTCGATGCCGCGGTTGACGCAGTTCAGCCGGCCGAAGCGGTCCAGCGAGCCGCCGCCGTAGATGATGCGGCTGATGACCCCTGCGCCGGCCAGCAGGTCCGCGTCCATCGCGCCCACGCACTGCGAGACAGTCAGATCACGCTTGCCCTGACGGATCAGCTCACGGGCAAACGCCATGTTACAGCGGGTGATCGCAAAGCCGGAAAGGGCGACATGGGCCCCATCGGGAATTGAGGCAACGGCTTCCGCAAGCGTGGCAAGTTTACTGCTCATCTCCGCCCCCATCGCAGATCAGACATCCACATCTCTTGGTTCAAATAACACCAGCAGGAGGTGGCAAGCGCCGTCTTCCAGCTTGATCTCAGCCAGCTCCACCGGCCGGCGAAGCACCCGCTCAATCGCCAGAGCCACCAGGTTGGCAGGGATGCAGGTGAAAGGCTCCACATCCTTGGCCTGGAGCTTGCGCTCGACATCCTGATGCAGACACCCCTCCACCCGAATGCGGAGCAGCCGGTCCTCCACCTGATGGGATTGCCCCAGCACAATCCCCTCCTCAGTCAGCACATCTTCCACAGCTTTGACAATGGTATCCAGGTCCTGGCTCTGGATTCTCGGCAGGCACTTATCGAGGAAATACTCCCGGCCGACAGTGGTGACCCGAAAACGGGCGCCCCGTCCGCGCTCATCCCAAAAGGCTTTTTCCAGGTCGTACAGGACGCTGTTGATATATTCCAGGGACAGTTTGCGGTCGTTCATGCTTCCTCCTCGTTGTAATACGGGTTGCCCCATTTCTCAGAGTGCACCAGCTCATGCAGTGGCAGGCGGGGCCGCGGGCGATGCGGCCGGGTAGGATGACCGACGGAGATAACGCTGATGATCTTATAATCCTCCGGAACACCCAGCAAGCGCTTCATGCGCTCCTCATCCCGGATGTCGATGCAGGGAGCGATGACCCAGCAGGTACCCAGTCCCAGCGCGGTGGCCATCAGGAGCATGTTCTCAATCGCCGCGGAGGTGTCATAGGGTAGATCCCAGACCATTTTCTTGCCGCATACCACAATATCCACAGGGGCATCAGCGAGGAAAGCGGAGACGTTACCGGAGGTGAGTTTTTCGAACACGGCCTTCCTCTTCTCTTCATCTTCAAGGCCTTTGAAGCGCTCGTGCATTTGTTTGGTGACGAATTCTGCGGTAAAGCGCCGGCCGCTCCCGCCAGCACCAATGGCCCCCAACAACTTGCGCGTCTCCGGGTCCTTCACGATGATGAAGCGCCACGGTTGGGCATTCTCTCCCGATGGGGCCTGGCGAGCGGCTTCCAGGATCATCCGCAAATGCTCCTCGGAGACAGGCTCGTCAGTGTACTGGCGGATGCTCCTGCGTTCGTGGATGATGAAATCAACCGCTTGGATCAATTCATCTCGTTCCATTTGCTTAATCCCTTTCTGCAGTGCACAGATTTGGTCGCGCACGGTGTACACAACCATGGGGCGAATAGACATCCGCCTGACTCACACGCTTTGGGAGAAAGTTACACCTTGCCAGGTCCTGGCAGTACTGTGTTTCATTATACGATACATAGTATTATATTGCAATACAGAATATACCACAGAATGGCGAGATTGTCAAGCCCCTCACAATGTTTGTTTGAAAATTCGTTGAAGCTGTGCTAGTACTTGACCACGTTGGTTTCATACGGTATCCTTCTCTCCATGACATTCATGTGGAGGGAAGGAATCATGCCCAGGCCCAAGGTGTACGCAGTCGAGCTGACCGGGGAACAACGATCACGTCTGCTTGAGCTGGTCA
>CALIBQ010000003.1 GCA_938049385.1 uncultured Anaerolineae bacterium
GCGCCGTCCCAACCCCGTCTCCTGACGCGCGACCAGCACCATCTGCTCCAGCTCGGCGGGGGTCTGGCGCGGCGAACGCTGGGGACGACGGGAGCGCTCCACCAGCCCCCGCTCCCCCTCCGCCAGGTAGCGGGACACCCACTTGCGCACCACCTGCCGCGAGGTGTGCCACAGGCGGGCCGTGGCGCTGATGCTGCCCACCTGCTGGTAGGTGCGCACGAGCTGCTTCCTTGCCTCAATGGCGTTCATGGCGTATACTTCCCGGTAAGCCAGTTCGGCCATAGGCGGTGCTCCTCCTGGTGCAGGTTCTCCCACAACCCTTGTATCGGGGGAGCGCCGCTTTTTGTCAAGATCACCTCTATTACCTGGTAACGATCTGCTGGCGCAAATACTACCAATCGTTGCCTCCCGTCCATTCTGTGGTATAATATAAGAGGCTTCCCGGTAGCATTTCGTGAGAAACGCCTTGGTCGGCTTCGTCAATGGTTCCCTCAGCCAGGAGGAAATGTGGATGTCCGAACCCAAGAGTAGCTTCAGCAAGCGCTCCGTTGCCCTCATCCTGTCCCTGCTAATGCTCTTCAGCCTGGTTCCCAGGGCCTCTGCGATCACCATCTACGGTGCCATCCAGGGCACAGTCACCTGCGAGGGTAGCCCGGTAAGCGGAACGGTTGTCTCCGTTTCCGGCCCTCTGCCCTCTACCAGCATCATCTGGACGGGCACCACCAACGCCGCCGGCGTCTACTTCACCGATTTTATCCTCCCTCCGGGGGATTACACGGTCCAGCTCTTTTACCTGGAGGGTGTCTGTCAGTTCGCCGAACCCACCAAGCCCGCAACCGTCGCCGGCGGCAGTACCACCACGGTGGACTTCAGCGGCACAGCCTGCGCCGACATTATCCAGAACGGCTCCTTCGAGACCATGGATGTCTGGCAGGTCGGCCCCACTCCCTGGCCGGCGCGCTACTCGACCACCTATGTCCGCACCGGCCTGCGCTCCATGCGCTCCGGCATCGAACCATCCGAAGCGGATCGCGTGACCGAATCCTCTTTCTACCAGCGCATCAGCGTGCCGGCCGACGCCGCCAGCGTGACCCTGGCCTTCTGGTACCGGCCGTTCACGCAGGAGACCCCCACCGCCGCTTGGGAAGAGGTGAGCTGGACTGGCTACGACCCCCGCAAGACCATCGCCGGCGAGCCGATGGCAGCGCCCGACGCCCTGGCACAACGCGATGCCTCTGCCTATTGGTACGCCTATGACTGGCAGGAAGTGCTGGTGCTGGACGCCAGCTACCGTCTGCTGGAAGTGCTGATGCGCGAGCGCTCCAACGCCGGCTCCAGCGGCTGGATCGCGCGGAGCTTTGACCTCACCCCGTACAAGGGCCGCACCATCAACATCTACTTCAACACCATCAACAACGGCATCGGCAACAAGCGCACATGGATGTATGTGGACGATGTCCAGCTCTTCACTTGTGCACAGCCGCCGGCCTGCACCCTCAACCCTTCCAACCAGTGGGTCAACCTGTACGGGCTGGACAGCCGCTTCCACGGCATGCCGTTGGCGCCTGGCCAAATTATCCGAGCCTATGACGCCGCCGGCACGCTGGCCGGCTGTTTCGTGGTGCGCTCCAGCGGCCGCTACGGCGCCATGGCCGTGTATGCCGATGACCCCGAAACCGCGGTGGACGAGGGTCTGACCCCCGGCGAGCGCATCCGCCTGACGGTAAACGGCGAGCCGGCCATGACGCTCGGACCAGACGAACCCATCTGGATCGAGAACGGCGCACTGCTCCACGTGGAGCTGGCCGTCGGAGGAGCCATTACCCGCACTCTGCCCCTGCGCCTGGGCTGGAACCTAGTTTCCTTTGACGTCATGCCCCTGGACACGCGGGTGGAGACTGTGCTGGCGCCCATCGCCGGCCAATTTACCCGTGTGCTGGGCTTCTCCTGCACCGCCGGCGCCCAATCGTACTACCCCTCCCTGCCGCCGGGCATGAACACCCTGACGGACATGGACCCTTATCACGGCTACTGGATCTATGCCACCTCCCCGGTCACCCTGACCGTGAGCGGGCCGGAAATGCCGGACAGCATCCCCATCAGCCTCTGCGAGCGCTGGAACCTGGTCAGCTACCTGCCGGATGGCCCCCTGCCCGTCCTTCAGGCGCTGGACAGCATCGCTGGCGGGTTCCGCGCCGTGCTCGGTTTCGACGCTGGCGGCCTATCCTATTATCCCGACCTGCCGCCGGAGATGAACACGCTCCAGCAGATGCGCCCCGGCTTGGGCTACTGGATCCGCATGAACCAAGCTGGCACGCTTACCTATCCGCCGGCCGGCTTGGGCCTGATGAGCGCGCTGGCCCAGAGCGAGCCGCAGGGCGAGATCGCCATCCCTGCCGGCCTTCTGCCCACCAACCGCTGGGTGGACGCCTACAGCCTCAACTCAACGCTGGACGGTCAGCCCCTGCCAGCCGGCAGTGTGATCGAGGCCTTTGACCCCGATGGGGTGAAGATCGGCCGCTTCGTCGTGAAGGAAGCCGGCAAATTCGGCCCCATGCCGCTCTACGGCGACGACCCGTACACGCCGGAGGATGAGGGGGCCAAGCCAGGCGACCGCATCACTTTCACCGTCAACGGTCAGCGGGTGCTGACCACGCCGGCGCGCCCGATCTGGTCCGGCGAGTACGGCCTCCTGCAGGTGGACCTGCGCAGTTCCGCCGGCATGTCCCGCTAACACTATGCCTCCCGCGAGGCCATTCTCGCGGGAGGCGCTGTTGTCGTCAGCGATATATGAGCGGCAGCCGTACTGCCCGGCTGGGTGTGCTCGCCGGCGTGCTGGTCGGCGTGGGGGTACGCGTGGGGAAAGAGGTGGGAGTCGCAGTATTGGTTGGCGTGGGCGAACGCGTTGAGGAAGGAGTCGAGGTCGCAGTGCTGGTCGGAGAGGGTGTAGGGGAGGGGATCCCTTCCTGGACATAATACACGTCACTGCGCCCCGGCGCGCTGTCCGCCAACCAGATGAGATGCCAGACCGCGCCGGCGGCCGCACGAGCCTCTCGCGCCTGGCTCATCCCCTCGGCAATATCTTCCACTGGCATCCAACCTGCGGAGGAATCCCACCGCCGGCCGCGCACCATCTCCCCCGCGCCCCAGACGACCATGCCGGCGCCGTCCGGGCGAAAAGCCAGCCCTGGCCGGCCGAGCGGAGCCTCATCGGATAATACCATCACATCGTCCCAGGTTCCTCCCAGCGGGTCAAAATTCGATGTGACGACCCGGGCGCCATCCCCTTCCCCTTCGACCCAGGCGAGAGTCCAAACATCCCCGCGCCAGGCCAGCGCCGGCCGGCGGGAGGGCACATCCAGCGCCGCCGATACATCCTGCACATCGCTCCACCGCGTCCCTGTCCAGCGGCAGAACAGGATATCTTCCGGGTATCCGGCACCCAGCGTCTCCTGCCAGGCCACTGCCGGCCGCCCCATGCTGTCAAACGCTGTGCTGGGATAACTGCCCTGGCCAAAGCTCACAGGCCCAACCGACCACGACACGCCGTCTGCGGAAGTGGCGACAAATATCCATGCCCCGCCGGCAATCCTCTCGCTCCAGGTGACCGCCAGTGCGCCGGATGCCGCCGCCGCAAGCGCCGGCATCTCGGAGATATTCTCGCTTTCCGATAGATTCAGCGGGCTTCCCCACGTGCCGTTCTGCCAGCGGGCGATCCAAACGTCCTGCCCAATGCTCACGGGTCGGACAAAGGCCAGATACACCCGCCCTTGGCCATCTGCGGCCAGCGCCGGCTGACTGCCGGCGCCGATGGTCCCAACACTGCTCCAGCCGGCGCCGGCGTTCCAGCGGTGATACAACGTCCCGCCGGCGCTCCAGACCACGTGCACCCGCCCCGCGCTGTCCATCACCATATCCGCTCCCCCAACGCCGACGGTCGCGCCCGAAAGAACCTCGACGCCCGGCCAGCCGGCCCGCGCTTGAGGAAACCCCACGACGGTCAGTGCTATCAGGAGAAGCCCCACCGCCGGCAATATGTATTTCCGAGGCACATCCACCCTCCCGCTCTGCTAGCGCGCGAAGGGGTACCGGCAGACAGCCGGTACCCCTTCGTCATTCCGCATCGTAACCTATGGTGCAGTATCACTGATGCGCACAAGCACTGCCATCAGCCGGCCCATAGGCGACAGCACGGCCTCCACATGGGCGAACTTGCCCACCGCCGGCCGGCCCTCAATCTCTGTCCAGGGAGTCACCTCGATGAACTGGTCGGTAACCTTCCATGTGCCGAAGATGCGCGGCGGCAGGCGCTGGATGCGGCCTTCGATGATGATGGGCTGAGGCGGTTCCAGGCCGCTGAGATTCTTGATCTGGACCGCGATGAGCCGGCCGTCCGGCAGTTGCACCGCGCGCACCAGCACTGTGTCGCCGACCTTAGGCTCCCCGATCAGGAGCGTGTGCTCCGTGACCAGCACCTGGCGCTCTCCAACGGTCCAGAGCTGTTGATTAGCGTCAGCCGGCTCAATGCTCTGCACCACGCCGGTGAACTCCACCACCCGCCGATGCGGCCAGCCGCTCTCGACCACATTGATGAGCACTGCCTCAAGCTGTACTGGCGCGCCGGGCGTGGCACCAGGGAGCACCTTGGCCCGCACCACCACTGCCGCGCCGAGGGAAAGCTCACCGTTGATAACGGTCTGCGCGGTGATGGCGATGCGCAGGCCGTTCACCACCAGGTAATCCTCCCCGAGGTCCGTGACCAGTCCCTTGATGGTGATAGTGGCCGGCGGCCTCTGCTGGAGCACGCGGATCATGACCGCCACCAGACTGCCATCTGCCTGCACTTGCGCCAGAACCATCACTTGCGCCCCGATCTGGGCCGGGCCGGCGGTCTCATTGATGATGGTCCGCTCAGTGACCGCTATGGTGCGGCCGGCGATGACCCAATTCCCCACCGTCGTATCGGCGGGACGAGACTCAATGATCCCCTGGAACTGGATCACGCGCGGGCGGCGGCCTGCATCCCCACTGCCGGCAAACGCCGCCGGCATCAGCGCCGTCAGCAGGACAACGGCGACAACCACTGCACTGACCACTTTCATCCAGACCTTCTGTCGTTCGTTCATGGTACCTACCTCCTTCGTGTGGAATGGTTCCGAACAATGGTCCATGCACCCTAGATTTTACCTGCGGGGCGTTCCCGGTCCTGGAGACGGCCAGTATCCTTGGGTCGGTTCGGGTGTTGGCCGGGGGCCAGGCGTTTGAGCAGGCGTTGGCCATGCCGGCGGCCCGGCTGTCGGGGTCTCCCAGGGCAAGGATGGCGTCCAACCTGGCGACGGCTGTGGCCCAGGTCTATGCCGGCAGGTAGGTGTCGCCCAGGGAGTGATGGACGGCTCCAGCGTCGGCTCGGGAGCGCGCGTTGGCCAGGGCGAGATGGTCGGCGTCTCGGGTCCCCACGTCGGCCGTGTCGGTCTGGGCATCACCGTCGGCGCCGGCATGGGAGTGCCGCTCGGACGCGGCTGGCGAGTTACGGTTGGGATGGGCAGTTCACCTCCTGTCGGAGTAGGGAGAGGCTCTGTCGGACGCCGGCGTGGGTGCGTCGGAACCGCCCCAGGCGTGATGTCCGGCATTGGGGTAAGATGGGGCCCCGGCGTGTGCTCTGGCCGAGGGGTCATCTCCGATGTTCCTCCGGGCTGTGTCGGCACCACCGCCGGCGGATAAGTCGGAGGCGCGTACATGCCGCGCGGTTCCGCCTGCGGCGTCGAGACTTCTTGGGCCGGCACCACCAGCACCGGCGCGCCGCGCTTCAGCACGGCCTGAGCGCCGGCATATACCTCTGCCCGATCCACATCCCCCACAACTTCGATCACGCCTTCCAACACCCGCACGCGAGCGCGTTCCCGATCCTGTACCTCCACCTGGAAACGGGTTCCCCGCACGATCACGCTCCCCACTGGGACGCGCACCTGGAACTCCGCCCACGGCACTGCGGCCGGCTGGACGATGTACTCGGCACTGCCGGCGTTTTGCTCAATCACCACCTGCCGGCCGGCAGGGAACAGCGGCCGATGCTGGAGCCGCGCCAGCTTCAGCTCCGTGCCGGCACCCATCCAAACGGAACTCCCATCGAAGAGGGAGATCTGCGCGCTCCCCTGGGCCACGCGCAGGCGACTGCCGGCCGGCATGGGTTCCGCCGGCGGAACAGCCAGCCAGGGCATTGTCTCATCGTACCTCACCTCCACCTGGGAGACGGCTTCCTCGGCCGGCACCACCACCGCTGATCCCTCTCTCCCCAACACCACTATCCCAACAACCGCCGCGATGACCAACGCCAGAACCGCTGTCAGCGCGGGCCATACCCGAACGCGTGGGAAAAAGCGGAACGCCGGGGAGGGGGGACGGACACGCCGGCGATCATACAATGCCCGGGCGCGCTTTACCAGATCGGCCGGCGGCTCAGGGAGCGGCTCCGCCCGCGCCGCCCGAAGGAACCGCTGTAACCATGTCAGCTCCTCCGCACAGCGCGCGCACCCAGCCAGATGCCGCTCCAATTCCTGATGTATTTCAGGCGTGAGCCGGCCATCCAGCCAGTCTGCCAGCATCTCCAACGTCACTGGGTGCGCGTTCATCCCATCATCCCCATGCGCTTCAGCACCTGCCGTAGTTTCTCCAAACATCTTGCCCGGGTCGGGCCGATACTGCCCGGCGGTATTTTCATCTGCCGGCTGATATCTTCATAAGAGGGATGTGCCTGGTCAAGGTACAATAACCTTAGTAACTGCTGACAGCGCTCGCCAATCTGTGCCAGCGCTTCCTGCACCATGACCTGGTCCAACCACAGCTCCTCGTCAGGATGATCGTGCAGTCCATCAAAAGGTTCGACCAATGCGTCATCAAGGGTTTCTGTTTCCGCCGGCCTCTTGCGCAGAGCTTTCCATGACTCCCGCTTCGCCGTAATGATCAGCCATTTCCCCAGCGCCTGCGGCTCCCGTAGGGCATCCAGGGATTCGACCAGCCGTAGAAAGACCACCTGGAAGACATCCGCCGCCTCGTCAGGGGTCAGGCCGGCGCGCAGAGGGATGGCATAGACCAGGCGCTGATAGCGCTCCACCAGCGCTTCCCATGCCCAGCGCTGACCACTGCGACAGGCATGCACGAGTTCAGCATCGGTCAGGTTGGTTGGCACGATATCCTCACCGCCGGCGATTTCCGCCTTTCATGATAGAAGAGTCATTAGAAAGACGAAAAAATACATGGCGAAGATATGATTCTGCGCCTATCCCTTCCTGCCCCAATACCCTGTTCTTTTCAAGGTAGTCGCTTCCCTTGCCATTCTCCTCAAGTTCGAGTATCATTCTCTGCGAGCCGGCCGCTGATATGAGCCACCGAGGAGCGGAATGCACATGTACCCATCCATCCTTTCCTTTCCCGAGGGCTTCCTGTGGGGCACTGCCACCGCCTCACACCAGGTGGAAGGGGGCAACACCAATAACGACTGGTATCTCTGGGAGCAACAGCCCGGCCGCATTCGCAACGGGGACCGTGCCGGCACTGCCTGCGACTGGTGGAACCGGGCGGAAGAGGATTTCGACCGGGCACGTGAGCTGGGCCAAAACACGCACCGTCTGTCGCTGGAATGGAGCCGGCTGGAACCCCGTCCCGGCGAATGGGACACCTCCGCCTTCGCACGCTACCGCCAGGTGCTGGCCGGCCTGCGCCAGCGCCACCTCGAGCCTATGGTCACGCTCTTCCACTTCACCTTGCCCATCTGGGTGGCAGAGCGCGGCGGCTGGATGAACCCCGAGACCATCTCTCTCTTCTCTCGTTATGTCGAGCATGTCGTGCGCGAGCTGGGTGACCTGGTCACATTATGGTGCACCATCAACGAGCCGGTGGTCTATGCCTATCAGGGCTATCTGCGCGGCATTTGGCCGCCCGGCCGGCAGAGCTTCCCCGAAGCCGTCAGAGTGCTCCGCCATCTCCTGCTGGCCCACGGCGAGGCGTACCGGCTCATCCATGCCCTGCAGGGAGAGGCGCAGGTCGGCCTGGTGAAGAACATGATGTATGTCGAGCCCTGGCGGCCTGACTCCTGGCTGGACCGCAAATGGGCCGGCTTCATGAATCGCTTGTATAACGAACTGAGCCTCATCGCCGTCACCGAAGGGCGCTTCCTGCCCCCGCTGGGCAGGGCAACGGTACCCAAGCTGATCGATTCCATCGACTTCCTGGGCGTCAACTATTATACCCGTGCGCTCTTCGGCGTGGACAAACGCCGTTGGATGAACAGCCTCAATCCCCGGCTGAACACGGCCGGCATCATCAGCGACTATGAATACGGAGAAGTGTTCCCCGAGGGGCTGTACCGCATCCTCAAGCACGTCCAGCGCTGTGGTAAGCCCATCTACATCACCGAGAACGGCCTGCCAGACGCAGATGATGACCTGCGCCCCTATTTTATCCTGACACACCTCCAGCAAGTCTGGCGCGCCATCCAGGAAGGGGTGCCCGTGCGCGGCTACTACCACTGGAGCCTGCTGGACAATTTCGAATGGTCCGAGGGCTATCGGATGCGCTTTGGGTTGATCGAGGTGGATTTCGCCACCCAACGCCGGCGCGTGCGCCGAAGCGGCCGGCTTTATGCCGAAATCTGCCAGACCAATGCCATCACCCCCGAACTAGTGGAGCGCTACGCGCCCGAGGCGATGGAAGCTGTTTTCGGCGCTCGTTTACCCTCTGCGGTGAAGGAGATGGGATGAGCGTCCAACGGCAGGAAGCCAGCGTCTCTACGACGCTGAACGAAATACAGGTGTCCGCCGGCACCGCCGCCGTGCTGGGCCTGCTCGAGCTGAAAATGGACGCCCCGCCCACCACGGCTTACCTTATGTTGGGCGGCCGCTGTCTGATGAACTGCGCCTTCTGTGCCCAGGCGCGCGACAGCAGTGCCTCCGCTCTGCACTTGTCCCGCATCACCTGGCCCCCCTTCCCCCTGGAAGAGGTCGCCGGCCGCATCGCACAGGCTTTCGCGCAGAAAACCTTGCGGCGCGCTTGCCTGCAGGTCACCGTCGGGCCGCATGATTTCGAACAGGCGCTGGAGGCGGTGCACGCCATACGCCGGCACAGCCCGATCCCGATTGACGTATCCATCCTGCCCAATTCTATGGATGAGGTACGCCGGCTTTTCGAGGCCGGCGTCGAACACATCGGTTTCGGGCTGGATGCCGCCTGCGAACGGGTGTTCCGACAGATAAAGGGCGGAAGCTGGCGGCGCTCGCTGGCAATGATTGAGGAGACCGCGGCGGCATTCCCCGGGCGCGCCGCCGTGCACCTCATCGTCGGGTTGGGCGAGACCGAGCAGGAAATGGTCGAGCGCATTGCCTGGATGCACCAGCGCGGCGTCACGGTGGGCCTGTTTGCCTTCACACCGGTGCGCGGCACGGAGATGGAGAACATGCCGGCGCCGGCCCTCGCCCACTACCGCCGCATGCAGGCCGCCCGCCACCTCATTTGCCAAGACCTCGCCCGAGTATCCGATTTCACTTTTGACCAGGACGGCCGGCTGACTGCCATCGCTGTGCCGGACTGGCGCACTCTTCTGCTGGATGGCAAGGCGTTCGAGACCTCTGGCTGTCCGGACTGCAACCGCCCCTATTACAACGAGCGGCCGGCCGGCCCCATGTACAACTATCCCCGCCCGCTGTCGGCAGAGGAAGCACAGCGGGCCATCGAGGAAATGGCGCTGGCCGGCGACCCCAACGCCTGACCGCTCTGCCCTCCAATTCTTCGCCTGGCGCTGAAACACCTGGCTCACGGCGCAAAGCCCACCAGGGCTTCCGCCCCTCTGCCTACAGGCCCCCCTCCCTGCGTGCGGAGAGGGGTCAGGGGTGGGGCTCACTGCCCTACCCTATTTTTGACAATCTGTCCGCTCTCTGCTATACTGAGGTCGTGCGGTGGAGAGGGCCATCCACCGGCGTGACTGGAGGGATGGCAGAGCGGACGATTGCGGCGGTCTTGAAAACCGTTGTGGGCTTTGCCCACCGGGGGTTCGAATCCCTCTCCCTCCGCCTGGTGGCCATCTCAGGAGCATGGGGAGATGCCAGAGTGGTCGATTGGGGCCGCCTGCTAAGCGGTTGAGGGGCTGAATAGCTCCTCCTAGGGTTCGAATCCCTATCTCCCCGCCTTGGACAATTATATACATGCCCCCGTAGCTCAGTGGATTGAGAGCGCTTCCCTGCGGAGGAAGAGGCCACAGGTTCGAATCCTGTCGGGGGTACCACGATGGGCCTTGCCACCATAGTGGCAAGGCCTTTTTCTCCCCACCGCCGGCGCCCTGCCAGTAACATCAGGAGGAGCGCCTATGAAACACCTGCCGCTGACCCCCGAAGACATGGAGCTGATTCGTGCCGCAGGGGAAGCGCTGGGGCGCGCCTATCTGCCAGACCGCCACACCGTTGCCGCCGCAGTGCACGCCGGCTCCGGCCGTATCTACACCGGCGTCAACATCGAGGGCATCCACGGCCCCTGCGCCGAGCCGGTGGCCCTGGGTGCGGCATTCTCCCAGGGCGAACGCGACATTCTGGCTGTGGTTGCGGTCCACCGCGCCGGGAACGGCCTCAGCGTGCTGTCTCCCTGCGGGAACTGCCGCCAGCTCATCCTCGACTATGCGCCCCAGGCCCATGTCCTCCTGGTCGAGGGTGGCCGGGTCGTCAAAGCGCCGGCGTACGAGCTTCTGCCCGGCGCCTATCACTACTTCGACCACAACGCAGCCCCCGGGATGAACCCCTGGCCCAACCCTGAGCGGCTCTGATATCTGGCGAGGCCTGCGCCGGCTTAGCAGATACCATCGCGGCTGATGGCCTGGTGCTTCAGCACCAGGCTCACGGTACCAAGCCCCACTGGGGCTTCGCTGCGTAAGCCGGTGGCTTCCAGCCGCCGGCGAACCTGCCGGCCTACAGCTCGTAGGTCCATGCGAACGAAAAGCTGTGGCACCGGCCAGCCTCGATGAGCACTTGAGACAGCAGGCTTGCACACCCTGATCAGGCCCATTTGACATCCTGCCCGATCTATGCTATTATAAATGATGTTTGAACATATATTCATGAATATTCCTGGGAATTGGGCCAATGAGCGCGGATACAGATAACCCACAGGGATCGTGTGCGCTGTCGCTCTCCTTCGTGGATGAGCACACCGCCGCACGCCTGGCGGAAATCTTCAAGGCCCTGAGCGACCCGACGCGCGTGCGGCTGATCGCCGCATTGTGCGCCGGCGAGCGCTGTGTGCATGAGCTGGCCGAACAGCTCGAGATGAGCCAGTCCGCCATCTCTCACCAGCTCCGCACCCTGCGCCAACTGCGCCTGGTCCGCTCCCACAAAGAAGGCCGGCATGTCTACTACGCGCTGGACGATGACCATGTCCTCACCCTTTTCGCCCAGGGCATGGACCACGTCCAGCATATCTGAACAGACATCCCGCCGGCCCACCATACATCCCTGACCGCATGGAGACCTGAGAGCACGTCGCAGTGAGGCGACCGCATGGTCGCCTCTTATTCCGGAATAACGATGAATATATACTCATATATTCATTATTGAGGTGCAGACATGGCAGAATTGCAGTACCACCCCTTTCCTGAACAACCCGAACGGCGGGAATGCCCCGCCTGCCTCGGCCGGCTGAAAGAGAACCTGCTCGCCCAGGCCGGCGTCGAAGCAGTCGACGCGGACCAGCAGGGCACCCTGCGGGTCCAGTTCAACCCGGAAAAGGTCTCCCGCTCCTCCCTGCTGGAGCAGGCACGCCGGCAGGAATCTGCCCTCGGACAGAATATCCGCCATCTGCGCTATACGGTCGGCGGCATGGACTGCACCGAGTGTGCGCGCACCATCGAGAAGACGATCCGCCGGCTTCCTGGCGTGCGCGACGCATTCGTCAATTTCGGGACAGGGACGCTTATTGTCGAGGTCGAGGGTGATGCCGAGCTGGGGCCGGCCATCGAACGGCAGGTCTCCGCGCTGGGCTATACCCTGCAGAAAAGCGGCGGCCCTCAGATCACCGTGTTCCGCGTGGAAGGTATGGACTGCGCGGACTGCGCCGCCAAGCTGGAGCAAATCGTGACTTCGCTGGAGCAGGTGCGCTCCGCCCGGGTGAACTTTGGCGCCGGCCTGCTCACTGTGGAACATAACCGGCCGGACATCCTCGAAGCGCTCCAACAATCAGTGCAGGCCGCCGGCTATCGCCTGGAACCCGCCGGCCCGACGCCGAAAGGTACCGCCCTGCCTTGGTGGAAACCGCGCAGTCCGCGTGAGTGGCTCACACTGGCCAGTGGGTTGGCCTGGGCAGTCGCCGGCATCCTTCATCTCACCGGCGCTGGCCCGCTTTTCACCATTCCCTTCTGGGCGACAGCCATCCTGCTGGGCGGATTCCCCATCGCGCGCGCCGGCCTGGCCGCCCTGCGCACAGCGCGCTCGATTGACATGAATCTGCTTATGACGGTAGCGGTACTCGGTGCCGCCGGCATCGGCGAATGGGCGGAAGCCGCCACAGTGGTGTTTCTTTTCTCCATCGGACACATTCTCGAAATACGCACCATGGACCGCGCCAGGAACGCCATCCAGAAGCTCTTTGACCTGGCCCCCCGCCTGGCGGCACGTCTGCGCGACGGCGTCGAAGAGAAGGTGCCGGTGGAATCCCTCCGGGTCGGCGACCGCATCCTCGTGCGGCCCGGCGAGCGCATCCCGATGGATGGACAGGTGCTGGCCGGCCGCTCCAGCGTGGACCAATCCCCCATCACCGGGGAATCCATGCCGGTGGAGAAGGGGCCTGGCGATCCGGTGTACGCCGGCAGTCTCAACGGCGAGGGCGCGCTGGAGATCGCGGTAACCTGCCTGGCACAGGACAATACCCTGGCGCGCATCGTGCACATGGTACAGGAGGCCCAAGGGTCACGCGCCCCGTCCCAGCGTCTGGTGGACCGCTTCGCGTCGGTCTACACCCCGGTGGTGCTGGCCCTGGCGGCCGGCGTCGCCGCTGTCCCGCCCCTGATGTTCGGGGAACCCTTCCTGCCCTGGCTCTACCGTGCGCTCACCCTGCTGGTCATCTCCTGCCCTTGCGCGCTGGTCATCTCCACACCGGTAGCCATTGTCTCTGCGCTGAGCAGTGCGGCCCGCCAAGGCATTCTCGTCAAAGGCGGCCTGCACCTGGAGAACGCCGGCCGGCTCAAAGCCGCCGCCTTCGACAAGACCGGCACCCTCACTCGCGGCCGGCCGGTCGTAACTGACCTCATCAGCTTCAATGGACATAAGCCGGAAGAACTGCTCGCTATCGCCGCATCTATCGGAGAGCGCTCCAGCCATGCCCTGAGCGAGGCCATCGTATCCGCCGCGGAGGAGCGCGGCGTGATGCGCTGGAAGGCGGAGGATTATCGTGCGCTGGCCGGCCAGGGAGCTGTGGCTCGCGTGAATGGCTGTCTCTTCATCCTCGGCAGTGCCCGGTTAATGGAACAGTTCGCTCTGCTCAATGAGGAAGCCCGGCAGCAGCTCGAAAAGCTTCAGCAGAAGCGCCGCAGTGTGGTGTTGGTGGCCAGCCGGGAGGGGTGCGAGCACGTCGGTGGGCCCCATCTCATCGGCGCTATCGGTCTGGCGGACGAACCACGCCCCGAAGCCGCTGAGGCCGTCCGCAGACTGCGCGCCGCCGGCATTTCCCATATCATCATGCTTACCGGCGACCATCAGCGCGTCGCGCAAGCCATCGCCGATGAGCTGGGCCTGGATGAATTTCATGCCGAACTTCTGCCGGCACAGAAGGTGCAGGTGGTAGAGCAGTTGATACAGCGCTACGAGCGCGTTGCGATGGTGGGCGACGGCGTCAACGACGCGCCGGCGCTCGCCCGCGCCACCATCGGTATCGCCATGGGTGCCGCCGGCACCGATGTAGCGCTGGAGACTGCCGATGTGGCGCTCATGTCGGACGACCTGCGCAAGATCGCCGACCTGGTGGAGCTGGGCCGGCGCACCCGCCGCAACATCACGCAGAACGTGGCTTTCTCTCTGGCGATCAAGCTGACGTTCCTGATCCTGGCGGTGGCCGGCATGGCCACGCTGTGGATGGCCGTCTTCGCTGATGTAGGCGCATCTCTGCTCGTTATCCTCAACGGCCTGCGCCTGCTGGCCGCCCGGCCCGCTAACCCGCCGGCCTCGTCAAAGTGACAGTTACCTCCGCAAAGTCCCCCTCCCTGCGTGCGGGAGTCCCCCTTCTCCTGCGATTTGCAGGTATCCGCCCCGTTGATTATCATATCCTCTGGAATCGCCCGGAGGTGCCGCAAAATGCCCATCACTACCCCAGTCCAGCGCATCTATCGGCTGATCCTGTTCTTCTTCCTCCTGGTCTTCGTGGGGGTCGCCGGCTATATGCTCCTCGAAGGGCTTCCCTTGCTGGACGCCCTCTACATGACCATTATCACCATCTCCACTGTGGGATTTCAGGAGGTCCGCCCATTATCTGCCGACGGCCGCCTCTTCACGATGGTGCTGGTACTGCTGGGTGTCGGTGCCGGGGCATATACCTTTGGCACCATCGCGGAATTCCTGATCGCCGGCGAGCTGGCCGGCACGCTCAAGCGGAGGAGACTCATGCGCGCCATCGAACGCCTGCACGGACATTACATCGTGTGCGGCTACGGCCGGGTCGGAGAACAGGTCGCCAGGGGGCTGGCTGATGAGGGCATCCCTTGTGTCATTGTGGACCAGGCTGGCGAGGCCATCCAGCGTTGCGAGCAGTGCGGCATTCTGTACGTCATGGGCGATGCCACGGAGGATGAGACGCTCCTGCGCGCCGGCATCGAGCGCGCCCGCGGTCTGGTAGCCGTGCTGGACAACGACGCGGAGAACGTCTTTGTGGTGCTGAGCGCACGCTCGCTGAACCCACACCTGACCATTATCGCCCGCGCTACCACACGGGAAGCCGAGGCGAAACTGCGAAAAGCCGGCGCTGACGGCGTCCTGTCCCCCTATCAACTGGCGGCGCACCGCATCGTCCGCGAGCTGACCCGCCCGCATGTGATGATCTTCCTCGAGAAAGCCATGGGCAATGACCCGGAGCTGTACATGGACGAGATCCGCATCCATCCCACATCGGAACTGGTGGGGAAGACGTTGGGCGAGGCAGAACTGCGCACACGCACCGGCGCCAATGTGCTTTCTATTCTGCGCGGGGCAGACCAAAGAGTGATCGACTGGGCGCCAGACCTGACCCTGCAGGCGGAGGATGTCATGGTGGTACTGGGCCGGCCGGAACAGGTGGAAGCCCTGGCGCGGTTAGCTGGCGACGAGAAATACCTATCGCGAGTTTCCAAAAGACGGGTCGGCGGGGTCAATCAGTCATAATATACGGACGGGTCCGGCGGGACCATGCCGCGACCGCCGCGCCTGCCAGCAAAAGCGCGCCGGCCGCCATAACGCCCCATCCCCACCCCCAGGGCGCCGGCGCGCCGTACACCCGATCTACGGCCGGCTTGACTTGCAGGAACGCCCATACCGCGCCGGCCGCGGTCAGAGCATTCGCGGCTGCCGCCAGCAGGATGAGCCAGCGCCACGACAGGAGCCGCCACGCCGGCGCCAGCACCAGCGCGGCCAGGCCGGCCAGCATAACCATCGTGGACAGCCGGAATTCCGGCGCCCAGAGGAGCGCCGGATACCACGCCGGCGGCAGTAGCGTCAGGGAGGTCAGCACGCCGGCCGCCGCCCCCACCATCCTCCAGTACCAGCGCAGTCGCAATGCAGGATGAAAGAGGCACAGCGCCAGCGCCAATGTGATGGCGCCGGCCGGCAGGATGAACCAGCCGCGCCACACCGCCAGGGTGCCGGCGCGGTACTCCGCCAGGAACTTCACATATTCCGCCAGGTCATAGCCCAACAGGACCAGGCCGGCGGTCTTATGGCTCACCCAAGGCCCCCAGTAGCCGCATACCAGCAGGACCAGGCCGGCCAGCACGCTGGCCCTTTCCCAACCGTTCACACGTTTATCGTCCATGCATCACCTGCGCATATTCCCGTACCAGTGCCTCTGCCGACCTCTGCCAGGTGAACTTCGCCGCACGCGCCAGGCCGGCCGCCCGCAGTCGCTCCCGCAGCGCGCTGTCCCCCACCCCCTTCTGCATGGCCTCCACAAGCGCCTCCTCGTCCAGCGGGTCGAACATAACCGCCGCCTCGCCGGCTACCTCTGGCAGGGAAGAGGCGTTCGAGCAGGCGACCGGACATCCGCATGCCATGGCCTCCAGCGGCGGCAGACCGAACCCTTCGTACAGGGATGGATAGACGAAGAGCCAGGCGCGGCGGTACAGCGCCGGCAAGAGGCGGTCCTCCACAAAGCCCAGCAGATGCACATGCTCCCGAACACGGAGCGACCGATGGGTCGCGAAAATCTCCTCGTACAGCCAGCCCTTCCCGCCGGCGATGACCAGCTCGGGAAAATCGCCGCCAGCTTCCTCCCATGCCCGTTCATATGCCCGCATCAGCCGCACGTAATTCTTGCGCGGTTCCAGCGTCCCCAGGCTGAGGATGTACGGCGCGTTCAGCCCATAGCGCTGGACCAGCTCCGCATCCAGCGCCGGCTCAGGCGCCGGCGAGAAGCGCTCCTCCACCCCGCCGTACACCACAGCGACCTTTTCCGCCGGCACCCCCAGCAGTGCTATCAAATCCTCGCGCGCCGCCTGCGAATCGGCCAGGACCCGCGCCGCGCGCCGCAGGGAACGCGGCACCACCTGCATAAGGTAGCGCCGCAGGTTCGGATGCGCGCATTCGGGAAAACGCAGGAAAGAGAGGTCATGCACGGTCAGGATGCCCGGCGCACGGGTCGGCGGGAGGACGAAATCGGTGGCATGAAACAGGTCACAGCGGCCGGCCCATGTTTCGACCGGCAGGGGCACGCCGGCCCGATGCCAGAGGATGGTCAGAAGGCGTTCGGAAAGCGCAGTATCAACCAGCCGCACATGAGATGGCCAGCCGGCCCGCTCCGGGTGGTCGGCCGGCACAGGGCCGGCCGCGAACAGCGTGATATGATGTTCCGCAAGGAGCGGCACCGCGGCATGCACCAGATGACGGGTCAGCCGGCCGATGCCGGCGGCCTGGCGCAGCGCCGGCGTGTAATCAATGACGATATGCACCTCACAGGCCCTTATAGGTCCAGATGCGGTTGATGCCGTAGTTCCAGAACAGCACGATGAGGATAGCGATAGCCTTGGCCACGTTATAGCCGAGCCGGCCGAGCCACGGGCCGAACACATAATGGTCCAGGCTCAGGAACACCAACTGATTGATGCCCAACCCGATGAGATTCACCAAGGCGAACTGCGGCAGTTGGGTGCGGATCGGCCGCTGACGCGACTCTGGGAAAGTCCACAGCCGGTTCCAGGTGAAGTTGCTCAGCACCGCCGCACTGAACGAGAAGGTGTTGGCCATCGCCTTGGACCATCCAAAAGCCAGGATCAAGAGATTGAGCACGCTGAAATCCACGACCGCACCCAGCGTGCCCACCAGCGCGAACTTAATGAAGCGCTCCAGCTCCCGCGCATTGCCGCGCGCTTTCTCCAGCGCGCCGGCAACGAGCGGGACTTTACACAGGGGCGTCTTCCCCAGGAAGCACAGCCCCCAATCCACCAGTCTGGACATGGACAGTGTCCCATTCCTCATATGCAGATGCCCTTGTCAATGGGATAATTAATCCAAGCCACAGGGCAATTTGCAGGTAGATGCCCTGGACGTACAGATTGTCGAACATATTATGCACGCTGAGATGGGCGATGACGCCCAGCACACCCAGCGCCGTGCCGCGCCATATGCCGGCACTGTGCCGGCACGCCTGCCATGCCTGCCGCGCCGCACCAATCCAGAACAACACATAGGCCAGCGCCCCGATCAGGCCCGTCTCTGCCGCAGTGTTCAGGTAATAATTATGCGCATGGCCCAGCGGGTCGGGCCAGCGCGGCAGGCGGTACGCCGGGTACACCGGCTCATAATTCCCGATGCCCACGCCCAGCCAAGGGTGCGCAGCGAACATGCGCTCGGCCGCCTGCCAGTGCGCCAGCCGTTCCACCACCGCCCAGTTCGCCGGCGTCGGCACGATATCGCTCACATCCCCCAGCGTGAAATAATCGGTGAAATCCGTGACGCGCACTACCAGAGACGCCGGCAGTATCCTATCGAGTTCCAATACGATGAAAGTGCCGGCCAGCACCAGCACCGCCAGCACCGTCAGGAAAGCGGACCGCCGGCCGCGCAGCAGTAGCACGGTCAGCACAGCCGCCGCGGCCCCGAACCATCCGCCGCGCGACCAGCTCATCAGCAGGGCCGGCCCCATGGTCAGCAGGCCGGCCGCCCCCAACAGCCACAGCACACGCTCGCCCCAGGAAGCGCCGGCGCGCCAAGGCCAGTAGCTGATCAGGAGCGCCAGGGCGACCGGCAGTATGATGCCCAGATAGCCGGCATATGGGTTCGGCTGGCGGAACGTGCCGTAGGCACGCATGAAGCGGCCGAACAGGATGAACCCTTCTGGCCCAACCCCGCGCAGAAACTGATACCAGCCCAACAGTGCGGCGGCACTGCCGGCGGCCAGCGAGGCGCCCAGGGCGATTTTCCGCTCGCCGGCGTTCGGCAGAGACGCGGCGCACAGCATAATCGCGCCGAACTCCAGCCACTTGCTCAGCTCCTTGACGGCATAGCTCAGGGAGAGCGCCTGCGTAATGGAAATCAACATAGCCGCCAGCAGAAGGCCGAACAGAAGCCACAGCCGGCTCGGCGCAACCCAAACCCGCCGCCAGGCAGTCATGGACATAAACCAGGCGGCGATGACGAACAGCGCGTAGAATTCGGCCACGCCGACCGACGCCGGCCCCAGCGGCACCTCCCGCACGGAACCAAAGGGCACCAGCAGGGCCAGGAACCCCAGCCCCAGGGCAGGCCGCACCAGGGTGATGCCGGCGGCTAGCGCGCCCCCCACCAGCAGGATGCCCCACGAGAGGGGCGCCAGTGCCAGCACGATAGCCAAGCCGGCGGCGATCACCCAGCCGGCGGCATCGTACCAGGACACCCCCGCGGGGGAGGAGTATCCCTTGACGTCCGGCCGACGCCTCCCGCACTGATTCGTCACCGCTTCTCTTCCGCCTTCTATCTCGCACCGCCTACCCGCTCAATATAGGCACGGCATGGAGATTTGTCAAAACATTGACCCTTCACAGCCAGATGACTGTTACCCACCTGCCCGCCCCACCCTCGATTTGTCAAACGTTCCCGATTGTGATTACATTACTGCCAGTCGCCCGCCGGCACCGCCGGCGCGAACTCGCCTTCAGGATGCCAACAACATGCAGTCTGGCCTCATCTCCGTGATTATCGTCAACTGGAACAGCGGCCGCCAACTGGCGCTCTGCCTGGAATCCTTGACGGGGCAGACCTACCACCCATTGGAAATCATCGTGGTGGACAATGCCTCGACCGACGACTCCCTGGCGCCGGCATACACCGCCGGCCATGTCCGAGTCATCCGCAACGAGACCAACGCCGGCTTCTGCCGGGCGTTCAACCAGGGCTATGCCCTCAGCCAGGGCGAGTTCATCGTTTCCCTGAACCCAGACGTCTATCTGCTCCCCGATTTCCTCACCCGTCTGGCTGACCTGCTGAAGGAGCGGCCGGCGGCCGGCCTGGCCGGCGGCAAGCTCTGGCGCGGCGGCCCTAGGGCCGGCTATACCCTCGACTCGACGGGACTGTTCCTTTCCCCTTCCCGCCGGCCGTACGACCGGGGACAGGGACAGATTGACCGGGGCCAGTACGACCGCACGGAAGAGGTCTTCGGCGCTTGCGGCGCGGCCTGGATGGCGCGCCGGGCCATGCTGGAAGACGTGCGCTGTCTGGGCGAGGTGCTGGACGAGGACTTCTTCGCCTACTACGACGATGCCGACCTGGCCTGGCGGGCGCGCTCGCGCGGCTGGCAGTGCTGGTACGAACCGCGCGCCGCCGGCTGGCACGGGCGCGGCGGCGGCGATACGCTCCGCAAACCATCACGCGCTCCTAAGATGGCCTTCGCCCAGCGGCACGCCGTGAAAAACCGCTACCTGATGATGCTGAAGAACGACTCCCTGGCCGGCCTGCTTCCCGCCCTGCCGCGAATTCTGATAGAAGACGGCACCCGCCTCGGCTATATGGCGGTGCGCCGGCCCATTTTACTCGGCGCTTACCTGGACGTCTTGCGTCTGCTTCCTCGCATGCTGGAAAAGCGGCAGGAAATCCGGAGGCGCCGTTGGGTCCCCGACCAGGCCTTGTATCGGTGGTTCCGATGATGCGCGTCGCGGAAGTCTTTTACGAACCCATCCACAGCGGGCAGGCGGTGCACGTGCTCTCCCTGGCACAGCACCTGGACCGCCGGCAGTGCGCCCTGCATGTCTGCTACCCCGCCGGCGACGAGTGCACCCGCCGGCGGCTGGCCGAACTGGGGGTGCCGGGGTATCCCTGGCCTATGCACAAATGGCGGAACGCCGGCCCCTTCCTGGCGCTCCTGCGTCTGATACGCCAAAAGTCCATCGACATCGTCCACGTGCACAGCCAGTTCGCCGGCATCTGGGCGCGGCCGGCGGCGCGGCTGGCCGGCGCCGGCGTCGTCTACACCCCGCAGACCATCCGCATCCGCCAGACCGCGCTCCAGCCCATATACGAGGCGCTGGAACGCGCCTGGAGCCGAATAACCGATATCACCATCGCCGTCTGCGAGGCAGACCGCCAGTGGATGCTGGCAAAAGGCTGGGGAAACCCGGATTCCATAGTCACGGTGTACAACGGCCTGGATTGGGAAGAATGGGAGCCGCGCCAGATGGCAAAGGAGACCGCCCGGGAGCGCTTGGGATGGCCGCTGGAAGCGCCGGCAGTCCTGCAGGTCGGCCGGCTGGACGCCCAGAAAGCGCCGGCGGATTTCGTGCGTATGATGCGCTGTCTGCATGCCCAGCGCCCGGACGTCCGCGGCTTCCTGGCCGGCGATGGCCCTCTGCGTCCCAGCATCGAGGCGATGATCCGGGAACACGGGCTTGTTGGCGTGATCACCTTGCTCGGCCAGCGCCAGGACGTCCCGCTGTTGCTCGCCGGCGCGGACGTGGTAACATTGACCTCGTACTGGGAGGGCCTGCCGTACAGCCTGCTGGAGGCCGGCGCCATGGCCCGGCCGGCCGTCGCCACAGCGGTCAACGGCGTGCCCGAGGTCATCCAGCATGGGGTAACCGGCCTGCTCGTGCCGGCCGGCGAGCCGGCGGCGGTGGCACAGGCCGTGCTGACACTGCTGAACGACCCTGCGCGCGCCGGCGCTATGGGCCTGGCCGCCCAGCGGAGGGTGCGCGGACACTTCGACGTCCGCCGCACTGCCGAAGGGGTTATGGAGGTGTATCAGCAGGTCATTCGGCACCGGGGGAAGACCGCCGGACGCTGAAGCGCATGGTTCATGAAGCAAAGCCCGCTAGGGCTTTTTTGCTCCATTCCAGCACTCCCCTCCCTGCGGGCGGAAAATGGGCAGAGGGATGGGGTACTGTTGCTCGGGTGAGGTCCTGGACATATGTCGTTCACGGTAACGGGTAACCCGGATGTGGAACAGCTCATCGCCGGCCATATGCGCTATATTCGTCAGGCGGTGCTGGAAGCGGCCGGCGGTATGGTGCGCTGTATCGCCCTGACAGGTGGGTTCGGCCGCGGCGAAGGGGGCGCCGCGCCCGACGAGCACGGCCGGCTCCGTCCCGTCAACGATTACGACATCCTGGTGGTGTGCCGGCAGGACGGCTGGCTCGCGTGGTGGCGCCTGCGCCGCCGGCTGAAGGCCCTGGAGCCGGCGCTGAGCCGGCACTGCGGCCTGCGCGTGGACCTGGCCTGCAAGACCCCCGGCATGCTGGCAAGCGCTCCTCTGACCGTTGAATCCTACGAGACCGCTCTCGGCCATCAGGTACTATGGGGCGATGGCTCGGTCATCGAGGTGATGCCCTGGCGCGATGCCGGCCTGCTCCCACCCTGGGAGGCCGCCCGCTACCTCTTCAACCGCGGCGCCGCCCTGCTCTGGTCACAGCGCATGCTGGAAGATGAGCCGTTCACAGAACCCATCCGCCGCTTCGTCCACATTGCTGTCCAGAAGGCGCGGCTGAGCTGGGGCGATGCGGCCCTCATCCTGCATCGGCGCTACGACGCCGTGTACCGCCGGCGGCCGGCCCTGCTGGAGGCATGTCCTCTGCCGGCGGAGCTGGGGTTCATTCGGCCGGCCTACGCTGAAGCAGTGCAGGATAAGCTCATGCCGGCCTTCCCGCTTTATGACAGGTCCCAGCTCCAGCACCTGCTGGATGAAACGATCAACCATCACGAGGCCGTCTGGCGCTGGGTGGAGACGGAACGCGGGACCGCACAGGGTCACGGACAGACCTTCTGGCCTTCATTTTTCGCCTGTGCCGCGCCGCTTCTGCGCGATCCATCCATCCGCCTCAGCCTTTCGGCCCGCCTGTATCATCTGATCGTGACGGCAGCCCGCCTCCGCCCCCTGACGCTGGAATTATGGGGCGAACATCCGGCGGAACACCTGGTGCGCGTCCTGCCGCTCCTGCTCTTTCTGCCGGCGGACGAGGTCCCTTGGCCGGCGGTGGCGCGCCGGCTGGGATGTTTGGGCCGGGACTGGGAGCGGTCGCCGCGCCAGATATTGGGCCGCCGGTTCATCCGCGCCTGGCACCCCGGCCCGCCGTACTGAGGAAGCCTATGCAGGCTAATATCACTATTGCGATCCTGATTGATGCATTGAGCTGGCCAGCGGTAGAAGCGAGCGGCTTCCTGCGGGATTTCTGCCCTTTCCGCAAGCCGGTGCGCACCATCCTGGGCTACAGCTCCGCCGCCGTCCCGTCCATCCTGACCGGTCAGCTCCCGCAGGTGCATGGACGCTGGTCGTACCTGTACTATGATCCGGTGCATTCCCCCTTTGCCTGGACGCGCTGGCTGAATCTCGCCGGCCCGCTCCTGCACAACCGGCTGGCCGACAACCCGCTCCTGAAACGCCTGATCGCGCGCTGGACGGCGCGCCGGCACGGATTCGACGGCTACTTCCCGGTCTATGACTTCCCCCTGCGCTACTTGCATTTGATGGACCACTGCTCCAAGCGCTGGGACTTTCGGCCGGGTGCCTTCGACTGCCCTTCGCTGATTGACGTGCTCGCAAAGCACGGCGTGCCGGCCCTTTTCCTCACGTATCCTCTCCCTGAGGAAGAGATATTCCAGCAGTGCGCCGCCGCCTTCCGCCCCGATGGGCCGCGCCTGACCTTCCTGTACCTGGCCGCGGTGGACGCCCTGGGACATGCCGGCGGCCCTGTCTCGCCGGCTGTCCTGGAGCGCCTGCACTGGTACGAGCGCCGCATCGAGGAGTTGCTTCGCGCCGTCGAAACAGCGGGCGTAGCTGTCAAACTGTTTGTATTCTCCGACCACGGCATGGTCCCCGTGCGCGGCACAGTGGACATTCGCCGGCAGGTCGCATCCTTGGGCCTGCGCTTCGGCAGGGATTATATCGCGGTCTACGATTCCACCATGGCGCGCTTTTGGTATCTTGACCCGCACTGCCGGCCGCGCATCCGGGAGGTCCTGGCCGCCTGCCATCAAGGCCGGCTCTTGACGGATGCAGAAAAGGAGCGTTACGGCATCGCCTTCGCCGGCGACCGCTACGGCCAGGACATTTTCCTCCTGCAGACCGGCCTGGTCATCCATCCCTCGCACATGTCCCGCCGCGTCCTGCACGCCATGCACGGCTACGATCCGGATGACCGCATCAATGACGGCGTTTTCCTCGCCTCGGAGCCGCCGGATGCACCCCCGGAAACCATCACCGACCTGTTCTCCCTGATCCTACGTGCGGTAGGAATGTCTTCGCCGGCGGAGGTGGGGGGATGAGCGCACCCGCCCAGCCGCTGGCACGCCAGTTGAAAGAGCGCGCCCTCAAGGACACTGCCGCCGCGATAGGGGTGGCCGGCCTCAGCCGGCTTATCTTCCTCCTCCAACAGCTCCTCCTGGCCCGCCTGCTCCCCGAAGAGGCCTTCGGCCAGTATGCCTTCGCTATGATGGTCGTCGGCCTGCCGGCCCTGCTGGTCAACCTGCGCGGTGCCGAAGCCATCATTCAGAACAGCGATGACGATCGGCGCTTCCATGACCTGGTAGACACCGCCTTCACGCTCCAGCTTGTACTCGCTTCCATTATGGCGCTCCTGCTGATCGCCGGCCGTGGGATTCTCGCCGCCCTGCTGGACAAGCCCTACTTGGCCCCCCTGCTGGCGGCCATATCGCTCCTGCTCTTCACCTCGACCGGTGGGCCATCCGCCAACACCGGGCCGCTGATGCTGCCGGCCGCCCTGCTGGAGCGCCGGCTGGAGTTCGTGCCGGCGCGCCTCCCCGAGCTGGCCAACGTCAGCGTCAACCTGGCCGTCAGCCTGGCCCTGGCGCTCCTTGGACAGGGGGTTTGGAGCCTCGTATGGGGGTTTGCCACCGGCGCCTTCGCCCAGGCCCTCCTGCTCTGGATGCTGGCCCGCTTCCGACCGCGCCTGCGCATCTCGCGCTCCGTCCTGCGGCGCTATCTGGGCTTTAGCTGGCCCCTTTACCTCAGCTACATCCTCAGTTGGGGCTATTTGAACGCCGATTATTTCTTCGTGGGACGCTGGAAAGGGGAAGGCCGGCTGGGCCTCTATTATATGGCGTTCACCATCTCTCAGCTTCCGCTCCAGGCGCGCTTCATCCTGAGCCGGGTTGCCCTGCCGACCTTTGCCCGGGCGCGGCAGGAGCCGACACTCTTACAGCGCGCCTACACCTTGACCACCCGCTACGCGCTGGCCGCCGCCGGCCTGGCCGCTGGGGTTGGCATCGGGCTGGCGGAGCCGACCGTGCGCCTCCTGCTGGGCGAACGTTGGTTGCCGGCAGTGCCGGCCCTGCAGATTCTCCTGCTCTCGACTTTCCTCCGCCTGGGCTTCGGCTTCAATGGAGAACTGCTCATCAGCCTGGGCCGTACGGATGCCTTTTTATGGGCCACCGCCGCCGCGCTGGGGACCCTGCTGGCCCTTGGGCCGGCGCTCTTGACCCTCTGGGACATCCCCGGCATGGCCTGGGCGGTGGCCGGCTCATCGCTTGCCAGCGCGGCGCTTTCGTGTATCATCATTGGCAGAGAGCTGAAGGTCACGTATACCAGCCTCGTCGCGCCGGCCCTGGCCTGCACACTGCTGACTGCGCCGGCCGGCCTGCTCCTCGCTCCTCACGTCCGCGGCTTCATCGGGCTGATCGGCGCCGGCGCCGGCCTTGTCATTCTGTACGGCGCTGTCTTTCTGGTGCTGTTTGAGCGGGGGGCGGCGCGCCGGCTGTGGGCATATCTGAGACGTAGCACAGGAACCCATCATGACTGATGAAAGACCGTTTCCGGAACATCTGCCGCAAATGCGGGTGCTGATGCTGAACCCACCCTTCCTGCCGCGCTTCTCGCGCGCCCAGCGCAGTCCGGCGGTCACCAAAAGCGGCACGCTGTACTATCCCATCTGGCTGGCCTATGCGACCGGGGTGCTCGAGGACGCCGGCCTGCAGGTGCGGCTCATTGACGCGCCGGCGGACGGCACTACCCTGGACCAACTGCGCGCACTGGTGGCGGAGTGGCGGCCCCACCTGCTGGTAACCGATACCAGCACTCCCAGCTTTGACAACGATATGCGGGTGGTGCAGGAGCTGAAGGCGGTCCAGCCGGCCATGTTCTGCGTCGCCGTCGGCCCCCACGTATCGGCACTGCCCGATGAGACGCTGGCACTTGCGCCGGCGCTCGATGCTGTCGCCCGGCACGAGTACGAATACACCCTGCTCGACCTGGCCAGGACGCTGACTGCTGGCGGGCCGCTGAATAGTGTGACCGGCCTGAGCTTCCGTCAGGACGGCGGCATCATCCACACCCCTGACCGCCCCTTCATAGAAGACCTCGACGCCCTGCCTTTCGTCACCCGGGTATACAAGACGCACCTGAATCCCCTGCACTATTTCTACGCCATCACTCCCTATCCGCAGGTGGCCATCGTCACCGGCCGCGGCTGTCCGCACCGCTGTGTCTACTGCGTCTATCCCCAGACCTTCCAGGGCCGGCGCTACCGTTACCGCAGTCCGGCCAACGTCGTGGCAGAATTCGAATACATCGCCCGCGAGCTCCCCTACATCAAGCATGTCTTCATCGAGGATGACACGCTGACCGTCAACCGTGAGCGCTGTCGCGAGCTGGCCGAGCGCCTGCGCCAGGCACGCACCGGGCTGACCTTCACCGCCAATTCCCGCGCCGATGTGGACTTTGAGACGCTGAAAGCGCTGAAAGCCGCCGGCTGTCGCATGCTGTGCGTCGGGTTCGAGAGCGGGGATGATGAGGTCCTGCACCAGATTCGCAAGGGCATCACGACTGACCGAATGAGGCGCTTTATGCGCGACGCCCGTCGCGCCGGCATCCTGGTGCACGGCTGTTTCATGGCCGGCTGTCCGGGCGAGACCCGCGCCTCCCTGGAACGCACCCTGCAACTGGCGAAAGAGCTGAACCCTGACACCGCACAGTTTTTCCCACTGATGGTCTACCCTGGCACGGAGGCCTACGCCTGGGCGGAACGCAGTGGCTACCTGCGAACGCGCGATTTCCGCCATTGGGTGACCGAAGAGGGCCTACACAACTGCGTGGTGGATCTGCCGGGCCTGCGCGCTGAGGAGCTGGTGGCCTGGTGCGGCGAAGCGCGGCGTCAGTTTTACCTGCGGCCGCGCTACATCTTTTCCAAACTGACCCAGATTACCAGTCATCCGGACGAATTCGTGCGGGTGGTGAAAGCGGCGCGCGCCTTCCTGCCGTTCCTGTTCCGCCGGCATATGCGCCGTGACGCCGGCGGTTGAAAGGCCGGCGCCGCATACCCTCGACGATTTGCCTTTCCCTGCCGGCGGGTGTATAATGCGGCCGACTGGTACGGCCAACTAGCTGTGAGATCACAAGTGCTGGAGGATATATCCCATGCCACAACTGGGTGTGCCTGAACTGATCATCATCCTGGTGATCGTGCTGATCCTATTCGGTGCCGGCAAGCTGGCGGAGGTCGGCGGCGCGCTGGGGCGCGGCATCCGCGAGTTCCGCAAGGCCAGCCGCGAGGCCGAGGACGCGGCCAAGGAATCTGGAGAAGAAACCAAGACCACGAAGGCGGAAGCGTCGAAAGAGGCCGAGGCTTCCGAGGAGAAGTAATCCCGCCGGCGTCCCCCAACGCCATCAAACAACATCGCCCCGTGTATCATCGCCAGGATGATACACGGGGCGTGCATTGCCATCAGCAAGCCGGCTTCAGCTCTTGGCCGGCCGCACCGCCTCCAGAATCTTCTCCAACAGCATGCCCTCCGGTGCCGCACCCTCGATGTGCACCTTCTCGTTAATGACCGTGCGCGGCACGCCCTGGACATGATATTTTTGCCCCAGGTGCGGGAACTCGATCACCTCAATGCCATCGGCACGCACCTTGTCGCTCTCGATGGCCATGCGGTGCGCCAAATGCACCGCGCTGGGGCAGTATGGACAGGTCGGCGTGACGAAGACTTGCAGGTGCACCGGGGTCTCCAGCTTTGCCAGCGCCTCCTTCGTCTTCTGCGAAAGGCCCGATTCTCCCTTGGAGACCGCAATCATGGTCTCAATAAGGCCGGTAAATTCATACCCTGATGGGATCCCGTAGAAGCGGATGCCGTAATCCTTCGCCCCAATAATGGCAATGGCCGGAATCTTATCAATGCCGTAGGCTTCCGCCTTGTCCTTGTCGGTGACGAAGTTATAGACCTCCACATGCACGCGCGGGGAGATCTCCCCCAGCTCCTCCACCAACTGCCGGGTCTCGCGGCAGAACTGACATTCGAACTCCTGGGTGAACATGACCAGCGTCACGTCATTGACGAACTCCTGGTCGAACATCTTGCGGATCGTCTCGCGATCTTCCTTGCCAATCAGTGCCATGGGAACGCCCTCCTCTGTTCGTTTCATGCATACCCCGTATGGGTATCTCCAATATACCATACCCCTAGGGGGTTGTCAAATCCGGGAAAGCGTCATCCCACCAGGCGGGCGAATTCGTCGCGAGGGAAGCGTGGAAGGGGGCGGTCGCTGCCGGCATCGTTCAACCACACCCCCGCGTCCGCCGGCAGTACCTCCCCAATACAGCGCGCTGGAATGCCGGCTTCTTCCAGTACTTGCACCGCCCGCTCCGCCTCCTGCGCCGGCACCGCCGCCAGCAGTGCGCCCGAGGCGATCAGGCCCAATGGGTCCAGCCGGAAACGTTCGCAGAGCGCCCGCGTCTCCGGCAGGACGGGAATCTGCTCCCGATGCACCCGCAGGCCGACGCCGGCGGCCGCCGCCAGCTCCCAAAGCGCCGTCGCCAGCCCGCCTTCCGTCGGGTCATGCATGGCATGTACATCCACATGCTGGCGCAGAAGACGCGCCTCGCGCACGACGCTGATGCCGGGCTCGTGGAGCATTCCTCGACAGCGCGCCAGGAAATCGGCAGGGAACTCGCCGGCCAGCTCAGCCCCCTTCTCACGGGCGATGAGCGCCGTGCCCTCGATGGCGATGCCCTTGGTCAGGATGAGCGCATCGCCCGGCCGGGCGCCGGCGGAGTGCACCAGCTTGGCCGGCTCCACCTCTCCCAGCATCAGCCCCACCAAAATGGGACGGTCCAGGTCGTAGGTGATCTCGGTGTGCCCGCCGCACAGGGTGATGTCCAGCGCCCGGCAGGCCTTCGCCAACTGGGCAAAGATGGATTCCGCCATTTCCGCGTCAGCACTGCCGGCCGGCAAAAGCGCCGTCACCAAGAGCCAGCGTGGCACCCCGCCGCTACAGGCAATATCGTTGGCATTCACGTTGACCGCGTACCAGCCGATCTCGTCCGTGGCAAAAGTGATAGGGTCAGTCTTGGCCACCAGATAGCGCTCGCCGAAATCAATGACCGCGGCGTCCTCTCCCACCCCTGGCCCAACGATGACGCGATCGTCAGGACGCGTATATTTCGCCAGCAGAGCCTGGAGCAGGTCCGCCGGCAGTTTGCCCACTGGCAAAGGCTTCGACATGATCTTCCTCCCGATGCGTTCCCTCTGAACAAGGTAAAAGGCCTCTCTCGAAGCCGAGCGAGGCCTTTTACGTCTCTCTGCGCCGCAGCGTCTCTTCTACCGGACTTCAGCAGGAGGTGACGCTACGGCGCAACGCATGTTACTATTACACATGTGTGGCATCACCTCCTTTTCCGTAGGATGGCGACGGAGGGGAAAAGGAGTGCGCCGTTGACACACCTTTTCACACCGAACCCCATTATCGCACAGAATGCGCCGGCTGTCAATATGCCCCGCTCGCCGGCGCGCGGTTGTCTGCATCCTCTCACCGAGGATAGGTCTGGGCGAGGTACCGGACCACCGCCTCGATCTCTTCGGTCGAGAGCACAGCGCCCTTGCGCACCATCCGCTCTACCGTGGCTTTCCAATCCGCCTCGCTCTTGCGGGACTGTTTGACCCGGTCCAGGGTGTGGCAGACGGTACAGCGTTCCCCTAGAAGGGTCTGGCCGTTCAGCGCCGGCACAGCCGTCGGAGACGGCTCAACGGTAAATGTAGGCGTCGCTTCCACAGTAGACGTCGGGGAGGGCTGGGCCGCCGGCGTGGACGTCGGGGGCTCGGCCGGCGTTGGGGCCTGTTCCTGCGCGGTCGTCGGGGTCGGTGCCGGCGGCTGGGTAGGCGTAGGGGCCGGCGGCTGACCGCCGCAGGCGGCCAGAAGCACGACGATACTCATCAACGCCGCAAAGATCAAGAGGATGCACATTCGTCGGGACATCGCTTCACCTCATCAGTAGCCTCTGATAAAGTACCACAATGCGCTGAGCAGGAAAATGCCCAGCACCAGCAGGCCGGCGAGCGCGCCCAGGCCGTTGTTCCACCGCAGATACTGCCGGAAACGGTTCGTGATGAACGCCTTGACGACGAGGACCAGGATGACGACTGCGCCCAGCACGGCATGCAGTGTCACGCGCAGTGAGGAGAAATAAAGCCCCTGGCTGGCGATGCACAGCACCGCGATCAGCGCCAGCAGGAACAGCGCCGCCACCCCGCCCAGACGGTGCAGGTCACGGAGCCTGCGCTTTTCGATAGGGAGCACGCGCAGGTATCCTTTCAACTGCGCCATTTCCAGCCCTTGCACCAGGGCCAACGCCAGCACAACCGTGGTGAGGATAGATTTAATCATGGTGATGGACATAAGGACCTCCGTATCTCGCCAGAGGAAAACAGACAGCATGCCAGCTCAAAAGATGTATTTCACCAAGTATTGACAATATCTTACTACAGGATGATTTTCGTGTCAAAGGGGTATATCCCTTCCCTGCGTGCGTAGGGTTTCCAAAAACACCACGGGCTCCCGGAGCGCCATAGCCCGGAAGCCCGTCAGATTGTTCCCGCATATGGTTCGGCACGGCCGTTTTACCCGAGCGTATCGCTGATATCGGAAATCTCCGGAAAATCGTCCGAATCCTCGGTAAAGGGTTCCTCCGCTTCCACTAGGAGAGCGCGAGCGGCGTCGGCATATTCCGCCGGCACCAGCACCCGCACCTCGCCCAACCCGTCCACCGTTAGGCCCATGACGATGCCCAAACTCTCATATTGGAGCAGGACCGGGATGCCAGCCGCCTCCAGCTTGGACCGGATCACCTCTGCCCGAAGCTGGCCCGACGCGACGTACACCACCTCTAACCTGCTGGAGTCCTCGTCCACGCTATTCCCTCGCGTTCTCGAAAACGATGAGCCGCGGCCGGCCCACGGCGGTGAAGATCATATCGCTCCCCAGATAGAGCTTATCACCCCAGCCAGAGGCCACCTGGACATACTGGTGGTTCTCTTCCACTTGAACCTCTACCTTATCCGCGCCGGCTTCACGCGCCCGCTGTTCTGCCAGCCGGCGCCCAACCACCAGCGCATGCTCCCGGGCTTCCTCCAGTAAGCCGAACTCCCGCACCCCTTCAGGACTGTACAGCCGCACCTTTTCCCCGCCGTCCACCGGCGCGATCTGCAAGCGCACGGTCTGGATCACACTGCCCGATACCGCGCCAATGGCGTTGGCCAGGCCGGCGTGCTCCGGGATGCTCAATTCCGTATGCAGTAGCTCCGCCACGCGCGGCATGTAGATGCGCACTGGCGCGCCGATAGCCACCAGGTGCAGGTTGACCTTCAGCATGCACTCCAGGCTGGTGTTTTCCCTGTCGTTCTGCAGGGCATTGTTGATGAGGAATTCCCCGACGCCGTTCGCCTGCTCCAGCTCCAGGCCGCGTTCATCTGCCAGCACTTTGGCGAGAATCTCGCGGGCGATTTTCTCCGACGTGCCGGCCACGATGCGCCGGCAGAATCCCTCGACCGGAAGCCCGGCCATACGCGCCAGGATTTTGGCCCCAAGCTCGGCGGCTTCAGTGTTCCAGGCGTTGTACATGCCCAGCACGTGGGTCGCGTCGGTGGGGGTGAAGCCGGCGCGCAGGAGATAGCCCTTGTCCTCCCACTCCTTGAGGTAGCCCAGATAGAGCCGGCGGAATTTCCCCTTGGAGGTGAGCTGATAGAGCGAGCGCGGGCCTTTCTTCAACTCTTCCAGCAGTTCCACCTCCACCTCGTCCAGCGTGCGGCCGTTCGTGGGGACGGGGCGCATCGGCACCATGAACTCCACCGCCAGCTCGTCATAGGTATCCAGGAGCATATCCTGTTTGCGCAGTTCCAGCAGGACTTCGGGGCGCTGAGCCGCCAGGATGGAGAGCGGGATCACGCGCCGGGGTCCGATCTCGATACCGCGCTCGCGGGTGACGCGCACGTGACTGTCTCCGCCGATGCCGGCAGTGCGCATGTCCACGGCCTCCACCATGGTGCGCCATCTTCCAACGCGCGCGCCTTCGGGGTTGATGCCAGGCCGGCCGGCACGCAGGACCGCGATGTCGGTGGTGGTGCCGCCCACATCGACTACCAGCCCATCCTGAAGCGCGACCAAGTGTTTGGCTCCGATGACGCTGGCGGCCGGCCCAGAAAGGATAGTCTCCACCGGGCGCTGTTTGGCCATCTCCACATCCATCAACGAGCCGTCGCCGCGCACCACCATCAATGGGGCGCGGATGCCGCGCTCCTTCATGGCCTGCGCCACCGAATCCATCAGCGAGCGCAGGAAGGGGATCAGGCTGGCATTCAGTGCTACCGTGGTGGCGCGGCGGATGGAATTCAGGCGGGTGGTCAGTTCGTATCCGCACGTCACCGGCAGTCCGGTCAGCTCTTCCACCATTTGGCGGACGATTTTCTCATGGGTCGGGTTGCGGATGCCGAAGTAACCGGAAATGGCAAAGGCTTCGACCCGGTCCTTCCATTCAAGGATCGTCTTGCGGGTCAGCTCTAGGTCCAGGGGCTCTTCCTCGTTGCCGTTGAGGTCATGCCGGCCTGGGAGGAAGACGAAATTATCGGTCACTAGGTCTCGCTGGAAACCATAGTCATACACCAGCTCTTTATCATATCCCAGGAGCAGGAGGCAGATCGGAGCGCCCTTCCCCTCCACGATGGCATTGGTGGCCAAGGTGGTGGAAATGGCCACCAAGCTGATGTTTTTGGCGTCATTTTCCACCACGGCGTCCATGGCGTTGCGGATGCCAATAGCTAGGTCCTCCTTGGTGGTCAATGCCTTGGCGCCCCGCAGTACTGCCCCAGTATCGTAATCCACGATGACGGCATCAGTATAGGTGCCCCCGGTATCGATTCCCAGAGCTAGTGCCATATTTCACAATATCTCCTTTCCATATCGTGTATCTATGCACAATATATTCGCTCCGGACAGTATACTACAAATCTGAAGAATTTTCAAGAGATAGCCCGGAGGGTGTTGAAAAAGTCTAAACATACAATCTGTGGAAGAGCGGCCTGGCGGCTGAAGCCACGGCGACAACCAACTGTGAAGCCTGCCTACGCAGGCTTCGCGAAGCCGGCGCAGGCCGACTTCGCAGGCACAGCCGCAGTTGTAACTGCCAGGCGATGAGCCAATACCCGCAAATCGAATGACAATCTTGACTTTTTCCAACACTCTCAACCCGGACGCCAGAAGCTTCGATACCAGAGTGATTTGCGAGAAATTCGGGAGGTCCTGAAGCAGCGCGAAAAACCTTTGCGCGCTGTCCATATCATGGTATAATGGGAAAGCGAGGCGCCAATACGTTCTCCCATACAAACCGACTTGGTAAAAGAAGACTCTGGCGAGGGGAAATGGCCAACGGACAGCAGGACAGGATTCTGATCGTTGACGATAACAAGCTGATCCTGAAGCTCGTGCAGGATAAGCTGGGGGCCGCCGGCTTTGAGGTCTTCACCGCCGAAAGCGCCGAGCAGGCCAGCGCCATCCTACCGTCAGTCAAACCAGACCTCATCGTCCTGGATGTCATGATGCCGGGCATGGATGGCTACGAGTTCTGCCGTCGGCTGAAATCTGCCCCTGAGACTTCTCCTATCCCTGTTATCATGCTCACGGCGCGCGGCGACATCAGTGAGAAGGTGCGCGGTTTCGAAGCCGGCGCCGACGACTATCTGGTCAAGCCGTTTGACCCCACTGAGCTGGCCCTGCGCATCCGTGCCTTGCTGACCCGGGTGCGCTCCGCGCGCGGCCAGGCGTCGGCCCCCTCCCCCGCCGGCCATATCTTCACCGTCTTTTCCCTGCGCGGCGGCTCGGGGAAGACCAGCCTGGCGGTCAATCTAGCTATGGCACTGGTCCAGCTCTGGAGCGCCGAGGTCGCCCTGGTAGACCTAGCGTTCGAATCCGACCATGATGCCATGATGCTGGACCTGCGGCCCAAATACACCTGGGCGGACCTGGCGGAGAAAGAGCAGACCGAGATTGACGAGGATGTGGTGCTGGGCTGTATGACCAAACACGCCAGCGGGATATACCTGCTGGCCGCGCCGCCCAGCCCGGTATCCGCCGGCGCCATCACCCCGAAGCTCGTGGGCACCGTCCTCCCCATCCTGCGCTCCCGCTTCGAGTTCGTGGTGATTGACATGCCCTCCTGCTTCTCCGAGCCGAACCTGGTGACATTCGACCTTGCGGATATCATTATCCTGCTGGTCACACCGGAGCTGGCCGGCCTGAAGGCCGCCCGCGCCGCGCTAGACATCTTTGACTCGCTGGGCTACCGCAAAGAGCGCCTGTCCATCGTCCTGAACTGGACCTTCCCGAAACGCGGCCTGCCCCAGCGCAACATCGAAGATGCCCTGCGTCTGCCCATAGACCTGGTCATCCCATACGACTCGGCGCCGTTCGTGGATGCCATCAACAGCGGCATCCCACTGCTTCAGGCCAATCCCTCCAGCCGCATCGCTTTCGAACTGCAGAAATACGCCTACCAATTAAGCGTCGAGTATATGCAGTACGCCAACGTGCCGGCCAGTGAGGTGCTGGCGCGCGTGCAGGCCGCTTTCGGGCATTAGGCAGGCAGACCATGGAAGAGCACTCTCCTCCGGAGCTGGAACTGCTCCTGCGCTATATCGCCCAAGAATGCGGCATTGACTGCCGCAAATACAAGCCCAACTTCCTGGTGCGCCGGCTGGCCTCCCGCATGCGCGTCCACCGCGTCAGCGACTACCAGTCGTACCTATATATCCTGAAAAAGCATCCCGAGGAGCTGGACGCCCTTCTGGATAACCTGACCATCAACCTCACTTACTTCTTTCGAGACCAGAGCGCCTTCGAGGCCCTGCGGGAAGAGGTGCTGGTGCCGCTGATCCGCCAGCGCGACCGCCCCGGCCGGCGCCAGCTCCGCCTGTGGAGCGCCGGCTGTGCCACCGGCGAGGAGCCGTACTCCCTGGCCATCCTCTTGCATCAACTGCTGGGGACCAACCTGCCGCACTGGGATATATCCATCCTAGCTACCGACCTGGACGAGAAGGCCCTGCAAAAGGCGCGGGCCGGCGTGTACGACGCATTCAGCTTCCGGGAAGTCTCGGCACAGGCATTGTCGCCCTTTTTCAGCCTCCAGAACGGCCGCTACCATCTCGCTCCCGAGGTCAAATCCCTGGTCGTCTTCCAGCGCCACGACTTGCTCGGCAATTCCTACCCATCCGATATGGACGTGATTTTGTGCCGCAACGTGCTCATCTATTTCACCCGCGAACAGCACGACCATATCTTTTCTATGTTTCACCGGGCGTTGAGGGACGGCGGCGTCTTGGTCACCGGCAAGACGGAAATCATGCTGGGACCGATAGCCGCGCTGTTCAAGAGCATCAACCTCCGAGAGCATATTTACCGCAAAGTGCGGACAGACCTGCCGCGTTCGCCGGCACCCCCTCAGGAGTGAAACGCATGTCCACCGCAGAATACTGGTCCGAGGAACTGGCCCAATTTATCACCTTCAAACTGGCAGACACTGGCTTCGGTGTCCCCATCGAGCAGGTCCTGCGCATCGAGAGATACCAGCCGGCCACCCGCGTGCCCAACGCCCCGCCCTTCCTGGAAGGCGTCATCAATGTGCATGGAGATATTATCCCGGTGCTGGACCTGCAGAAGCGGCTGAAGGTTGGCCCAGGTGTTCCCAATGGGGAACGGGCGCGCATCATTATTGTGGAAGCCGCCGGCCAGAAAGTCGGCATGATCGTGGATGATGTTACCGGCATCGAACGCTTTGCGCTGGCGGAAATCGAACCTCCCCCTCCTATGATCGCTGACATCAACGGGGTGTTCCTCGCCGGCATTATCCATCGGGACGACAAAATGCTCATCCTGCTGGACCTTGCTCGGGTGCTGACCCTCGCGGAGCTGGAGGAGCTGGAGACGCTTCAAAACGCGCCGGCAGTGCGCGATGAGTAATCTCGGGGAGAAAGCACCATGAACCGATTTCGCATCCTGGTGGTGGATGACGCCGTGTTCGTCCGCCGGGCCATCGCCCAGATACTTCAGGCAAGCGAATTCGAGGTTGTGGGTGAGGCGTCCAACGGCAAAGAGGCCGTCCAGGAATACCGCCGGCTTCAGCCAGACGTAGTACTTATGGACATCATGATGCCGGAGATGAACGGCATCGAGGCGGTGCGTCAGATCAAACAGGAACGCCCTTCTGCTAGAATCGTGATGTGCAGTGCGCTGGGCCAAGAGAATGTCATCATTGAAGCGCTCTCCGCCGGCGCGCTCGATTTCATCGTCAAGCCCTTTCTGCCCGAAAAAGTGCTAGCCACCCTCCGCCATGTGGTGCAGTTATACACGAGGGGCGAGGAACGCCCAGGTAGCTGAACGCGAGCATCCAACAAATGGGCACTACCACACGACTTGCCCGTCAACCGACCCGAGTGCTGATCATAGACCGCTCATCCGCATGGCGGCGCGTGCTCGCTGGCATGCTGTCCCAGAGCGAAGAGGTGCGCGTCCTGGCCTCCGCTCCCCCCGAAGATGCCCTACCGATGATCCATCAGCACCGCCCGGATGTACTCCTGTGGGGGGTGGACGGTTCCGACCCCCAGGCGCTGACACCACTGCGCAGTGTACAGTATCTCAATATCCCTGCCATCGCCATGACCAATTTGGTCGAGCCGCACCAGGTGAACATCCTGCGTCGGCACGGCGCGTATGACGTGTATATCAAGCCGGGCAATTTCCTGACGGCAGACCTGAACGCGCACCGCATGGAGCTGATCACCAAAATTCGCGCCGCGGCCGAGTCCCGCGCCGGCTCTGCCAGCTCCCAACCGGTGCCGGCCGCTCCAGCTCGGCCAGCAACCCAGTCGTTGGTCACAGCGGTGCGGCCGCGGCCCCCAACAGGCCGCCTCCGCCATCCCACTGACCCTATTGTGGTCGCCATCGCCGCCTCGACCGGCGGCCCCCAAAGCCTCGATAAAGTCATTGCCGCACTGCCGGCGGACCTGCCGGCATGCATCCTCATCGTCCAGCATATGCCGGCAGGCTTCACGGCCTCCTTTGCGGATCGGCTCAACCGCAAGGGGCAGTTGCCGGTGAAAGAGGCCGCCGATGGTGACCCGGTGCAGGCCGGCAGAGCGTATGTCGCCGCCGGCGGGTATCACCTGGTCGTCCAGCGCGCTTTCCCGGGCGGCCCGCTGACCCTGCACCTGGATGATTCACCGCCCGCCAACGGCTTGCGGCCGGCGGCCAACATGCTCTTCCATTCGCTGGTAAAGCAAGAGGTGGAGCGGGTAGTGGCTGTCGTGATGACCGGCATGGGGACCGACGGTGCGGAGGGCATACAAGCCATCAAGGCCCTGGGCGGCTGGGTCATCGCCCAGGACGAAGAGACCAGCGTCATCTACGGCATGCCAAAAGCCGCTGTGGCGACCGGCTGTGTAGACCGGATCGTCCCTCTGTCCTCTATTCCGGAGGAAATCGTGAAAGCTGTACAGAACATGCGGTTGCGAGAGCGTCTGCCATGATAGACATGAGCGAATATAAAGACCTGTTTCTCAGCGAGTCCCAGGAACACCTGCAAGCCATGAACCAGCACCTGCTGGCGCTGGAACAGCGGCCGGACAATGAAGAAGCGATGAACAGCGTGTTCCGGGCCGCCCATACCCTCAAGGGCATGGCCAGCACTATGGGCTACGAACAGATGGCCCAACTGGCTCATGCGCTCGAGGATTTGCTGGACGCTGTCCGCCAGCATCGGCTGATGCCCTCGCCGGCCTGGTTCGACCTGGCTTTCGGCGCCGCAGACGCTCTGCAGACACTGCTGAACGACATCGCCGGCGATCAGCCGGCCAGCGTTAACGTAGCGGACTGGGTAGAACGACTGCGTTCCTTCCTCGCCCGGAGCAAGCCCGCAGAAACGGATCCAGGCGCTCCTGCCGCCGCGACCAGCACAGCGCCGGCAACATCTCCAACAAAGCTTATCCGTCTGAAAATCCTGCTCGATCCCAATGCCTCTCTGAAAGGAGCCAGAGCGTTCTCCCTGCTCCGCCAGTTGGAGGAACTCGGCAGTGTAGTGGATTCCATGCCCCATGCCGACGACTTGCCGCACATGGATTGGGGCACGGAGCTGGTCGTCTTCCTGCTGACAGAACTGCCGGCCGGACAAATTGTGGAGGCGCTCCGCTCTGCACCGGACGTCATGCATGTGGAAGCTCACTGCGCGTCGGAAGCGCCGGAACCCGCCGGAGAACCCGCGCGCCCGGCCGACATTCCGGCCCCACAGACCGAAGCTCCAGCTCCGCCCGCACCGGCGCCCGTGGCTCCAACGGCCGAGACATCCGGCGCCGGCATGGTGCGCATCCGGCTCCAGCACCTGGACCATCTCCTCAATCTGGTAGGCGAGCTGGTCATCAGCCGCAGTCGGTTGTGGCAGGCCGCAGAACAAAGCCCCACCCCCGCCTTGCTGGAAGCCCTGGAAGATCATACACGTCTGCTGAATGAACTCCGCGATGCGGTCCTGGCCTCCCGTCTGGTTCCCATCGGACAGATTTTCGACCGCTTCCCGCGCATGGTGCGGGACCTGCTCAAACAGCAGGGGAAAGAGGCGCGCCTCATCATCGAAGGCCGGGACATGGAGTTGGACCGGGCAGTGGTCGAGCGTCTGAGCGACCCGCTACTGCACCTCTTGCGCAACGCGGTGGACCATGGGCTGGAAGCGCCGGCAGAGCGGCTGGCGGCCGGCAAGCCGGCCGAGGGCCTCATCCGCCTCACCGCGCGTCCCGAACAGGATATGGCGGTGATCGAGGTTTCCGACGATGGGCGCGGACTGGAGCGAGAAGCGATTGAGCGCACCGCCGTGGCCCGCGGCCTCATTACGCCGGAGCAACTGCGCGAGATGACCGACGAGCAGGTTTCCCTGCTGATATGCGACCCGCGTTTCTCGACCAGCACTTCGGTAACCCAGATTTCCGGTCGGGGAGTCGGCATGGCGGTGGTCAAGCAGGCGGTGGAGGAACTGCGCGGCGAGCTGGAAATCCTCTCGCGCCCTGGCAAGGGCACTACATTCCGCCTGCGTCTGCCCATCACCATTGCCTTGACCGAGGCCCTGCTGGTCCAGGCCGGCCCCGACCAGTATGCCATCCCCTTGAACTATATCAACCGCCTGGTCGAGGTGGAGCATGAGCGCATTGGACTGCTGGGGGACAAGCGCGTGCTGAATCTGGACCGCACCATTCCCCTGTTTTTCCTGCCCGAACTGCTGGGGGTTCCTGACCCGGCCGGCCCGGAGAGCGGCAGTGCTAACGGCCGCGCCTATGTGATACTGACAGGGCGCGGCCGGCAGGAAATCGGTGTTATGGTGGACCGGGTGCTGGGAAAAGACGAGATCGTGGTCAAGCCGCTCAAGGGCATCCTGCGCGCCGTGCCTGGTCTGGCCGGCGCCACCATTTTAGGAGACGGCCGGGTGGTGCTCATCCTTGACCTGGCCAACCTGGTTCAGCGCCGGCGCTGACTGGCCTCATCCCGGGAACCAGATTTGCACCGGAGGAAGCATTCCCGTTATCTTTGTCGCTCTGGGCGGTTTGCGCCAGTACAGCAGATGGCCGGCACACTGGCAGTCTGAAGCGCCGAACCCCGGTACGATCCTGCGGGCGCCGCCGCACTGCACCAGCAGTTCCGCCCATTCACATTCCTCCCGCTTGGCATCGAACTCAGCCCATACCGCCTGCACCACAGCGGCCGGCAGGAGGTAGTCAATGTGCCAGCGGATGCGTTTGTCTGACCGCAGATGCCGTTCGACGCGTGCCCGCACCCCGCCGGCGCCCCGGGCGCTCCCGACATACGCATAACAGCCGGCCGGCAGTGAGACCATCCCCAACCGCCCGATGCGCATCACCTGGCCGGCGGGGAGATACAGCCACAGGATATAGGTGCCCGGACGACTCCACTCGCCTGGTAGCTCCCTCATGCGCATCATCCCACCGCTTTCGATACGCAAACCAACGAGGGTGTTGAAAAGATTTGCGGGTATTGGCTCATCGCCTGGCAGTGGAAGCTGCGGGCCTGCGTCGCCTTCGCCAAGCCTGCGCAAGCAGGCTTCGCAGTTGTTGTCGCGGCTTCAGCCGCCAGGCCGCTCCTCCACAGATTGTATGTTTGGACTTTTTGTTTTTGCCAATCAAGCCGTATTCGGTTACAATAAAAATATGGGATTTTCCCATTCGCATACTCACCCAAAGGGGAATGTCGTGCGGCAGACTGTGTGAAGGGTACCGCCTGCCGCCATTTTTGTGACCGTCAGCCGGCGGTCAGCCCAGCTCGGAACAACCTAATGCTATCATCGGGAGGGATGGATGTCAACGTACAGCCCTGATAAAATCCGCAACGTGGTGCTCGTGGGACACAGCAGTTCCGGCAAAACCACCCTGGCCGAGGCCATCCTGTTCAATACGGGCGCGCTCAAACGCCGCGGCCTGGTGGATGATGGCAACACCGTTTCCGACTTCGACCCCGAGGAAATCCGGCGCAAGATTTCCATCAACACTTCCGTCCTGCCCTGCGAGTACCAGCAGGCCAAGATCAACGTTCTGGATGCGCCCGGCTATCTGGACTTTGCCGGCGAGGTGAAGGGCGCCATCGCCGCGGCCGACACCGCCGTCGTGGTGGTGGATGCCGTGGCCGGCGTGGAGGTCGGCACCGAACTGGTCTGGTCCTACCTCGACGAAGCGAACCTGCCGCGGGTCGTCTTCGTCAATAAGATGGACCGCGAGAACGCCAACTTCGGGCGTGTGATCTCTCAGCTCTCCGACCTCTTCGAAACCCGCATCATCCCCTTCCAGCTCCCTATTGGCACTCAGGAGACCTTCCAGGGCGTGGTGGACGTCATCAAGATGAAAGCCTACATGGGGGAGGATGGCAAAGAGGCGGAGGTGCCGGCGGAACTGCGGGAGCAGGCCGGCGAATATCGCCAGGCCATCGTCGAAGTCGCCGCCGAAAGCGATGACGAGCTTATCATGAAGTACCTGGAAGGCGAGGAGCTTACCCTCGAGGAAATCGTGCGCGGCCTGCGCAAACGCATCGCGGAGAACGAAGTGGTGGGCGTGTTCTGCGGTTCCGCCCTGAAGAATATTGGTATTCGCGCGCTGGTGGACGCCTTTGTGGATTATCTGCCCTCGCCGGCGGAGCGCGTCATCGTCGGCAAGCGCGTCAACTCCGGCGAAGAGGTCGAACTGCGTGCCGAAGCCGGCGGTCCCCTAGTGGCGCGCGTCTTCAAGACCACCGCTGACCCCTACGTCGGCAAACTGAGCTACTTCCGGGTGCTCTCCGGCACCATGCGCAGTGATTCGCGCGTGGTCAACGCCTCGGACGGCAGCGAAGAGCGCATCGGCACCATCTTCTTCATGCGGGGCAAAGAACAGCTCCCCACGGAAGAAGTGGGGCCAGGGGATATCGGCGCAGTCGCCAAGCTCTCCAAGACCACGACCGGCGAGACTCTGTGCAGTAAGGATGACCCAATTACGGTGGAACCCATCAAGTTCCCCAACCCGGTCTACAGCGTCGCCATCTTCCCCAAGACCAAGGCGGACCTGGACAAGATGTCCAGCGCCCTGGCGCGACTGCTGGAAGAGGACCCGACGCTGAAGGTAGAGCGGGAGCCGGGCACCGGCGAGACCATCATGTCTGGCATGGGCGATACCCATATTGACATCGCCGTTCGCAAACTGCAGGCCAAATTCGGCCTGGAGCTGGTCACTGACGTGCCCAAGGTGCCCTACCGCGAGACCATCACCAAGGTCGCATCGGCGCAGGGCCGGCATAAGAAGCAGACGGGCGGCCGCGGCCAGTTCGGTGATGTCTTCATCCGCTTCGAGCCGCTGGAGCGCGGCGCCGGCTTCGAGTTCGCCGATGAAATCTTCGGCGGCGCCGTCCCCAAGAACTACATCCCGGCGGTCGAAAAAGGCTTGCGCGAAATCATGGAGCACGGCGTGCTCGCCGGCTATCCCACTGTGGACTTCCGGGCCGTGCTGTACGACGGCTCCTACCACCCGGTGGACTCCTCGGAACTGGCCTTCAAGCTCGCCGCGCACCTGGCGTTCAAGAAAGGCATCCCCGAGGCCGGCCCGGTGCTCCTGGAACCCATCATGCTGGTGAAGGTCACCGTGCCCGAAGAGTACATGGGCGATGTCATCAGCGATTTCAACACCCGCCGCGGCCGCGTCCAGGGCATGCATCAGGAAAAGGGCAAGGCCACCGTCACCGCCCTGGTCCCGCTGGCGGAGATGCTCCGCTATGCCATTGACCTGCGCGGCCTGACCCAAGGACGCGGGCTGTTTACCATGGAGTTCTCGCACTACGACATCGTGCCCAGCCACATCGCCCAGAAGATCATCGAGCAGGCCGCCAAGGAAAAGGCGGAGAACGAATAAATCCCCGGTAAGCAAAAAGGAGGCCAGTGATGGCCTCCTTTTTTGTCCCTCAATGATGCTTCACACTCTCATCAGCCGGCTCATGATGCGGAACAGCCAGCGGAATATCCTCTGTTTGAACGTCAGCCTCTGGCCGGCGGCCAGCATGCGCTCATACGTGAACAACGATTCCAACCACCGATGGTGAGTGACCTGCAGGCGCGTCAGCGCGGCCAAGGTCACCCGCGCATTTTCACGCTCCCCCAGCTCCTCAAATATGGCGGCGGCCTGCCGATAATACTTAGAGGCGCGCCCGGCCTGGCCGCGGCGCTCATACATGCTCCCCAGATTGCCCAGCACTTGGGCCTCCTCGGAGCGCCGGCCCAGCCGGCGGAATGCCTCCAGCGCCTCCAGCAGTAAGCGCTCTGCGCCGACATAATCCCCGCGCTGGATGGCCAGCACGCCCAGGTTCACCTGCATCTCGGCCCGTCCGGCCGTGTCGCCGGCATGCTCAAAATGCGCCAGGGCACGCTGAAAGGCATCCTCTGCCGATTGGTAATCCCCGCGGCGGAATGCTTCGACCCCCTCGGATTTCAACACTTCGATCTCACTGGCCGGCACTATCCGCTCGTCCATGCTGTCCCATGTGCTCCTTGTCCATCGGTCCGGCCACCGCCAGCGGGGGCGTCTCCCAAATCTCCGGCCGCAAGGGCACATCCAGGGTCACCAGCGTCCCCCGCTCGCGCCCCTCGCTCAGGGAATAGATCATCAGCGTCCCATCCAGCAGGGCGGCTCGCTCCCGCATATTCAGCAGACCCAGGCTCCCCCGCTCATCGTAATTGCGCTCCACTTCCAAGCGGTGAAAGCCACTGCCGTCATCTTCGACCTCCACATGCAGGCGCTGTTCATCGAGAGAGAGCCTGAGCCAGATGTTCTGCGGCCGGCCGTGCCGGCGGGCATTGTTGACCGCCTCTTGGATGATGGAGAAAATCGTGCCCTCGACTTTCGATTTGATCCTGCCGCTGTACGGCTGTGCCTCCAGATGCACCTGCAGGGTCTTATCAGAGGATAACTGCTCGACATAGGACTGCAGGGCGGCCAGCAGTCCCCGGGTCTCCAGGATGACCGGGCGAAGCTCGAACAGCAGGAGGCGCACCTGGCGGGAGGCCTGGCGAGCTGTCTGCCGCACCGATTCCAGCTCCGCCGGCACATCTTCCGGCTTTTTCTCCAACAGCCGTTCGATATGGTCTATGTTCCAGGTGATGGCCGTTAGCTGGGCGGCGATGCCGTCGTGCAGGTTGCGGGCCAGCTCTTTCCGCACATCCTCCTGGGCGGTGATGATCTTGTCCCGCTCTTCCCGCAGGGACTGATACAGCCGGGCGTTCTCGATAGCGATGGCGGCCTGGCCGGCGATGGTCATCAATAGGGCCTCATCATCCGCATCAAACCCCTCGCCCGAATACTTGTTCAGCACCTCCAGCACCCCGATGGTCTTGCCCTTGATCTGCAAAGGTACGCACAGCACCGATTGGGTGAGGAAACCGGTGCGTGCGTCAATATGGCGGGCAAAGCGGGGATCATGTGCCACATCATTCACGATAAGGGGTTTGCCGTGGGTCGCCACCCAGCCGGCAATGCCCTCCGACATGGGAATGCGCGAATGCTGTAAGACCGTGCCTTTCTCACCCAGGGCGATCTCAAAGACCAGCTCCTGGCGCTCCTCATCAATCAGCATCAGCGACGCCGCACTGGCGTTGACGATGCTGGCGGCAATGCCCACCGTATCCACCAGCAGGCGGTTCAGGTCCAGCGTGGAGACCATGCGCTGGCCGATCTGGAAAAACAGCTCCAACTGCGTCAGCTTGTCCCGGCTGACGCTCAGGTCGTGCACCAGCCGCAGGAGCGTGCCCACATTGGCCGCGGCATGCTGGAGCATGGCCCGGTAATCGGGTGGGACCGGGTTATCGGCGGTAAATCCCACCGTCAGCGTGCCCACCACCTCTGCGCCGGCCAGCAGAGGCACGTTCACCAGCAGGATAATCGCCCCGTCGCTGATGCGCGCTTCCGAGGGCGCCGGCATCGTGACCACGTACATGCGGCGCTGGAGCAGTTCACCGAGCACCGCCTGCTCCCAGCGCCCAAGCTGGCGCAGGGCCGGCTCCGACCAATCCCCGTGGCGAACGCGCACCGGCGCCTTCCCCGGCTGGCCGACGAACAGCAGAGCGCCGGCGCCGGCACCACATTCCAGGATGACGCGATCCAGCATCCCCGGCGCAATCAGTTTCACATCGCGCGACAAAAGCAGATCGCTCAGACCGGGGAGAGTCAGGAATCGTGATGTATTCTCGGGGAGCAGGAAAGGCCCTGTCAAGACGGCTTGCTCCTGTTTCACCACCTGTCGAGGGGTGCTCGTACCACCCCATTATACAGCATTTACAGGGTGATATCCAGCAGTCCCTCGCCCAGCCGGCGCAAAGTATCCACAGAAAGCTCGCTCAACAACATGGCCAGCCGCAGATACAGCACGTTGGCCGGTTTCAGGACAAACTCCCGCACGTCCGCCGGCATCTGCTCCAGCAGTTCCAGCATCTGCCGCTCTTTCTCCGAGTGCGAGAGCAGGCTTTCATCGGTAAAATAGGTCAGGGGAACATGCAGAAAATCGGCCAGCCGGCGCAGGTGCGAAAAGGGGATGTCCTCCTTGCCGTACTCATAGCTAGCGATAGTCTCGGAATCTACCCCCAGCACCCGTGCACACTCGCTCAGGCTCTGGCTGGCGGCCAGCCGCGCCTGCCGCAGGAGCACCCCGATCATCCGCCGGCGGACGGCCAGGAACATCTGCGGGGGCAGGGAGGCCACTTCCTGGTGCTCCGCCTGCGGCTCATGCCAGAAGTAAGTGACCGGGACATCAAAATGCCGGCTCAGCAGTTCCAACTGCGGCAGGCTCACTTCTTTGTCGCCGGCTTCATACGCCAGGTATTCCTCGGGGGACACGCCCAGCAGACCAGCACATTCTGCCACTTCCACGCCGGCACCCAACCTCGCCCGCCGCAACAGCTCCGCTACGGTGCGGGGCACTGCCCGCGCCTCCGCCTGCACATCCATCCGCGCACCTCCTGCCGAAAACTGCCGGCCCACCGCACGAGTCACGCCTCGTGTTATGGAAACTTCACCTCTCCCATTATAACACACTCCCCCACCGCCTGCAACAACCGGTGCCCGCCGGCTTTGCCGCCGGCACGCACTGTGCTACAATTCCAGGCAAATCACCAAACGCAAGCATGGGAATATGTCCAGGACAGAACGACAGCGCCTCGATATCCTGCTGGTGGAACGCGGCCTAGCGGAGACGCGCGAGAAAGCCCGCCGGCTCATCATGGCCGGCCAGGTGCTGGTCAACGATCAGCCCATCCAGAAACCCGGCACAGCGGTGCCGCTCGATGCGGACATCCGCCTGACCGGACAGATGCGCTACGTCAGCCGCGGTGGATGGAAGCTGGAGGCCGCGCTGGAGCGGTTCAGCATTGATGTTGCCGGCTGGGTAGCGGCCGATATTGGCGCCTCCACCGGCGGCTTCACCGACTGCCTCCTTCAGCGCGGTGCGAAGAAAGTATACGCCGTTGACGTGGGATACGGTCAGCTCGCCTGGTCCCTGCGGCAGGACCCGCGCGTGGTAGTGATGGAACGGGTCAACGCCCGGTACCTGGAACGGCTGCCCGAAGAGGTGGACCTTGTCACGATCGATGTCTCGTTCATCTCCCTGCTGTTGATCCTTCCGGCGGCGGTGCGCCTGCTCAAGCCGGAGGGCCTTATTATCGCGCTCATCAAGCCGCAGTTCGAGGCCGGCCGGGAACAAGTAGGCAAAGGGGGTGTGGTGCGGGAGCCGGCGGTGCACCGCGCCGTGCTGGAGAAGGTCCTGCGCGGTGCGCTGGAACTGCGCCTTATGCCGTTCGGCCTCATCCCCTCGCCCATTCGTGGGCCGGCCGGCAACATCGAATTCTTGGCCGGCTGGCAGTGGATGGGCGAGAAATGGACCGCCGCCGATGAGGATGCCGTTCCTCTCCTAATTGCAGAAGCACTGCAAGAGGTAGAGCGCAATCCCCCCAGCGAGGATGAATGAACGGGCTACAGCTCCTTGAGCGGCAGTCCCAGGAGAACCCTGCGCAGGCAGTCCAGGGCACGGGTAGTGATCCATCCCTGAGTATGCGGGTCCATCCCGCCGTACCGGAACGGCAGGACCGCCTGTTGATCCGAAGTGCGTAACACAATATAGGTACGGCCTGGCTCTCGGCCGTGAATCCCCTGCCCCGGCTCCCCGCTCCCGAACACGCACATTACGATATCGGTGTGGGTGTTCCCCGCGAAATCATCTGCGCGCGGGATAAGGCTTGCCGCCGGCGTATCAGCCGGGATCACCGGCTCCACACGAGAGACGAGCAGCAACCTCTCCTGCCCCAGTTCAGCCAGCGCCCGGCGGAAGCGATCCGCGATCGCGCCGGCGGTGTTGGTCTCCAGCACCGCCAGCGAATACCTGCGCGCCGCCAGTTCCCGAGCGACAATGCCTTCCAGCGTCTCCTCATCCACGCCGAAGATAATGTCGCCCAGCCGCCGGCGGATTTCCTCCTCCACTTCGTCCACCATGCGCCGGGCCTCTGCCGGCGTCACCGCCCGGGCCGTGATGCGGATATCGGTGCGGCCGGCATGCGCTACCAGCCCCACGGAAGGGTTGTTCAGCGATTCCAGGTCTCCGATGAGGCTGTCAATCGTGCTTTCCCCCACACTGCAGGTGTGCAGGGTGCGGGTCACCATGCTCTGCTGAGCGCCCCACCGCCGGCGCAGGTACGGCAGGACCGCGTTCTGCATCAGATATTCCATCTCGCGCGGCACGCCCGGCAGGCAGATAATGGTCGAGGAGGGTGTCTCGACGATGAACGCCGGCGCAGTGCCCACCGGGTTGCGGATTGGGGTGGCACCGGCGGGGATATAGGCCTGCCGGCGGTTGTTCTCGGACATAGCTCGGCCGGCACGGGCGAAAAAGGCGGCGATATCCTCCAGCAAATCCTCGCGGAACACCAGCTCTTGGCCCACCGCGCGCGCCACCGCCTCACGCGTCACATCATCCACCGTCGGCCCCAGGCCGCCGGTGGTGATGATAAGCTGGGAACGCTGGAGCGCCTCCCGCAGGACAGCGGTCATGCGCTCCAGATCATCGCCGACGGTAATCAGGTACTGTACCTCAATGCCGGCGTCCCGCAGACAGCGGGCGATATACGCCGAATTCGTATCCACCGACTCGCCCAGCAGGAACTCACTGCCTGTGGTGATGATCTCCGCAAACATGCTCGGCTCCGATGACAGATGCACTGCAGTTCATCCCAATTGGAAGCATTCCACCGTGCCGGACTCTGCGTCCAGGAACAGCAAGCGCCGGCGCAAAGGTGTGCCGCGGCCGATGAGGAGCTTGACGGTCTCCTGAATCTCCCAGGCGGCCACCATCATGGGGGTGCCAGCGGGATTGCCCCATTCGACCTCCGCGCCGCGCTCCGGCACCGGCCCGTCTCCGTACAGCGCGCGCAGGCCCGGGTCCCCCGGGAAAACCGTCGTCACCTGACCGATATATCCCCCAATAGCGCCGTGCACCATCGGTACACCGAGCCGGGCGCATACATCCTGAAGCATGATGCGCACCGGCAGTTTGTCCAGCGCGTCCACTACGACCTGTGCTCCCTGTAGAAGTGCCTCAGCGTTCTCTTCCGTCAGCCAAACGTGATGTGCGGTAACCTCGACCGCGCGGTTTACCTCGAGCACCCGCCGGCGGGCCGCTTCTGCCTTGCTCTGCCCCAGCAGGTCTTCGCGGGAAAATGCCTGCCGGTTCAGGTTGTTCTCCTCAAAGACATCCCCGTCAATGACGATGAGATGTCCTACACCCATGCGCGCAAGCCCCTCAATGATCCAGCCTCCCAGGCCGCCGGCACCCACCACCGCCACCGTGGACTCCAGCAGGCGAATTTGGCCTTCCCAGCCCACCGTGCCCAGGTTGCGCTGATAGCGCGCCGGCATGATGCGCCGGCACAGGGCCGCCAGCTCCACCTCTTTCACGCTGACACCCAATTGTCGGGAGATTTCCCGCACGGAAGCTAAGTCAATCAGCGAAAGGTCACCCTGGACACGGGCAAGCTGTTGCAGTGCGGCATCGAGCGATTCAACAGAAAGAGCCATCTTCCCTCCTGCCAGGTGCTCATGCATCCCAGAACATCACGATCCATTCGTCATACGGCTGGAACCCGAGGCGCTGATACACCCTGCTGGCGGCAGGGTCCTGGGGATTATACACCAGGTACGGCGTGTACCCCTCGGCGATCAGCTCCTGGCTCAACAAGCCGGTGCAGGCGGTGGCATATCCCTGCCGGCGGTAATCCGGCAGGGTGATCACCCCGCCGATCATGGCCATGCCGTGCCCGATGGCGGACGTGCGGGCGGCGGAAACCGCCCGGCCGTCCCGCTCAATGAAGGCAATTTTCCCACCGGTCTCCAGCGTCTCCAGCAAACGCCGGCGGTGCTCCTCGCGGGCCTGATAGGTGAACAGCAGGTTGCGCCCGTACAGCTCCACCAGCATATCTACATCCGCAGGGGTTGCCAGGCGTTCCCCGCGCGCCGGCCAAGGGCGCAGGTTCCCTGGGGACAGTACGGCGAACACGCCGTGCAGGGTGCGCTCCGGCACAGCCGACGGCAGGAAAGGCATCCACGGCTCAATCTGCCGCCGACAGCCGCTTAAGGCCGTCACGCTGGTTTGCTGGAAGATCGCGGCGAACAAGGGCAGGACGCCGGCATCCTCCCAACAGATGCCGGCGCTGTGGCGGAAGAACATCAGCACCCCGACCAGCTCTCCTCGGCGAAAGGCACCGAAATAGCGCAGATGGGGAGATGCGATACCCCACTGCGCCAGGTTGGCCAGGAGAAAAAGGTTATTGGCGGCATCCCGCTCCAGAAAGCGCACCATCGCCGGCACATCCGGCTGTCCCAGCCGGCGAATTTCCAGAGGGTGTTCAAGCATGCTGTCCTATCCGGTGTCAGGCCTGGGGAGCTTCCGCCTTGTGCTCCAGCATTTCGCGCACCATCTCCAGCTTACGCACCACGCTTCCCTGACCATCGGCCTGGAACTGGCGGATGAGTGCCCCCACCAGCTCCATCAGCTCTGGATGCGGCACCGGCGGGTTTTCCAGCATCCGCCGGCGCTCCTCGTCGGAGCCGGCACGCAGTAGTTGGTTCACAAAGCGCAGGGCCGGCGGCATCCGCTGTTCCACCGCATCGGCGGCCAGCTCGGCGATGCGGCGCAGTTTAGCGATGGCCGGCGCGTTGGCTTGCGCGTCCTCGCGCACCGCCTGCTCCATATTCACGCTGAGCACATAGAAGAACAGGTCGTCAATCTCATTGATATGCTCCAGGATCACCTGTTCCGGGTGTTCCGCGTGGTAGACCTGGCGCAGAAGGTCGCTGGCACGGCGCAGGGCCTGGCGCGCTTCTTCATCCAGACGCTCCGTGATTTCCAGAAGGCGTTCGCGAAGCCGGCCCAACTTCTGCGCTTCATCCACCCGCCCCTCTTTCTCAAAGGCCTGGATGCGCTCCGCTAGCAAGAGATAGAACGAATAATCAATCAGCGGTCGCGCCAGCGCCACCATGGCTTCCAGCTCTTTCTCATCCTCGATTTCCAAAATCACATCAAGCAAATCCTCTCGGGTCATCGGCTGTTCCTCTTCCAGCCGCGCGACCTCTTCCGCCGGCCGCTCCGGCGCGATGGCCTTCAGGAGCTTCGCCCGCAGGCCAAGGAGCAGATTGGCGCCGGCCTCATCGCCGGCCTGCGCCATTGCCTCTGCCATGGCGGTCAGCGTCTGGAAAAACTCATAGTCCAAGCGCTCCTTGTTCTGCTCGAGGAGCATTTGAAATGCCTTCTCGTCATCTTTCATCCGCAGGAAGGAATTGATCAGCTCCTGCCGGCGCCGCTGTTCCTCCAGCATCTCCGGCGTGATGCCCTCTGCCGCCAGGACAGCATTGATCAGCGAATCCAACAGCATGAAGGTCTTGGGCTGAAACAGATAGCCCTTGCGTTTTTCCTGGGGCAGGCTCAGCATTACCTCCTGGGTCAGCGAGCCGATGAGTTTCTGCTGATCGTTGGCCGATAGGCCGGCCTCGTTCGGCATGAAGATGAGCAGTAGCTCTTTGTCAGGGTCATGATAGGCGAAAGGCATGCCCAGGATGCCGGCCATCCCGCAGTGCGGGCACTGTGCGACATTCAGGTTGCCGGCCAGTAACTGCCATTTCAGCTCCGGATTGCGCCCCACATCCACGATGTGATAGATATCGGCCATGAAAGGGCGCTTGCAGTTGGGACAGGTCACCGATAATCGTCTTGCACTCGACATGGAATTTGGCCTCCAGGACAATACAGCGGACGATGCCGCTACGGGATCAATTCGTCCAGCACTTGGCGCAGAACGACGGGGTCAATCACACCGACGCGCCGGTAGCGCAGTATGCCGTCCGGGCCGATGACATAGGTCTCCGGCACACCGGTAACGCCGAACTGCCGGCCGATGTTGGTGCTGGAATTGGCCACCGGGAACGAGATGCCGGCCTGCTGAATGAACTCGCGCACCTTGCTGTCCACATCCTTATAGGCGATGGCGATAAGGAGCACCCCTTTGTCCTGATACTCGCGCCACAGCGCTTCCAGGTCGCCGGCCTCCTGCCGGCAGGGCTGGCACCATGTGGCGAAGAAATTCACCACCAGCACCTTTCCCGCCATCGCCGATGAGTCAATCGCCTGGCCGTCCATGGTCGTTACACGGAAGGCCCGCGCCGGCTCGCCAATCTGTGGGGCGCGGCCGGCGAACGCGCCGGCAAGACCCAGCCCGACGGCAAAGATGATGACGGCGCCCACCACCAGCAGGATGACCAGGTTGCGGCCGGATAAAGAACCCTGCATGTACTGCTCCTTATGTCACGAACCTGTTGATTCACCAATAAGAGCACAGCGGCGATGTGCCCCTACGCCTCTACCATCAATGCTCACATAGTGCATTCAATACGTTCTATTGTACCTCAAACCGCTGAATTGGGGAAAATCGCGCCTATGTTGCTTCCCTGTATCCTATATGCTATACTTATCAGCAGGAGGAAGCAGTGGACGTGCTGGAATGGCAAGCCGGAGAGCAGGAGGGGCAGGACCTGCACCAGACGCCGGCCTTGTCGGCCGACATCCTGGAGCGCATGTCCGCGCAGGTGGAGAATGCCATCCTGGCGCTGGGGCCGGCGCCGCCCCTGCTGACACTGCGCGAACTGCTGGAGGAAATGCGGCAGGCGCAGGTGCCTGCCGGCGAACGCCCCACTGCGCCGGCGGACGAATCCGCCCGGCTGACCGCCCTGCACGCCATGCTGGCCCAGGAGGAAGCCGGCCGCCGGCTGGCGCAGCAGCTTGAGGACACCTTCGGCCAGTTGGTCGCCAACGCCATCATCGAGATGGACTTCGCCGGCCGCCTGCTGGACAGCGACCCGAACGCGGTGCGGCAGGGTCTCCAGCACCTGAAGGAGGAATTCCAGCGAGCGCGGCAGATACTGCAGGAGATACTGGCCGGCCTGCGGCCCCCTCCCCTGCTGAACGAGATGGGGTTGGGGCCGGCACTGGCCCGTTACGCGCAGAGGTTGTCCGCCGCGGCCGGCCGCCCCATCCAAGTGATCGGGTTTCAGGAGCTTCCACAGCGCCTGCCGGCCACCGCCGAGCTGGCCCTGTTCCGCCTCTTCCAGGAGGCGCTGGGGATTTTCCTGGCCAACCCATCCCCATCCCCGCTGGAGATAGGGGTCATGCCGGCGGATGACCACTGCGTATTTTATGTCAAAAACGAGGAGTGGAACTGCGACGAGCCGGCCTTGTCCGCGCATGCGCCGGCGTTGCGCCTCATGCAGGATTGGGCCCGTGCCATCGGCGGCACGCTGAACCTCTGGAGCCGGCCGGAAGGCGGGACCATCATCTCCGTCTCCCTGGCACTCCCCGCGAGTGCACCGGCTCACCCTTCCGAAAAGGAGAGCAACCCATGAGCGAATCCATCAAACTGGTCATTGTGGAAGACCATGAGATTTTTCGCACGGGACTGCGGCGCGCCTTGGAGCTGGAGGAAGACCTGGCTATCGTCGGCGAGGCCGGCGATGGCCCTACAGCCATCGACATGGCAGAGACGCTCGCGCCGGATGTTATTCTCATGGACATCAATCTGCCCGGCATGAACGGCCTGCAGGCGACCCGTATCATCAAAGCCCAGCATCCCGAGATCAGCGTCATTGTCCTGACCGCGTATCACGACGACGAACAGCTCCTGCACGCCCTGCGCGCCGGCGCCTCGGCCTACCATCCAAAGGAGGTCTCCCCCACTCAGCTTATTGAAACCATCCGGCAGGTGCACGCCGGCAACTACGTGCTGGGAGAAGAAGTGCTGAAGAAGGAGCAAATCGCAGACTGGCTGATCCAGCAGTTCGAGCAGATGTCCATCGCCGGCACCCTGCCCGAGGATATCGAAATATTCCAGCCCCTCACCGATCGCGAGATGGAAATCCTGCGCTTCATCGCCCAGGGACGCAGTAATAAGGAAATTGCCCACACGTTGAACATCAGCCAGCAAACAGTGAAAAACCACATCACTTCCATCCTGCGCAAGCTGGCGGTCAACGACCGCACACAAGCCGCCGTCTATGCCCTGAAGCGCGGTTGGATCCGGCTTCAGGACACCCGCTGATCCCAATGCTATCTGCATCGAGGAGGTTTCGATGAAACGCGACACGCCCGCCGGCAAATCGCCGCTCCAGGCGCTCCTGCTGGAACTGCAGAACGAGCTAGAACAGGCACAGAAAGAGGCCAAAGAGGTCGAAATCCTTATCCGCCAGAGTTCCAGCGAGGTCGAAAAGCTGACCCAGAACAATACCCGCCTGGCCAACAAGGTGCGCCAGATGGAAGCGAACTTGGAAACCTATCCGCGCCAGGACATCCGGGAGCTGTACACCTCTTACCTGGAGAGCCAGATGCGCCTGTTCATGATGCGCGGTCAGCTTGAGCAACTGCAAAGCCGCCAACAGCACCTTGCCAGGTACACCAGCCTGCTCCAGCGCATTATTGAGACCGCTCGCGCCGCGGTGCTTCCCGCCGGCGCATCCACCCCCGTGTCGGCCGGCGCGCCGTCCATCGCCCGCATCATCGAGGCGCAGGAACGCGAGCGCGGCCGGCTGGCGCGCCAGATGCACGATGGGCCGGCGCAGTCCCTCACCAACCTTATCTTGCAGGCCGAAATCTGCGAGCGGCTGTTCGACAGCAACCCAGCCCAGGCTCGCGCGGAACTGGCCAATCTGCGTAGCGCGGTCAATGCCACCTTCCAGAAGGTGCGCGAGTTCATCTTCGACCTGCGTCCCATGATGCTGGACGACCTGGGCCTCGTGCCCACTCTGCGGCGCTATCTGAAAGACTATCAGGACAAAAGCGGCATCACTGTGCAGTTCAACCTGCTTGGCCAGGAGCGCCGGCTTCCCGGCCACATCGAGGTCATCCTCTTCCGCGGCGTGCAGGAGATGCTCAGGAACGTGCAGAAGCATGCCCAAGCCAGCCAGACCGTAGTTACCCTGGAATTCGGGCAGGAAGCCGTCACAGCCAGCGTGGAGGATAACGGCGTCGGGTTTATCCCAGAGGCGCTGGAACAATCCGCCGGCAAGCCCTCTGCCCTCGGCATCCCCGCCCTGCGCGAGCAGGCACAGATGCTGGGCGGTGTATTCAGCATCGAAAGTGCCCCGGGACGGGGCACCCGCGCCAGCCTGGAGATTCCTCTCAGCTAATCCCTTCTGGCGACAATTGAAACCCTCTCATCATGGGCCGAAAGCGATTAGTACTTTCGGCCCATGACCATTATCCTATGGATTTCCCAACTCCCAAACGTATAATGGATTACGAAACCAGCCGCGGCACATGTCCGCCGTGGTATCGATGTGCTATAAGCAGTATTGGCAAAGTGACATGCCGGCAGTCTGGAACGAACAGCAGGGAGGAACGCATGTCCTTCTGGAAGCACAGGGCCAATGAGCCGAGAGACAGCGGCACGCGGCGCAAATCGCTCGGCCAAAGCGTGGTGGAAATCGCCTTCACCGCGCCGATCTTGCTTCTCATCCTGGCCACCATCATTGACTTGGGGCGCGTTATTGATGCCTATATCGCCCTCACGAACGGCGTGCGCGAGGGTGCCCGTTACGGCTCACTGCACCCCACGGATTACGGCACCATTGCCATCCGCACTGTGAATGAGGCTAACGGCTCCAGCTTTGGCCTCACCGGCGTCCAGTTGACGACTTCCCATGTCAGCGTGAGCTTTCCCGCCGGCGGCGCCTATGCCGGCAACCCCATCCGCGTCACCGTGGATTACGACCTGCCCCTCTATTTCGGGGGCATCATCGGTATGAATACGATCCACATCCGCAAATCGGCCGAAATGGCCATCATCTACAGCCCGTTCTCACCGCCGCTGGGGCCATGAGGGTGAAACGAGGAGGTGAAAGCCATGATGCGAAAGATCACGCAAGCGTTTCGCTCCCCACAGGTCCGTCAGCGCGGTCAGACCCTGGTGGAATTTGCCCTGGTGGTCATCTTCCTGGTAGTAGTGATGGTCGGGTCCATTGACTTCGCGCGGCTGATGTACACCTACGGCGTCATCTCCAACGCCGCGCGCGAGGGGGCCCGCTACGGCATCATTTACCCGAACAACATCCATGCCGGCTTCAGCCCCGACCCGAACAACATCATGTACCGGGTCAACTCCAAGCTCCTGCTGATCAAGAACTCGACCGACAACCCATATATCGAGGTGCTGTTCCCAGATAACTGCCGGAGCGTCGGGTGCCGCATCTCCGTGCGCGTCACCGTCTGGTTCCGGCCGTGGACCTTTTTCATTCCCAGACTGCGCCTGGTATCGCAGTCCACCATGTATATCGAATGACGGCAACGAACGGGTGCCTCCCGGTACAGAAAAGGAGGGGATAGGCAATGAACGAGAGGTCGTTACAGCGTCAGAGAGGCCAATCCATCGTGATCGTGGCAATGGCGATGATCGTACTGCTGATCTTCGGCGCCTTTGCCACAGACCTCAGCTTCGCGTTTTTCCAGCGGCGTGCCATGCAGAACGCCGCGGACGCGGGCGCGCTGGCCGGCGCGCGTGCCCTGGGCCTCTACCAATTGGACCCCACCGCACCGACCATGACCTCGGATGATCTCTTCATGATCATCCAGGAGTTTGCGGCGCGCAACAAGGCCAAATACGTGGAGGCCTACTACACCGCGCCCGGCGGAGTGCGCGTCGCCCCCATTCGGCCGGGGAGCGGCTCCCCCGTCCCGAAGAGCGGGGTGACCGGCGTGGAGGTCATCGCTTCCACCGATTTCTCCAGCTTCTTCGCCCGGGTGCTGGGGTATGACATCCTGCAGGCCAAGGCCCAGGCCGGCGCCGCCTACGGCACCGCGGTGACCGCCAAAAACGTGGTGCCTATCGCCGTGCACGAGCGCTTCGTCCAGGTGGGGCAGGAAGCTACCATCTATGACCGCAACCTGGCCAGCGGGAACGCGGACACAGGGTGGCTGGCGCTGACCTGCCGCTACCCCAGCTACGGGACGTACTGCACTCCTACCAACCCCGCACTGCGGGATTGGACCGCCGGCGGCTATCCCGGCATCGTGCGCGTCCCCAGCCAGGTCTCTGGTACCCCGGACCATGACTTCTGGGGCAATGTGGGCGTCCTGCGGCCGGGCGACGTCGTCATCCTGCCCGTCTTCAACAACGTCTACCACTATACCACCTATGCCAAATGCAACCCCACCTATGTCGCCCAGTACGGCTCCTATGAATGCTGGGCCAACGAGGAATTCGGCGGCGTGACGCCGGTCTATACCACCAAACCCCAGTACGAGAACTTCTACTTCTACAACCTGGTGTCCTTCGCCGCCTTCGAGGTGCACTCCGTCGGCGGGGATTCCATCTCCGGCAAATTCATCCCCTATTCCGTCGAGGGCGACTGGATCAACCCGACCAGCTACGGCGTGTTCGTGGTCAAGCTGACCGACAACAAGGGTATGCCCACGCCGGTACTGCCCACTGCCACCCCACCCGGCGGCCAGCAGTGTGACGCCAGCATCTCGCTGGTCTTCACACCACAGACCTGCTCCGATTGCGGCACCTTTACCTACAACCTGACGGTGCAGAACCTGGGATCGAACGGCTCTGCGCGCGACCTCACGGTTCACATCTACGCCACCAGCGGGGAGCAGTGGATCCAGTCCATCTCGCCCGAAATCTGGAACGTTGGCTCCCTGGCCCCTGGCGAGGTAAAGACCCAGCAGGTCGTGGTCACCATGATCCCTGACTGGATGGACCTGCCGCCAGAAGGGCCGGCCTTCGGCACGGAGCTCAAGCTCGAAGCGCGCATCATTGCCGAGGGCTGTCGGCCGGAGCACAACATCGGCAGACGCGACACCGCCACTGGTGTGAAAGATGCGGCCTGCCGGCCGCCGGCTCCCACGCCCGTGGTGACCGAGACCATCACGCCGGCGGTCACCCCCAGCTACACCGAAACGCCGGAGCCGACGCCCACGCCCACCCTGGGGCCCTGCGGCAATGGGCATCTGGTGGAGCTGATCAGCACGTCCTTCAATGGACAGGACACCACCTTCACTTACCGGGTCACTTCCGGACGTCAGCCGTCTATCAGTAACTGGGTGCTGTCCTTGCCCGATTCCATCAGGCCTACCGACATCGTCGGCGCCAGCGAGCCGTATGAGTTCGTGATGTCCGATCCCAATTCGGGCCTGCGCGGTGTGAAATTCGATAGGGGGTACAATGATAACGAAACCCGCGTCGTGACCATCACCTTCCGCGGCTACCATGAGACCCAGGAGCGGCAGTACTCCATCAAGGCCGGCACGAACGTGTACTACTGCTGGGTGCCTGGCCCCACAGGCGCCTTGGCGCCCGTGGAAACCCCGACGCCCACAAACTCGCCCGTTCCCCCCAACCCGGCTACGCCTACACCTACCAACACGCCCATCCCGGGCGGGGAAGATGTATGGGTGACGGACTGGAGCGGCAGTTTCCTGAACTCCGGGCACCGCTACACCTCCATCCCGCTCTGTCAGTACCAGGCCGGCTGGGTGGTGGTCACCGGCACGCTGTCCATCGAGCCGCCCGGCGCCAAGGCCTACCTCCAGCGCTCCTGGCGCGTGGTGCATCCCAACACGCCCGAAATCTGCCCATCTGAGGCCCCCAACTGCAATGAGATGCAGTACGAGGAACCGGAGCTCATCCGCGGCGACACGCAGTTCACCATGCGTGCCTGGTGGCCCGGCATCCGCCCGACCGACCAAGTGGTGGAAATCCAGTACGGCGTCAATATCCTGGATGTCAACGGCAACCCCATCCACGAAGGCATCGGCATGTACGTCTACTGGTATCCGTGGGTGTGCACGCCGGCCAGCCTGACGCCCACGCCGACACGCACACTGCCGCCGGCCGAAACACCCACGCCCACATTCACACCAGAGCCAACGAACACGCCCACGCCGACCTTTACGCCGACACCGATACCACCCAACACGGTGGTGCCAACCGTCGGGCCAAGCCCGACGCCGCTCCCGGGTGGGTACAACGTGGTCTTCTTGGGCAGTGTCTTCGACGGCACCAACACGAAGTTCCGCTATCGGGTGACATCCGGATCCAAGCCGGCCATCAGCAACTGGGTGCTGTCCATGGGCAACTGCATCACCGCCGGCGATATCGTGGCGGCCAGCGAGGCCTATGAGTTCGTCAGCCCTGACCCCAACTCCGGCCTGCGCGGTGTAAAATTCACGAATGGCTATTCCGACGGTGAGAAACGCAACGTCTGGGTCACGGTCAGGGGCTACTGGGAGCTGGAGAGCCGCCAGTACTCCATCAAGGCCGGCACTAAGATGATGTACGGCACTGTGGCCGGCCCGGCCTGCGCCGCAGTACCAACCCCCACGCACACCGCCACGCCCACGCCGGCCAGCACCGCCACGCCCACGCCGGCCGCCCCAGCAACCGCCACGCCCACGCCGCAGTCCACGCCGGTGCTTATCCGCATCAACGCCGGCGGCCCGGACTGGACCGACCCCAACAATAGCCCCTGGTCGGCGGACCAGTACTTCACCGGCGGTCGGACCTACTGCCCTGGCACGAGGGACCCCATCGGCGGCACCAATATGGACGATATGCTACGCTGTTACCGTACGGGAGGCTCCTTCGAGTACCAGTTCACCGGGCTCGAGAACGGCACCTACACCATCAACCTGTGGTTTGTGGAGCCTTGGTGGACGGCCAGCGGCAAGCGCCAGTTCAAGGTGCTCATCAACGGCCAGCGGGTGCTGAACTACTTCGACATCTTTGCCCAGGCCGGCCATGACTACAAGCTGACCAAGTCCTTCACCGCCAGCGTCACCAACGGCACACTGAAGATCAGCTTCGTGGCGCAGAAGGACAACGCCATCGTCAGCGGCATCGTGGTGCGCAAAGCACAGTAAGTCCACCGCTCCCACCACATCGTCACAGGGCCGCGTCCATCAAAGACGCGGCCTTGTGACTTTCTGCAAAGGAAATGCGTTGAGTATTTTTTCGCACTATTTCATTATTGTAATGTTCCGGAGAAAACCATCGTAGAGGCCGGCTGGCCTTCCACCTCCCCGCGCGCCACCCGAAGCACATAGTCAATCACCCGGGCAGGGATATTCACGCCGGTCGTGTGAATGCTGTTCCTGAATTCCATGGTGTAGTTCACCTCGTTGACCAGCAGGCCGCGATCTTCATCCTCCAGGATGTCAATCGCCAGCACACCGCCGCCCACAGCGCGCGCTGCCGCTCGGCTCAACGCATCCAGCTCCGGCGTCACTGGACAGTTGGATGCCCGCCCCCCGCGCGCCGTGTTGGTGATCCAGTGCTCCGATGTCCGGTAGATGGCGCAGATAGTCTCATCGCCCACCACGAAGGAGCGGATATCACGCCCAGGCTTGCGGATGTATTCCTGGATGTAAAAGATAGAGTGAAGGAAATTGCCCAACGTCGCCTTATGCTGGATGACCGCCTCCGCCGCGTCGCGGTCGTTGATCTTCACCACCATGCGCCCCCAGGAACCCACGACCGGCTTGATGACCACCGGGTAGCCCATTTGCTCGATGGCCTCGAGCGCGGACTCCTCGGTGAAGGCAATAACGGTGCGCGGGGTGGGAACGCCGGCGCGGATCAGGGCGCTCGTCGTCATGAACTTGCTCCCGCAAATCTGCGCCACCTCCCAGCGGTTGACCGTAGGGATGCCCCAATCCTGAAACACCCGCAGGGCATGCTCCGCCCGGGAATGCTGGATGCACCGTTCCAGTATCACATCCCAGCGCCGCATAGGCTGATCCATGGGCAGGATGATCTGCCGGTCATCAATCAGCTCGAAATCCAGGCCCCGGCGTTCCATCTCATCCGCCAGGAGCTTCTCCTCCGCCCGCACTCGCGAGAGCAACATACCGATTTTCACAGCCATGCCTGCCTCCCCAGCGATCCAGGATAATTGAATTGAAAGCGCCGGCCCCGCACCGCCGGCCGCGGCGCCTCCCCCGCCGGCGGGGGATCCAACAGCAAACCCTCGCCTATCGTGCACTCCAGCTCATGATGCGCCGAGGCGTACCATGCGCCCTTGGCGCCCGAATCACCAGACGAAGATTGTGCGGCGTCGGCATACCATCGGCCGGCCGCCAGCTCCCCAACGACATCCCGCACAAAGGCCGTCACCTGGGCAGTGGTCGCCTGGCCGCCCAGGTCCGGCGTCACCACACCGCGGCGCAGTGCGGTCTCGACCCCCTGCACCAGCCAGCCGGCGGCCTCGCTCTCGCCCAAGTACGACAGCATCATCGAAGCGGCCAGGATGGCGGCCATGGGGTTGGCGATGCCTTTGCCGGCAATGTCCGGCGCCGATCCGTGCACCGGCTCAAATATGGCGGTGGAATCCCCCAAATTGGCGGACGGTGCCAGGCCCATCCCACCGCAAACCGCCGCCGCCTCATCCGAAAGGATATCGCCGAACATATTGGTTGTCACAACAACATCGAAGGACTGCGGATCATGCACCAGGCGCATCGCCATGGCATCCACCAGTACCTCTTCCACCTGCAGGCCAGGGAACCCGCCAGCGACCTCGCGGACCGCATCGCGAAACAGGCCGCAGGTAAGCGGCAAGATATTCGCCTTGTGCACGATCGTCAGCTTGCGCCGGCGGCCCATCGCCAGCCGGCAGGCCGCTCGGGCGACGCGTTCCGATGCCTGCCGCGTGATGACGCGCTGGGCAACGGCGCGTTCCCCTTCCAGATGCTCCTGCTGGACGTACAGGTCCTCCGTGTTCTCTCGCACGATAAGCAGGTCCACATCCTGGGGCACGCCGGCCAGCGGCCAGGAACGCGCCGGCCGCAGGTTGGCGTACAGATTGAACTCCCGCCGCAGTGCCACGATAGGACTGCGGTAGCCATCCACGCGCCGGCCGGTGGGAGAGGAAACCGCCCCGAACAGGGTCGCATCCGCCTGGCGCACGGCCTGGATGGTTTCCTCCGGCAGGGCGGTGCCGAATTCCTCGAAACATGCCCAGCCGGCCTCCGCAAAATGGAAATTGAGCTCCAACCCCGTGGCGCGCAGGACCTCGATAGCCGCCGGCACTACCTCCCGGCCGATGCCGTCACCTGGAATGACGCAAATCCGATAGCCCATTCCGCACCTCCTCAGCCGGCCGACTGGCCGGGCAGACGCCCATAGCGGCGGAAATATGCCGTCGTACCGCCGGCCTCCCAAATCTCCCGCACGAAAGCCGGCGGCGGTTTCAGAAGATATTCCTGGCCGGCCTCCGTGACCACCACATACCGCGACATGTCCAGCGTCACTTCCTGCCCATCGCGCAGGACACTCGTCAAATCCGCCTCAAACAGGGGAATACCCAGGTTTAGCGCGTTGCGAAAGAAGATGCGGGCAAAGCTCGGCGCGATGATGGCGCCGATGCCGCACAGCTTGAGCGCCTTGGGCGCATACTCGCGCGAGGAGCCGCACCCGAAATTGGCGCCGGCGACGATAATATCCCCTGGACGCACCTCCCGCGCGAACTCCGGCCGGGCTTCAATAAAAGCATGCTTGGGCAGTTCCGCCTCGGAAGTCATGTACGGGGCATAGCGCCCCGGCACGATCTGGTCGGTATCCACATCCTCACCAAACAACCACACCCGTGCCATTTTCCCTCCTCCTTGCTCACAGGAACTCGCGCGGGTCAGTGATGCGCCCGGTTACTGCACTGGCCGCCGCGGTCGCCGGCGAGCCCAGGTAAATCTCGGCGTGAGGCGAGCCCATGCGCCCGCGGAAGTTGCGGTTGGCGGTAGAAAAGGCCACCTCACCATCGCCCAGCACGCCCATATGCCGGCCGATGCACGGCCCACAGCCGGGCGTCCCAATGGTCGCGCCGGCCTCCAGCAGGACCGCCAGGGTCCCATCCGCCATGGCATCCATCAGCACCCTGCTGGACGCCGGCACCACCAGCATGCGCACGCCCGGCGCCAGCCGCCGGCCGCGCAGGATGCGCGCCGCCATCTGCAGGTCCTCCAGCCGACCGTTGGTGCATGTGCCGATAAAGACCTGGTCCACGCGGATATGCCCCAGCTCAGCGGCCGGCCGCACGTCGTCCACCCTTGGGGAAACCGCCACCAGCGGGACCAATGAACCCAGGTCCACTTCCACTACCCGCTCGTACCGCGCGTCCGGGTCCACCCTCAACCACTCGGGCACCGGAAAGCGCTCCGCCACCTCGCCGCTGGGCGGGATGATGCCGGCCTTGGCGCCCAGCTCGGTCGTCATGCAGGCCAGCGTCTGCCGCGAGGCCAGGCTGAGCATATCCACGCCGTGATACTCCACGGCGCGATAGGTCGCGCCGTCGGCTCCCAGGGTCTGCTCCACCCACAGGGTCAGGTCCTTGGCGGTCACGCCGGCCTGGAAGTTCCCGCGAGCGCGGATGCAGATGGTCTCCGGCACCCTCAGCCAGGTATGGCCAGTGGCCCAAGCCAGCGCGATATCCGTCGCACCCATGCCGCACCCGAAGGCGCCCACCGCCCCGTAGCTCGTCGAATGGGAGTCGGAGCCGATGACGATTTGGCCGGGGCCGGCCAACCCCTCCTCAATCATCACCTGATGGCATACCCCTCGCCCGACGTCGTAGAAATGCCGGATGCCCTGCTCCATGGCGAAGCGGCGCACCTTGGCCTGGGCGTTAGCGGTGGCGATATTGACCGCCGGCGCCACATGGTCAATGATGATAGCGATCCTATCAGGGTCGAATACCCGCTCCACCCCCAGCTCGTCCCGCATCACGTCAATAATGCTGGGAGTGATGGAATCCACTCCCATGGCACAGTCCACGGGGACTACCACCAGGTCGCCGGCACGTACCTTGCGGCCGGCGGCATGCGAGATGATCTGCTCCGAAAGCGTCAGGCCCATGCGAACTCTCCTTCCCTCTCCCCACGAGACGTCCATTCCTGCAAGATCGCATCCACATCGCTCAGCGTCAGCGGCCGCGTATCCGCCAGCGCCTTGATGTGCGCGGTTACCTCTTTGATCTGCTGGTCCGTCATCTTCAAGCCCAACTGCTCGGCGCGCGCCTTGATGGCGTTCCAGCCGGTCAACTTATGGGCGATGCTGATATAACGGGTCAGCCCGAAATCGCGCGGGTTGATCGCCTCATAGGTCTCGGGGTTATTAAGCAGAGCTTTGGCATGGATGCCGGCCTTGTGGGTAAAGGCCGTGATGCCCGTAATATAGTTGTTGAAGGGGATCGAGATGCCCACCATATTGGCGACCATGTTCTCCAGGTCGCGCAGCATCTCCAGCTTGTATTTCTTCACCAGGGAGCGGTCTACGGTGTACAGCCGGGCGATCAGGCCGCCCAGAGGGGTAATGCCGTTGCGCTCGCCGATGCCGAGGATGCTGGTATCGACGTGGGTTGCGCCGGCCTCCAAGGCGCAGTAGCTGTTGGCAATAGCACAGCCGGCGTCATTATGGCCGTGGAACTCGATGTCCGTCGTGGGCTTGATCACCTGACGGATGCGCCGCACCAGATCATATACCTGAAGCGGAGTAGCGATGCCCACGGTATCCGCGATGCCGACGCGGTCCACCCCAACCTGGTCCACGGCGGCAAAAATCTGGAGCAAGTCCTCGATATCACTGCGGAAGGCGTCTTCCCCGCTGAAGCGCACCTCCAGCCCCTGGGATTTGATGTAATCCACCACTTTGATGGCGCTGTCAATGATATACGGGATGTCCTTGCCGTGGCTGAACTCCCGCAGGAAAGACGAGGTGCCGAACAGCACGTCAATCCCCTGCACGCCGGTATCCACGGCCAGCTTGGCATCCTCCAGCGTACAGCGCACGTGGGTGACGACCTTACAGCGCAGGCCCAGGTTGGCGATGGTGCGGCAGTCGCGGAAGGACTGCGGGGATGCCGCCGGCGAGGTCAGCTCAATATACTCCACGCCGAACTCGTCCAGCGCCTGGGCGATATCAATCTTCTGCCCGGTGGTGAAATTAGCGCCGGCGAACTGCTCCCCCTCTCGCAATGTGGATTCGATAATATTGAACCGCTCGATGGCCATGCTCTCAATTCCCCCTCTGCTTCCAGGATTATGGCAACGCCCTGGTCAAGCCATATCTGGCTCGCCAGGGCGTGCATCTCTGCCTCTGTGGAGGAGCTCCTCAGCCCCTCGCTTCCCCAGTAAAATAAAAAGGCCAGCTCCAGAATTCTCTGGGCTGGCCGGCACGCGTCCGGAATTATGGCAGACGCGACCCTAGCCAGGCCCGCCGGCCTGCTTCTTCGACTCCTTCTTGGCGTTGTACTGCAAGATGATGCAGTAACTCATCGCGTCTGCTGTTCCGCTGTTTGATTTATATCGTTGCAGTGTATTTACCACAGCCTCCCAATCTTGTCAAATAGGGGGATTCGGGCATAAAAACAGGTGACAGTCATCTGGCAGACGACTGTCACCTGAGCGAAGCGGGGCTTTGCGCTTATCGGGTCATCAGGCCGGCTGGCCGGGCATGGGCATACCAGAAATGCCCATCCGGACCCGTCCCGTGGTCAAAGATGACTTCGAACTGCCCCCAAATGGCGTAGCCGCCCTCGCGCCAGTAGGGGCTGTTCTCCAGCTCGGGACCGACCCAGACGATCTTGTAATGCCAGACCTCGCCGCTCCCACCTGGCACCGCGCCGTTCCATTCATTGGTGCACCATGCCTCTGGGGTCCAGGGCGCGCCGTGGAATCGGGCGTTATCCCAAGCCTTGGACCATTTCATGACCAGATGGTCATTGGCATAGGTCGGGTCGCCCCACACCATTCCATCAAGAACACGGTCCACCCCATCGGCAGGGCCGACAAAGATGCGCGCAGTATAGTTGTAGCCGAATTCATCGAAGCCTGCGGCGCCGGCCATTCCCGGAATACCGCCTACCAGCAGGACACCCAGCAGTATGGAAATTACCACCGCCAGCAAGAGCTTTTTCATCTTGCACCTCTCCTTTGAGATACTGTTGAGCACAGCATGCTCAAGATCCACTCATACCAACGTGACCCAACCCCTGGGGAAACCCGCCTGTGATTGGCTCCTCCATCACCTCCTTTCAGCCAATCCTACCAGGCAGACAAGCGACTTCTTCGGGATACTTTTCAGCCGACAAAGATTGGTATTCAGGCCGGCAAACACCTTGGGGCGGATAGACCGGGAAAGCCACCCGGGTCGAAGCAGAAGATACTGCGAGGAATGAGTTCGATGAAAACTTATATCAATGATTTCAAATATAATTATACTGCCGGCAACAGAAATCGTCAATAGTTTTTGAGGATTTCGTTGAAAAAGTGGCGTATTATGCCCCAATACCTTTTGCAGGCGACTGTCACCCAACGTACAGCAGCATGTCCTGCTACTGCCGGCGGCGTGCCACGATGGCGTCATACAGCGCCTGCAGTTCTTCCTCCGAGTAAAAGTGAATCACCAGCTTACCGCCCCTGCGACTGCGCATGAGCTGGACGCGTGTGCCCAGTGCGCTCTCAAACTCCGCCTCGAGGGCGCGGGTTTCGGGCGACCGGCCATCCTCCGCCGGTGCATCTTTCTTCCGCCCACCTTCCAACAGCCGGCGCACCAGCTCCTCGGTCTGCCGCACGCTCAGCGCCCGGCTGATGACCAAATTCATGGTCTGCACCTGCAGGGCCTCGTTCTCGAGTGAGAGCAAAGCGCGCGCATGCCCTTCCGAAATCCGTCCCTCCGCCAGTGCTGTCTGCACCTTGGCCGGCAGGCGCAGTAGCCGCAGGGCATTGGTGACCGCCACACGGCTCCTGCCCACCCTTTCCGCCACTTGCTCCTGCGTCAGCCCAAATTCTTCGATGAGCTGATGATAGGCGTGTGCCTCTTCCAGCGGGTTCAGGTCGGCACGCTGGATGTTCTCCACCAGCGCCAGCTCCAGCATTTGCTGGGGGGTTGCCTCTTTGACGATGGCCGGCACGGTAGTCAGCCCCGCCAGTTTGGCGGCCTGCCAGCGCCGCTCGCCGGCAATCAGGACATAGGGCACGTCCGCCAGAGGGTCGTCCGAGCGGGTGACGATGAGCGGCTGGATGACGCCGTGCTCGCGGATAGAGCCGGCCAGCTCCTCCAGCGATTCCGGCGGAACGGCACTGCGGGGCTGATGCGGATTGGGGGCAATCAGCTCGACCGGGATGTATTCGACGAGCCCTTCCGCGGCCGACGGCGTAGTGGGTATCAATGCGCCCAAGCCCTTACCCAGTCCGCGCTTTGGCTGTGCCACGGTTCGTTCCTCCTGAGCCTTCACGCCGGTGTGGTATCGCGCAGTAGCTCCCGCGCCAGCGACTCGTAGGCGGCGGCGCCGGCGGAATGCGGGGCGTAATTCAAAATCGGCATGCCGTAGCTGGGCGCCTCGCTCAAGCGCACACTGCGCGGGATAATAGTAGCGAACACGCGCCGGCCGAAATACTTGCGCACCTCGTCCACTACCTGCTGGGAGAGCCGAGTGCGCGGGTCGTACATCGTCATCAGCACCCCATGCACCCGCAGGCCCGGGTTCAGGGTACGCCGCACCAGCTCAATGGTCTGCAGTAACTGCGTCAGCCCCTCCAACGCCAGGAACTCGCACTGCACCGGGATAATCACCCCATGCTGGGCCGCGGTCAGCGCATTCACCGTCAGCAGACCCAGGCTCGGCGGGCAGTCAATCAGGATAAAGTCATAGCGCGGCAGGATGTCCTGCAGTGCCTGGCTGAGCAAGCGCTCACGGTCCGGCAGAGCAACCAGCTCCACCTCAGCGCCGGCCAACGCCGGCGCGGATGGCGCCAGGTCCAGCCGCACCTGTCCGGTGAGCTGGATGATCTCCGCTATGCCCGTCTGTCCCAGCAGAACGTCATACATGGAATGCGGTAAGCGGTTCTTATCTACCCCCAGACTGCTGGTAGCGTTGGCCTGTGGGTCAATATCCACCAGGAGCACGCGCTGGCCGGCGGCGGCCAGATACGCCCCCAGGTTCACGGCTGTGGTAGTCTTCCCCACCCCACCCTTTTGATTGGCAAACGCGAAGACCCTCGCCATAGACCCGCCGTGAGGAAAGATAGATCGAGAATCAGCCATATTGTAGCACAGCCGGCGGGGACGGTCAAAGCCGGCCTGTCCTCCGCGGCCTGGCGGCTGAAGCCACTGCTACAAGAAACTTGCCTGCGCAGGCTTCGCGAAGTCGGCGCAGGCCGACTTCGTCTGGCGCTGAAGCACCAGGCTTACAGTGCCAAGCCCCTGTAGGGGGCTTCGCTTCCTCAGCCGGCAGCTTCCAGCCGCCGGCGAACTTCCGATAAGCGGGTGACCGACCTCCTAGGGCAAGTCGAGAACGTCCAAGAAGGTACTGAAACCCCAACCCCTATCCCCTTCCTCGTGTAAGGGGGTATGATGTTTTGGGCCACAGTCCCCAACAGCACTTTTTCAACACCCTCAATGCCAATCTTGACCTTTTCCCCACCCTCCCCCTTCGTACCAAAGGATACGCAAGCCCGCATAATTTGACACAAACATTAATCAATGGTAATTTATATTTGATAATGTCTGTTGTCCCCGTGTCCGGGCCGGCATAAGCGAGGGATCAAATGCAAAAACTGGAAGATTGGGGAGCTCCCACCTACCGCACCCTTCAGGAACTGGTCGCCGACCGCATCCGCGAGGCCATACTGCGCGGCTGGCTGAAACCCGGCCAGCGCCTTGACCAGGCGGAAATCGCCGAACGCTTCCAGGTCAGCCGCATGCCCGTGCGCGAAGCCCTGCGCACCCTGGAAGCTGAGGGTCTGGTCCGCTTTCTGCCCCACAAGGGGGTGGAGGTCTGCGACCTTTCCGTGGAAGAGATCGAGGAAATCTATCAGATTCGCTGTGTCTTGGAGTCCATGGCCATCCGTCTGGCCATCCCCAAGATGACCCCGGAAATGCTGGAGAACCTCAAGGCGCTGGTCAACGAGATGGAAGAGGTCATAGACGACCCCCTCGCCTGGACCACGCTCAATCACCGCTTCCATTCGGAACTGTATGCCATCTCTGGGCGCCCTCGTCTGCTGGGCATCATTGACAGCCTGCGCAACACCGTTCAGCCGTACCTGGTCAGCGATATCTCCCATCCCCAGCGAGCCCGCCGCGCCATTCAAGAGCATCGCGCGATCCTGGAAGCCTGTGAGCGCGGCGATGCCAACGCAGCGTCCGAGCTGATTGTCGCCCATTTACAGCATGTCTGCGACAGCCTGGTGCACAACCGCAGTCGGCGCCCGGAACGCCAGGAATCCAGATAACCCATTTCCAGCGCGGTGATCAAACGGGGCTGTGTCAGAGGTCACAGCCCCGTTTTCACACCTCAGCACCGCGGCTTTATCGGCCGGCATCCAACCTGGGGATGAACATGCCGTATCCGGGTTCGCCAACCGGCCGGCCGTTCTCCGCCACCACACTGCCGCGCACTAGGGTCATCACCACCTTGCCCTGCACCTCCATGCCATCGTACGGGGTCCATTTGCACTTGGACACCACCGTATCGTTGGACAGCACCTCGCGCACCGATATATCCACCAGCAGGATATCTGCATCGGCGCCGGGCAGGAGCGTTCCCTTGCGCGGATAGAGACCGTAGAGCTTAGCCGGCGTCTCCGACAGCGCCTGCACCACCCGCTCTAGGCTGACCCTGCCCTGGTTCACGCCGTTGAGCATCAGGCGCACCGTTGTCTCAATGCCGGGGATGCCGTAAGGCGCTTTCCAGATATCGTCCAGGCCGGCGGCCTTCTCCTCCCTGGGATAAGGGCAGTGGTCGGTGCTGACGATGTCCACATGTCCCAGCTCCAGCTCCTGCCACATCTGTGCGACATTCTCCCGATCGCGCACCGTCGGAGCGAATTTCAGCCAAGGCCCTTTGCGCGCCAGATCCTCTTTCGTGAGATAGAAGTACTGCGGACAGCTCTCCGCGTAGACTTTGGCGCCGGCGCGGCGAGCCTCTTGGATGACCCGTAGAGATTCGCACAGGCTGACATGGGCGAACACAGCACGCGCTCCGATTCCCTTGGCCAGCGCCACAGCGTTGGAAATAGTCAGCAGTTCCGTCTCGGGAGGCCGCCAATCCGCCACCACCAGGTAATCCTTACGCCCAGACGCCCGCAGTTTCTCTTCGTTGACCTTCAACAGCGTGTCCTCTTCCGCATGGATAAGAGTAATGCCGTTGAAAGCCTTCAAGGTGTGGAACAGCTCCTGGAGCATGCCGGGATACATAGGGGTAACGCCGTGCAGTTCGCAGGTGAAGGTCTTGAAAGCCACAGCGCCCATGTCCCACATGCCCTTCAGCTCGCCGAGGTTGTCCGGCACCGCGCCGCCCATGAAGGCGAAATCCACGATGGCTTTCTTGGCGCAGTAATCCCGTTTCTCGGCGAAGACCTTGGCGTTCAGCACGGGCGGTTCCGTGCGGTGATGTTCGATGACGGTAGTCGCGCCGCCCACCGCCGCGGCGGCGGTGCCGGTGGTGAAGTCTTCCCGTTCAGTGTGGCCAGGGTCCATCATGTGGACATGGCCGTCCACCGCGCCGGGCAGGACCAGCAGTCCGCCGGCGTCAATCTCCCGCTTCCCACTGACCCCTTCGATTTTCCCCAGGGCGGCGATGCGCCCATCCTGCACATACACGTCCCCAGGGAACCTTCCCTGGGGCAAAACGATCGTACCGCCTCGGATGACCAGATCAACTTTCATCGGATCAGCTCCTTGTACGTCTCTGGTCGGCGCCCCCACACCACATGGGTGCTGGGAGCCATTTCCTTATACCTTGCCGTGGCCCACGCCACCTGGCCAGCAATCACCTGCTCCACATCGGGCAGTGCGGCCGCCAGGAAAGCGCCGGCGGGATTCACCAGCGCGGTCCCCTGCCCAAAAGCGGCGCCCAGTGCCAGATAAACCTTGCTCTCATCCGCGCGAGCGCGTGCCAGTAGACGCAGGGGCAGGTCCGTCCGGCCGGCCTGCCAGATGACCACATCCGCCCCACCCAGCATCAGACAGCGCGGCACTTCGGGAAGCAGGGCTTCTTCATCCAGCATGAAGCCCAGCCGGCCGAAGCGGGTTTCAAACACCGGCAGGGACTCGCCAGCGGCATAGCCGCTACCGTCGGTATGCACCTTGTGGTACTGCCCGATCAGAACCCCTTTATCCCAGAGCATGGCTGTGCGATAGCGCGCTCCGCCGGCAAACTCCTCCACCACTCCTGCCAGACCGCATTTCACCCTCGCGGAGATTTCGGCCAGGCGTGTCTGGAAAAGTACCGCTTTCTCCGGGTTTTGCACCGCCTCTGCCGGCAGTTCGGCAGGCAGGACAACCAGGCCGGCGTCCTGCCGCACGGCGGTATCCGTCAGCTCCGCGGCACGCTGGAGATACGCCTCCATGGAGCGGCCGGCTTGAATCTGCACCACCGCCACGCGGACGACGGTCTCCTCCGGCACAACTGCCTCTTTGAGGGTGCGGGCGATGGGTAGGGTATCCGTCGGCGCGGCAATGAGCGCGTATGCCTGCGGGTGCCGAACGACAGGCAGGGCCGGCCCGCCGGCCAGTTCGATCTCGCACTCGACGATCTCCTCGCGGTCTGGGCTGGCCTGTGCGCGCTTCTTCCCATCCGGGCCGATGACACAGCTCCCGCCGCAGTATAACACCGAGCTGGCCTCCAGCCCCACCTTGTTCGCCACCACGAGCCAAACGCCGTTCTCCATGGCGCGCGCCGGCAGCATGTATTCGAGCTGGGGATTGGACAGCGCCGCCCTATCCCCACCGCCCGATACGAGCGCCGTCACGTCCACGATGAGCTGAGCGCCCTTGAGGGCCATCACCCGGGCAATCTCCGGCATGCGGCCGTCGGCGCAGACCATCAGGCCGATGCGTCCCAGGTCGGTGTCGAACACCGGGTACATGGTGCCGCCGGCGAACCAACAGCGGTCGAAGTGCCACAAGAAGCTCTTGGCCGTACTGCCAATGACCTTGCCGTCAGGTCCCCACAGCACCACCGCGTTGCGCGGCATCCCGCCGGCCTCACCGGGCTGGACGATGCCGGCCGCGATATACGCCCGATACTGACGCGCCTTCTCGCCGAACAGCTCCACCAGCTCGGGCCAAGGGCGCAGAGAAGCCTCCTGGTACTCGCGCAGACCTCGCAAGTAGTACGCCGGATAGGTGCTCTCCGGCAGTACGATAAGGTCCGCCCCTCTACGCCCGGCCTCGTCTACCATTTCCAGAGCATGACGCAGGCCTTCTTCCGCCTGCTCCAGATCGTTACACTGCAGTTGCAGTAGCGCGATGCGCAAGATGACCTCCCCTGATCACCAGGCCGTCCAGCCGCCGTCGACGGGCAGGGTCACACCGTGCACAAACCTCGCCGCATCGCTGGCCAGGAAGACCACCGGGCCAACCAGGTCTTCCGGCGTGCAGAAGCGGCCGGCGGGGATGCGCCGCAGAACCTCCTCCCGCCATACCGGGTCCGCAAAGAGCGCCTTGTTCATCGGTGTCTCGGTTGCGGTTGGGGCGATGGCGTTGACATTGACATACGTCATATTATTCATCCGTAATATTACATAAATTATACAACATAGAATTGGAATCGTCAAGTCTGGGATTGGCCGTTTCTATAGGATGAGACGCAAAAGGAAAGGCCGGCACGAGGACTCCATCCCCGTGCCGGCTTGGGAGAAAAATCACAGAGGGGTATATTAAGCGTCCGGCCGGCCAAAATGCTCCTCATAAAACGCCCGCACCACCTCCGGGGACGGCAAGGGCCGGCGCTTCCACACCTCGATCACCGGCCGCAGTTCCTCATACCCCTCCTGGCCGCGGAACAGATCATCCAGGTACGCGGTGCGTTCGGCGATATCGCGCTCGGCAAAGGCCAGGATTTCCTCCGGCGTGTAATAGCGCAGGAGGTTGAAGCGCCGGCGGAAATCCTTCATGCCGTGCACCTCCTCCAGCTCTCGCGGGTCCGGTATCCAGTACCCGAAAATGGGGTTCTCCAGCCAGTGCTGGATCAGCCGATGCTCGACCAAATGCAAGAGCCGCTTGGAGTCCTGCACCGTGATCTTCTCGCCCTGACCCAGGTACTGGATATTCCCCTGACCGTCCTTCAACAGCATGCCGGTGGCCTGGTCAATGCGAGGAATAGGCTGTCCCTTCTCGTCGTAGCGGAGAATCTGCCGGCCCTGGATGTCAAACTCTCCCACATAGCCCGAATTGACGATGAAGAAGACCAGCTTCCCGTCCGGCCCCAGCCCCAGGTCGCGATACACCCTCAGCTTCAGCAAGGCTTGCTGTGCCTGCTCGCGTGCCATGAAGTCGGTGGCCGCGTACGAGCGCACGCGCGTGCCAACAGGCTGGTCCGACAGCGCGCTGGTGATGATGCTCTCGCAGGCGGAATCCAGCGCTACCGCCATCTCCGGGTCCACTACGCGAATCACAGGCTCCAGGATATCAAAGCGTTTGAAGGACAGTCCTTCACTGCGCAGCCACTTCGGCTCAGGGGAACCCCAATCCGGGTTCAGCTCGCTGAAGCGGAAAATAAAGCGGCCGTTGGTGGTCTTGCTTTTCTCATAGCGGGTGGGCTGGAGACTGCCGATCTCTTCGCCGGGAACCTGCCTGGGTACCCTGACCTGGTAGCCGGCGATGTTCTCCAGCCGGTACTCCACCCCCTCGCAGTCCACGTTCATCACCAGGACGATGGGCCGCCGGCCGTCCGGACCCACCTGCCGGCTCTTCATCAACCCCACCCACTCCGGGCTTTCGGGCGTCAGACCCTCCGACTTGGCAAAGCTGGCCGCTTCCAGCCCGATGATCTGGACCTTCTCCACCTTCCCATCCGGCCCCAGCACCGGCCGGCCCAAACAAGCATCGTCCTGCTCCAGGTCCGGCCCCACTGAGAGGGTCGTCTTGCCCGTGCCGGACAGCCCTTTCAAGATGCGGTCGCGGGTGGCGCCGGCGTGGTATGAGATACAGCCGTCCGCCTCGCCGCGGTTCCAGACCAGCGTCAGGTTGGGCTTCTTGAAGGCCGCGCCAAAGTAATCGAAGCGCACGCTGACGACCTGCCGCACGTCTTCGTCCACGCGTGTCCAGTCATACAGCGAAATGGGCAGGTCTTCCTCGTAATCCGGGTAGAAGCGCTTGATTTCCGCCACAACGTCCGCTGGCAGTGGCTCCGGCACGATGTAGTTCCAGCATTTGATGGGCACTTCTGGCTTATAGGGGAAGATCATCTGTCGGCCCATCCAGGCGATGTACGCCGAGTGCGGGTTCTGGATGCTTACCACCACGCGCACGCCGGTCTCATAGCCAGCCTCTCCTTGAATACCGTCCAGCACAATCACTTTACAGCGGGTGAGGTACTGCTTGATGGTCTGGATAAAGCGCCGGCCGATCTCTACCCCCGGGGCGAACCTCTGCTGTCCCTTGCCCAACCGGTATCCCACCGGGTCCAGGTGGAAAGCGCGCGAGGGAGCGCGTCCTGCCTGCAAACAGGCGAACAGGTACTGCCCATCCTTAGTGATCACATAATAGGGCTTGAGAAAATCCGCGTACCAATCGTCATCCGGATTATAAATGACGTTGGCTTGGTCGAAGTACAGCCCAAGCTCGATCAGCATCCATTCCATGTGTTTTATTCCTCCTAACTGATTGTAGCATCATCACCGGCATTCTTGAACGGGGAAACGGCTCATCCCGTTACTTCAGCGGGAAAGACCTTCCCCGGGTTGAGGATGTTGTGGGGGTCGAGGGCGCGCTTAATGCGCCACATGGCCTCCACCGCCGTTGGGTCCAGCGCCTGTGAGACGAATGGGCGTTTCATAATGCCCACGCCGTGCTCTCCGGTAAGCGTGCCTCCCAGCTCCAGCGCGATGGCAAATATCTCCGCCATGGCTTGCTGTACCCTGGCCCATTCCTCCGCATCGCGGCGGTCGAACAGGATGTTGGGATGCAGGTTACCATCGCCGGCATGCCCGAAAATGGCAATGGGCAGACCGTACTTAGCCGCCACCCCCTTGATGCGCCGGATAGCCTCCGGGATGGCCGAGCGCGGCAGAGAGATATCCTCTCCCAGCTTATGCGGCCGGCGGCGCGCCAGCGATGGGGAAACCGAGCGCCGGCCGCGCCACAGCGCGTCCCGCTCCTTCTCATCCTTGGCTACCCGCACATCGGCGGCGCCGGCCGCCCGGAATATCTCCACCATGCCCTGCATCTCATCATCCACCACCCTTTCATCCCGGCCGTCGCTCTCCACAATCAGCATGGCCGCGGCATCCAAAGGCAGGCCGATGTGCAGATATTCCTCCACCGTGTGAATAGTGGTATCGTCCATCAGCTCCAGCGTCGCCGGCACAAAGCCGGCCCACAGCACCTTATTGACGGCCTGGCTGGCCAGGTCCAAATCATGGAAGGCCACGGCAGCCGTGCGCGCCACGGTGGGCTTCACCGTCAGGCGCAGTAGTGCCTCGGTAACCACCGCCAGCGTGCCCTCCGAGCCGGTGAGCAGAGCCGGCAGGTCATAGCCGGTGACGTACTTGATGGGCTTGCCGCCGGCGGAGAACACTCGTCCGTCCGCCAGCACCGCCTTGACGCCCATCACGTAATCCTTCGTAACGCCGTATTTCAGACAGCGGGGACCGCCGGCGTTGCAGGCGATGTTCCCCCCAATGGTAGAATGCTTGATGCTGGAAGGGTCAGGCGGATAAAACAACCCGCGCCGCTCCACCTCGGCCTGCAAATCTGCGGTGATAACGCCGGCCTCGACCGTGACCGTCATGTTGACTTCGTCAATTTCCTGGATGCGGTTCATGCGGGTCAGGCTGAGCACCAGTCCCCCGTTCGGCGAGGGCACCGTGCCGCCGGCCAGCCCGCTCCCCATACCGCGCGGGATGACCGGCACACGTGCCTCGTTGCACAAGCGCAGGACGCGCGCTACCTCGTCCGTAGTCGCCGGCCGCACCACCACATCGGGCCGCCACTCCTCAAAAGTGGCATCAAAGGCATAGCACTGCAGGTCCACCGGGTCGGTATGCACATACGCCGGCCCGACAATCTGCTCCAGCTCCTGCACAAATTCCCGACAGAATTCCATCCCTACCTTATATCCTCGTTTCTACAAGAAACTGGCGTTCAACCCTACGCCGAATGCTGGGGCGCTTTCCGCGAACGCCCCCTTCCCTGCGCGCGGGGAAGGGGCCGGGGGGTAGAGCGAACCACCTTCCTTATCTGCCTGAGCCTGATGCTGAAGCGCCAGTCTCAGGGTGCAAAGCCCGGCTGGGCTTCCGCTCCCTCTGCGCTACCCCTCTGCTGACAGCGCCTGCCAGACCAGTTCGACCACGTCCAGGATGCGCATGCGCACCCGCCGCTTGCGCGCCGCGCTGGTGAGGGTGCGCTTGCACTGCTGGCAGGCAGTAACGATCAGTTCCGCGCCGGTATCCTGCGCCTCGGCCAGCCGGCGCGCCGCCATGCTCTCCACGAGGCTCGGCGCGCTGCTCTCGACGTTGCCCCCGCCCCCACAGCACAGCGAGTTCTCACCAGTGGAAGCCATTTCCACCAGTTCCAACCCAGGGATGGCGTGCAGGACGCGCCGCGGCGGGAGAAACAGCTTGCTCTTGCGTCCCAGGTCGCAAGGGTCATGATACGTAACCCGCACGGCCTGCCCCGCCGGCCTGAGCGCCCCACCTTCCAGCAGGTCCGCCAGCAGTTCGGTCGCGTGAAGCACCTTCAGGCCGGCCAAAGCGCCCTCTCCCAGCAGTTCCGGATAGATATGGGTGAACACATGGTAGCAGGAGGGGCAGGTCACCACCACCTGACGCGCGCCGGCACTGCGGATGACCTCCAGATTATGCGCCGCCGCTTGACGGGCCAGCTCCACATCGCCGCTGATGTACGCCGGGTAACCGCAACACCACTCCGCCTCTCCCAGCAGGGCGTAGTTCACGCCGGCCAGGTCCAGCGTCCGGCTGAAGGCCTGCGGGATGCTGAAGCTCATGGGGAACAACGAGCTGACACATCCGACGAAGTAGACCATCTCCGCCTGCCGCCGGCCTAGCCCTCCCGGCGCCCGTTCCATATTACTGGACCACATCAGCCGGCCGGCGTTATCCTCGCCCGAGATATTATGCTGGGCTTCCAGGCGTGCCAGCAGGCCGGCGATGGGCTCCGGCGCCAGGCCGGCCTTATACAGGATGCGGCGCGCTTCCAGCATCATCGCATCCGATTGGGTACCGCCCGGACAGGCAGAGGTACAGGCCGCGCACAGCACGCAGTCGTAGAATTTCTCCGCAAAGCGCGGGGAGAGTTCCAGCTTGCCCTCGATGAGGGCGCGCACCAGCGCCAGCCGGCCGCGCGGCCCCATGCTCTCGCAGTTTTCCACCCGATAGGTTGGGCAGGTATAGGAGCATAATCCACAGCGGATACAGCGCAGGATATCATCGTGCGAAATGCGCTCTCCCAGCGCCTGGACAGCATTTTCTACCCGCGGCTGGAACATCATGACGCCTGACCTCGAACAATAGGGAGTGTGTGCATGGCATGGGGGACGATGAGGACATCCAGGTGCCGGCCCAGCCGCTCCGCCGCCATCTCCAGCGCCTCCTCCATAGTCGCGGCCGGTATCATCTTGGCATCCCGCACGATATCCGGACACTCTGCGCCGACCACGATAACCGGACAGTCCTCCAGCACCTTGGCCATGACGAAGGCGCGCTGTTGGCCAGGGGGATAGCCGTGCTCGCGGGCATCGCGCAGGACCGCCTGGACATCGGGCGCCTCCCGCATGGCCTTGATAAAGCGTTGCTCGCCCACCCCGTCGCCGGCGCCCTCCGGGCACTGGGCGGCGATGATAATGATACCCCCTTTGCGCACCACCGGCGTAGGCGCAAAGTACAGATAGCTGGCCGCCCGGCTGGCCTGATACAGGTTAGCGTCCTTCGGGAACCCCACCCCACCGACAGCCACATCGTACTGGCGGTCAATGGGCACCTCATAGATCCCCCGGGCAATACGCACCAGCTCCAGGAACGCCGCCTGGGGGTCGCCGGCGCGCACCGCCACGATGCGGTTGGCATCATCCAGCACCGCGTTGATGATGAAGTTCAGGCCTGCCCGCCGGCCGGCCTCCATCACCGCCTCCTGGAAGGGGTTGCCCTCGATGCGTCCCAGCCGGGTGCCGGGATGGTCCAGCATGTGCGGCCCATGGGTGTACTCGATCATCTTCTCACCGCCGGCGCCCACCGCCAGCGTCTTGGAGCCGCCGGAATAGCCGGCGTACTGGTGCGGCTCCACCAGCCCCGTGGCAATCAATAGATCCGCCTCATAGGCCAGCTTATTCACCGAGAGGGGGATGCCCGACGGCGTGGTGCCCAAATCGACCAACATGGACGGGTTGCTGGGCTCATGATCCATCACCCGATAGCGCCGCACGATATCGGCGCCCAATTTGATAACCTTCTCTTCAGGGGTGGAAGGGCGGTGCATCCCCACACCGCACAGCAGGGTGATATCCTCATCGCGAACGCCGGCCTCCTCCAGCTCACGCAGGAGCGGCGGCAGAAGAACATGGTCTGGGCTGGCCCGGGTGATATCAGTGAAGATGATGACCACTTTCTGTCCCGGCCGGGCCATATCGCGCAGGCGCGGGGAGCCAATCGGATGCGCCAAAGCCTCTATGACCGCCTGTTCAGGATTCGCCAGCGGCGGCAGTTCGCGCGAGGTGACCACCGCGGCCTGCATGCCGGCCGGCAGGGAGAAGTACATCTCCCCCCGCCCATATGCGACGTGATAGCGCTCTGCCATTTCTCTCACTCCGCCTCAAACGGGAACGGCACATCCAGCTCCTGGGCGATGGCCTGCAGGTCGTTGAAGACCTTGAAGTGCAGGGGCACGCCGGCGGCCAGGTTCTGCTCCGTTTGCTCGAACTCTTTCTCACCGTGCACCCAGATGCGGGTCTGCCCTTTCGCCTTGGCGGAATTGTGCAGTCGGCGGATGGCATCGTCCATGCGGGCTTTGAACTCATCCACGGGCATGAAGGCATCAATGCGCACCGCGCCAAAGATATGGCCGATGTTGGAGGGAAGCGGCCGGCCTTTCTCATCCTTGGGATAGGTCAGGTTCATATAGGCCGCGCCAGAGAGCACCCCGCACAGCAGTTCCACCAGCAGGGCCAGGCCGTAGCCCTTGTGTCCCCCCATCAGCTCACCCTCTCCGCCCAGCGGGAGCAGTCCTCCGCCGAGCTGATGCGTCAGGTTATGCAGGACGCGCCCCGGATCATCGGTAGCAACGCCCTCTTCGTCCGTCGCCCAGCCCAGGGGTATCTTCTTGCCCAGTCGATGATAGACCTCCAGCTTGCCGCGCGGCACGATAGTCGTCGCCATGTCAAGGACATAAGGCAGTTCTTCGCCGGCGGGGATGGCCACCGCAATTGGGTTGGTGCCCAGCAGGGCATCCCGCCCGAAGGTCGGCACGGCCAGCACATCGGTGTTGGTCATGCTCATGCCGATCATATCCTCTTCCAGCGCCATCATGGCGTAATAGCCGGCAATACCGTAGTGGTTGGAATTGCGCACGGTCACCAAGCCGACCCCCAGCTCGCGCGCCTTTTCGATAGCCATCAGCATAGCGCGGTAGCTCACCGGCTGGCCCAGGCCGGCATCCGCGTCCAGCGCGGCGGTGGTGGGCGTCTCGACCAGCACCTGCACTGCCGGCCGGGGATTCATCATGCCCGTCTGCAGTCCGCTCACATACCGCCGCAGGCGCGCCACACCATGCGACGCCACACCCCGCAGGTCCGCCTCCACCAGCACATCTGCGGTGACCTGGGCATCCTCCTCGGGTACCCCCAGGCGCATAAAGACCTGAGTGCAGAAATCCCGCAGAGTATCCGCCGAAACCCTGTATGTGGTTTCCACCTCTTCCATGTCCTTCCTCCATGTCCAGCGTATAGGGTATCAGGTTGCGGCCGCCTGGCCGGCTACCGACACGGTGTATTCCTCCTCCTGCACCTGCTCGGCGGATTCCGCCCGCAGGACTGCCTTCAGGGCCTCCACGGCCACCTCGATCATACCCCGGTCCGGCGGACGCGTGGTCAGTGCCTGCAGTGCCAGCCCGGGCGCCATCACGGCGCGCAGTATCTTGCTCTCGGGATGTCGGGAGGCGTATTTGATGATCTCGTAGGACAGGCCGGCGATCAGCGGGATAAGCACCACACGCGACAGCAGGCGCCAGTGCCATTGGGGGAAGCGGAACGGGGCGAAGACCAGCACCGAGAGCACCAGCACCACCAGCAGGAAGCTGGTCCCACAGCGGGTATGGCGGGTGCTGTACTGGTCAATCGCCTCCGGCTCCAAAGGAACGCCGGCCTCGTAGGCGTTGATGGTCTTGTGCTCCGCGCCGTGATAGGCGAAGACGCGCTGGATATCCTTCCACTGGCCGATGGCGGCGATGTAACCGATGAAAATGCCCACCCGCACGATGCCCTCCACCAGGCTGGAGAGCAGGTCCGAGGGGATAAGATGGTCGAGCAGTTTGGCAATAGCGGATGGCAGGAGGAAAAAGAGCGCGATGCCGGCGGCCAGGCTCACGGCGATGGTGCCCCATGCTACCGGGCCGGAGAACTCCACTCCCTCGCCTTCCTCTTCGAGTGCCACGTTGGCGGAATAGGTCAGGGCGCGCATGCCCAGCACCAGGGCATCCCACAGCATGGTCAGGCCGCGCACCAGGGGCCATTTGCCCCAGGGTTTGGTGTAGATGCCGGCCTTGAGCGGCTCCATCCGCACCACAATGTCCCCTGAGGGAGCGCGCACCGCCACGGCGACGGCTTTGCTCCCCCGCATCATGACCCCTTCGATGACCGCCTGGCCACCATATTGAAACTCCCCCACAGCACTCTCCTGCGGCAGATTTCGCCCATGCACAGGCGCCGGCGATACAAGGATTGTATCCATTCCTCCTGATACTGTCAAAGATGAAACAGAGTAAGGGTATGGGAGAGGCGCGTACATAGGGGAGCAGACTTGTCTGGCAGTTCAAGCTACACGGCGCCTGCCCAGTCGGCCGGCGTCGTCTGGAAAGAGCCTGCGCTGGCCAGCTCTACGCCTCGCATCAGGCGCACCGGAATCTTACAGATGGCCCTTGTTCTCCGCCACCCCTTCTTCCGCCGCCGGCAGCATCTGGCCATCCGACTGCAGGATGAATTCCTCGCCGCGCCAGCGCACGCGCCGGCCCACGCCGGCGGCGCACCAGGTCAGCGCGCTGAGCAGATCGCGCACAGGGAGCCAAATCAGCCAGCGGCGCATCTCCGTGTTGTCCGTCGGCAGGCTCACCAGCCAGGCCATGACCCAGCGGAGCACCAGCGACACCAACAGAAAGCGCAGGCTGACGGCGTCAAAGCGGCTGATGACCGCCAGCACCAACGAGAGCGGGGTGCAGAATGTCAGCAGGAGGCCAGGATATTCCAGCGGCCGGCTGACCCGGGAACACCGCATCCAGCGTACCTCGCGCTCCCACTGCTCCAGGAAGCTGGTCGCGCCCAGATAACAGGTGATGATGTAGTCGGACAAGAAAACGCGCCGGCCGAGCGCGGCGATGCGCGCCCCAAGCTGATAATCGTCCGCCAGATAATTGGCGACGGCGGCAAACCCTCCGACGGCGGCCAGGTCCTCCTTGCGCAGTGCTAACGTGGCGCCCAAGGCAAAGCGCATGTTCAGCACTTTGCGGGCCACCATTACCGAGGGGAGGAAGGTCGCTCCCATGTGCAGGGCTTCCAAGCCGGCGGTCAGGTTCAGCGGCGCGCCGGCCCTGTACGGGCAGGTCACCAGGCCGACGCCGGCGTCGGCCAGCGGTGCCACGACCCGCTGTAGATAATCAGGCGTGGCACGCATGTCGCTGTCGCTGACCACCAAGACATCGTAGCGGGCCGCGCCGGCCAAATGATGGAGAAGACTGGCCTTGCGGTTCGTCCCAAAGGTCTCTCCCACGATGAGCCGGATACCGCGTTCGGGGAAATCCCGCTGGAGGCGGTAAATAACCGGCACAACGGGGTCTGCGGCATCCGCCACGCCGAAGATCACCTCATACTCGGGGTAATCCTGCCGGCAGAAGCTGGCGAAATTCTCGTACGCTTGATAATCCAGCCCCTTTACTGGCTTCAAAATAGATACTGCCGGCGCAAAGCCCTCCACCGCCTCAACCTTCCTGGGCCGAAAGAAATCATATACCAGGATGAGCGCGGTCAGCCAGTATATCCAGCCGGCGGTGATGACCAGCATCAGCAGGACCTTGATGAGCACGTCAGCCTCCTTCCGCCAGCTCGGCATAGGTGGCCGGTCGCAGGCCGCGCTCCGCGATGACTCGGCGCACCGCTGGGCTGAGCAGTGTCTGCCAGTCCCCGCGGTTGGGTCCCAGCGGCTCAGCCTGCACGTCCAGGGAAGGGTGAAAGTACAGCTCTGCCGAAGGATACCGCAGGTTCCGCAGGACCCTGATCACATAGGACTCATGCATCCGACCGCTCTGCAGGTTGCCGAAGACACGCGCCGGCACGGCCAGCCGAAGCCCCTGCATGCGGCCGGTGCACCACCCGCAGACCAGGTGCAGGATGAGCGCCCACAGAAGCTGGAGGGGGGACTGCCGGCGATCCAGCCGCAGTGTCAATCCCACATCCTCGCGCGGCAGGCGTATGCCGCGCGCGCCGTATTCCTGCGCCAGGCGCAGGACCAGCGGGAAAACCGCCGGGTGCACATGCAGATGCTGGTGGCCATCCACATGGGAGAGCGGCATTCCGGTGCCGGCGAAGCGCGCGAACTGGGCTTCGATCTCCTGCGCCAGCTCCTGACGCGCGGCCCTGCTGAACCAGTAGTACAGGCCGGCCTGCAGTGGGTCATCCCGCAGGCGTCCGCAGGAGCTTGTGATATGGGGAATAGCACGGTGCGGGAGCAGTGCCGGCCCACTGCTGACCACCAGGTGCAGGCCCACAGCCAGCGTCGGATGGGCGCGCGCCAGCTCCACCGCCTCTGCCCAGGCCTCGCTGGCGACCATCAGACTGGCGCTGGTGAGGACACCCTCGCAATGCGCCTGAATGACCGCGGCATTGATGGCCGGCGAGCGCCCAAAATCATCGGCGTTGAAAATGACCCGCGTGGGTTGTCCCGTCATGGCCGGCATCCCCCTTCCCCGACGGGATTCGCACCGCCTATGCCGGCAGGATCGGAAAGGCCGCGCCGGCTTGAGGGAAGACCAGCACAGAGGCGTCTGCCGGCGCGCCGGCGGCGGTGTCCCTCTTACCCATGCAAGATGACCTCGTCCAGCGAGCGCTTAGGGACGTGATGCACCCCCTCGCTGTCGCGGTAGTACCGAATATCGCCGTCCGGCCCCACCGGTTCCAGCACCACTTTCTCTTTCGGCTTGCCCAGCGCCAGCACCAGCAGTATCTGATAGCGTTCAGGGATGCCCAAGGCCTCGCGCAGTGTCTCCCGCTTGATGGAGGCGATCATACAGCCGCCGAAGCCTCGCTCCGTGGCCCCCAGCATGATGGTCTGGGCGGCAATGCCCGGGTCCAGGTTGAAATCCTTGGCGATCTCCGTGTCGCCGAGGATGATAATGTAGGCGGAGGGGCGCTCCCCTTCCGCCGGCCCTCCCCAATCCTTCAGATAGGCCGCCCACGCCAAGCAGGGGAAGATTTTCCGGTTCATCTCCGGTTCCCAGGAGAGCCAGTATTTCAACGGCTGACGGTTGGCGGCGGAGGCTGTCTGCCGGGCCAGGTCCACCAGCTCGCGCAGGGTCTCGCGCGGCACAGGTACGTCCTCGAAAAAGCGGCGGTAACTGCGGGTCTTCAATACCAGCTCGCGCAAGTCCATATCATTCCTCCTGTGTGATGATGTCATGTATTACTGCGGTCAAAGGCCGGCGATCTCCAGGGGCTCCAGCCGGCCGCCCGACAAATCCATCGTGCAGATGCGGTGGTGGTTGGTATCCGCAATGTACAGCCGGCCGCCGGCACTGCTGATGCCGCCCGGCTCGTATAAACCTTCCTCCTGTGTCGGGCGAAGGGTCTCCACACGCCGCGTGCCGAGGTCCACTAGCCGCACTGTATTGTTGTAGGTGTCCGCGACGTACAGCCGGCCGGCGTGCCAGGCGATGCCCTGCGGATGCTGGAGCCGCGCCTCCTCGCCGACGCCGTCTTGGTCGCCGAAATCGAACAGTCCGGTGCCAGCCAGCGTCCCCACGCGGCCGGATTCTGGGTCGAGCCAGCGCACAGCGCTGGACTCCGCATCCACGAAATACAGCGTTTGGCCGCCTCCGATGATGGCGGATGGCTGAGCCAGGGCGGCGGACTCCGCCGGCCCATCCACAAGGCCCTCCGCCCCGCTCCCCGCAAAGGGATGCAGCTCTTCCGTAGCAAGCTCCAGCCGCCATATCTGATGGGCGCCGGCCATGGCGATAAAGAGCGCGCCGGCGTGCACAGTCAGGCCCCAAGGTGAGTTGAGAGCGGTGCGCCGCGCCGGCCCACCGCCGGCGCGAAAGCCAGCCTGTTCGCCAGTGCCGGCGATAGTGTGCACCGTTCGAGCGGACAGGTCCACGCGCCGCACAGCGTGATTGTCCGTATCGGCGACAAAGAGCTGATCCCCCGCCCGCGCCAAGCCGTGAGGCCGGCGAAAGGCCGCGCGATGAAAATCGCCGTCCCGCAGGCCGGCCTCGCCACTGCCGATGACGGCCAGCACCTCGGCCCGCCGGCCGTCCTCCTCGACCCTTGCCCAGATGACCCGGTGATGGTTGGTATCGGCGATGAACAGATGTCCATCCTCCGCCGCTAGCATGCCGGCGGGGAAGGCCAGCGCGCGATCAGGTCCCATCTGGCGTTCCGGCCGCAGGGGCAGGGGCCGGCGCTCCAATGGGCCGGCTTCCTCCGCCCGACGCAGGACGTTTTCCAGGATGGGCGTTAGAAAATCGGCGCTGACCTCGCCGGGACGTGCCCCGACCTGCCGGCCGAACGGGTCAATCAACACAATAGTAGGCCAAGCGCGCACTGCGTGCGACTGCCAGATGCGGAACTGGCGATCATTGACCACCGGATGATCTATTTCGAGCCGCATGACCGCCTGCCGAATGTTGGCAGTAATCCGTTCGGCGGGGAACTTGCCGGCGTGCACCCCGATGACCAGCAGGGCATCCCCAAAACGGCACTCCAGCTCCCGCAACTGCGGGAGGATGTGCATGCAGTTGATTCAGCCGTAGGTCCAGAAGTCGAGCAGGACCAGCCGGCCGCGCAGGTCTTCCTGGGTCAGCGAGCGCTCGACGTTCAACCAATCTAGGCCGGCGGGAAAGGCCGGCGTGCGGGTCGGCGGCTCCAAGGGTGCCATCTCTTTCCTCAAAAGGGAGATGCCGGCTGGCTAGCCGATGACCTCGTGGCCGGCCTTTTTCAGTGCCAGCACCGCCACCTGGAGTTCGTTTTCTTTCACCAGCACGTAATCGGTGAAATATGTGGAAAGGGCAAAGATGCTGATGCCGGCGACCGCCAGCGGTTCGGCCAGAGCATTGATGAGTCCGGTGAGGGTGAAGCCCAGCGGACCTTCGGAGCTGATGGCGCGCCAGCCCTTCTCGCATTCGACGCCCTCGGGCACGCTGTCCTCGGCACAGATGATGGAAAGCTCATGGGGGGTGCGGGTGACCGAGCAAATCGCGCCCGTCCAGGCCCAGGCTGGTATCTCTGTATAGCGTTCGAGCTGGCAGATGGCCAGCCGGCCGGGGAGGATGGTCAGCCGCAGTTTCGGTGCTTCTTCCGTGCTCTCGATATCTTCCATCAGCGTCCAGCTCCTTATGCAGGATGGTACGGCCAGCAAATGAATGGGGTCTGCGGCAAAACAGGTTGTGATAATTGTACCATATGCCGGCAGGATGTTCAAGCCTGTCCCTAGTACTTCACCACAATAATTATTGATGATATAGGCGATGGAACTTAAGCCGAGCATCGGTCGTGGTAAAGCGCCATTCGACGGTGGCCTGCGCCGCATTGCGGGTCTTCGCCCAGGCCTCTACCTCCTGCTGCACAC
>CALIBQ010000004.1 GCA_938049385.1 uncultured Anaerolineae bacterium
GACCGGGAATTTAGCTATGGGGAGCTTCTGGAAACGCTTCAAGAGGCTGGGATGCATTTTGTGATCCGTTTGAATGCTTCTCGGCATCCGACTTTCACGGGGGAGGAGGGGGAGGAGGGGACGCTGGCGATTGCGCCGGGGGGAGCGGAAGACCTATCGGGGGCTGTATTACAGGGGGAAGGTTCGGGTGAACGTGGCGGGGGAGTGACGGAAGGGGCTGGAGGAGCCGTTATGGGTGATCACCGATTTGGAACCGGAGGAGGGGCTGGCGATCTATCGGCAGAGGATGAAGGTGGAAGAATGTTTTAAGGATCTCAAGGATTTGCTTTCGTTGGAGAAGATTATGAACAAAAAGCAGGAGAACATGGAGAAGATGGTGGCGATGGTTTTGATGGCGTATGCCCTTGGGCTTTTGGTGGGGGAGGAGTTACGGGATCTGGTATATGGTCCAGTTCCCAGGGACGGAGGGTTCGAAAGCTCCGAGGACCAGCTTCGGGGGAAAAATCCGCGTCCTGAGGGGAAGCGATGGCATCTGTACTCTGGCTTATTTGTGTTGCTCAAGCAGAAGGTCCGGGTGGACAGTCGGATCCTCCGCCAGCTCGTGAACCGGGTCCTGGAGTTCTTCCGAGGGTTAATCCTCGGGGATGTCCGAACTCATATCTGAAGGTCAGCTTTCTACAATTGACGCCCCATCCAAATCCTGTTATAATAGATCATGATGCTGATCTGCCGCGCAGTGCAGCGCGCCCAAGCAAATGCGCCCCAATTCGGTCCAGTATGGATCGTCCCTATCGTCCATGAAGCGGCCAATCGTTTGAGCAACCCCCTGGTGCTGTGGGCCGAGATTCGATGGTGGATGCGTATGCCAGCATCCATCGCGCCCCTCTCTGCGAATAATGGGCCTTTCTCCCAGCCTCGGTAGGCTGGCCGCAACCGCTCTTTGCAGAAGGAGGTGGAATTGATGGACCGAACTGCGACGGTAAGACTGCGGTCTATCCCGCGCGGGGTCTGCGCGGCGCTCTTCGTGCTCATAGGCCTGCTCCTTATTGCACTGCTGTCCCTCAACGCGCCGGCCTGGGCACGCCCGTATTCGGCAGACGGCATTTTCCCCATGGTGCACGGGACCGTTCATCTTCAGGGCAGGCCGGCCCCGCCGGCCCCCTCCTGGTCCGTACCCCTGGCGGTCATGCTGGAGTGCGGCGTCAGCACTCTGCCCGGCGTTTACAACTACAGCGTGACGACAGACCAGACCGGCCACTTCACCTTCACCCATGTGGTTTCATATACTTCCACATGTGACTTCCGGGTGAAAAACCCGCACACCCTGCGCAATGTCAAGTACAGCGTCACCATCAACGCCGGCGATAATTATGTCAATCTCGGCACCCTGCGCGAGGGAGACGCCAACAACGACAACCGCGTCTCCCTGGTGGACTTCTTTATCCTCGCCACCGCCTACGACACCGGCCCCGGCAACCCCAAGTTCGACCCGCGTGCTGACTTCAACGAGAACGACTGGATCGAGATCGCTGACTTTTCCCTGCTGGCCACCAACTACGACCTCGCGGGTGATATCCCGGTCAGCATGCCGGCCGCCGCTTGGAATGCCAGCACAACCGCCACGGTCACGCTGAAACTGGTGCCGGCATACTGGGCCGCACCAGTCGGGGACGTCTTCATGGTGGACATCCGCCTGAATCCACGCGGGCAACCGTTCCAAGGCGTGGCCGCCTTTCTGACGTTCAACCCGGCGGAACTGCAGGTGGTGGACGCGCTGGGCAACCCAGCATCGGAGATCGAGGACAGCGGCAACCTGCCCGTTGTGATCCGCAATCAGGCGGATAACAGCACCGGGGAGATCAACTTCAGCGCCGGCATCCTGGAGGGCACCCCGCCGGCGGAGGAATTTTCGCTGGCGAGGATATACTTCAAGGCCGTGGGCGTCAATATCGCCGGCAGTCCTGTGGCATTCATAGTGCAGGACTATCCTCCCAAGACCGGAGTCACCTACGGCGGCTATTACCTGCCGCTGGAGGTCCAGGACATGACAGCCCGGCTGGGAGAAGTGCGCATCCTCTGGCCACTCTTCAAGCGCAGGGCATCTACACTGCCAGAAATTCCTTGATCAGGCCTAAACACAGTAGGGGGCACAGCGGTGTGCCCCCTACAATTTCCCCGCAATGAAACCTTACGATCCCATCGGTCCTGTTACCCACGCTAATGGGATTTCCGCACCAGCGGGAACAACAACGACATCCCCGGCACCACAAAGCTCCAGAAGGTTACGCGCACCGGCAGGCCGCTCACCGATTGTCCGCCGGTCACTCCCAGCACATAGCCGGTCCGTGGAGTGAACGGCTCATGGTGGATGACCGCCTTGCGGTAGCCCATCACGCTGGTACCTGCGGCGGTCCCTGGCTCCGACCATTCCACATGATACGGCACCGCCGGCACCAGCAGAAGCTCCACCGTCTCCGTGATCATGGGCGCATCAAACATCAGCTCGATGGGCGAAAGCGGGTCCATGATGCCGTCCTCGGGGATGGAAGAGCGAACTTCCACCCACTGGGCCGGCGGGGTCGGGGTTGGAGCGACTGGTGTGCTGGTCGGAGTGGGGGTCGGGGTCCTGGTAGGAGTAGACGTGGGCGTGGGTGTCGGCGCCGGCACGGTCGGCGTCGGGGTCACCTCGCCGGCCCACTGGTCGCCGATTTCCACATCCCATCGTGTGCCGTCCAGCATAGTCAGGCCCCAATAGTCCGGGCTGGTGGAGACCCAACCGGGCGGATTCTACTCCCGCAGGAAGTAGAAGCCGGCGCCATAGGTTTGGAAGCAGTGCGGCTCACTGACACCGTCTGTGATGTATGTGCCGATGACTTCATGCAGGGAGTTTGTGAGCGTGAGTACCGCGCCGGCGACCAACTCCTCCCCAACCTCGCGCAGTTCATTGCCGTTCCGATCGTTGAACACCAGCACGCAAATATTACCAGGAACGGCGGTGGGGGTTGGCGTAACAGTGGGGGTGGCCGTCGCAGGCGGCGGGGTGGTAACATTCACGCGCGCATTGGTCACCGTGAAAGGCACTGGCTCTCCGCCCTTATACACCTGTACCTGGGTGAAGTTCACCGGAGAGTTGCTGGCCAGTGCCAGCGCCTGGAAATACAGGGTGCACAGGACAAAGGTCCCGGTCACGCCCTGGGAGCCGAGCTGGCCGGCGTCATACCGCAGTACGCCGGTGGTCCTCCCGATGACCTTCTTAAGGACATAGGGCAGGGTGGTGCCGTTAGTGATGTTGGTGTTATCCAACACGGCGCCGTTGTAACTCACGATAATGGAAACGGAGTCAATGGGCTGCGCGCCAGTGGCCACCCAGACGGTGAGGGTAAAGGTCTGTCCGAGATACACGTTGGCTGTGGAAGGGGAGAGATAAATCTGCACTGCTCCTGCCGCCTGCGGTATTTCTCCGCTCTGTGCTGGCAGACCGGCCGGCGGCGACCCCCACGCCGGCGTCATTCCCAGCAAGCTCAGCATGGCCAGCACGCAGACCACCGAGATCACACGCTTGACCCGGGCGTGGATGCGGTTGTTACTTGCCAGGAAAAACCGAACTGTGCCTGTTTGCATACTAACTGCCTCCTTTCGCATACCGATCAAATTCGGACGCCAAATACCGGCGGATGCCGCGTGTGGATAAACCGGGCCAGTACGCAGACGCTGGGACGGATACGTTTGGAGGTCTGCTCTAGGCACCCTCGTCGGTGAACCTGGCAGAATATAGAGGTGGTGGAAGGTAACCGCCGGCGCGCTCCTCGCCGCTTTTATGCACGCCCCTCTTCTTTGCCCAGCGCGGCGTGTAAAGCCTGCCGCAGGGTGCGCGCCCCGATAACCTCCAACCCATTGGGAGGGGTAAACCCTGTGTGAAGCACCGATTGGGGCAGGATACAGCGTGTGAACCCGAGGCGGGCGGCCTCACTGAGACGGCGCAGGAGATGACTCACCCCGCGCAGTTCGCCGCTGAGGCCTACCTCACCAATGGTCACCAGGTCGGCCGGCACTGGCCGGTTATAATAACTCGACGCGATCGCCACCGCCACGCTCAAGTCCGCGGCCGGCTCATTGATCCTCAGCCCACCCACTACATTAACAAAAATATCCTGATCGTGCAACTTCACCCCAACGCGCTTGCTCAGTACCGCCGCCAGCAGTAGCAAGCGGTTGATATCTACGCCGTTGGCAGTGCGGCGCGGCAGTCCGAAGCTGGTGGGACTGCTGAGCGCCTGGATCTCCACGACGATGGGGCGGGTGCCCTCCATGGTCACGGCAATGGCCGAGCCGGCCGCGTTGGGGAGCCGTTCTGCTAAAAAGACCTCGGAGGGGTTGGTGACCTCCCGCAGGCCGCTCTCCGTCATCTCGAACACGCCCACCTCGTTGGTGGAACCGAAGCGGTTCTTCACACTGCGGAGCAGGCGATAGGTATGGAAGCGGTCCCCTTCCAGGTACAGCACCGCATCCACGACATGTTCCAGGACGCGCGGGCCGGCAATGGCGCCGGCCTTGGTGACATGTCCCACGAGGAACATGGGGATATTGTGCGCCTTGGCGACGCGCAGAAGGTCTGCCGCACACTCGCGCACCTGGGTGACACTGCCGGCGGCTGACTCGACCCGCTCCGTGTACACCGATTGAATGGAATCCACGATGGCCAACTGCGGTTGGACTTGCTCGATGTGCGCCAAAATCGGCTCCAGGTGCACCTCGGACATCAGCAGGATGTTCCCACTGGTGATGCCCAGCCGCTCAGCGCGCATCTTGATCTGGCGCAGGGATTCCTCCCCGGAGATATACAGCACGCGACCGCCGGCCTCCGCTACTCCGGCCGCCACCTGTAACAACAGGGTGGATTTGCCAATGCCCGGGTCACCCCCGATCAAATTCACCGACCCAGGCACCAGCCCGCCTCCCAGCACGCGGTCCAGTTCGGTCATGGGAAGTCGGATGCGGGCATCATGCTCCGTATTGACCGCTGTTAAGGGCTGGGGCTCATTGACAGAAAGCAAAACCGGTCGTGAAGGCTCCTTTGGGGAGACCTCCACGACCGTTTCAACCAGTGTGTTCCACTCGCCGCAGTCAGGACAGCGCCCCATCCACTTTGCCTGCACCGAGCCGCAGTTCTGGCATACGTAGCGGATGCGCTGTCGGGTCATGGGCAAGGTCCTTCGCGCCGGCCGGCCTTAATTGCGCAGGATAAAGGGTTCAAGCCGCGAATCCTCGGAAGCATGGCCGCCCGATACACCGCCGGGATTCTGCGAGGGCAGACACCGCAGGACAATCTCGCCGTTCTCGACGTCCACTTCCACGGTGCTGTGCTCGGTGAATTGGCCGGCCAGCAGGCCTTCCGACAGCCGGTCCTCGATCAGGTCCTGGATCACCCGGCGCAGAGGCCGCGCCCCGAACATGGGATCATAGCCCTTCTCCGCGATCAGCTCCCGAGCGGCTTCCGTCGGTGCCAGCTTGACGTGATGTTCGTCCAGGCGCTTCTGCAGTTTGCCCAGCTCCAGGTCTACGATCTGCTTGATCTGCTCCTTGTTCAGCGAATGGAAGACCATCACGCCGTCCAAGCGGTTCAGGAATTCGGGGCGGAAGGTCTTTTTCAGCTCGTCCATGACCTTCTCTTTCATTTCCTCGTAATCCCGTTCCTCCCGCTCCTTTTCATCGCGCGCCACTGCAAAGCCCAGCGTGCCGGCCTTGCGGATGCTGGTCGCGCCGACGTTCGAAGTCATGATGATAATCGTATTGCGGAAATCCACCCGCCGGCCCTTCGCATCCGTCAGATGGCCGTCCTCCATAATCTGCAGGAGCATGTTGAAGACCTCGGGGTGAGCCTTCTCAATCTCATCGAACAGCACCACGGAGTACGGCCGCCGGCGCACCGCCTCGGTCAACTGGCCGGCTTCCTCGTAGCCCACGTACCCGGGCGGGGCACCGACCAGGCGCGACACGGTATGCCGCTCCATGAACTCCGACATATCCAGCTTGAGCAGGGCATCCTCGCTCCCGAACAGGAACTCCGCCAAGGCACGCGCCAGCTCGGTCTTGCCGACGCCGGTCGGGCCGAGGAACATGAAGGTCCCGATGGGCCGGCGCGGGTCCTTCAGGCCGGCACGCGCCCGCCGCACCGCCTTGGCCACCGCGGCGATGGGTTCATCCTGCCCCACAATGCGCTGATGGAGCGCTTCCTCCATCTTGAGCAGACGTTCGGTCTCCTCCGTGGCCAGCCGCTTCACCGGGATGCCCGTCCACATGGAGACGATCTCAGCTACATCATCCGGCGTTACTTCCGGACGCTCGAAGGGCGAATCCCAGTTCAGCCGCATCTCCTCGATGCGCTGGTCAAGTTCGGCCTCGCGCACCCGCAGGTCCGCCACCAAGTCCCAGCGCTCCTGCTCGCAGGCCTCCTGCCGGCGGCGCTCCAGCTCGCGAAGCTGGCGGAAAGACTCCCGCAGGCCGATGGCATACGGGCTCTTATATATCCGCACGCGCGATGCGGCCTCGTCAATCACGTCAATGGCCTTATCCGGCATGAAGCGGTCCGGGATATAGCGGGCGGAGAGCTTCACCGCCGCTTCCAGCGCCTCGTCGGTGATGTGAACGTTGTGATGGGCCTCATAGCGCTCGCGAATGCCCTTCAGGATTTCCAGCGTCTCTTCCATGGTGGGTTCTTCCACCAGGATAGGCTGGAAGCGGCGCTCCAGCGCGGCATCCCCCTCGATATGCTTGCGGTATTCGTCCAGGGTAGTAGCGCCGATGCACTGGATCTCACCGCGGCCCAGCGCCGGCTTCAGGATGTTCGCCGCGTCCACGGCACTGCCGGCAGAGCCGGCGCCCACCAGCATGTGCACCTCGTCAATGAAGATGATGCATTCGGTCTGCTTGATCTCTTCCAGCACCTTTTTCAGGCGCTCCTCGAACTGGCCGCGGTACATGGTGCCGGCCACGAGCGAGCCGACATCCAGCATCAGCAAGCGCTTATTCAGGAGCGTCTGCGGCACCTCGCCGGCGACAATACGCTGGGCTAGACCTTCCACAATGGCGGTCTTGCCCACACCTGGCTCACCGATGAGGGCCGGGTTGTTCTTGGTGCGGCGGGACAGGATCTGGATGACCCGCTCGATCTCTTTCTCACGGCCGATGACGGGGTCCAGCTTGCCCTCGCGCGCCTGCGCGGTCAGGTCCACAGCAAGCTGGTCCAGCAGGGGCGTCTTGCTCTCGCCCTTCTCCTTGGCCGGCTCTGTAGCGGCGCGCGCCTTGGCCTTGCGCTCCATGACGGTCTCCACCGTCTTCATGCGCACCTGTTCCAAATCTAGGCCCATGCCGCGCAGAATGTCGGAAGCAATGCCCTCCCCCTCGCGCAGGATTGCCAGGAGCAGATGCTCCGTGCCCACGTAATCCTGGCCCATCAGGCGCGCTTCCTCGAAGGAGTACTCGATGACTCGTTTGGTGCGAGGGGTCAGTTCCGGCTCCCGCAGAGTAATGCGATCACCACGCTTGGCGGCGCGCTCCAGCGCACGGATAATCCAGTCTGGGTCCAGGCCCAGCTCGCGCAGGATGGCAACGGCAGTGCAGTCCTTCTGGCGCACCAGGCCCAACAGGATATGCTCCGTGCCGATACTGCTATGATTGAGACGCTTGGCCTCGCTCGCAGCGCGTGCCAGCGCATGTCTTGCCCGTTTGGTGAAACGATCTAACTTCCCTCCACCAGCCATCTCTGAATCACTCCGATGCTCTTCCATGTATATCCCTCATTTCTATCTTGCCATCCAGGGGTCCTGGGTAGCCAACATCCCCGCACCCAGGACAATGTTCACTGTCCCACAGACTGGCGGTCCCGCAGACCATCCACAGTCCCCTCTAAAATAAAAGGGGCAACCCGGAACCCGCCCTGGCCGCCCCTGACAATCACCGGCACCTCATCCATCCATTTCATTGGCCGTTTCGAGCAGGGGCCGGCTGGCCTAGTTCCCTCATCGAGCACGCACACGCATCCCAATTCGATTTCTCAATACCTGCTTCCCGCTTGGCCATGCGCCCACTCGATACAGCCCGAACGGCCCCATTGCTTGATTAGGTATCTTCAGCCTGCTGGTGCTCCTCCTTCAGGCTGTATTCGAGTTCCTGGCGCCAGTCAAAGTCCTCCTCTAATTCCTCCCGAGCCTGCTTCAGGCTCAATCCGATGCGCCGCTGTTGCGGGTCAATCCGCACAATCTTCACTGGAACCACATCGCCCTCTTTGACCACTTCCCGAGGATGATTCACCCGCCCGTCGGATAATTCGGAAATGTGAATCAACCCCTCCAAACAATCCGCAATCCGTGCGAATGCGCCAAATGCCATCACCTTGGTAATGGTGCCCTGGACGATCTGTCCCACACATAATGACGCTACAGCCTTCTCCCAGGGTTCCGTCTGGAGCTGTCGGATGCTCAGCCCGATGCGCTGTCGTTCGTAATCCACCTCCAGAACATACACCTCGACTTCCTGGCCCACCTGTACGACCTCGCTGGGGTGATTCACCCGCTCCCAGGAAAGCTCGGAAAGGTGAATCAGCCCATCGGCGCCGCCGAGATCCACAAACGCTCCGAAGTCGCAGATGCTGGTGACAACGCCGCGGCGGACTTCGCCGACCTGCAGTTGTTCGATAAGCCTCTGCTTGGCGGCCTGCCGGCTTCCTCGCAGTGCCGCCTTCTCCGATAATATCAGCCGATTGCGGTTGCGGTCCACCTCGATGACCTTGAGTTTCAGCGTTTTCCCCACCAGACACCGCCAGCGGTTCTCGTCATCCGTGCGGCGGTGCCCTTCGGGGCCGGCCGTCTCACCTGAGACAATCTGGGAGGCCGGCAGGAATCCCCGCAACCGACCGATATGTACAATCACTCCACCTCGATTACAATCCACCACCCGACCATCGAAGATGGTCTCGGAGCGCATCAGCTCCTCGGCTTTGCGCCAATCATGATAACTGCGGGCTCGCCGGATGGAGAGGATCACATTGCCATCCACGTCCTCTGGCTTCACCACGTAGACGGGGATGCGGTCCCCAACCCGCAGTTCCGCCAGCTCCTCCGGCGACATCCGCTCCAGCTCCCTGCTCGGCACCACGCCGTCTGCCTTACAGCCAATATCCACCAGAATTTCTGTGGGCGATATGGCGACGATAGTGCCTTCGACGATATCGCCCCGTTCCACTTCGACCACCTCGTCGAAGTTCCTCAGCCATTCCTCGAGAGGGTTGCCGGCCGCCATGGCCCCGGCGCGCGCGTCGCTGTCGCAGGGCGCTGAAGTCCGTTCTGCTTGCATAGCCCGCTCTTCGCTCCTCCTTCCGCCTTCACCTTTATTATACCCTGATTTTGCGCAAAACGCAACCCTTACTTTACTCTCCCATCCCCATCTGCTGACGGAACCACAGCACTGTGCGCGCCAGCCCCTCGTGAAAGCCCACCTTCGGTTCATAGCCCAGGAGGGCACGGGCTTTGGAGATATCCGCGGCCGAGTGGCGGATATCGCCTGGGCGCGGCGGGGCAAAGATTGGCTCCACCTCGGCTCCGGTCAGCTCGCGCAGCGTGGAGAAAAGGTCCAGCACGGTGTTGGGCCGGCCGGTGGCGATATTGAATACCTGCCCCGGCGCATGCCTGGCGCGGCAGGCGCGCAGATTCGCATCCACCACGTTGCTGATGTAGCAGAAATCGCGCGACTGCTGGCCATCCCCGAAAATAGTGGGCGGCTGGCCGCGCAGGAGCGCCGTGATAAAGCGCGGGATGACAGCCGCGTACGGGGAATCGGGATTTTGGCGCGGGCCAAAGACGTTGAAGTACCGCAGGATAACGGTGGGCAGGCCGTACGTATGATAAAAGGCCAAGCAGTACATCTCGCCGGCGGCCTTCGAGGCGCCGTACGGTGAGATAGGTGCCGGCAGCATCGTCTCGACCTTTGTCGCGCCCTCCTGTTCGCCGTACACCGATGACGAGGAGGCGAAGACGAAGCGCTTGACGCCGGCCTCGCGCGCCGCCACCAGCAGATGCAGGGTGCCGCGCACGTTCGCCGCGTCCGTGTCCAGCGGCCTTTCGATGGAAAGAGGCACGGAAGGCAAGGCCGCCTGATGCAGGACATAATCCACCCCCTGCACCGCCTCCCGCACCGTGGCCAAATCGGTGATATCCCCTTTGATAAAGGTGATCTGGTCCAGCACATCCTGGATATTGGCCAGGTTCCCCGTGGAGAGGTTGTCGAGCACGCGTACCTGTTTGCCCTGCTGAACCAGGGCGTGGACGATATGGGAGCCGATGAAGCCGGCGCCGCCGGTAACGAGGTAGACTGCCACGCGAACCCTACTGCGCAGAAATATCCTCATGAACATACCATCACCCGCCGGCCGTGTCAACCCGCCGCATACAAGAATGACGCGATCAGCTTCTCCACACCCCCTTAGGGCGTTGAAAAAGCCCGGCGTTGAAACGGCGGCTGTGTTTGCGAAGCCAGCCGGCGCCGGCCGACTTCGCAGATGCTTATCGCGGCTTATGGAAATCCTGTTTCCGCAACAGTCTTAAGGTTGGATGGCACAGCGTTATGATTCGGAACCATCTTGCACTTCGCCTGGTGCTGAAGCACCAGGCTTACCATGCCAAGCCCCGTAGGGCTTTGCTTCCTAAGCCGGCGGCTTCCAGCCGCCGGCAAACTCCCGACAAGCGGTCACCAACCTCCTGGGCCAAGTCGAGAGCGGCCAAGAAGGCATCGAACCCTCAACCCCTGTCCCTTCCCCGTGTAAGGGAAATGGGTGCAGGTGGATAGGGTGTTTTTGAGCTATAGTCACCAACAGTACTGTTTCCACACTCCCCTCGCAAACTTGACGAGTTGTCCTGCTTGGGTGATAATAGGGGCAGTCGTGTCACAGAAAGGAGGTGCAATGGAGCACAATACAGGGAACCAACGACCGCAGACACGATATCCCCGATTGTCTCTGCTGGTACTCTGCACCTATTTTTCACACCCAACTTGGAGGAGGACAAAATGCGCAAAATCGTGATGGTCCTTGTGGCACTGGTGGTCATTGCCAGCATGGTCATGGCATGTGCGCCGAAGGCCACCCCGGCTCCCACCGCCGCCCCCGAAAAGCCGAAGCTCAAAGTCGGTATGGTTACCGACGTCGGTGGCATTGATGACAAATCCTTCAACGCCACTTCCTGGCACGGCATGGAGCTGGCGCGCGATGAGCTGGGCGTAGAGGTCGCCTACCTCGAATCCCAACAGCAGACCGACTATGCCGTCAACATCACCCAGTTCATTGACCAAAAGTACGACATGATCATCACCGTCGGTTTTCTGCTGGGCGAGGATACCAAGACCTTCGCCGAGAAAAACCCCAACGTCAAGTTCGCCATCGTGGACTATTCCTATGACCCGCCCATTCCCAACGTGCTGGGCCTGACCTTCGCCACGGATGAGGACGCCTTCCTCGCCGGCTACCTGGCCGCCGGCATGACTCAGACCGGCAAGGTCGGCACCTTCGGCGGCATCAAGATCCCGCCCGTGACCATCTTCATGGTCGGCTTTGAGAACGGTGTCAAGTACTACAACCAGAAGCACGGCACCAATGTCCAGGTGCTGGGCTGGGAATCCGCCAAGGACGAAGGCCTCTTCGTGGGCAACTTTGAGTCCACCGATGACGGCCGGCGCGCCGGGGAAGACCTCATCGGCGAGGGCGCGGATATCATCATGCCCGTGGCCGGCCCCGTTGGCCTGGGCACTGCCGCCGCCGTGCGGGAGCACGCCGGCACCATGCTCATCGGCGTCGACACCGATTGGTGCATCAGTGCCGCAGAGTACTGCCCAGTTGTCCTCACCAGCGTCATGAAGAACATGGACGTGGCTGTGCGCGATGCTATCAAGATGGCGTTGGATGGCACCTTCAAGGGCGGCACCTACGTTGGCACCCTGAAGAACGGCGGTGTAGGCATCGCTCCGTTCCATGAGTTCGACGGCAAAGTGCCGGATTCCCTCAAGAAGGAGCTGGATCAGCTCAAGCAGGATATCATCGCCGGCAAGATCAACACTGGCTGGCAGGATTACCTGGCTACCCTGAAGTAGCCGCCGAATGACAAGGCGGTGCCGGCATGCCGGCACCGCCTTGCTGTTATCAGCCATTCCGCCGGCGATCTCTTCACTGCCTTTCGAACGCCTGCCTGAGGAGAGAATGCATGGCTCCGGTACTGGAACTGCGTGGCATTACCAAACGCTTTCCCGGCGTTCTGGCCAACGATCATATCAGCCTGACCGTCGAGGAAGGGGAAATCCATGCCCTGCTTGGCGAGAACGGCGCCGGCAAAACCACCCTGATGAACATCCTTTACGGTCTCTACCGGCCGGATGAGGGCGAAATCTACGTGCGCGGCCGGCGCGCCGAGATCCGCCAGCCCAACGACGCCATCAACCTCGGCATCGGGATGGTCCATCAGCACTTCATGCTGGTGCCCGTCTTCACCGTGGCCGAGAACGTCATGCTGGGGGTAGAATCCATCCGCGCAGGCATCTTCCTCGACCGGGAAGACGCTGTCCGCCGCATCCGCCAGATTTCCGAACAGTACGGCCTCGGTGTCGACCCCCATGCCTATATCAAAACCCTGCCGGTCGGCATCCAGCAGCGCGTGGAAATCATCAAGCTCCTCTACCGCCAGGCGGACATCCTTATCCTGGATGAACCCACCGCCGTGCTCACCCCACAGGAAGTGGAGGAGCTGTTCAAAATACTGCGCTCCCTGGCATCCCAGGGCAAGTCTATCATCTTCATCACCCATAAGCTGAAAGAGGTCATGGCCATTGCCGACCGCATTACCGTCCTGCGCAACGGTCGGGTGGTGGGCACCACCACGCCGGCCAAGACCTCGGAGGAACAACTGGCCGCCATGATGGTCGGCCGCGAAGTGCTCCTGCGGGTGGAGAAGCGGCCGGCCCAGCCCGGCGAACCGGTCCTGCGGGTGGAGAACCTGCAGGTATTCGACGACCGAGGCAATCTGGCAGTGCGCGGCGTGTCCTTCGAGGTGCGCGCCGGCGAGGTGCTGGGAGTCGCCGGCGTGCAGGGCAACGGCCAGACGGAGCTGGTACAGGCACTGACCGGCCTGCGGCCTGCGGCCGGCGGACGCATTTTCATCCTCGATAAAGACATGACCACTGCCTCTCCTCGGGCCATCCTGGAACGCGGTGTCGCCCACGTGCCAGAGGACCGCCAGAAAGACGGATTGGTGCTCTCTTTCCCCGTCGCGGACAACCTGGTGCTGAACACCTACTACCTGCCGCCTTTTGCCCAGCGCGGGGTGATGGACAGGGAGGTTATCCTCGCCACCGCCGAACGCCGCGTCCGGGAATTTGACGTGCGCACCCCCAGCGTGCTCACCCCGGTCTCCAGCCTCTCGGGCGGCAATCAACAAAAGGTTATCGTGGCTCGCGAATTCTCCCGCCCCATCCGCCTGCTTATCGCTTCCCAGCCGACGCGCGGCTTGGACGTGGGCTCCATCGAATATATCCACCGCCGCATCGTCGAAAAGCGCGACGAAGGATGTGCGGTACTGCTGGTCTCACCGGAATTAGACGAAGTGATGAACCTTTCCGACCGCATCGCGGTCATGTATGAAGGTCAGATCCAGGCCATCCTGCCGGCCGAAACCGCTACCAAGGAAGAAATCGGCCTGCTCATGGCGGGAGTGCGAAAGGAGGAGGTCCGTGCCACTGCCGGCTGACATCCTGCGAATGGGCTTAATCACCGACGGCGGACGCATTGACGACGGCGGCTTCAACCAACAAGCATATGAAGGGCTACTGCGGGCCGCCCAGGAGCACGGCATCGAAGTGGTGGTGCGCCAGCCGGCCTCCCCCACCGCGTACGAGACCGAACTGCGCCAGCTCCTGGATGAGGACTGCCGGCTCATCGTCACGGTCGGTTCGGTCACCGGGCCGGCCGTCGAGCGCATCGCCGTCCGCTACCCGCAAGCTCATTTCATTGTAGTGGATTATGAGCCGCTGGTCGAAAGCAAGAACATGACCGGTCTGGTCTTCGCCGAGGACCAGGCCGGCTTCCTCGCCGGCGCCTTGGCCGGCCTCATCACCTCTCGCGGCACAGTAGGTTTTATCGGCGGGAAAGACCTGCCGCCCATCCGCCGCTTCCACCACGGCTTCGCCAACGGCTTAGCCCTCACCAACCGCCAGGCGAAGCTCATCCCGGTCTATACCAATTCCTTCACCGATGCGGATGCCGGCGTCCGCGCCGCCCAGAAACTCATCGAGGAAGGTGTGGATATCATTTTTGCGGCCGCTGGCGCCTGCGGCAGTGCCGGCCTGCTGGCCGCCGCCTCGCAGGGCATCTGGGTCATCGGCGCGGACCAGGACCAGTGGCTCACCACCTTTCAAAACGGCCGGCAGTCCGGGGCCGACCATGTCCTCACCAGCGCGGTCAAACGCGTCGATGAGGCGGTCTATCAGGCAGTCCAGAAAGCCCTGCACAGTGGACTGCGCGGCGGCGTTATGCGTTTCGACCTGGCCAATGCCGGCATAGGTTTGGCTCCTTTCCACGACGCCGATGTCGCAGTGCCCTCCGAGGTGCGCGGCAAAATCCTGGAAATCAGCGAGAGCCTCAAGAGCGGGCGCATCCGCACCGGCGTCGGGCCGCAGGGCGAGGAAATCCGCCGGGGCATCTTCGCTCGCCTGACCACCTGGAACTGGCAGGCGGCCCTTATCCCCTTCCTGGCCATTGTCTCCGCGCTCATCATCGGCGCAATTTTCATCATGGCCTTTGACCCGAAGGTCTGGGCGGCGTTCGGCAACGGATTCTCCGCCGGCATGCAGGCCGCCTGGCGCACCATCTCCCGCGCCTATATCTCCCTGTTTGAGGGGGCATTCGGCAATCCCGGCCGCATCATTGAGGGCTTCCGCGTCCTCTTCCAGACGGGCGAGGCCGACGAATTGCTGGCCGGCATCCGACCCTTGACGGAAAGTCTGCGGATTGCCACGCCGTATATCTTCGCCGGCCTGGCGGTAGCCTTGGGATTCCGCTGTGGCCTGTTCAACATCGGCGCCGAAGGCCAGTATTTCATCGGCGGCCTGGCGTCGGTCTTTGTCGGCTACAGCATCAAGGGCCTGCCCTGGTTCATTCATCTCCCGCTGGCGCTGGCCGCCGGCATGGCCGGCGGGGCGCTGTGGGCCTCTATCGCCGGCTTCCTCAAGGCCCGCACCGGCGCCCACGAAGTCATCAACACCATCATGCTCAACTACATCTCCTTCCGCCTGGCCGACTATCTGCTCCAGGTCGGCGGCCCGATGTCGCGCCGGGGCGACTTCCGGCCCATCAGCCCGGAGATTCAGCCCTCGGCCTATTTGCCGCAGTTCTTCCCACATGACCCGTCTATCCGCTTGAACACCGGCCTGCTTCTGGCACTGCTGGCGGTCTTCCTGGTGTATTTCCTGCTCTTCAAGACCACCATTGGCTTCGAAATTCGCGCTGTGGGAGCCAACCCGCGCGCCGCCCGCACCGCCGGCATCAGCGTTGCCCGCAACATCATGCTCGCCATGGCGCTCAGCGGCGGGCTGGCCGGCCTGGCCGGCGCCCATGATATCCTGGGCGTACTGCACTTTATGCCCAACGCCTTCTTCTCCGGCTACGGGTTCGACGCCATCGCCTTGGCGCTCCTAGGTAAGAGCCATCCGGTAGGCGTCCTGCTGGCCGCTCTGCTGTTCGGCTTCCTGAGAGCCGGCGCCCAGCGCATGCAGGCTCCGCCGGCCCTCGTTCCCATTGACATTATCTCCATCGTGCAGGCGCTCATCATCATCTTCATCGCCGCACCCGAGATTATCCGTCTCGTGTACCGCATCCGCGCCCCGAAGGAAGCCGGCGAGGCGGTCTTCACGCGCGGCTGGGGCCGTATATAAAGGGACGGGTGCTAAAGGAGGAGCAACGTGAGCACACCCTGGCAAGCCGTTGGCGCCCGAGGAAGCGTGTCCATCCGCAGGGCCAGAACATATGGCTTCGTGTTTCTCGCCGCCGGCCTGTTCATCTTCCTGCTCTTCGCCCGGGGACTGCCGGCCGTCCAGACCACCACCTTTGTCCTGCACCCCGGCGGAGCATCGCAGGCCCTCCCCATCCCTGACCTAACCCTACCCAGCCAGACCACCTTGTACATTTTGGCGCTCCTCTGCGTGTTCCTGGGCGGTTGGCAGTTGGCACGCGGCTTCCGGCGGGTGAACCTGGTGCTGGGCATCATCGCCGGCGCGTTCGTCATCGCCTTCCTCACCTGGGCGGCGAGCGGGAAATCCTTCAACCTCACGGGCTTGCTGAACAGCGCGCTCCTGCGCGCCGTGCCTATCGCGTTGGCCGGCCTATCGGGCGTGCTGTGCGAGCGCTGTGCCGTCATCAACATCGCCATCGAGGGCATGATGCTGACCGGCGCCTTCACCGCCGCGCTGATGGGCAGTGTGGCGGCCAACGTATGGAAGTGGCCGGCTCCTGCCTCCCTGACCTTCGGGCTGATCTCCGCGCTGATGGCCGGCGCACTGCTTGGCCTGCTCCTGGCGGTCTTGGCCGTGCGCTTCAAAGTGGACCAGATCATCGCCGGCACCGCCATCAACATCCTGGCCACCGGCATCACCAGCTTTCTCAGCGCCCGCATCCTTTCCGAGTTTCAGTACCTCAACAACCCGGGCATCTTCCGGCCGGTTTCCCTGCCCCTGCTCTCCAAAATCCCCATCATCGGACCGGTCTTTTTCGAGCAGAACATCCTCGTTTATGTCTTGTTCATACTGCTGGCCGCCGTGCACATCATGCTCTTCTACACCCGCTGGGGACTGCGCACGCGTGCCGTTGGCGAGCACCCGCGCGCCGCGGACACCCTGGGCGTGAACGTCTTCCGCACACGCTATATCAATGTAACGTTGGGGGGTATGGTCGCCGGCCTGGCCGGCGCCTTCCTCATCCTAGGCTCCGTGGGCCGCTTCGATGAGCTGATGACCGCCGGCAAAGGATTCATCGGCCTCGCCGCCATGATCTTCGGCAAATGGACCCCCTTCGGGGCCTTCGGTGCCGCCCTCATCTTCGGCTTTGCGGACGCCCTGCAGACCAAGCTGGCCATCCTGGCGGTGCCTATCCCCTCCCAGTTCCTGCTGATGGCGCCCTACCTGGTGACCATGATTGTGCTGGCCGGCGTCATCGGCGAGGCCATCCCGCCGGCGGCCGATGGTCAACCCTACGAGAAACAGTAGCTCAGGTCAGCACCCGACAGATCAATCCTTTGAGATAGGCCGACTCGGGGAAAGAAAGCAGAACAGGATGATCGGGGGACTGCGCCAGATATTCCAGGATCTGCACCGGCCGGCGCGCATCCGCGCTGGCGCCGAACACGATCTTCTGGAACAAATCGGCGCTGATGAGGCCCGAGCAGGAAAAAGTCGCCAGAATCCCACCCGGCCGGAGCAATTGCATGGCCAGAAGGTTAATGTCCTTGTACCCTCGTGTGGCTGCCATGACATTGGCCTGGGTCGTGGCAAATTTCGGCGGGTCCAGGATGATGAGGTCAAAGCGCCGGCCTTCCTGCCGGTAACGGCGCAGGACCTGGAACACGTCCCCTTCCACCTGCTCCGCCGGCACATCACCGAACCCGTTGCGTTCTAGATGCTTGGCGCACCATTCCAGCGCCGAAGCCGAGGCATCAATATTGACGATTCTGCGCGCGCCGCCGGCGGCCGCATACACCCCAAACCCGCCGGTGTACGCGAAGCAGTTCAGCACCTCAGCCCCATCAGCATAATGCCGCACCCGCTCGCGATTGACGCGCTGGTCCAGGTAAAAGCCGGTCTTCTGCCCATGCTGTACATCCACGAGGAAGCACCAGCCGTTCTCGCGCACTTCCAGCTCCGCCGGCGGCATCTCTCCCCGCAACAACCCCGTCCGGAGCGGCAGTCCCTCCTTTTCCCGCACCTCCACGTCACTGCGCTCATAAATACCCGCCGGCCGCATAATATCTTCCAGCGCGTCGAGGATGTCCTCCCGCCGGCGCTCCACCCCCAACGTCAGGAACTGCACCACCAGGAACGGGCCGTAGCAGTCCACCACTAGCCCCGGCAGTTGGTCCGACTCGGCATGGATGAGGCGGTAGGCGGTAGTATCTTCCCCGCCCAATCCCAGCGCGCGGCGGTGCTCCCGCGCCCGGCGAATGCGCCGGCGCCAGAACTCGCCATCAATGGGCTGTGCCACGTCCCAGGTGAGCAGACGCACGCTAATCTGCGAGCGCGAGTTGAAATAGCCGCGCGCTAAGCGCTCCCCCTCCGCGCTACACACCACCACCTCATCGCCGTCCGCCGGCGCCCCCTCCAGGCGCGCCACCGCGCCGGAGAAAATCCACGGGTGGAAGCGGCGCACAGACTTGTCGCGTTCAGGCTTGAGAATTACTCGCTTCTCGGTCATACGGCTCCTCAGAGGCAGGTATGAAACGCACGCGCGCCACCAGGATGCGCTGCGTGGAGGGTGTGAGGGCCACGCGTTCGTCCAGACGTAGGCCAGGCACCCAGAGCACGCCGGCCGAGTCCGCCACCAGCGGATAGGCGGCGCGCCAGCGCAGGGGTACTTTCTCATCAATGAACAGAGCGCGCACCTCCTTGGCCCGACCGCCCATACCCATTGGACAGAGGCGGTCGCGCGGCCGGCGCCGGCGCACACAGAGGCTGGACCAATCCAGCTTATCCGCATCCATGTACGCCGTCCAGGCATCCGGAGGACGCGCTTCGCCCTCGAACGGCAGTCCTTCCATAATCCCTGTCTCGACCAGCCATTCACTGCTGATGCGGACACGACCGAGGACAGGAAGCGGGAGATGCTCCGCGTCCATCTGGGGATAGAACCCTTCCGCCGGCCGCCAATCCTCGTCCGCCACCCAGAGATAGCGGTAGCCAACCGTCAGCATCAATCCCTGGGGGAGCGTGGCGCGGGCGCCGGTCTCCCCGCGGCGTGCCACTTCCAGGGCATTATGCACATGGATCCAGTTAATATTGCGCAGTCCCCAGCGCAAGCGGTGGATCGCCTCGCGCAGAAGGCCGGCCTGCACGCTCGGGTGCAGAGCTGACCAGGCGCTCCGTTCCAGCGCGATGACCCCTGGCTCAGGAATGGAAGTGACCTTGTCCCAGACCTGCAGGGTATGGGTGTGCAGGAAATCATAATCCTGTGCAAGAATGCTAGCCGTGCGGAGCAGGACCTGTCGTATCTGCGGGTTGTAGGTCTCCAGGTATGGGATCAGCTCGTGCCGCAGGCGGTTGCGGAAAAGGGTCGTGTCCAGGTTGGAACGGTCGAAGCGCGGGGTCAGGCCGTACTGCCGGCAGTACTCCTCTATCTCCGCGCGCCAGCACTCCAGCAGTGGGCGCACCACCCGCACCTCTCCACCAACAGATTCCGCACCCAGGCGCAGTTCGCGCAGGGGCACCGCCGGCCGCATGCCGCGCAGGCCGGCCAGGCCGGCGCCGCGCAGAAAATGCATCAGGATGCTCTCCACCTGATCGTCAGCGTGATGGGCCACCGCAACAGCACGCGCACTGTAGCGTACCGCAACTTCCCCAAGGAAGCGGTAGCGGGCGATGCGCGCCGCCTCTTCGAGCGACAGCCCCGGCTGGCGCGCCATGGCCGGCACATCTGCCTGGCCAACCTCACACTCCAGCCCCCATTCCTGCGCCAGCTCGGCGATGAAGCGCGCATCCTCGCCGGCCTCCGGGCGAATGCCATGGTTCAGGTGCGCCGCAATCAGCCGGATGCCCCAGCCCTCCTCGGTGTTCAGCCGGCACAGCATGTGCAGCATAGCCAGGGAATCAGGCCCGCCGGAGACGCCGGCGACCACCGTATCCCCTTTTCCGAACAAAGCACCTTCCACCACAGCGTGTCGGAACTTCCGCCACACCTCTTCGGCCGTTCCCATGACCGTTACCTCCTGCGCCTAATCATACCATAATCCGGCGTCAGCCGGCGAATTGAATGGGGAATGATGGGCCACAGGCCATAGACCATCGTCCGCCCCTTATTTCTTTGACCAAATCGCCCATTCTATGTTATACTAATTTTGGTCATTGTGAATGCATATGTTTCCGCATTCGCATGCCCGTAAGCCCCGCGCCGGCTGTCCCATCACAGAGTTGTGAGATGCACAACAATCAGCGACGATGTATGTCCCGCGGCCTGCCTTTTTGCGGAATAACATGCTCATCTGATACCACGCCTATGCATTATCTCCATACATAAAGGAGGTTCTACAAGACGCATGCCCGCACACTGGTTATCCGAAATCATGCGCCGTTCCCATGACGGGCCGTTCATGCGCGAACACGACTTCGACATGGCCGTGGCCAAAACCGCCCGTCAGCTCACGAAGAAATACGGCATCCGCTTCAACCCGCAAACCCCTGTCCCCTGGGATGACGACCTGACTGACCGAGTCTATCAGGCCGGCCTCGAACTGTTCCTGGAAGTGGGCGTCTACAACATGGACACCTCTCGCGTCATCCGCTTCTCGCGCGATGAGGTCGAGGAAATCCTGCGCCATGAGCCTGGCCAGGTCGTCCTTGGCGAGGGGAAGGATGCCGTCGTCATGAAGGCCCGCAAGGTCGAGGACACAGAGCGCCCCATCGTGCACTCCGGCCCCACCGGGACGCCCTGCTCCGAGACGATGCATCCCCGCATTCTCATCAGTTGTGCGCAGGAGCCGCTGATCGACTGCCTCGGCGCCGGCTCCGTCGCCATGTACCACGGCCAGGAGATCAAGCCTGGCACCCCGTTAGAAATCATGGGCTCGCGGCGTGACGCCATCGCGGCGCGCATGGCCGTGACCGCCGCCGGCCGGCCAGGTATGCACATCAACGACGTCGCCGTCTCCTTGACCTGCGCCGGCAAAATGGCCGCCTGCAACCCGCAGTTCGGCTTGCGTCCCAGCGACGGCCTCCTGGTCTCCCAGATGACCGAGCTGAAGACCAACTTCGACCAGCTCTCGCGCGTCGCCTTCCTCCTGGACTACGGCATCCGCATCGTGGACTTGATGACCCCGCTTATCGGGGGCATCGGCGGAGGGGCCGAGGGCACGGCTATCGTATCCATCGCCACCCACCTGCTGGGCGCCACCTGCTACTGCGCCGATTACCACATGATGAGCCACACCCACCTGAAATGGCTCAACAACACCGACCGCATGGGCCTCTGGATTATGGCCGAGGTCGGTCAGGCGCTGTCCCGCAACACCCGCATTGTTACCCTGAACGACATCTACACCGTTTCCGGCCCCGGCACGGAAGAACTGCTCTACGAGGCCGCCGCCGGCGCTATCACTGGCACCGTCAGCGGCATGAACATCCAGGGGTGCGGCTGTACCGGCGGCTCCCTCACCGACCACTATACCGGGCTGGAAGCCCGCTTCGCCGCCGAGGTCTCGCGCGCCGTCGTCGGCATGTCCCGCCAGCAGGCCAACGAACTGGTCCTCAAAATCCTGCCCCTTTATGAGCACACCTTTGAGGCGCCGAGGCGCGGGCTCCCATTCCAGGAAGTGTATGACCCGCTCACCGTCCAGCCGAAGCCGACCTGGATCGAGCCGTACCAGCGCGCCAAGGAAAAACTGGCCAGCTTGGGCATCCATTTCGTCACCTGATGCCTGCCGGCCAGTAATCCCCCTATACCCGAGGAAAGGAGAATCACCTACCGCCATGCTGGAGAAATATCGCGAACCGCTGAGCAATGCCATCGCCGAGGGCGAGGCTGAACAGGCTGTCGAGCTGACCCGACAAGCTCTCTCCGAAGGCGTTGACCCCTTGGACATCATTCAGGGCATCCTGGTGCCGGCCTTGACCCAGGTCGGCGAACGCTTCCAGGCATTCGAGATTTTCCTGCCGGAGCTGATGATGGCCGGCGACGCGGCGGCCGCCGCCACCACCATCTTGGAAGAAGCCATCGCCGCTAAAGGTGCCCAGCGTCAGCATTTGGGCACCATCGTGCTCGGGACCGTTGCCGGCGACATCCACGATATCGGCAAGAACATCGTCTCCACCCTGCTTCGCTCCCATGGGTTCAACGTGGTGGACCTGGGACGCGATGTGCCGGCCATTCGGTTCATTGAGGAAGCGGAAAAACATCACGCCGCCATCATCGCCATGTCGGCGCTGATGACCACCACGCGGCCGGCCCAGCGCGACACCATCAACCTCCTCAAAGAGCTGGGCAAGCGCGATGCTTTTAAGGTAATTGTAGGCGGCGGATGCGTTAATGCCGAATGGGCGCAGGCCATCGGCGCTGATGGCTATGCCGAGAACGCCGCCGAGGCAGTTGTGCTGTGCAAACGACTGCTTCAGGCGAACTGAGCGGGGCTGTTCGCCGGCTTCTCCGCCGTTCGAGGTGTCAGCCTTCTGGTTCCCATATCATTTTCCAGAGAGGAGGTTTTTCGTATGCTAGGAAGAAGGGCCCGATCCATCCTTGCCGTGCTAGTTGTGCTGGTGCTGGTAGCCGTGAGCCTCGGCGCCTGCGCGCCCGCCACCCCTGCGCCCACCCCCGTACCCCCCACCAGCACGCCGGCCCCTACCGCCGCACCTTCTGGCGCGGCACCGGTTCGCCTGGCCATCTTGATGACTGGCGAAATCACCGACCTGTCGTGGAACGCCCAGATGTACCGCGCCGCCATGGAAATCAAGGAAAAACTGGGCATTGACGTGGCCTACTCCGAGCAGATCGCGCCGGCAGACGGCGAGCGCGTCATGCGCGAGTATGCGGATGAGGGCTACAACCTCATCATCGCCCATTCCTTCTCCTACGGCGATGCGGTCTTCCGCGTGGCGCAGGATTATCCCAATGTCAATTTCGCCTGGGCCGGCGGCATGAACAAGACCGCCCAGAACGTGGCGGACTACGACCAGCCCTTCTACCAGGCCTCGTACCTGATCGGCATCCTCGCCGGCGGCGTCTCCAAGGGCACTATGAACTTCCTGGGCGGGTTCGATATCCCCGTCTGCCATTCCATGGCCGAGGCGTTCAAGGCCGGCGCCCGCAGTGTGAACCCTAACTCCACCTTGCTCGCTTCCTATGTCGGCGACTGGGGCGATGTTGCCAAAGCCAAAGAGGCCGCCCTGGCGCAAATTGATGCCGGCGCGGACTTCGGCATCGGTTGCGGCGAAGGTCCGACCCTCGGCATGATTGAGGCCGCCAAAGAGCGCGGCGTTTATGCCACCGGTTATGTCGGCGACATGTCCGAGATCGCGCCGGACACTGTCTTGACCAGCTTGGTGTGGAACCTGTATCCACTGCTGGAGACCATGGTCAAGGACGTCCAGGCCGGCGCGTTCCAGCCCGGCAAGTTCTACTCCCTGGGCGTGGCGCAGGGCGCCTTTGAGATGCCCATCAACCCCAAGCTCAAGGACAAGGTGCCGGCCAGCGTCCTGGAACAGGTCGAAAAGGCCAAGGCGGACATCATCGCCGGCAAACTCGAGGTTCCGTACATCCCACAGTAACGGCATGTAGCTGTTGGGGGAGCCAGGAAGTGTTCCTGGCTCCCCCCGCCTATTCCCCATAGAATGGAGGATGGGACAGGTTTGACCGCTCTGGTCGAGATGCGAGGCATCACCAAACGCTTCCCCGGTGTGCTGGCCAACGACCATGTGGATTTCGTCCTGGAGGCCGGCGAGATCCATGCGCTCCTGGGAGAGAACGGCGCCGGCAAAACCACCCTCATGAACATCCTCTACGGCCTCTACCAGCCGGATGAGGGGGTAATTTATGTCAAGGGAAAGCCGGCGATCATTCACTCTCCCCATGACGCCATTCAGCTTGGCATTGGCATGGTCCATCAGCACTTTCAACTTGTCCCCACATTTTCCGTAGCCGAAAACATCGTTCTCGGCCTGCCTTCCCGGCGCGAGCCGTTCCTGGAAAGCCGCCGGCAGGTGCACCAGCGAATCGCCGAGGTCTCCCGTGCTTACGGCCTGACGGTGGACCCTTCTTGCCCCGTCTGGCAACTCTCCGTAGGTGAGCAGCAGCGCGTCGAAATCCTGAAAGCGCTGTACCGCGGCGCGACGGTGTTGATCCTCGACGAACCGACCGCCGTGCTCACCCCGCAGGAATGCGAGCGCCTGTTTGATACTCTGCTCGCCCTCGTCCAGTCGGGGAAGTCAGTCATCTTCATTTCCCATAAGCTTGATGAAGTAATGGCCATCAGCCACCGCGTCACTGTCCTGCGCGATGGGCGGGTAGTCGGCACAGCCCGCACGCAGGATATCAGCAAGCAGGAGCTTGCCCGTATGATGGTGGGGCGGGAGATGCGGCCTATTGAGAAGCCGCCGGCCGCTCCCGCCGGCCCCGTCATCGAACTGCACGATATCTGGGCGCACGACGACCGCGGCCTGCCGGCCCTGCGCAGTGTCTCCCTCCAAGTGCACGCCGGCGAAATCCTGGGCATCGCCGGCGTGGACGGCAACGGACAGGCGGAACTGGAAGAAGTGCTCACTGGACTGCGGCGCCCCTCTCGCGGCCGCTACCTGCTCGCCGGCCAGAACGTTACCCACGCCTCCGCCCGCGAACTGTTCGCGGCCGGCCTGGCCCACATCCCTGCCGACCGCAACCGCTTCGGCATGGTGGCGGACATGACGCTGGCGGAGAACAGCATCCTCGGCATGGAAGGCCAGCCCCCATTTACCCGCCTGGGCATGCTCCGCTACCGCGAAATGGAAGGGCACTGCTCCCGACTGATTCACGAATACGACATCCGCGCGCCGGGGCCGGCGGCCTTTGCCGGCACCCTTTCCGGCGGCAACGCCCAAAAGCTCATCCTGGCGCGCGAGATTTCCCGCCGGCCCAAAGCCCTGGTCGCCGCGCAGCCCACGCGCGGCCTGGATATCGGCGCCACCGAGTATGTGCGCCGCAAACTGCTGGAACAGCGTCAGCGCGGCTGCGCGGTGCTCCTCATCTCCACCGAACTGGAGGAGATTCTGGCCCTGAGCGACCGGATTGCGGTAATATATGAAGGACAGATCGTTGGAATGGTGGACCCGGCCTGTGTGGATATCGAGCAGTTGGGATTGATGATGGCCGGCGCCGTCAAAGAGGTATGTGAGCTTCCTCCTCGGATGCCGGCCGGGCCAGAAGGGAATCCTATAGAGGGACGCCGGCCATGACCCAAAGAGCCGCGCTCTCCACGACGGGACAGCGTCCTTCTACCGCGATGTCCCTGCTCCTGAAGGGGTCCCCCATCCTGGCGGTGATCCTCGCCCTTCTGCTGGGGGCTTTGATCATCGCGGCCGTCGGCGTCAGCCCGCTGGCCGCCTATCAAGCCATGGTCAAAGGAGCCTTTGGAAGCCCGCGCGCGCTTACGCAGGCCTCCCTGCGCGCCGTGCCCCTCCTGCTCATCAGCCTGGGGCTGGTTCTGGCCTTCCGCAGTCGCATCTGGAACATCGGGGCAGAGGGGCAGTTGTACATGGGGGCCTGGGCCGCCGCACTGTTCGCGCTGAGCTTCCCGGACCTGCCGCCGGCCCTCATGTTGATGGGTCTCCTGCTGGTAGGCTTCGCCGGCGGCGCGCTGTGGGGGCTGGTGCCGGCGCTCCTGCGGGCCTACCTGGGTGCCAATGAAATCGTCACCAGCCTCCTGCTGAATTACGTGGCCATCTTCTGGGTGAGCTATCAGGTGCGCCTGCCGATGAAAGACCCCACATCCTTCCTGCCGCAGAGCGCCGTCCTGCCGGCGTCGGCCTCCCTGCCGGTACTGCCGGGCACGCGCCTGCACATGGGGGTCATCTTGGGGCTTATCCTGGTGCCGGCCATCGCCTTCATCCTCTGGAAGACCCCGCTGGGCTACCGCCTGCGGGTCGTCGGCTCCAACCCGAACGCGGCCCGCTTCGCCGGCATCAATGTCCCCTTGCATATCATCATCGTTATGGTCATCAGCGGCGGGTTGGCCGGCATCGCCGGCATGATCGAGGTCGCCGGCGTGCACCACCGCCTGATCCAGGATATCTCGCCAGGGTTTGGCTTCACCGCCATCGTCGTGGCCCTGCTGGGACAGCTTCATCCCGCCGGCGCCCTCCTGGCGGCGTACTTCTTCGCATCCCTGGTCATCGGGGCCGATTCCATGCAGCGCATCGTGGGCCTGCCCGTGGCCCTGACCGAGGTCATCCAGGCGTTGGTCGTGCTCTTCGTGCTGGCCAGCGAGGCGTTCAGGAGGCGTGTCCGCCGTGTCGTGGGATAGCCTGCTCCAGACCGCGTTCATCATCTCCTTGATCACCTCCGGCATCCGGCTGGCAGTGCCTGTCCTGCTGGCGGTGCTTGGCGAGATCATCACGGAGCGCGCCGGTGTGCAGAACCTAGGGCTCGAGGGCATCATGGCCCTCGGCGCCTTCGCCGGCTTCGCCGCCGCTTTCACCACCGGCAGCGGCATCATCGGACTGCTGGCCGGCGTGCTGGCCGGCATGCTCCTGGGCCTGCTGATGGGCTACTTCGCCGTCACCCTCAAGGTGAACCAGGTCATCGCCGGCATCTCCCTGGTGCTCCTCGGCCAGGGCTCCGCCAATTTCTTCTACCGCCAGATCTTCGGTGTCTCTCAGCGCCCACCGCGCATTGCCGGCCTGCCCGAGGTCCCCATCCCCTTCCTGGCGGACATACCGTATCTCGGCGGCATCCTTTTCCGACATAATATCGCCGTCTATTTCACTGTCCTGCTGGTAGTCATCGTCTGGGTACTGCTGTTCGGGACCACCTGGGGGCTGAAGGTGCGGGCGGTCGGGGAACACCCTTCGGCGGCGGACACCTCCGGCGTGGATGTCGCCGGCATCCGCTACGCCTGCACCATCCTCGGCGCGGCCTTCGCCGGCCTGGGCGGGGCGGTGCTCAGCGTGGCGCAGATGAAGCTTTTCACCGAGAACATGGTCGCCGGCCGCGGCTGGATCGCCATTGCGCTGGTCATTTTCTCCCGCTGGCACCCCGGCCTGGCGCTGGCCGGCGCTGTCCTGTTCGGGCTGGCGGATGCCCTGCAGTTCCGCTTCCAGGCCCTGGGCTTCGAGGCGGTCCCCTACGAGTTCCTGCTCATGCTCCCCTATATCCTGACCATCGTCGTCCTGCTGGCCGGCGGCCGGCGGGGCGCCGCGCCGGCGGCCCTCGGCATCCCGTACGAGAAGGAGTAACCGGGTACGACGGAACCTAGGTGCTCCGTGCCATCTACGACGTCGGCCGCTGGTGGCCGTAACAAGAAGCCCCTCCCCCGCAGCGCAGGAAAGGGGCCGTGGGTAAGGACCATATCCCCTCGCTCACCGCGTGGGAGAGGGGCCAGGAGTGAGGGCCATTCCCTTCGCCCACCGCGTAGGAGAGGGGCCAGGGGTGAGGGCACCTACATGCACACCGCTTCCGTCCGCTCCAACGGCTTCCAGCGAGATTCCCGCAGGCGCTTGGAGAAGATCAGCAGGTCATCCCCATCCTGATAAAAATCATGCACCACCGCCTCGACCTGATAGCCGCAGTGGGCGTACAGCGCACAGGCGGATGCATACAGCGGGGAACTCGAGGTCTCGATCAGGACCTTACGGCCCCCTCGTGCGGCGATCTCCTCCTCCGCCTCTTGCAAGAGCGCCCGTCCAATGCCCCGATGCTGTGCCTCCGGGGCTACCGCGATCCAGTAGATATCGTATATCCCTTCCGTCAGGGAATGGGGGCCGAAACAAACATAGCCCCACACCGCACCGCCCTCGCGATACACGCGAAAAGAATAGCCGCTCCGCTCCTCACCTGCGCTCAGGTACTGGGACCACAGCTCCTGGGCGCACCGTACCTCGCCGGCGGTAAAGACGCCGGCCTGCTGGGTGATGCGGAGTATACTTGACCCGTCTGCTTCTGTCGCTGACTCGATCATACGTGTGCCTTCCCTGCCAGGCGATCTCCAGGATGTGCTCCACCATATCGGCATAGGACAAGCCGGCCTGCGCCGCCGCCCGGAAAAAGCCGGCGTCCGGCGCGATGTCCGGGTTGCAGTTCACCTCAATCACATAGGGCATGCCCTCTTCCGACACCCGCATATCCACCCGGGCATACCCCTCACAGCCAATGATCTCCCACACCGCCACCGCGACAGAGGAGATGGCACTGCGCAGGGTGTCATCGTGCAGGGTGTTGTACACCGCCGGCGTATGCTGATACTCGAACGACCCCTCCTCCCACTTGGCCGCGTACGAGACGATGCGCTGATACGGGTCTGGGAAAGCGCTGAAGTCAATCTCGGCCAGCGGGAGCAGTTCGGGCGGTTCGCCCCACAGGGCCGCGTTGAATTCCCGGCCGGCGATGAACTCCTCCACCAGCGATGCCTGGCGGTACGTCTGCCGCATGTATGCCACCCGCCGGCGCACCTCGGCCAAGGAATGGGCCACCGCCGGATACTCCACCCCAACGCTCCCATCTTCCGCCATCGGCTTGACGATGACCGGATACCCCAAGCCCAGGTCCGCCTCGTCGCGCAGTTCGTCCTCATGCTGGACGATGCGCCAGGGAGGGGTCGGGATGCCGTGCTGGGCCAGGAGCGATTTGGTGCGGCCCTTGTGCGTGGTCAGGGCCAGGGCATCGCCGCGGGCGCCGGTGAAGCAGTAGCCCATAGCTTCCAGTGCCCAGGCAACGCGCGCTTCCTCAAAGAGCCGGCCTTCCCCGCCGTCCACCAGGTTGAAGACCACCCACTCCGTCGGAGGGTACTGGCGCGCCAGGTCCTCCACCTCGCCGGCCAGGGACACGAGGGCAGCCCGATAGCCTTTCGACTGCAGGGCCTCTGCCACCGCATGGGCGCATGAGGCCATGCTCCGTTCCGCGAGCAGGTCGCGCGGTTCGCCCTTCACCAAGCGGCGGCTGTCGTGGAACAGCACCACCACGCCAGCCAATTCCTGCGGCAGTACAGCCATCTCCCCCTCCTATTCCTTTGTCAGGAGCACTCAACCAGGCTTGCCCTGGGCGACGGAGGCCTCGCTGGGCGGCCGGCCGGCGGACGGATGTCCCACCGCCGAGGCCATGCCGTAGCGCTCCAGCGCCAGGTTCAGAATCTCGTTGATGAGCGTGGTGTACTCCACTCCGCCGGCGCGCGCCGCGATCACGATATCGCTGTAGATCGGGTTCAGGCCCGGCAGGGTGTTGATCTCCATCAGCATGGGCCGGCCGGCGGCATCCAGCCGGAAATCCACCCGCGCCACGTCCAGCCCGCCCAGCACCTCAAAGGCCTGGACGGCCAACTTCTGCAGTTCAGCCGCCAGCGCGGGGTCTATCGGTGCTGGGCAAAGGTAATTCAGGTCCAGCGCCTTATCGGTCTTCAGGTAACTGCTGTAAGGGGTGCCGGCCTCTGATACCGGGCTGACGTCAATCTCCAGCACCGGGAAGACATGGAAGCCTTCGGCGTCGTAGAAGCCGGGGCGCCGGCGCTCGCCGCCGCGCAGTCGGTTGCCCACCAGCCCGACGGTGAACTCGCGGCCCGGCAGATAGGCCTCCACCAGCGCCGGCTGGCGGTAGCGCGCGATCAGCCAGCGCACCCGCTCGTAGAGCGCCGGCATGTCCCGCACCACCGATCCCTCGTCAATGCCCATGCCGGAGCCTTCCTGCACCGGCTTGACGAACAGGGGGAACTCCAGTTCCGGCGACAGCGGCTCGTCCCCACGCGAAAAGACCTGGAAGGGAGCGGTGGGCAGGCCGGCGTCCCGCCAGACCCGCTTTGCCGCCGCCTTATTTAGGGAAAGCGCATGCGCCAGCACCTTGGAGCCGGTGTAGGGGATGGCCAGCATTTCCAGGATGGCCGGCACGTGCGATTCGCGCGCATCCCCCCGCAGGCCTTCGGCGATATTGAAGCAGATATCGGGCCGCGCCGCGCGCAGGGCATCCCACAGGGTCTCATCCGCTTCCAGCAGGGTAACCCGATGCCCGCCGGCCTCCAGCGCCTCCTTGATACCGTTGACCGTGACCTCGGTATCATACTCCGCCAGGGCATCCGGCGGCGCATCAGGTCCCACCTGCACATGATGTTTCAAATTGAAGATCAACCCGACATGCAGTTGCGGCATATGATAGCGTTATCCCTGTTCCTACACTTAGCGTGCAGGAATCTCCATAGAATGAACCGGCTCCGCGACATAAGCCTCGCGTTGATGGGCCTCCTGCCAGCCGGCCGGCTCGATGCTCCGGGCCTCGCCGGCCAGCAAGCCGCGCACGCCGGCCTGTGTCCCTTCCCCCCGGCGAGCCTTGCAGTAGGGACAGGTATGCGGATCATGGGAGACGTAATGGCTCGGCTGTTCGTAAGAACAGATAAAGCCCTCGTAATTGCGCACTACCACCCGCCGCTCCGACATGCTCAACAGATAGTTGGGCAGGATAGGTACTTTGCCACCGCCGCCCGGCGCGTCGATCACAAAGGTCGGGATGGCATAGCCAGAGGTATGACCCCGCAGGGACTCCATAATCTCGATGCCCTTCTGCACCGGTGTGCGGAAGTGGTCCGTCCCCCGCACCATGTCGCACTGATAGAGGTAGTAGGGCCGCACCCGGTTCCGCACCAGTCGGTGCACCAAGGCGGTGATAACGTTCGGACAGTCGTTGATGCCGGCCAGCAGGACGGTCTGGCTTCCCAGGGGGATGCCGGCGTCCGCCAGCTTCGCCAGCGCCCGCTCCACTTCTGGCGACACCTCTTTCGGATGATTGAAGTGGATGTTCATCCACAGCGGGTGATAGGCGCGCAGCATCTGCACCAGGTCATCGGTAACGCGCTGGGGCAGGAACACCGGCACCCGTGTCCCAATGCGGATGATTTCCACATGGGGTATGGCCCGCAGACGTGAAAGCAGATACTGCAGGACCTTGGGGGCCAGCAGAAGCGGGTCACCGCCGGAAAGCAGGACATCACGCACCTGCGGATGTGCGGCGATGTATGCCAACTGCTGTTCATAGACCCGGAAGCCCATCTGGGCATGGGCATCGCCCACCAGCCGGCTACGGGTGCAGAACCGGCAGTAGCTGGCGCACTGCGCCGTTACCAGCATCAGCACGCGGTCCGGGTAGCGGTGCACCAGGCCCGGCACGGGGGAATGCGCGTCCTCAGCCAGGGAATCCTCATACTCCCATTCCGCCGGCGTCAGCTCCGCCGTCGTCGGGATCACCTGCCGGCGAATGGGACAGTTGGGATCGTCCGGGTCCATCAGGCTGGCGAAGTAGGGGGTTACCGCGACGCGAAAATGCCCGGGTGCCGCCAGAGCTTCTCTCTCTTCATCGGTCAGGCGAACGACCCGAGCAAAATCCTCAGTGGTGCGCAGGCGGTGGCTTAACTGCCAGCGCCAATCGTTCCACAGCTCAGGAGCGATGTGACTCCATGCGCCAGGAGGCTCCTCAGCACTACCGGGAGGCTCTTCGACGCTACCAGGAGGCTCTTCCAGTTCGCGAGTGTCAATCAATTCCATAGGGGTTCGTTCTCATCCTCCTTTTCGAGAATTGAACGCCATGCCGGCGGTTCTCGTAATAACAACACCCTTCAGCGCAAAGGTTATACACGAAAGCCCCGGAATAATCAAAATCCCGGTCCGCAAATTACCATTTTTGCCGACATTGCCGGCACGCATGCCGGCATCGCGGCCTGGCGGCTGAAACCGCGGCAGTAACTGCGAAGCCTGTCTGTGCAAGCTTCGCGAAGTCGGCGCAGACCCGCGGTTTCAACTGCCAGGCGATGAGCCAATACCCACAAATCGAATGACAATCTGGACTTTTCCGCACTCCCATCCCCCTCCGATTTGACACCCATGCCCTTTTCCATATAATTGTCCGTACAAATTGCCAGGTACCCCGGCAGTGTCGCCACCTGCATGATCCAGCCTGATCAATCCAATTCGTTTTCAGCCGGCCGCCGGCCTACGACGGCAACGGGCTGAACGCGCGCCTGGAGGGAGACACTTCATGAACCAAGCTACCCTGGTACTGGAAGACGGGACGGTCCTGCGCGGCCGCGCCTTCGGCGCCATCGGCGAAACCGCCGGCGAAATTGTCTTCAGCACTGGCATGACCGGCTATCAGGAGGTGCTGACCGACCCGTCCTATCGCGGCCAGATCGTTGTCATGACCGCGCCGCAGATCGGCAATGTCGGTATCAACCTAGAGGACGACGAGTCCAGCCGGCCCTGGTTGGCCGGCTTCATTGTACGTGATCCCAGCCCCATCGTCAGCAATTGGCGCGCCGCCATGTCGCTGGATGAATACCTCAGCCGGCACGGCATCGTGGCAATGGCCGACTGCCCCACCCGCGCGCTGGTGCGGCATATCCGCACCCAGGGCGCCATGCGTGCCGTATTGTCCTCCGTTGACGACAATGCCGACCGCCTGCTGGAAAAGGCCCGATCCATCCCAACGATGAGCGGCCAGGAGCTGGTGAGCCAGGTCACCTGTCGGGAACCGTACACGTGGGACGAGCCGGCTGACCCTGTCTGGTACCCCAACGGCATCCCCGGCGCGGACGAAACACCGCCTCTGCATGTCGTAGCCTACGACTTCGGCCTGAAGCACAACATCCTGCGGCTGATGCGGCGCTGTGGGATGCGCATCACGGCGGTGCCGGCAGACACGCCGGCGGAGCAGGTGCTCGCACTCTCCCCCGCCGGCGTCTTCCTCTCCAACGGCCCCGGCGACCCGGCCGCCGTCACCTATGCCATCGCATCCGTGCGCCGCCTGCTGGGGCACGTGCCCATTTTCGGCATCTGCCTGGGGCATCAGATACTGGCGCTGGCACTGGGCGGGCGCACCTATAAACTGAAATTCGGCCATCGCGGCATCAATCAGCCCGTCAAGAACCTGCTGACCGGCCGAGTGGAGATCACCACCCATAATCACGGCTTCGCCGTGGATGCGGACAGCCTTCCGCAAGGCGCGGAAGTTACCCATGTCAACCTCAATGACGGATGTGTGGAAGGCCTGCGGCATGTCGAATATGGGGCCTTCAGCGTGCAGTTCCATCCCGAGGCCGGCCCTGGTCCCCACGATGCCGTGCACCTCTTCCAGCAGTTCCGCCAGCTTATGCTGGAGCGCCGGCCCTCCTGAGGAGACACAGCCATGCCCAAACGCACCGACATCCGCTCCATCCTCATCATCGGCTCCGGCCCTATCGTCATTGGGCAGGCCTGTGAGTTCGACTATTCGGGCGTGCAGGCCTGTAAGGCCCTGCGGGCTGAGGGCTACCGCGTCGTGCTGGTTAACTCCAACCCCGCCACCATCATGACTGACCCCGAATTCGCCGATGTGACGTACGTGGAACCTCTCCATCCTGATATCCTGGAGAAAATCATCGCCCGTGAGCGCCCGGATGCCCTTTTACCCACAGTGGGCGGGCAGACCGGGCTGAACCTGGCGGTGGCCCTGGCGCGCGCCGGCATCCTCGACCGCTACGGCGTGGAGCTGATCGGCGCCAATCGCAAGGCCATCGAGACCGCCGAGGACCGCCAGTTATTCGACTCCGCCATGCGGGCCGCCGGCCTCCCCACCCCGCCCAACCGCTTGGTCTCCTCCCTCGAAGAAGCCTTGGAATTCGCCCGGGAAATCGGCTACCCACTGTTGATCCGGCCTTCGTTCACCTTGGGAGGCAGCGGCGCCGGCGTCGCCTATAACGACGAGGAACTGCGCCGCGTTGTGGATCACGGCCTGCGCGAAAGCCCGGTCCATCAGGTGCTCGTCGAAATGTCCCTACTGGGCTGGAAGGAATATGAGCTGGAGGTCATGCGCGACCGCGCCGACAATTTCGTGGTCGTCTGTTCCATCGAAAATATAGACCCTATGGGAATTCACACTGGCGACAGCATCACCGTGGCGCCGGCGATGACCCTCACCGATCGCGAGCTTCAGCGCTTGCGCGATATGGCCCGCACGGTCATGTCCGCCGTCGGCGTCGAGACCGGCGGCTCCAACGTGCAGTTCGCCGTCAACCCGCAGGACGGCCGCGTGATGGTCATCGAGATGAACCCGCGCGTCTCGCGCTCCTCCGCCCTGGCGTCCAAAGCCACCGGCTTCCCCATCGCCAAGATCGCCGCCCTGGTCGCTGTGGGCTACACCCTGGACGAAATCCGCAATGATATCACGCGTGAGACGCCGGCCTCCTTCGAGCCATCCCTCGATTACGTCGTGGTCAAGATGCCGCGCTGGGCCTTCGAGAAATTCCCCGGCGTGGATCCCACCCTCGGCCCGCAGATGAAATCGGTGGGCGAGGTCATGGCCATCGGCCGGACCTTCAAAGAGGCACTGCACAAGGCCATCCGCAGTCTCGAGTTGGGGATTGATGGGCTGGAGCCGGCGCAGTATCAGGTTCCCGACCCGCTTGCCGCCTGCCGTATACCCACTGCCCAGCGGCTGTTCCATGTCGCCCAGGCCCTGCGCCAGGGTGCATCAGTCCATGACGTCAGCCAGGCCAGCGGGTATGACCCCTGGTTCGTCCAGCAGATCGCGGAACTGCTGGCACTTGCGGACCGCATCGCCGGCCATACACTGGAGACGATCCCGCCGGCCTTGTGGCTGGAGGCCAAGCGCGCCGGCTTCAGCGACAGAGAAATCGCTCGCCTGTGCGGCGCGGGGAAGGATGGCGAGTCCGCCGCCCGCAGTCGCCGCATCGCGCTGGGCATTGTTCCCTCGTACTATCGCGTGGACACCTGCGCCGCCGAGTTCGAAGCCTATACCCCGTATCTGTACTCCACCTATGAGCTGCACTGCGAGGCCAACCCGAGCCGCCGGCGCAAAGTGATGATCCTCGGCGCCGGCCCCAACCGCATCGGCCAGGGCATCGAGTTCGATTACTGCTGTGTCAACGCCTGCTTCGCCTTCAAGGAGCTGGGCTACGAGACCATCATGGTCAACTGCAACCCCGAGACCGTCAGCACCGACTACGACACGGCGGATCGCCTCTACTTCGAACCGCTCACGCTCGAGGATGTGCTGAACATCGTGGATGTAGAACAACCAGATGGCGTTGTCCTGCAGTTCGGGGGACAGACGCCGCTGAAGCTGGCGCGCGCCTTGGAGGCCGCCGGCGTCCCCATCTGGGGCACATCGCCGGACTCCATTGACCTGGCCGAAGACCGCGGCCGCATGAGCGCCCTGCTCCAGGAGCTGGATATCCCCCAGCCCGAGAGCGGCATCGCCCGCACGCCGGCAGAAGCACGGGAGGTCGCCCAGCGCATCGGATTCCCCCTGCTCCTACGTCCCTCATACGTGCTTGGCGGCCGCGGCATGTTCATTATCTACAACATGGAAGAGCTGAATGCCTTCCTCGACGATGCCATGCGTGCTTCCGAAGGCAGTGTCCTCCTGCTGGATCGCTTCCTGGAGGACGCGTTTGAGATTGATGTGGACGCAGTGGCGGACGGCGAGCGGGTGGTCATTGGGGGCATTATGCAGCACATCGAGGAAGCCGGCGTCCATTCCGGCGATTCCGCCTGCGTCCTGCCGCCTTACAAAGTCAGCCTTTATCATCTGAACATCATCCGCGAGTACACGCATCAGCTTGGCCTGGCGCTCAAAGTGCGGGGTCTGATGAACGTGCAGTTCGCCATTAAGGACGAGATCGTCTATGTGCTGGAGGTGAACCCGCGCGCTTCCCGCACCGTCCCCTTCGTCAGCAAGGCGACCGGGGTCTCGCTGGCGAAGATTGCCGCCCGGGTCATCGCCGGCCAATCCCTTGCCGATATCGGCTTCACGCAGGAGCCAGAAGTAAAGAAGTTCTTCGTCAAGGAGAGCGTGCTCCCCTTCCGCAAGTTCGCCGGCGTGGATGCCCGCCTCGGCCCGGAGATGCGCAGTACGGGCGAGGTCATGGGCATCGGGGATTCCTTCGGCGAGGCATTCGCCAAGGCGGAGATGGCGGCCAATATGCCCTTACCGACCCGCGGCACCGCTCTCATCAGCGTCAACGATTATGACAAGGGCGCCATCCTCAAAATCGCCCGGGATTTGACCCGCCTCGGATTCCGCCTGATGGCCACTCACGGCACCGCAGAATGGCTGAGGCGCGTCGGGTTGGAGGTGGAAGCGGTGAACAAGGTCAGCCAGGGTTCGCCGCATGTGGTGGACGCCATCGCCGCCGGCCAGGTGGACCTCATCATCAACACCCCGTTGGGCCATCATGCTTACAGCGACGGCATGCGCATCCGCGCCGCCGCCACGCAGTATCAGGTGCCCTTGCTCACCACCCTCTCCGCCGCCATGTCCGCCGTGGGAGCCATCCGTTCTCTCCGGCAGGGGACGCTGTCCGTGTACAGTCTCCAAGAGATTTACGGCCGGCGGCAGTAGCCCTCCCTCCCCAACACAAAACGGGGCATCGTCCATAAGGCGATGCCCCGTTTCACTTTCATGAGCGCCGGCTCAGAACCCAGGGATTTCCTTGACGATCACTCCCCCGTTGGCCTTCACCTCATACGGGAGCAGGTCTTTCTCCGTCAGGAACACGTCCGGGTTGCCGTGGCAGTTGGTGCACGACTGGTTCTGCGGCGTCACCCGCTGGATGTTGTGCGGCGTGGCGTATTTCCACGTCGGCAAAGCATCATAGTTCCTCAGCAGGTCCTGTCCGTAGTACTCGTAGTCATCCGGCGCGATGGGCACATGCCGCAGGACGACGTACTTCCACGGTCGCTCCGGACTGCGCAGGGGATTCAGGCCGATCTTGAAATTCATCTCGGTCTTGGCGATCTTGTAATATGGGATGCCGTCCTGCTGGGCCACGTGGCAAGAATAGCAGTTCTTGTACGTGGTCGCATGACAGACCGAGCAGGCCAGCAGTTCCAGATGCTTTTCGGTATGTTGGGTGATGCCGTCGCCCGGCTTCACATCCGAGTGGCACTCCCGGCAGTCCGGCGTGGGGGGCCCGTCGTAGCGGTGCTTTTTCTCGCCCAATGCACCGTGCATCTGGTCCCGCGAATGACAGCGGAAGCAGGGCATGCCGGCCTTCTGCCAGTGCACATCCGCCGGCACCCCCTCGTTCTCGCCCTTATACTCATCGTTGATGCGGCTTCCGTGACAGCCAGTACAGGTCAGGTTCATAGGAGGTATCTTCTTAAAATCATGCCCCTGGAGTAAGCCGCCGTCCAGGTTGGTCGGCATGCTGACGTGGCACTGGCCGCATGAGGTATGGCACTTGTTGCAGTGGTTAGCCATCATCTGGTCAATCTGCGGATATTTGTCAGGTGTACTGCGCGTGTACAGCGCGGTGCGGTAGCCGGCCAGCGTGCTGTGCAGGCTCGTGGCATCCGTGGTCACAATCTCGCGATGACAAGGCGCACAGGCCTTCTGCGAGTCTGGCTCGCGCACTACCCCTTCATGCGCTTCCATAGAAGCCACGCCGGATTTGCCGCCGTGGCAGGTGATGCACCCGAAGCGGTCATGCAGGCTGGCAGAGAACTGCTCGCTGTTGATGAAAACCTTTTGCCATGCCTCAACCTGAGGCACTTCGCCTCCCCAACCCTCGCCTTCCGACAGATTTGGCCCCTTCTCCGATTCCTTCGCCAGCTCCCGGAGCCTGGCTTCATCGGTGTGGCAGGCGCGGCAGTTGGAGTCGTCCGCCTTGACACCGCCATCACCAGCGGTCGCCGGCGCCGGCAGTGGGAATGACAGCGGCACCGGAGTAGGCCGGGGAGGCGTCGTGGGCGTCGGCTCGACGGTCGGCGGCGCATACTGGGTCGGGGTCGGGAACACCGGCGCGATCGGCGTCGGGGCCGGCCCACACCCGGCCGCCGCTACCATCACCAGCAGGCCGATAAGCATTACGACCGCTGGCCCAACCCATCGGGCATATTTGCGCAGGGAATCACTCATGGCATCTCTCCTGCAAAGAGATGGGCAGGAACGTCCCGATGTGGCGATGAGCGCGCTCACCGGGACACGACAGCTTCATCCGCCGGCCGGCTTGGTGCCGCTCTCCCAGGCCTGGTCCGCCTGGTGGCACTGGACACAGTCGCCGGCGTAGGCATCCTTGTTATGCGAAGCGGGCTTCGCATGACAGGAATCGCAGTTAGATGCAATCTTGACCCGCAGACCCTCGATATGACAGCCGACGCAGTCCACCTGGGTATGCTTGCCTTTGTACTGGTCCCAGACCTGGACGTGTTCCGGCCAACTGCCGCCGGCAAAGCTCCATGTGCTCGCAGGGTCATGACAAGAGGCGCAGTCGTCGCCGCCAAATTCATGCGCCCGCTGGTGGCAGGCGGCGCATTTCGTGGACAGCCCGCTGAAGTTCGGGAAGCGATGACAGGAGAAGCAGGGCACCTCAGCATGCTTCCCGACCAGCGGCATCGGGTGCACCGCTACCTTCACCTGTGACCACTCGCGCGTGGACGTATGGCACAGGTCGCAGTTCAGGTTCTCCACGTCATGCGGATCAACGTGGCAGGCACTGCATTCCGACAGCTTCACATCCAGGTTGCGCTGTTCATGGCAGTCCAAACAGACGCTCATGTTGCAGACCACATTGCCGGAGACCGGATCGAAACCGTGACCTACCTGCCCGTGGCAGTCACTGCAGTAGACGTCCAGCGCCTCGCCATGCTCGATTTTGTCCACAACGATGCGGTGCGGGGTGCGGAGCCGGTCGCCGGGGATTTCCGCCGGCAGGTTGTAGTGACAGACGACGCAGTCCGCCGGCCGCTCCGCTGTGATGTCGGCGATAAGTCCTTTGTGCGAGGCATCCTTATCCGAGACGGTGCCATCGCCGGCATGACAGGTCACACAGCCCAGCTTGCCGTGCGGCTTGAAGATGGATTCTACCTCGACGAGAAACTCTTCCACCTTAGTCGGATCTGCCGCGCTGGCCTTCAGCGCTTCCAGGGAAAAATGGCATTCCCGACAGGTCTGGGATTTCGCCGGCAGGGCATAGGCGATGGCGTGCAGAGTCGGGGTGGGCGTAGGCGCTTTGCCGGCCAGAGCCAGGCCCACGGGCTGGAGCAGGAGTCCCAGGCCAATGGCGACGCCAGCCAGCGCCAGCGCGATGACGATCAGTACCCAACGCGGCAAATTTTGTGGAAGCATGCTCACCCTCCCTTACAGCGCCACGGGAATGCCGGCGAACACGATGAGGTAACGCAGGAACAAGCCGGCGATGACAATGCCCGCGCCCGACAAGATGCCCGAGACAAGACCGTGCCGGCGGGCGCCGATGGCGTAGGCATGGATGACAAACGGGTAAAACAGCCCGGGCACTACCACAAAAGCCCAGAAAATGATGGCACCAGGCCCCATGAAGATCAAGCGTGCTGATTCTGCCGCCGCGCCTCCCCTCAGCCAGGCCACCGCCAGCACCAAGCCGATAAGCACCGCCTCGAGGCCAATCAGCACGATGTGGATGACGGGAAGCGCATGGAAGCGCCGAGCGATATCGGGTACAGCAATGGTAGCCCCCAGGTCAATGGTCAGGCCCATGCCAGTAGAGCCGGCGGACACCAGAAACAACAGCGGCAGTAGCGGCGTATGCCAGAGGGGCACCGCCCGCACCACCGAGAGCAGGATGCCAGTGTAGATGGCCACGCCGACGGCAAGTACCGAGCCCACGCTCGCCAGCACCCGCCGGATGGAGCGGTACGGAAGCGCGGCCGGCAGAAACTTCAGGAAACGCCGCAACCAGGCCAGGATGCCGGGGTAATTGTCCATGAGTTCCATGAGGCCGTACAGCAGGCTTACCGGGATAAAGAGCGTCAACAACCAGATACCCCAGGTCATTACAGAGGTGAAGTGGGTGAACATGTAGATAATGCGCCAGGGCTCCATTTTGCCGGCGCCCAGGTCAAAAATGAGCAGAAGGGAGCCGATGATGACCAATGGGCCGCTGACGCCGGCGCCGATGAGCGTCGTCGGGCAAAAGGCGTGCTTATACCGCTCGCCGGTCAGCTCCACCACTGCCGCAGTGAGCAGTGAGCCAGCGCCCATCCCGCCGAGGAACAGATAGATGGCGACCAGCCATCCCCAATGCTCTTGTCCCATGCTTGCTCCTCCTGGCCTTATTCATCGGGGAAGATGTAGAACAGGATGCCAGGCTCCGTGCTGAATTCTGGATGCAGGGGCTTGGCTCGCCCAGAAGCGATGAGCTTGCTCACTTCACTGTCCGGGTCATCCAGCCGGCCGAAAAGGCGAGCGCCCGGCGCACAGGCCTGCACACAGGCCGGCTCTCCTCCCCCCAGCACCCAGTCCAGGCACAACCAGCACTTTTCCGCGATGCCCTTTTCCTCATCGTAGCGCCGCGCATCATACGGGCAGGCTAACATGCAGTAACGGCATCCGACGCAGGTCTTATGATTGACCAACACCGTCCCGCTCTCATGATGGTAGGTTGCACCGGTGGGACAGACGGTGGCGCAGGGCGGTTTCACACAGTGCTGACACTGTACCGGCAGGAAGTAAGGGCTTCCGTCAAGCTTTTGCTTGCGGTAAACACGGATGTACGACATGTCCCCCGGCAGTTCGTTGCGCTGATGACAAGCCAGCTCACAGGCGCGACAGCCAGTACATTTGTTTAGGTCAATGATGAGAGCATACTTGCCGCGTGTCTCGGCCAGCGCCTGCTCCAGAGTGAGCAGTTTACCGCCGGCAGCGATAAGGATAGTGCCGGCCATGCCGGTCTTGAGGAACTGCTTGCGGGACAGGCTTTGCTTGGGTCTTTCGTTCGTATCGTTCATACAGGACAGCTCCATTCCATTGCTCTGCGAACGCTAGGAACCCATTCCAACCGAGGAGACAATTTGACAAAATACTCAGAACTGAACATATTATTGCTTAGCATCCTATGATAAATTATAACAGCTTTTTGGGCTTTGACAAGCCCGTAAGGGGTGTTGAAAAAGTCCAAACATGCAATCTGAGGAAGAGCGGCCTGGCGGCTGAAGCCGCGGCAACAACTGCGAAGCCTGCGTAGGCAGGCTTCGCGAAGTCGGCGCAAGCTGACTTCGCAGGCGTAGCCGCAGTTTCAACTGCCAGGCGACGAGCCAATACCCGCTTTCCCCACACCCTCCGCAAGCAGCTTTGCGGGGAAGGAGCGAGCATGGGAACGCTGGCAGTAACCCCTCTGGACCTGCTGGTGCTGGGGCTTCTCCAGGAACGCCCTATGCACGGCTACGAACTGTACCAACGCATTAAGACCGAGCGGATTGACCGCTGGTTCAATATCAGCATGCCCGGCGTGTACTATGCCCTCGGGAAACTGCGCGACCGGGGATATGTCTCCGAAATCCGACAGCGGCGCGGTTCAGTGGACAAGGCGATATATCTGCTGACCGACGCCGGCCAACAGGCGTTCTTCGAGGCGCTCGAGGCCCATGTCGCCGGCCATATCCCCATCCATTTTGATTACGACCTGAGCATATATCTCCTCAACCGCCTGCCCATCGATCGCGCCCTGGCATTGATGGAACAGCGCATGGAGGCCCTGCGCCAGTGGCAGATGCAGGTGCGCGAATCCATGGAACAGGAGCAGGACCTGAACCCGCGCCTGCGCGCCATCTTTGACCACACCCTGCGCTTCACCACCATGGAGCGCATGTGGATGGGAGAACTCATCGAATCCATCCAGGGGAACGCCGGCGCTCTCGAAGAACCGGGCAAACGAAGGTTGATGGTCATGAGCGGCGACCTGCGGCAGTACCACCTTCCCGACCTTCTGCGCCTGATCGCTTCCGGTAAGCACTCCGGCACGCTCACCATCACCGACGGCGTGCTGGGCAGGGCCATCAACTTCGTGCGCGGCCAGCCCAACTGCATCGCCGGCTATCGGCTGGACCAGGAGGAATCAGTACCGCGTTCTGAGGAAGATTCCTTCCGCGCCATATACGACCTCTTCCGCTGGCAGGCCGGCGAGTTCATCTTTGACCAGTCCCAGCCCCGGCATCAGTGGTGCGTCCCCGTCCACCTCATCACCTCTCAGCTCATCCTGGAAGGCTGCCGCTGGGTGGATAACTGGGAGACCATCCGCCGGCTCGTGTCGTCATCGGAAGCTGTCTTCGAAGTCAGCATGGGAGCGGAAGAGCTGGAAAAGCTTGGGGTAACGGAGGCAGAGAAGGCGTTCCTCAACGAGGTGAACGGCGGTCGCGATATCACAGACATCGCCGGCCGGCTCCAGCTCACGCTCTTTGAAGCCTCGCGCATCGCCTATACCCTGCTGGCCGTCGGCGCCATCCGCTATGGAGACCTGGAGCGGATTCGCCTACGCAGGACTTTCCGCGAGATCGCAGAGCTGAACTGTCGCGGCACGCTGGTACTGCGCAAGCACCCTTCTGACACCAGTTGCGAACAGGCGGTCAACCGCGCTTGTGCCGACATCCCCATCCGCATCGAGAACGGCCATATTGTGGACCAAACGCCGCCCGATATGGAAATGGACCTGCTTGTCAATATATACCGGACTTTCCTGATCCGCCAAATCGAGGTCATCCGGCAGTACTTTGGGCTGGATGCGGCTCGTGAACTCGCCGCGCGCACACTGCGCCAGCTTGTGCCCGAACTGCAGGCAGTGGCGGAGCGCTACGGCTTTGTCCGCATACTGCACCCCTGAACGGCCTGCTCAGGGGAGCGGATAGCGCAGTTCGCCGGCGCTCGTCATGTAAATCCAGTAGCCCCGGCCCGGCTCCAGCGTCCGCAGAGTGTTGAGGCTGGGCGGCAAGTCCGGGTAATAGGAACGGGCCCCCAGCACCGGGTCAAAGCTCATCACCACCCGGTACTTGCCAGCGATGGAGGCCAACGCCGTTTCCACTGGCATCGGCTCCTGGGGCAAAAAGCTCACGAGGTTATAGCCGCGGCACAGCGACAGGGGCAGGTCCGCCGGCACTTCCAGCCCGCTCAACTCCCATGCACCGTCCCCATCCATGCGCACCCAGTAGCCGTTTGCGAAGTCAAACGTGCGCAGGGTGTTCATGCCTTCCGGCAGATCGGGATAATAGGACAGCGCGCCCTGCCCACAGCGCATGGTCTGCACCGCTTTATATGCTCCACTCATGCTGGCCAGCAGGCTGCGCAGGTTGGCATCCGCCGGCAGGACGCTGAACGAGATAAGGTTCCAGCCGTCGCGCAGGTTCACCCGCCGGCTCGCGTGCCGCGTCTGGCGCAGGTGAATCTGCGTGATATCTCCATACGCGGTCCAGACCGGCTCGCCCGGCCCCATCGCCCACGCCGGCTGGCCGTTCACCACGAAGCGGATGCGGGAACCAGGAAGTGCGCCGTCATGCTGAGGAGTGGAAGGGTCATCGGCGTACACCGGCATAGGCCCGTACTGGCCGACGGTCGTCACGTAATACGTGCCACAGCGATAATTCTGATCGTCATAGGCGTCGATGATGGAGCCGACAGGTGCCAGCCGGCCATCTATCAGCGTGACCTCCCCGTAAAAGTTCACCCACTGATTGGTGGGGATGAGCGGGCCAGGCGTGTTGGTCGGCGTCGGCGTCCAGGTGGGGAACGGTGTGCGCGTCGGGGTCGGCGTATATATCCACGTGGGTGTGGGGGTTCGAGTGGGCGTGGGCGTGTTCGTCGGCAAGCGCGTCCAGGTCGCGGTGGCGGTAGCGGTGCTGGTCGGGGTCGGAGTAGCGGTCGCGGTGGCGGTCGGCGTCTGGCTGGGCGTAGCAGTGGCGGTGGGCGTCCCGGTCTGGGTGGGGGTAAATGTCGCGGTGGGCGAGGAAGTGAATGTGGCCGTAGGGGTCGGCGTGTCCGCCGGCGTCTCCAGGCTCTGGAAATCCAGCAGGAAGATATCCCAGCTCGCGTTGGTATCCCCACCCACCAAGTTGCTGGCCAGCGAGCGGAAGACGATCCAGCGGCCGTCGGAGGAGAAATCCGGCACGTCGCTGTAGGAGTTGCCGGCCACCCCGCTGACGTTCAGCGAGACCAGCCGCGTCTGCCCCGTGGAGCGCTGATGGACAAAGATGTCGCGGTAGGCGTTCGTGTCGTTGATGTCCAGGTTATTCGCATCGGAGGAGAAGAGTATCTTGTCCCCGTCCCCGGAGATGGCATAGCAGTAACTGCCGGCATTGGCCTCTGCGCCCGTACCCGACACCGAGACGCGCCAGGTCTGCCCGGTCACCCGGTCGTGGACGAATACATCGCTTTGGTTGTTGGTGTCGCCGGCCACCAGGTTGCTGGCCTCCGAGCTGAAGGCCACATAACGCCCGTCAGCCGAAATGGCCGGCGAACTGCTGGCACCGTTCCCCTCGGTGCCATCTGAGGCCACAGAGACCCGCTCTGTGGTGCCCAGCCAGCGGTCCCGCACGAACACGTCGCTGACCGCATTCGTGTCTCCCGGCACCAGGTTCGCCGCCGAGGAGACGAAGGCCACATAGCGGCCGTCGGCGGAGACAGCAGAACCGCGCGAGAAACCGTTGCCCTCCGCGCCGGCGCTCGACACGGAAACCCGCTCGATGGCGGAGGTCTGCAGGTCGTAGACGAACACATCCCCCACGGCGTTGGTGTCATTCTCCACCAGGTTGGTCGCCCAAGAGGTGAAAGCCACGAAGCGGCCGCTGGCGGATACGGCCGGCGCCGTGCTTTCCCCGTTCCCCTCGGCGCCGGCCCCCGAGACCGACACGCGGCGTGTCTGGCCGGTGCTCATGTCCCACACGAACACGTCCCAGGTGCCGTTGGTATCGCCCTCCACCAAGTTGGACGCCAGGGAATCGAAAGCGATGATGCGGCCGTCGGCGGAAATGTCCGGGTTGTGGCTGGCCTGGTTGGCCGGCCCTCCACCTGTGGCCACCGAGATCAAGATAGTCGTGCCGGCCAGACGGTCTCGGAGGAAGATGTCCGCGGCGCTGTTGGTATCGCCGGCGACCAGGTTCGACGCCAGCGAGCTGAAGGCCGCATAACGTCCGTCATCGCTGACGGCATTGTCCATGCTGTCGTCGTTGCCCTCGGTGCCGTCGCTGGCCACGGAAACGCGCTCGATGACCGCCGCGGCGGACACGGATGACGCGAGCATCCCTGGGCGAGCACCCAGCGCGGCCAGCAGGAAAACGAGGCCCAGTGCCGTCAGCAGGCCGGCGACCCTCCATGCTCTGGACATCTTCCTCCCTCCTTCAGCCATATACAGCGGTGCGCAAATCCCTTAAATCGTTCAGCGCAGGCCGGCGGCGCGATGCCCCTGCGCGATCTGCTCCGCCATACGGTCCAGCGCCTCCAGGTCCTCCTTGCGCGGCAGGCCGCGCACATACACGGGCTCGATGAACTGCGCCGAGAGGTTGGTCACCAGCGATTGAATCGTGTTGACCGCTTTGGTCCCCCACAGATAGGAGCCAAAGATGGAGAAATATTTGGCTTTCGGCCGCAGTGCATTGATCAGCACCGCGCCGAAGACCCCGTAGGGATGCGGGCTGGTCTCCACGGTGGGCACACCCAGGATGATACTGCCGGCATCCACCATGGCGATGGCCAGCTTGCCGATATCCATGCTCGCTAGATCGAAGAGCTGGGCATTGACCCCTTTGGCGACCAGGCTGTCCGCCAGCCTGTGCGCCATGATCTCGGTGCTCCCGTGCATGGTAACATAGGGGATGAGCGCGATGTTCTTCGGCTCGCCCAGCACCCATTCGCGGTAGGCATCCAGGATGAACGCCGGCCGGTTGTACGCCGGCCCATGGCTGGGCGCGATGACCGAGATGTCATAGCCGGCCAGGCGCTCCAGATGCTTGCGGATATGGCGCGCGAAGGGCATCATGATCTCGGCGTAATAGCGCTTGGCCGCCTCATATGCCTGCCACTCATCCGGCACATACAGCGAGGAGGTAGCCAGGTGGGAGCCGAAAAAGTCGCAGGAGAAGAGGATTTTTTCCTCCCGCAGGTAGGTCGCCATGGTCTCCGGCCAGTGCACCCAAGGCATATGCAGGAACTCCAGCGTTACATCTCCCAAAGAGAGGGTTTCGCCATCTTCCACTGTCTGTATGGCACCCTCCGGGAGATGGAGCAGGTTGACCAGCATCGGCTTGGCCTTGGGAGTCGCGAGGATGCGCGCCCCCGGATAGCGCTCCAACAGCTTGGGCAGAGTGCCGGAATGGTCCTGCTCCGCATGGTTGGAGATGATATAATCCACCGCCGGCATGCCGGCCAGCGCTTCCAGGAATCCCTGCTCCAGCGCAGGCTCCACCGCATCAATGAGCACCCGCTTCTCCGAACCCTTGATGTAGTAGGCGTTGTAGCTAGTGCCGTCCGGTAACGGGATCAGCGCGTCGAACAAGCGGCGGTTCCAGTGCACCGCCGGCAACTGCCACACCCGCTCTGTCATCTTATGAACAAACATAGGCGTATCCTCCTTGTGATCGTCGCTCGCGCCTGCCCTCACTGGGCATCCATCTCATTGTAACATGTGCCGCCTCACATTTCAAGGATTATTCCTTACATTTTCGGTAGTCTCCTCGCGCCAGATGGGGTCCAGGAGGAGAATCAGCGCCGCCGCAAGCCATACGCACAGCACGCCGTACAGGCCAGCGCCAAAGGAAAAAATCGGGTGATTGGGCTTATAGACCACCGCGAGAAAGAAGGATGCCGCCTGATTGTTCAGCGCATGCAGGAAGGCCGCCAACCATACGCTCCCCGACTTCAACACCGCATAGCCCAGGATGACCGCCAGCCCGACGCAGTAGGCGGTCATCAGGAAGATGCCGGCTACCGGATAGCTCGGGTAATTATGCCCCATAGCGATCACCGGCGCATGCCACAGCCCCCAGATGACGCCGATGACCAGCATACCGCGCAGTTTGCCCAACCGGATAAGCTCCGACTGGAGATATCCTCGCCAGCCGTACTCCTCTCCGAAGGCGAACAAAAGCCCGAGGAACGGTCCCAGCACCACCGACTGCAGGGCAATGACGAACCACAGGAGGGGTGCCGGCAGTCCCATATCCCCGCCCAGCAGTGCCGTGAGGTCCACAGCCTCTCCCAGGCGAAAGGCCATGTTCAGCAGGGTTTGCAGGCCGTAAAAAGCGGCAAAGCCGGCCCAGAAGACCAGCCAGTACCGCGGCCGGCCGCCGGCCAGCCCCAGGCGCGCAAACGCTTCTTTCCCCATCACCAGGCGCATGACCAGCACTGCCAGCAGGGCCGCCAGGCCCACTGCCTGGCTGACTATCGCGTTGATATTCAGCACGATGAAATCGTAACTGAACAAGGCGACCAGCGTGGTCGCGGTATGCACCAGGGTATAGAGGATAAAAAGGTAGAACACCCAGCAGGCCGGCTCGCCGCGCCGTCGGGCCTGGTACAGCACATGGTCCTGGAATAGAAAGAGGGAACAGAGGATGGCGGAGAACGCCGGCAGGAGCATCTGGAGCTGTAACATCATGATCGCCGGCTGGCTGGCCCCATATCCCACCGTCCGCCACAGCAGGAGGTTCAATCCCCATGTCAGCGCAAAGGTCATGCCCAGGAATATCCCGACCTGGCGCCAGCGCACCCCGCCCCGATCCTGCAGTAGTTCCATATCTCCTCCCGCACAGGTTGGAACGCGATAAACCCTGAACCTCCAGCCTGCCCCAGAGGTTCAGGGCCCCAACGCCAGCATTGTGCTCAATCCATCTTTCAGCGCCAGAGCTGGAGCGCCAGCAGTACGCCGGCGAGATGAAGGATGGCTGTGCCGGCAAGCGCCGCGGTGCCAAATGCCCGATGGAGGGGACTGCTCCCGCCGGCGAACTCCTCGCCGGCCATCAGCACCTCGATCTCGCTCTCCCCCAGGGCAATGATATCCCCGTGCCGCAAGACCGTTGGCCCACTGACGCGCCGGCCGTTGACGCAGGTGCCGTTGGTGCTCCCCACATCCACCAAGATCCAATGCCAGCCCTGGCGCAGAATCTCACAGTGCCGGCGGGACACGCGCCAATCGCCCAACAGGGGGATGTCGTTGGCGCGTGAGCGTCCGATGGAAAAGCGGACGCGCTCACAATCTATGATACTGCCGGCTCCCGGTCCTCTGCGAATGCACAGCCGCATCTTCTCCGCCCCTACATCCCGGTTCGTTATCCCATCCAGTCCCGCTTACAACCCATGTTGTACCGCCCATCCACCCCGATTGTAACATCCGCATTACACCATGTCAATAGACACAATAGTACTATTCGAAGCAAGCCGAAGATTTTTAATGTAATCTTTCTTGCCGTCCTATTTCACCCCTTGACGGCGCCTGGAAAACCATGATATAGTCTCCATAGGAGAACTTGACAATAAACTCCCACCACAAAGGGGGATTCCTGCACGCGCTGCCGAGATATAGGAAATAAGGACTACCTGAAACGGCATATTTTCACTTGCCATTCTGTCCTATATCGTGTTACAATAATACGGGATAGGTGGGATAGATAAGGAAATCCCTGATAACACAGCATAACACTGCGCATCGCTATGCAGAATGCGGTCCAACTGTCCCACATCGCGCTGTGCTTGTACTGCGCCCGGAGGAGGCACGCATGAAACGGGGAAGGTTCTTGATCCTGATAGGCATCATCCTCGGCCTAGTGACAACTGTCGCTGTCTTTCTGATCCTGCGCAGTCCGGAGAAGGAAGCCGCCGGCCCCACCGAAGTGCCCAAACAAAAGGTGCTTATCGCTGTCCAGAACATCGGCCAGGCCCAGCCGATTGACCCGGCCGCGGTCGAACTTCGCGAGATGGAGCAGAGCCAGGTGCCTCCTGACGCGGTCATGAGCACCGCCGATATCGTGGGCAAGCTGGCCGCCGTGGATATCGTCCAGGGGCAGATCATCCGGCGCGATATGCTCACCGACAAAAGATCCATCGTGGAAAAAGGCATCAATGCCTCGTTCCTCATCCCGCCTGGCAAGGTGGCAGTGGCCTTCCCCATTGATGAGCTGAGCAGTGTGGCCTATGCGCTGGAGCCTGGCGATACGGTGGACATGCTCATCACCTTCAATATGGTGAGCGTGGACCCCGAGACGCAGATCAAACTCCCGCTTCCCAAGACCACGGAGGAAGGCCAGGTGAGCGAACCAATGGGAGAGCAAACCCCCCGCATGGTCACCCAGCTCACCCTGCAGGATATCACTGTGTTGAAGGTAGGGCCATGGGGACAGGCGGCGGTGACGCCGGCCGCCACCCCCGAAGCCCAGCAACAGCAGGGCGCCTCCCAACAACAGCAGGCCGGCGAGCAGGTACAGCCGGCCGCCCCCACCATCATCACCCTGCTGGTCAGCCAGCAGGACGCGCTGGTGCTGAAATTCGCCCGCGAGGCCGGCGCCTCCATTGACTTCGCCCTGCGCAGTAAGAACGACCATGAAATCGTGGAAACGGAGCCAGTAACCCTGGATTATATGATCCGCCGCTTCAATATCCGCCCGCCGGAACACCTGCCCTTCGCCGTCGAACCGCTGGGGTTGGGCGTGGGCAGCGCGCCGGCGCGCAGATAGGCGCGGTTGTATCTCCTCTGGGAGGCATGCACAGACAGAACCATTCACTACCACGTGGATATGGGATGGGTGAAGGAACATGACAGATGGCGAAGCCAGACGCATACGCGTCCTGATCGTGGATGATATCCCGGAGACGCGCGAGAACCTGAAAAAACTGCTCTATTTCGAATCCGATATTGAGGTCATCGGCGCGGCCGCCAGCGGCGAAGAGGCGGTCTCCATGGCGCGTGAACTGACCCCCGACATTGTCCTCATGGACATCAATATGCCCGGCCTGGACGGCATCACCGCCAGCGAGATGATCACCCAGGAAATGCCGCAGGCCCAGATCATCATGATGTCGGTACAGGGGGAGGCGGATTACCTGCGCCGTTCGATGCTCGCCGGCGCCCGAGAATTCCTCATCAAACCCTTTTCCACCGAAGAACTGGTATCCTCCATCCGCCGGGTGTACGAGCTGGGGGCCGCCAAGCGCCAACTGCTCTCCCAGGCGGTGGCCGCTCCCACCGGGCCGCTGGGTATCCCCGCCGGCCCCATGCCGGCGCCCCAAAACCTGGGCAAGGTCATCGCTGTGTACGCGCCCAAGGGCGGCGTGGGATGCAGTACCATCGCCGTCAACCTGGCGGTGGCCTTTAAGTCCCTCCTCCCCGACAGCAAGGTGCTCCTCATGGACGCCAACATCCAGTTCGGCGGCGTAGACGTGCTGATGAACCTGCAGTCCCAGCGCACCATTGTGGACGTCGCCCAGAAGGTCACCGACCTGGACGCCGATTTCATCAACAGCGTGGTCACCAGCCACACCTCCGGCGTCAAGGTCCTCTTGGCCCCGCCGCGGCCCGAAATGGGAGACTTGGTCAGCGTCTCTCATATGGAAAAAATCCTGGCGGAGGTGAAGAAATACTTTGATGTCATCGTGGTAGACACCCGCAATGTCCTCCATGACATGGAGCTGACCATCCTGGATGGCTCTGACCGCATCCTGCTCATCACTACGCCGGATATCCCGGCCATCAAGAACGTCAAGCTCTTCTTCGATGTCATCAGTGCCCTGGAATATCCCGAGGACAAGGTCCTGCTGGTGGTCAATCAGGCGGACCAGCGCAGTGCCATCCGCCCGGAGGATATCGAGCAAAGCCTGCGGCATCCCATCGCCGGCGCGATTCCCGACGACGAACGCCTGGCTTCCATCGCTGTCAACCAGGGGGTGCCGTTCGTCATGACCCACCGCAACAGCCCGCTGGCGCACGCGGTGCTTGAGCTGGCCCAACGCCTGGTGAACGAGCTTCAGCCGGCCGCCGCCCCCGCGCCGGCGCCGGCCGCCCCACCCCTCGGCAGTACCGGCCTGCTGGGCAAATTCTTCAAGCCATCCTGATGATGACAGAGGGAGCATATGTCCCTTCTCAAACGCATCGAACAGCAGTCGCAACAGCAGAAAGCGGAAAGCACCACCTCCAAGCTGGAAGAACTGCGCGTTAAGCGCCAGCCGGTGCCCACCGCACCGGAAGCCCGGCTGTCCGACATCAAATCGCGCATCCAGGAGCGGCTGGTGGCGGAGCTGGACCCGCGCGCTGATATCTTCTCCAACACTGAGGAAGTGAAGCAGACTATCGAGGAGCTGTTCCAGTCCATCCTGGAACAGGAGAACATCGTCCTGAGCCGTACGGAGCGCACGCGGCTCTTCGACCAGATCGTGGACGAAATCCTCGGCTACGGCCCGCTGGAGCCGCTCCTGGAAGACCCGACCATCACCGAAATCATGGTCAATGGACCCAAGCGGGTATACATCGAACGCAACGGCAAGATTCAGCGCACCAACATCGAGTTCGAGGACGAGGACCATCTGCGGCGCATCATTGACCGCATCGTGTCGCCCTTGGGCCGGCGCGTGGACGAAAGCTCCCCCATGGTCAACGCCCGCCTGCCCGACGGCTCACGCGTCAACGCCGTCATCCCACCCATTTCACTCGTCGGGCCGGCGCTGACCATCCGTAAGTTCGCCAAGACCCCCCTCCAGGTGGAGGACCTCATCCGCTTCGGCTCCATCACGCCTGAGGCGGTGGAATTCCTGCGCGCCTGCATCCTGGCGCGTCTCAACATCATCATCTCCGGCGGCACCGGCTCCGGCAAAACCACCCTGCTGAATGTGCTCTCCGGCTTCATCCCCAATGATGAGCGCATCATCACCATTGAGGACGCCGCCGAGCTTCAACTGCGCCAGGAACATGTCGTCACGCTGGAGGCGCGTCCGCCCAACATCGAGGGCAAGGGACAAATCACCATTCGCGACTTGGTCATCAACAGCCTGCGCATGCGCCCCGACCGCATCATCGTGGGCGAGGTGCGCGGCGGCGAGGCGCTGGACATGCTCCAGGCCATGAACACGGGTCATGACGGCAGTCTGACGACCTGCCACTCCAACAGCCCGCGCGACACGCTGGCCCGCATCGAGACCATGTGTCTGATGGCCGGCATGGAGCTTCCCCTGCGCGCCATCCGCCAGCAAATCGCCTCCGCCATTGACCTCATCGTCCATCAGGAGCGCATGCGCGATGGCACACGCAAGGTCGTCAGCATCACCGAGGTGCAGGGCATGGAGGGTGACGTCATCGTCCTCTCCGACATCTTCACCTTCGAACAAACGGGCATCGAGGATGGTAAAATCATCGGCCGGCTGAAGCCCACCGGCATCCGGCCGAAATTCATGGATCGTATTGAGGCCGCTGGCATCAAACTGCCGCCGGATATCTTCGGCGTCTCAGTGCGCTTCCGCTAGGCAGGCGGGCCAGCCGGCGCGGAGCAGGAACGATGGACATGACGCTTTTGATTCCCATACTGGCAGGGCTGTCGGTAACCCTGATTGTGCTGGGCTTCGCCCTCGGCCGGCGCAGTGGGCCTTCCCTCGAGGAACGGCTCGACCGCTACGCCGTGCGCGAGGTCGAGCTGATGGAACAGCGCAAGAAGGGCAAGCTCACCGAGGAGGACAGCAGTATCGCCGGCCGGCTCAACCGCGTCATCGTCAAAAAAGAGTCGGCCGACAAGATCGCCGCGGAGCTGGCGCGCGCCGACCTGAAGCTGAAGGTCTCCGAATACATCCTCCTCAATATCGCCAGCATCATCTTCTTTGCCCTGCTGGGCCAGCTTATCTTCCGCTCCCCGCTTCTGGCGCTGGCATCGGGGGTGTTCGGGTATTTCGCACCGCGGCTTTATGTAAAGCGCCGGCAATCCCAACGCCTGAACGCCTTCAACGACCAGCTTGGCGATGCCATTAACCTGCTGGCGAACTCTCTGCGCTCGGGCTACAGCTTGCTCCAGTCACTGGAGACCGTTTCCAAGGAAATGTCGCCGCCCCTCGCCACCGAATTCGCCCGCGTTGTCCAGGAAGTGGGGTTGGGCCTTTCGGTCGAACAGGCGCTGGCCAACATGCTCCGCCGTGTCCGCAGTGATGACCTCGACATGATGGTTACCGCCATCAATGTTCAGCACGAGGTCGGAGGAAACCTGGCGGAAATTCTGGAAACTATCAGCTTCACCATTCGCGAGCGGGTGCGCATCAAGGGCGAAATACGCGTGTTGACGGCCCAGCAGATGCTGACCGCCTACATCATCAGCTTTCTGCCGGTGGGTCTGGGGTTGATCCTGTACGCCATCAACCACGAGTACATCGGCCTGCTCTTCAGTGAGCCGTGCGGGTGGATTATGGTGGTGGTCGGCGTTATCATTATCTCTGCCGGCTACCTCGTCATCCGCAAAATCGTGGCCATTGAAGTGTAGGTCAGAGGAGGATATGTCATGGCAGGGCTGTTGCCGCTCATCATCGCCATGGCCATCGGATTGAGCATTGTGCTCATCTTCATCGGCATCGCTATGCCGCGGCCGGCGGACCAGATTCAGGAGCGCTTGGTGGAGTACGGCGGCCGGCCGCTCACCCTGGAGGAAATCGAGCTTTCCCAGCCCTTCTCGGAGCGCATCATTAAGCCGCTGATACGCGGCATGGCCAACCTCGTACTGCGCCTGGCGCCATCGCGCAACGTGGAAGTGCTTCAGCGCAAGCTGGAGATGGCCGGCCGGCCCAACAACTGGTCGCCGGCGGAATTCATGGGCGTGCGCGCCCTGGCCGGCGTCCTGCTCGGCGTCATGGGCTTCATGCTGATGACGTTAGCCAAGGCGGATATCGGGCCCAAGATGATGATCGGCCTGGCCATGGCCGGCCTCGGCTATTACCTCCCCACCGCCTGGCTGGGAAGCAGGATCAAACAGCGCCAGCAGAGCATCATCAAGGCCCTGCCCGATGCCTTGGACCTGCTGACCATCAGCGTGGAGGCCGGCCTCGGTTTCGACGCCGCGCTGGCCAAGGTTACCGAGAAGTGGGACAATGAGCTGACCCGCGAGTTCATGCGCGTCATCGCCGAAATGCGCGTCGGCAAAAAGCGCCGCGATGCCCTGCGAGATATGGCGGCACGCGTTGACGTGCCGGACGTCACCACCTTCGTGGCGGCTATCGTGCAGGCGGAGCAGTTGGGCGTCAGCATTGCCAAGGTCCTGCGCATCCAGTCGGAACAGATGCGCATCAAGCGCCGCCAGCGCGCCGAGGAGCTGGCCCGCAAAGCGCCGCTCAAGATGATGTTCCCGCTGGTATTCCTCATCTTTCCGGCCATCTGGATCGTGCTGATGGGGCCGGCCATTCTCATCGTCAAGAACTCCGGCGTCATCGGCAACCTGTGACGCCGGCGGAGCGGTTTCCTTGGACGAAATGGATCAGCCCAACAGGCCTGCCCACCATCTCTTCTCCAGCGTGCGGCAGGCCCTGCTGGACTGGCTCTTCCCCATCCACTGCGTGGGCTGTCGTGCCCCTGGCGCCGCCATCTGCCCGGCCTGCGCGGCGACCATCCGCTACCCTACCCAGGGGTTCTGCTCCTCCTGCGGCCGGCCGGCGGCCCTATCCCGTCCTGGAGAAATCTGCCGCCGCTGTCTCGCTGGTTTGCCGGCGCTGGATGCGAATTATGCCGCCGCCTTCGCCGCCGGCGTCCTGCGCCAGGCCATCCATCAGTTCAAATACGCCGGCCAATCCCATCTGGCCGGCCCGCTGACCGACATCCTGCTGGCCTGGTGGCGCGCATTCGCCTTCCCCGTCGACCTGGTCATCCCCGTCCCGCTCCATCCCCTTCGGGAGCGCGAGCGCGGCTACAATCAGGCGCTTTTGCTGTCGCGCCGCTTCAGCGCCGGCGCCGGCCTGCCCCACAGCGCACACGCGCTTCAGCGTCACCGTCCCACCCGTCCGCAGGTCGGGCTGAACGCCCACCAGCGGCGCGAGAATGTCGCCGGCGCCTTCTCCTGCGTCGCACCTGACCTTGTGGCCGGCAAACGCATCCTGCTGATAGACGACGTGACTACCACCGGCGCGACCCTTTGCGCCGCGGCCGATGCACTGCGGCAGGCCGGCGCGCATGCCGTCACCGCCCTCACCATCGCCCGCCCAATGCCTGGGTTGACAAACTCCGAGTTTCATGGTATATAGCATGTTGGACGGGGACGTCTGGCCTCAGAGTCGAGCAATCATTCCTCTGGAGTTTGGTATGCAGTTGTGTTTTACCCGCGCGCGACGAAACCGATTTCGCCGGCCAGACCACCCGTCTGGGTAAATCGCGCGCGAGCATATCGTACGGCGCAGTGCCCCTCACCCAGCACGGGTGAGGGGTTTTATTTTACCCACCGTTCAGAATCCGGTAGGAAGGAGGCTCAGCATTACGTATGGGTTTGAAAGGTGAAGTCAAGAAGGTTGTCCTGGCATACTCGGGCGGGCTGGACACGTCCATTATCGTCCCTTGGCTGAAAGAGAATTACGGCTGTGAGGTCATCACATTCACCGCCGACGTCGGCCAAGGCCCCGAGGAGCTGGAGGGGCTGGAGGAGAAAGCGAAGCGGAGCGGTGCCAGCAAGGTCTACATCGAGGATTTGCGGCGGGAGTTCCTGGAAGAGTACGTCTTCCCGACCATGATGGCCGGCGCGGTATACGAACGCCAGTACCTGCTGGGGACATCCTTCGCCCGGCCGCTCATGGCCAAAAAGCTCGTCGAAGTAGCCCACAAAGAGGGCGCGGACGCCGTCGCTCATGGGTGCACCGGCAAGGGCAACGACCAGGTGCGCTTTGAGCTGGGGGTCAAGGCTTTCGACCCGCGGCTGAAAATCATCGCGCCCTGGCGCGAATGGCACATCCGCTCCAGGGAAGACGCGCTGGAGTACGCCCAGGCCCACGGTATCCCGGTCAAGCAGACGAAGAAGTCCATCTACAGCCGCGACCGCAACATCTGGCATATCAGCCACGAGGGCGGCCCACTGGAGAACCCCTGGAACGAGCCGGAAGAGGACATGTTCATGCTGACCGTGGCCCCGGAGAAGGCCCCCGATACGCCGACCTACCTCGAGATCGATTTCGAGCGCGGCCGGCCCGTCGCCATCGACGGCAAGCGCATGGACCCGGTGACCCTGGTGGAGACGCTCAACAAGATCGCCGGCGCCAACGGCGTCGGGCGCGTCGACATGGTCGAAAACCGCCTGGTGGGCATGAAGTCGCGCGGCGTCTACGAGACCCCCGGCGGCACGGTGCTTTACACCGCCCACCGCGGCCTGGAGACCCTCTGCCTGGACCGCGATACCATGCACTTCAAAGACATGCTGGCAGTGCGCTACGCCGAACTGGTCTACTACGGCCAGTGGTTCACCCCGCTCAAGCGTGCCTTGGATGCCTTTGTCGAGAAGACGCAGGAGCGCGTCACCGGCACCGCCCGCGTCAAGCTGTATAAGGGGAACTGCACCATCGCCGGCGTGAAATCCCCCTACAGCCTGTACCGCGAGGACCTGGCCACCTTTGGCGCCGACCAGGTCTACAACCAGCGCGATGCGGAGGGCTTCATCAACTTGTTCGGCCTGCCCATCCAGGTCGAGGCCTTGCTGAACCTCGGCCCCGGCGCCGCGCCGGCCGCGCCGGAAGAAGCACAGTACATGCGCGACTGACGCTTTCAGGAGATACCACCATGAGCAAAATGTGGGGAGGACGATTCCGCGGCGCGCTGGACCCGCTGATGGCACGCCTGAACCGCTCCGTGGACTTCGACCGCCGGCTGTGGCACGCCGACATCCGCGGCAGTCAAGCCTATGCCCAGGCTCTGGCAAAGGCCGGCATCATTACCCCGGATGAGGCGCGCCTGCTGGAGGAAGGGCTTGAGAAGGTGCGGCAGGAGTTCGACGCCGGCCAGTTCCAGTTCCTGGACTCCGACGAGGATATCCATACCGCCGTGGAGCGCCGGCTCAAGGAACTCATCGGCGACACCGCCGGCAAACTGCACACCGGCCGGAGCCGCAATGACCAGGTCGCCACCGATATGCGCCTCTTCGTGCTGGATGCCGCGGTGGAGCTCGATTCTGCGCTGGCCGGCCTGCAGGCCGCGCTCGTCGAACGGGCAGAGGAAGCCCTCGATATCATCATGCCGGGTTACACCCATCTCCAGCGCGCCCAGCCGGTCACCCTCGCCCACTGGCTCCTGGCCTACTTCTGGATGTTCGAACGCGACCATGAGCGCTTAATGGACCTGCGCCGGCGCACCGCCGTCCTGCCCTTAGGGAGCGGTGCGCTGGCCGGCCATCCCTTCGGCATTGACCGCCAGTACCTGGCCGAACTGCTGGGATTCGACGCCGTCGCCCCCAACAGCATGGACGCCGTGGCGGACAGAGATTTCGCCGCCGAACTGCTCTTCTGGGGGGCAATGACGCAGGTACATATGAGCCGGCTGGCCGAGGACCTCATCATCTGGTGCACGGCAGAATTCGGCTTCGTGCGCCTGAGCGACGCCTATTCCACCGGCTCCAGCCTCATGCCGCAGAAGCGCAATCCCGATTCGCTGGAGCTGATACGCGGCAAGAGCGGGCGCGTCCTTGGTAACCTCACGGCGCTCCTGACCGTGCTCAAGGGACTGCCGATGACCTACAACAAGGACATGCAGGAGGACAAGGAACCGCTTTTTGATACGATTGACACGGTGCGCGACTGCCTTCGGCTGGCCGCCGGCGTGGTGCGCACCATGACCTTTGACGCGGACGCCATGCGGCGCGCCTGCGGTGAGGAACTGCTGGCGACCGACCTGGCTGACTACCTGGTGCGCAAAGGGGTGCCCTTCCGCACCGCCCATGAGCTGGTCGGGCGGGCGGTGCAGAGGGCGGAGGAGCTGGGAGTTACCCTGCGCCGGCTTCCCCTCCACGAGTACCGGGCGATCTCGCCGGCCTTCGAGGCCGACCTGTACGACGCGCTCTCGCTGGAAGCCAGCGTCGCGGCGCGGAATACGGAGGGTGGCACGGCGTCGGAAGCGGTGCGCCGGCAGTTGGAGGAAGCGCGCCGCCGGCTGGCCGGCCGCGCCGGCCCAACGACATGGTGACGGTCACTTGGACCCAGTCCCCCTCCCTGCTTGCGGGGAGGGGCTAGGGGTGAGGCTTCCCCTCCCTGCCTGCGGGGAGGGGGTAGGGGTGGGGCATCCCTCCGCCGGAGAGCGTTGAAAAAGCCTGGCAGTTGAAACTGCGGTTATGCCTGCGAAGTCGGCCGGCACCGACTTCGCGAAGCCTGCGCAGGCAGGCTTCGCAGTTGCTGCCGTGGCTTCAGCCGCCAGGCCGCTCTTCCACAGATTGTATGTTTGGACTCTTTCAACACCACCCGCCGAAAATTTGACGATCGGGATAATTTTGGTTACAATACTGACTGCAATGATGCATGCCCCCATCGTCTAGTGGCCTAGGACACAGCCCTTTCAAGGCTGCGACAGGGATTCGAATTCCCTTGGGGGCACAGAAACGGGCGTGGCATGTCTGCCACGCCCTTGTTTCTTTTTATTCCACCCTTTCCCTGCATGCGGGGAAGGGGCCGGAGGATGGGGTTTCTCCTAAATCACCAGCTTCTCGGCGCTCGGCCGGCCGGCCCCCTCCGCAAAGCGCGTGTAGCGGAACGGGCACTCCTCCACCTTCATGCGCCCCAGCATCATATCCACCACCATGCGGCTCCCCTCCGGCGATCCCATCACGCCGTGGCCGCTGTAGCCCAGGTTGAAGTGCAGGCCGGCGATCTCCGGGTGCGGCCCCAAAATGGGCTTGGAATCGGGCGTGATGGTGTACTGGCCGGCGCTGATGTACACATTATCCCGCGTCAGCCGCGCGATTACCTGCTCCCAGAACGGTGCCAACTGCTTCACCTGATTCAGCACGATGGCGGCGAACTCCCAATCCACCGGCACCGAGTCCATCGGCGGCGTCGGGTCCTCGTCAATGGCCCAGCCTAGCGCCGCTCCCCCCACCTCCGGCCGCCAATAGGCGCCGCTGTTGATGTCAATGGTCATGGGTGCGTCCTGCGGGATAAGGTCGTCGTGGCCGATGACCGCCTTCTGCCGGCGCACGATGAGCAGGGGCAGTTCCACGCCGGCCATGCGCGCCACCACCCCGGAGAAGGGGCCGGCGGCAATCACTACATTACGCGTCGAGATCAGCCCGCGGCTTGTCTGCACACCCTTGATCCCCTGCCCGTCCATCACAAAGCCCGTCGCTTCCGTCCGCAGGAGAAATATCGCCGAACTGCCTTTCGCAAAGCCGTAGGTCAGTTCATGCGCGGAGAGCCAGCCGTCGCGCGCCCGATACGTGGCGGCAGTGACATCCTCGGAGACCCAGGGATAGTGCTTGCGCACCTCCCTCTCGTCCCACAGCTCCACGTCATCCAGGCCGGCCTGGCGGTAGCGCTCTACCAGCCGGCGCAGGGTCACCAGCCCATCGGGCCGATTGGTCAGGAAGAGATAGCCCTGCTGATGCAGGCTGATATCATACCCTGGGATGCCGATGTGCTCGGCAAAGTGCTCGAAGACCTCAATGCTGGCCTTCATCATGGCCACATTCTCTGGCTCCGTGAACTGGGCACGGAAACACTCCTCGGAGGCAGTAGTGGTGAGCGTTGCCAGCCCGTCGCGCTTCTCGACCACCAAGGTCTTGAGGCCGGCGCGCGAGGCATAGAACGCCGTCGCCGCCCCCAGAATCCCACCGCCGATGATCACCACATCCGCCGTGCGCGGCACATCCTCTTCACTCGGAATGATAATGCGGCCCATCGTACCCTCCCCTGGATTGCGCTTCCTCGCGAAATGAGCGGATCATTCCGCTACCAACAGCCTTCCGCACTGCGAACAGTAGACCAGCTCATCGGTATCGCGTGCCCGCTGGACCTCCGCCACTGGCAGGCGAATGCCGCAGGCCTGACAGATGCCGTTCTGAAGTCGGGCCAATGGATTGGCCTTTCGCTTGCACAGCTCATCGTACAACTGGAGATACTCCGGCTCCAGCATGGAAGCCCAATCCTCCCGCCGGCGCTCCAGCTTCCCCAGCCGGCGCCCCAACTGGTCCAGCTCCTGCGCCATCGCCTCCTGTGACGCCTTCCACTCATGCTCCACAGACTGCAGGTGCTCCTGCGCCCGTTGATAGTCCTTGCGCGCCTCTTCCAGCGCTTCCATCACTTCCAGCAGGGACTCCTGGAGCCGGCTGGATCGCCGCGACAGATAGGTCACTTCCTCCTGCAGGCCCTGCAGTTCCTTAGGATGGCGCCCCTGCCCTTCGTACAGGGCCTTCTCAGAGGCGGCCAGCTTCTCCGAGACCTGCGCCAGCTCATCATCTAACTCGGACTGCTGTTGCTGGGCGCGCTTCAGCCGGCGTTCAGCCTCCGCAAGCTGTTCGCGTGCTTCCATCACCTGCCGGCTGACCCCCAGCTTGGACTGCAGTTCCGCCATAGCCTGCCGCAGGCTCTGAAGCTCCTGGTCCATCTCGAACAAGCGCCATAACAACTGAGCAGGCTTCATCTGGCTCCTCCAACGCAGTGGCTTCCCGGCCTAGGCCGCAGGCATTCGGCCGGCACCGGGCAAAAAGAAAGCGTCCGACGCACAAGATTGCGTCGGACGCCAACACGCGAAAGCGGGGACGGGCACGCAGTACAGCGCCCCTCCATGAACACATTACCATCCAGTGTCCATTCGTCGGGAAAGACCCCTGCCATCCGCCCAAACCCCTGCGGGATTCACGGTAAACATATTATAGCACGGGCACTGAGGCGTTTCAAGTTTCCCACATCCCCATTCAGGGCTTTTCAATGCTATAGCATTCTGGGCGACTGGAAGTCGCGGCTACAGTTGCAAAGCCCACCTGCGTGGGCTATACCAGTCGGCGTCGGCCGACTTCGCAGTCGTTGGTGCAGTTTCAACTACCGCTTGGTAGAACATTGAAAAGCCTTAATCCCCATTGACGCGCCGGCTCGTCCATGCTATACTTGCATCAAACATCCTACCGCATATCATGAAAAGGAGATCGCCATGATTGCGGAACTGCCGGCCGATGCCCTCCGACACACATGTGACCCCAGCACCCTGCACTGCGAGACCAGCGCTGATATCCCCCCGCTCAGCACCATCGTAGGCCAGGCTCGCGCCGTCAGGGCACTGCAGTTTGGCCTGGGCATCCAGTCCCTGGGCTTCAATATCTACATCGCCGGCCTGCCCGGTACCGGCCGCACCACCGCCGCCCGGCGCTTCCTCGAAGACATCGCCAAAGATCAGCCCACGCCGGACGATTGGTGTTATGTCAATAATTTCCAGGACCCGTATCGTCCGAATGCCCTGCGCCTGCCCGCCGGCCGCGCCCGCCAGCTCCAGACGGATATGCAGGACCTCATCGCCGATGCGCGCAAAGCCATCCGCGCCGCCTTTGAAAGCGATGAGTACGCCGCCAAGCGCGACGAAACCATGCGCCAGTTCCAGGAACAGCGCAACGCCCTCTTCACAGCCATCCAGGAAAAGGCCGCCCGCATGGGCTTCTACATCCAGGCCACCCCTATGGGCTTCCTGACCATCCCCATTCGCGACGGCAAACCGCTGACCGAAGAGCTGTTTATGGTACTGCCGCCGGAAGAGCAGGAGCAAATTCGCCAGGCGCAAGCCCAGCTCCAGGAAGAGCTGAAAGGGGTCATCCGCCAGGCCCGCAATCTGGAGAAGCTGGCCAATGAGGCCCTCCAGAGACTGGACCGAGAGGTGACCACCTTTGCGCTGACCCCGCTCATCGAGGAAATCCGCGAGAAGTACGAGGACTGCCCGGAAGTGGTGCAGTACATCCTCGACGTGCAGAGCGACATTCTGGAGAACCTGGCGCTGTTTCGCGGCGAGGCACAGCCGGCGGCGGGGGCGGGGCCGGCCAGCTCGCCGGCGGACCCCTTCCGCAAGTATCAGGTCAACGTCCTGGTGGACAATTCCTCCCTCAAGGGAGCGCCAGTCATCATCGAGCTGAACCCGACCTACAACAACCTATTCGGCCGCATCGAGAAAGAGGCGCAGTTCGGCGCCCTCTTCACCGATTTCACATTGATTCGAGAAGGCTCCCTGCACCGTGCCAACGGCGGCTACCTGGTCCTGCCGGTGGAAGAGGTGCTCCGCAACCTCTTCTCCTGGGAAAGCCTGAAGCGCGCCCTGCGCAACGCCCAGATCGTCATCGAGGAACCGGGCGAACGCCTGGGATTCATCACCACCAAGACTTTGCGCCCGGAGCCCATCCCGCTCAACATTAAGGTCATCCTCATCGGTCAGCCCTACCTGTACTATCTGCTCTACAACCTGGATGAGGACTTCAAAGAGCTGTTCAAGGTCAAGGCGGACTTCGACTACCGCATGGACCGCAATCCGGAGACGATGCACGAATACGTCTCATTCGTCTGCACATTATGCCAGGAGGAAAACCTCCGGCATCTCGACCGCACGGCCCTGGCCAAAATCATCGAACACGGCTCCCGCCTGGCCGAGGATCAGGAAAAGCTCTCCACCCTGTTCGGCGACCTGTCCGATGTCATTCGCGAGGCGCACCATTACGCCGTGCGCGACCACTCCCCATTGGTGACCGCCGCGCATGTCACCCAGGCCATCAACGAGCGGTACTATCGCTCCAACTTGGTGGAACAGCGCGTGCAGGAGGCCATCGCCCGCGGCATCATCCGGATTGACGTGGCCGGCGCCGAGGTGGGCCAGGTCAACGGCCTCTCCATCATTGACCTGGGAGACATCACCTTCGGCCGGCCCAACCGCATCACCGCCAGCGTCGGCCTCGGCACCGAGGGGCTGATCGACATCGAACGCGAGGCCAAGCTGGGCGGCCCCATCCATACGAAGGGTGTGCTTATCCTCGCCGGCTATCTCTCCCGGCAGTACGCCCAGGACAAACCCCTCAGCCTCTCCGCCCGGCTGGTCTTCGAGCAGAGCTATTCCGGCGTGGAAGGGGACAGCGCCTCCAGCACCGAACTCTATGCCCTGCTCTCCGCCCTCTCCGGGCTTCCCATCCAGCAGGGCATCGCGGTCACCGGCTCCGTGAACCAGAAGGGCGAGGTGCAGGCCATCGGCGGGGTGAATGAAAAAATCGAGGGCTTCTTTGCCGTGTGCAAGGCGTTGGGCCTGAACGGCCGGCAGGGGGTCATCATCCCCGCCAGCAATGTCAAGAACCTCATGCTGAAGGACGAAGTGGTGGAAGCGGTGAGGCAGGGCCAGTTCCATATTTGGGCGGTGCAAACGGTGGACGAGGGGATTGAGATACTGACCGGCGTCCCCGCCGGCAGGCGCCTGCCCGACGGTACCTTCGAGCCTGGCACCGTGCACTACCTGGTGGACCAGCGCCTGCGCCAGTTCTCCGAGAAGATGCGCGAGTTCGGCAAAGAGGCCGCCGGCGGAGAGGAAGAGGAGGAACCACCCCCCGCCCAGCCATAACCGAGGGACCCGTCAGGGGATGAGCGTCAGCCGGCCGTCACGCCGGGCGCCGGCCGTTGGTGTGATGCCCCCCACTTCCTGAATATAGGCAGTCAGCTCGCGCCGCATGAATAGGTCGGCCGGCACAGGCGACAGGCGCTCCAGCGGGAAGCAGGCCAGCGCATACCGCTCCGCCATCGTTCGCTCCCACGGCGCGGCCAGATGCCGGAAAAACCCGGGGAATACGATGGTCAGCTCTCCTTCCGCGTCTTTGTGCAGTGGCTCTCCCTGGAATACCACATCACAGGCACGGTGTACCAGCCGGCCATCCCCCAGACGGATAGTGTACCGCAGTCCGCCGCTGAAATGCGCGAAGCCGCGCTCGACACGCGGTTCACCCGGTCGGTCCGCCCGCCGCGCGTTGTCCTGCAGAAACTCCAGGAAATCGGTCCAGGAAAGAGTGCCCACGTGTAGCGGGTCCTCATACGGCTGTACGCGGAGCCAATCGCCGTAGCGCAGGACATCCTCTTCGGGAAGCCCGCCGCAGAGACTTGACGCGTCTATCATGCCCAGGTCCACGTGGATGCCGGCCTGCCGGCACCGTGTAACCAGCGCATCCGCGATAAAGTTGGCCAGCGCGTTCTCGCCGGCGGCGAAGTCACTGCGCACCGCCTCATCTCGATAATCCGGCTCGTTCGCCAGCACTCCCAACTCCCGCTCCAAAATCTCCCGAGCGCGCGCCGCCAGCGGCGCGACAAGCCGCTGTTCCAGCTCCGTATATATCGGCAAATGGGGGACGCTCCAAAGCCGGGCGTCGGTCACCGCCGGCTTCGGGTTCAGCGTGATGGTCACCTCACCCAAATACTTTCCGCCGGCGCCGGCCTGCACGATGGGGATGCCGTTGACGACGTTGTCTACATGCAGGCCCGATTCATTGAGCGGTTGATGGGAATGCGCGCCAATGATGACCTCCACGGTGGATGCCGGCAGAGATTCCGCCAGCTCCCTGTCGCCGACATCCTGGACGACACATGTTCCGGCCCCCAGACTGCCGCCCAAGTGGCTGAGGATTATCAGGACATCGCAGTATGGTCGAAGCGCCGGCACGAGATTCAGCGCCGTCTCCAGCGGGTCGAGCAGTGTGAACTGCCCAGCGCCAATCCGCTTCACCTCGGCACGCGTGGTCAGCCCAATGATCCCCACGCGAACGCCCCGAATGACAAACAGCGCCGCCGGATATACTGGATAAGGGGTCCCTGCCGGGCGCAGGTTGGCGCTCAACACCGGAAACCGCGCCTGCGCAGTGGCCCACGCCAACGGTTCGAGGCCGCGGTCAAAATCGTGGTTGCCGAGCACGGCGGCATCCACGCCGGCCTCCGCATACAGCATGTATGCGGGATGGCAGGGAGCATCGGAAGCCTTCTCCGGCGTGAGCAGTTCGTCGAACACCGAATCTCCGATATCGTCTCCGCCGGCGAGCACCAGGAGCCCGGCGTGTTCGGTGCGCCCAGCCTCCAGGCGCGCCTGGCGGATGCGCCAGGCCATGCGGGAGAAGATCGGCTGAATGCCCTCCGGGGTAAACCGCGCGATATGCCCATGCAGGTCGTTGAAATGCAGTATCCGCAGTCGAAACGGGGATTCGGGGGAGAACATCCGCCGCGCCGGCAGTACCGCACCTGGGTCAGGGACAATGCGCTGGATGGGGGCGGATGCATCGCCGGCGATCAGGAACAGCGCCGCATCCCTGGCGCCGTTGGGATTGGGTGCGCTTCGCTGGATGACCAGTGTTCCTGGCGGCACATCCGGAAAGCTGTGCATGGGCAGAGATCCGGGCTACGCCACTCTATCAAGGATATCGCGGGTAATGGGGTTCAGCGGAGGCTCGCCGGCGAAAAAGCGCCGCAGTTCCTCGACGGCGCGTTCGCCCATGCGGGTGCAGTTTTCGATACAGCCGGCGATGTGCGGCGTAACCACCACGTTGGGGAGCCGGCGCAGGGGGCTGTCAGGCACCGGCGGCTCGGGGTCCGTCACGTCGAGGAAGGCGAAGAAGCGCCCCTTCTCCAGCTCGTGAATCAGCGCCTCTTCGTCAATCAGGCTCCCGCGTGCCGTGTTGATGATCAGGGCATCGTCCTTCATCATGGACAGCCGGCGCGCGTCAATCATGTGATAGGTCGCCGGCAGGGCCGGCGCATGCAGGGAGATCACATCCGCCTCCCGTACCAGCTCGTCCAGCTCGACCTTCTCAACACCCATGCGCTGGGCCTCTTCCTCGCTGACATATGGGTCGTACAGCAGAATGTGCGCGTGGAACGGCTGGAGCAGTCGGATGACATGCCGGCCGACACTGCTGGCCCCGACAATCCCTACCCGCTTATCGTACAGCTCGCGCGAAGGCCAGTACGGCGAATCCCGCCATCCCCCTTCCCGCACGCGCTGGGCCAAGGGCCATACCCGCTTCATCCCCACGATCATCAGCCCTAAAGTGGTCTCTGCCACGTGCTCGGCAAGCACCGGCGCGGCGGAGACCACCAGTATGCCGCGTTCCCACACGGCATCGGAAACGATGCGCTTCACACTGCCGCCCATGTGCACGATGGCACGCAGTTTGGGGGCCGCCGCGATGACATCGGCATCGAGCTGAGCCACCTCCCAGCTCGTCAGGCAGGCATCCGCCTGAGGCAGTACTGCCAGCAGGTCCTCTTTGGCCGCCGGCGCATCCCCAGGATGATGCACCACCTCGGCAAACTGCGCCAGCGCCTCCCATGCCCGCCGGCTCATCATGCGCGCGTAGTGGGCTTTGCCGATGGTCACCGCAACGACCGGCTTTGCCATGTGCTGTGCTCCTGTTCAGGGGATAATTTGCAGTGGCAGTCACGTCATGGTAAGCGGGACGTCCCGCATCACCCCTTGATGGCGCCCTCCACCATGGCCATAAAGAAGTATCTCCGCGCGACCTGGAAGATGATGACCACCGGCAGCGCGATCAGGATGCAGGACGCGGCGATCATTTGAAAGTTGATGATATTCGGGCCGAGAAACTCGTACAGGCCGAACATTACTGGCTTCAGTTCGTTTTTCGTGACGAGCAGATAGCCGGCCAGGAACTCGTTCCAGACATTGACAAAGGTCATCAGGAAGATGGCCGCCAGGCCGGGCAGGGCCGCCGGCATGGTGACATGCCGCAGTGCCCCCAGCGGTGTGGCCCCGTCAATCATCGCCGCCTCTTCCAAGTCTCGAGGGATGGTGTCGAAAAACCCCTTGGCGATCCAGATGCTCAAAGGCAAGTAAAACCCGAAATACACAAAGATGAGATATGCCCGGTCGTTGAAGGGGATGGGTGTTTTACGCAGGGTCACTCCAAGCTGATAGAGGGCGAGCAAGTTGGTGAGCAGGGGCACACCGGTGATGGACAGGACGGCAATCATCAATGCCCGACGGAGGCCGAACCGGAAGCGTGACAAGGCGAAACCCGCCATGCCGGCCATAACCGTCACCCCGATCGCCGTGCTCAGCGCGTACAGCAAGGTGTTCGGTATATATATGCGGAACATGCGGCCGGTCAGTTGAATCAATGGGAAGGAATTGGTCAGCTTGGGCACCAGCACCCGCTCGTACCCTTCCACCGACCAGCGGCAGGCCCGCAGGTCAAACGCGGACGCCGGCGTATCGCACGGGAAGATCACGGGCGGCTTGCGGATGATATCTTTATGAGACTTGAAAGAGATAATGATTGTCAGGAAAATCGGTAGCATGGCCACCAGCAGGAATGTGACCATAAAGCCGTTCAGAAAAATGGACCGCCACGTTTTGGGCGAAAGAGAGAGAGTTCGAACCATCTCACGCCGTCCTTTCGTCCACACGGGTCACGCGCATTGTCCCACCGATCAGCGCCCAGTTCACCAGCGCCATCATGACCGCCAGCGCCGCGGCCTGACCAAAGCGCAGTCTTTCCCATCCCAGGTTATAGAGGAGATAGCTCATCACAAAGGTGGCGGTGCCGGGCCCGCCGGCGGTCAGGCTGAAAACCATGCCCACGCTGTTGACACCGGTGAGGATGAGGTTGAAGAGCGCCACGACGAGGGTGGGGAAGATAAGGGGGATGGTAATATGCCGTGCGATGCCCCAGGTGTTTGCGCCGTCAATGCGCGCGCTCTCAATGATTTCCTGAGAGATGGTCTGGAGCGAAGCGAGCAAGAGCAGAGTAATGAAGGGCAAGGCGCGCCAGGAGGAGGCCAGGATCAGGTAGACCATCGCCGGCGCCGGCGGGAAGGGGAAACTACCGAACAGCGGCGCAGGGCGTGCGGCAGTCAACACCGACAGCCCCTTGGGAGGGAAAAGCGCCGGGTTCCCCAGGATTCCAGACAGAATGCCGTAATCGGGATATACCAGCAGGCGGAAGACCATGCCCACCAGGATATCCGCCAGCGTCCAGGGGATAAACAGCAGTGCCAGGTAAAACCCGGACAGGCGCAGGCGCGTGTTTAATATGGAAGCCAGGACAAAGCCCAGCGACAGCGTCAGCACAATATAACCGACCAGGAACACGATCGTGTGCCCGATAGATTCCTTGAACAGGCTGGTGTTGACCAAGAGACGGTAGTTGTCCAGGCCGACAAACTGCCAGCCAGTGGGGAAGCGTTCCTGGAGACTGAGCCAGATGGTGTAAAACGCAGGAAAGAACTGGACCACGAGGAGCACAATAAGCGCCGGCAGAAGGAGCAAAATGGGCAGTGACTGGTCGGTGCGGCTCTGCTTTCGCCGTATGGTAAGCCCTTTTATCATGTGCAAACCCCTATCGCACGTTCAGCCTACTCAAGCACAGTAATCAGTGTATCGGGGCCGGGGGCCGGCCCCGATACACTGGAGGATCGACTTCACCCTTTCGGACGCAGTACATCACTTGCCGGCGTTGTACTCGTCCTCGGCCTGCTTGAGCACCGTCGGGATGTCTGCCGTCACATCCTCCTTGACAAGCTTGTACACGGCGTTCATGATGATCATCTGCGCCTCGGCCGTTCGCTCCAAGGAGCCTCTCCAAGAACGCAGTGCGCTGGCCTGCACCACCGCCTTCGCCTGCTGATGCAACTTGCCCTGGAACTGCGGCTGGTCATAGGCGGCGAACAGCACCGGGAGCCCGGACTCGCCCCGCAGTGCGTAGTCTGCGGCAATATCCGAATGGGTCAGGACCCAGTTGATGAACGCCTCCGCCGCCTCGCGGTTCTTGGCACCCTTGGGGATGCCCACGCCGCGCGCCGACAAGCCGCCGCTGGGCTTCTTGCCTTCGGGCGCCGCAAAAGGCCGCAGGACCACTTTGCCATCCTCAATGGCTTTCAGCATGTCCTGTTCCGTCATCGTCTCATACTTCGTGCCGTCCGGCGCGGTGAGCGGCCGCAGGTAGCGGTAGCCGAACAGGGCGGTGGGGATTGAGGCGGCCGAGGAATCCTTGAACGCCTCTTCCTCCTGGAAGCCGCCGGCGAAGGTGACTTCCGGCACATACCCCTTTACAGTCAGCGTGCGCAGGAACTCGATGGCCGCGATGTTCTCCGGCGTGTTCAACAGCATGTTCCCCTTGCCGTCATCATACGTGCCGCCGAAGCTGGAGATAACGGTCCAGACACCGCGTGTGGCCCCACTGCCGCCTTTATCGGTCGAACCGAAGTAGGTCATGATGTAGCGGCCTTCGCCTTTCAGGCGTTCCGCTTCCGTCAAGAACTGGTCAATGGTCTTAGGATAATCGTTCGGGAAGAGGTCCGCCCAGACAAAGACGACGTAGGGGATTTCGGCGAAGGGGATGCAGTACAACCCGCCGTCGGGACCGGTACAAGTCTTTAGCGCCTGGGGATCCATGCCGGCGTACCAGGGCTGTGCCTCTGCCCAGGCGCGCAGGTCCTGCAGGGAGCCGTTCTTGGCATGCATGGGGATTTTGAAGTCGGTGATCTGGATGATATCGGGCACTTCCCCGCCGGCCTGTACCGCCGCGATCAGCTCGGCATCCATCTTGTCCCAGGCTTTGGGGGTGTTGACCCATTTGTACTTGCCGGCAAAGGCCTCGTTGAACTTGGCCATATTTTCGCGCAACCAGGCATTGCCGACGGCTTCATCACTGGCGGGGTCCGTGTTCTCCTGGTCGAACTGGTACCAGGTGGCAAAAACTTTCGCTTCGGGAGCCGGGGTGGGTTGGGCCGGCGCTTGAGTAGGCTGGGAGGGTGCGGGGGTCGCCGCCGGCGCACATGCGCTCAGGACAAGCGCCAAGACAATCATGAGGGACACAGCGAGCCACATCAAACCGGACTTACCATGCGCATTCATCTCTTGCTTTGCCTCCTTTCTCCTAGCTCACAAGGGGGGAACATTCGCGGCAGACAAGTTTCTCGGGGAATCATCACCTCCTTTCCCAGCCAACTCATGCGCTGATAGCCCAACAGTTGAGGTTGGTTCATGGGAATTGAGCGTTGTAATACTACAATTATACCACGCCGCCAATCCTACTGCAAACGGCTTTTTCAGACAAACAATTCTGTTGCGCTTTAGGAAAATCACCTGACAACACGAGAAGCGGCCGGCCCTCTGGCCGGCGGGCAGTTCAAAGCACTTGCTAAGAGCAAGAATGCCCCTATGCCAAGCAGAGTTATCACTCACATCTCCGCGCGCCGTACATCCATCCGTGCCGTAAAATACGGAATTACAGGGGAACTCCCTCCTGCCCTGTTCCCTAATATACCATTTTTTGTCATATTTGTCAAGTGAAAGTAAATATAACTGGAATATCATATCGTTCCCTCAATTTGCGTGCATTATCCCTGTATTCTCATGCACTGCGGCGCTGGACGGACAGACATTCCTGCATATTTGCTACGGGGAACATTTCATCGGCCGCCGGCGTCTGTGTTTCAGCCAGAGAAAACAACATCTACGCATGCAGTTGTTGGTCAACATCGCAATCATGGAACCCATGCAGTCACTAACTCGTCTATATATATGAGCATATGCGCACATATCGCGCACCAGAAACCATGAGAAATCGGCAGGAGGAGGCAAGCCATGAGAGGTCACCTAAGATTCCGGTATCCGCGTGCCCTTGCCTCCCTGTTCATCGGTACAGCCCTAATCCTGGTGTTGGCGTTACCATACGCGGCCAAGGCTGAGAGCGCAGGGTGGCAGGGCGAGTATTTCAACAACCCATACCTGTGGGGCCAGCCGGCCCTCATACGGACCGACAGCTCCATCAACTTCTACTGGGGCCTTGGCTCGCCCGATTACCGCATCGTGCCGGATGGGTTCTCTGTCCGCTGGACCCGCACGCTGTACTTTGACGCCGGCCAGTACCAGTTCTTCACTGAGACCGATGACGGCGTGCGGCTGTACATTGACGGCTATCCCGTCATCAGCCAGTGGAAGGACCAGATTCCCACCGTCTACTCCGCGGTGGTGAACCTGACCGCCGGCGACCACACCATCATCATGGAGTATTACGAAAACACCGGTGCCGCCACAGCTCGACTCTGGTGGCAGAGGCTCGGCGCGCCGGCCCCGACACCTACGCCGCCGCCTTCCGCGGACGCCTGGCGCGGTGAGTACTACGCCAACCGCTGGCTGAGCGGCTCGCCGGCGCTAGTGCGCTACGATGCGGACATCAAGTTCGACTGGGGCGTTGGTTCCCCCGACCCGCGCCTGCCGGCGGATGATTTCTCCGTCCGCTGGACGCGCGACATCCACTTCGAGGGCGGCTACTACCGCTTCACCGTCCAGTCCGATGACGGCGTGCGGCTCTACATTGACGGCCGACCGGTCATCGACCGCTGGTTCGACCAGCCGCCCACCTCTTACACCGTGGAGAAGCAGTTGACCGCCGGCAGACACACCGTCATGCTGGAATACTACGAGCGCGGCGGCGGTGCGTCCATCTTCCTGTGGTACTGGAAGATTCAGCCGCCCCAGCCCATCACTGCCTGGCGCGGCGAGTACTACAACAACCGCTGGCTGTACGGGCCGCCGGCCGTCGTGCGCAACGACAACGAGATCAAATTCAACTGGGGCATGGGCTCTCCCGACCCGCGCATCAACCCCGATAACTTCGCCGTGCGCTGGACGCGGGAGATGACCTTCCAGGAGGGCCGCTACGAGTTCACCACCAAGACCGATGACGGTGTGCGGCTCTGGATCGATGACCGGCTGGTCATCGACCAATGGCGGGATATGGGGCCGGGCATCTTCACCTACACCATCTGGCTGTCGGGCGGCACGCACCGCATCCGCATGGAGTACTACGAGAACGCCGGCGCCGCCCAGGCCGAGCTGACCATCCGTGGACCACTGCCGGTGCCCAACGGCGGCAACCTGATCACCTGCGTCGGCCGGTACTACTCCTGGGTGAAGGTGTACCAGCGGACGGCGGACGGCAAGTGGCTGGACATTAACCCGCGCGGCTGGGGGCCCATTGACCCCACCGGCTACCTGAAGATCGACGGCCTGCCGGTGGACTACTTCCGCTACGGCATGCAGGGCCACCCGTACAAGGTGGAGCTGTGGGTCAACGGCCGGCTTGTCCAGCAGGTGGGCAACACCGACATCGGCCAGCCGGAGTTCCGCATCCGGCCTAACACCGACAACTACACGCCGTGGCGCTGTCCGGTGCAGTGAGAGCCGGCGGCCCCGACAGCAACGGGAGGGGACTCGCATCCCCTCCCGTTTTTCCATGTCAGCACGCGTCGTTCAGGGAGCTTCGAGAAAATAGAGAGGTTCGCGAAATCCGGCTGAGGTATGGTATAATCGCGTTCGGACTCTCATATGCGAGGATTTTCCATGCCTGAGCAGGTGGAAGGCGTGGTGGAGGGCATCCTCTTCCGGCGGGAGGACACGGGCTTCACCATCGCCGTATTGAAGGATGCGGAAGGGATACCCATCACCCTGGTGGGCAATATGGCCGATATCACCGCCGGCGCCGAACTGCGCGCCATCGGCGAGTGGGAAAGGCATCCGCAGTACGGCCGGCAGTTCCGCGTCACGTCTTATGAAATCGCGCTCCCCAGCACCATTGAGGGCATCCGCAAATACCTGGCCTCTGGCATGATTCGCGGCATCGGCCGAACACTGGCAGAACGGCTGGTGGCACACTTCGGGGAGGACACTCTGCGCGTCATTGAGCAGGAGCCGGAGCGCCTGCTAGAAGTCCCCAACATCGGGCCGAAGCGGCTGGCCTCGATTCGCGAGACGTGGAAGGAGCATCAGCACCTGCGCGAGCTGATGCTTTTTCTGCATTCGCACGGTCTGCCGGCGCACCTGGCGGTAAAAATCTCCCGCCGCTACGGCGAGCAGGCCTTGTCCGTCCTGCAAGCGGACCCTTACCGCCTGGCCCAGGAGGTGTATGGCATCGGGTTTCTCACCGCCGACGCGCTGGCGCGCCAGCTCGGCATCCCTGCGGATTCACCCCGCCGGCTGGAGGCCGGCGCCGTATATGTCCTGCATGAAATGTGCGCCCAGGGCCATATGTATGTGCCCGAATCCCTGCTGGTCAAACGGGCGGCGCAACTGCTAGCGGTGGAAGCGCCGGCGGTGCAGGATGCCCTGCGACGCCTGGAAAGGGGCGAACAAGTGCGCTGTGAGCCGCTCCCGAACTCCCAGGAGGAGCGGGGGGTGTACCCGTCGGCCCTGCACTATTACGAGGTCAGCGTCGCCCGACTGCTCCGCCGCCGGCTGGTCGAACAGCGCTGGCACGTTCTGCCGTTCTCATCCTCGGCGGACTGGGACCGCATTTTCCGACAGCTCGGCCAAGAGGCCGGCCTGGACCTCAGCCAGGCACAGCGCCAGGCGGTGCAGACCGCGCTCACCCACCCTCTCACGGTGCTGACCGGCGGGCCGGGCACCGGCAAGACCACTACGGTGCGCGCCATCCTGCGCCTTCTGGAAAAAAGGCCCTGTCGACTGGCCTTGGCCGCACCCACCGGCCGTGCCGCCAAGCGGTTGAGCGAAGTGACCGGGCACCCCGCCATGACCATCCATCGACTCCTGGGGTACTCCCCCGATGGCGGCTTCATGTACGACGAGCGCCGGCCTCTGCCGGCCGACATGCTCATCGTGGACGAAGCCTCTATGCTGGATGTTCCCCTGGCCTACTACTTACTGTGTGCTCTGCTCCCCGAGACACAGGTGCTCTTCGTCGGGGACGCCGACCAACTGCCCCCTGTCCAGCCGGGCAATTTCCTGCGCGACCTGATTGACTCCGGTATAGCGGAGGTCGTCAGTCTCCAGGAGATTTTCCGCCAGGCGGCGGACAGCACCATCATCCGCAACGCGCACCGCATCAATCGCGGCGAGATGCCGCTTTTCCCCAAAGACGCCGGCGACTTTTTCCTGTTCCCCACCGAGGAGCCGGAACGGGCGGCGGAGCTGGTGGTCGAGCTGGCACAGGAACGCATCCCGCGCCGTTTCGGCCTGCACCCAGTCCGAGATATCCAGGTGCTCTGTCCGATGTATAAAGGGGCGGCCGGCGTCTCCAACCTGAACGCTCGCCTGCAGGAAGCGCTCAATCCGCCGGCGCCCGGCAAGCCCGAACGCTCCTTCGGGGGCTTCATCCTGCGCGCCGGCGACAAAGTGATGCAATTGCGCAATAACTACGAGAAAGAGGTATTCAACGGGGATATCGGCATCGTCACGGACATTGACGAGGATGACCAGGTCATCTGGGTGCGGATGGAAGACCGCCTGGTGCCCTATGATTTCGGGGAAACGGATGACCTGATGCTGGCTTATGCCATCAGCGTGCACAAAAGCCAGGGCAATGAGTACCCGGCAGTAGTCCTGCCCCTGCTGACACAGCATTACATGATGCTACAGAGAAACCTGCTGTACACAGCGGTTACCCGCGCCAAAAAGCTGGTGGTGCTGGTGGGAAGCCGGCGCGCCATCTTCATGGCGGTGAACAACGCCCGGCCGGCGGAACGCTACAGCTTGCTCAAAGAGCGCCTGCGCGGGGAACTGTCGGTGCCGGCATTGGAGAGGGAGCCGGAGGATTTAGGCACCCTGTTTCTGCTGTGAGAACCATGCCGCGGCTTACGCGGCGCGCCGGCGGCCGGCCCATCCCCACACCATCCCCCGCCGCGGGGCAAACAGCAGGGCCAGCAGGAAGAGCGCCGTGCTGACCAGCACCACCGCTGAGCCGGAAGCCACGTTGGTATAGAAGGAAATGTACAAGCCGGCCGCGGCCGAGAAGACCCCACAGCCGGCGCCGACCAGCATCATCTGCCACATCTTGCGCGTCAGCAGATAGGCGGTGGTGGCCGGCGTCACCAGCATTGCCACCATCAGCGCTACCCCCACCGTCTGGATGGAAACCACAATCGTCAGGGCGATGAGCACCAGCAGGGTGTAATGCAGGGCCGTCGTCGGGAGCCGCATGGTGGCGGCGAAAATAGGGTCGAACGTCACTACGAGCAGTTCCTTGTAGAGCAGGATGATGACCAGCAGGACGAACAGCCCCAGCCCACCGGTCAGCACCAAGTCCCTGTCCGAAACACCTAGGATGTTCCCGAATAGGATGTGGGTCAGGTCCACGCTGTAGCTCTGCACGGTGGACAGGAGCGCGATGCCCAGCGCGAAGCTGGCGGCGAAGAGGATGCCGATGGCGGTGTCCTCTTTGATCTCGGCCCGCCGGCTGACGTAGCCAATTCCCACCGCCGTCAGCAGTCCCATCAAGAGCGCACCCCAGAACAGCGGCTGGCCCAACAAATAGGCCACCGCTACACCAGGTAGGATGGCATGGGCCAGCGCATCCCCCAGGAACGCCATGCCGCGCAGGACCACGTAGGTGCCCACCACCGCGCACAGTGTCCCCACCATCAGTGAGGCGAGCAGTCCCCGCCACATGAACGGATAGCGCATAGGGGCCAGGAACAGCTCAATGATGTTCATGATGCTCTCCTTCCCCACAGCACTCGATATCCCCCAGCACCATGACATAATTGTCACCGCGCCAGAGTGCCTTGCCTCCGTAGGCGCGGGAGAGGTTCTCGGATGTAATGACGGCGCGCGGTGGACCGTAGGCGATGAGCCGGCAGTTCAGCAAGGCAAGCTGGTCGAAATGCTCCAACGCTAGGGCCAGGTCATGGGTGGAGAAGAGGATGGTGATCTGACGCGAGCGCAGTTCATCCATCAACTGCAAGATAGCTTCCTGCGAAGGCAGGTCCAAGCCAGTGAACGGTTCATCCAACAGAAGGAGCTTGGCCTCCTGCGCCAGGGCGCGGGCGATGAAAATGCGCTGCTGCTGGCCGCCCGAAAGCTCGTTGATGGAATAATCGGCATAGGCGCGCATCCCGACCAGATCGAGTGCCCGCCAGACGGCCTCTTTGTCCTGCCGGCTGTACCATTTCAGCCAGCCCAGCCGGCCGATGCGCCCCATCATCACCACATCGAAAACCGTCACCGGGAAGCGCCAGTCCACCAGCAGACGCTGGCTCAGATAGCCGACGGGTGCCGGCCCCTTGCCGGCATCCAGCACCTGCACCCGGCCGGCTTCCAGCGGCACCAGCCCCAGGATGGCGCGAAAGAGGGTGCTCTTGCCGGCACCGTTGGGGCCGACCACCGCCACCCGCTCACCGGCCTGCACCGCAAAGGTGATATCCTCCAGCACGCGCCGGCCGTTGAAGCTGACGCTGACCTGCTCCACCTGCAGAGCGACTGCCATCATTCGCTTCCTTTCAGAGCATCCACTATCGCCCTGGTATTATAGCGCATCATCGCGATATATGTCTCGGCGCCGCTTCCTGGCTCACCCAGGGAGCCGGTGTACAGCCGCACCAGCCGGATGCCGGTGTCGCGCGCCACCTGTTCCGCCATTTTGGGATTGACCGTGCTCTCGGTGAAGACCGCCGGCACCCCCAGCCGGCGAATAACATCCTCCAGCGCCGCGATATCCTGGGCGGACGGCTCGGCGGCCGGGCTGACGGGATAGACAGCGCCCACCTGCTCGAACCCGTACTCCCTGGCGAAGTAGCCGAACGCCGGATGATTGGTCACCAGCTTGCGGCGCTCGGGCGGAACGCCGGCGACCTGCTGGCGTATCCAAGCATCCAGCGCCTCCAGCTCCTGGCGGTACGCCGCCGCTCGCGAGCGGTACCCCTCCGCATGGGCCGGATCCGCTTCCGACAGGGCTGTGGCGATGGTATCCACCCAGCGCATCACATTGGGCACGCTGAGCCAGACATGCGGGTCATATTCCCCCTCGCCGGCGTGCTCATCCTCTGCCTCCGCATGCCCCGCCGGCAGAAGGTCCAACCCCTGGCTCAGGTCCACCAGGCACGCCTGGCCGCCAGCTTGCTGGAGCAGTGGCTCCAGGAAGGTCTCCAGGCCGGCGCCGTTCACGAAGATAAGCTGGGCGTCGTGCACCGCCGCCACATCGCGCGGCGTCGCGACATACGTATGCGGGTCCACCCCCAGCCCCATCAGGACAGTGAGCTGGACGTCCTTGCCGGCCACCTGCGCTACCACATCCCCGACAATGTTGGTGGTTGCCACCACGCGCACGCCGGTGGCCGACTGCTGGCCGGCCGGCGCGGTACCACAGCCGGCCAGGACCAGCCCCGACAAAATCACCAGTGCTACCATCCCATACTGGATACGTGACATATGCTGGAACCTCGAAAGACGGAGTCAAGACACTCTTCATTGTAAGCTCTTTCCTACTGCCCGGCAAATCCCTCAAAAGGGTGCCAATGCCTACCAGCGAGAGTTGCTTTCGGGGTGACCCTCGCTTGATCAGGGCGCCATCCTGCACAGGGAAAATATCCCAAATGCTTGACATCCGCCATCGTTTGTGATATCTTGACCATGAACTGATATACTATATGCCATCTCCCGACCTCCTGGGTTGGAGGAAATATGCTTCGCGAACGCGTCGCCGAGACCATTTACGTCTTCACCAGCAGTCGCTACCTGGAAGTGGCCGCCGGCCTCATCATGACGCCTCAGGGCTGTGTGGTGATCGATACCCTGCCTTTCCCTTCCGAAAGCCGCCAGATGTACGATTTCGCGCGGCGCAACTGCCCCGCCGGCATCCGCTGGGTCGTCAACACACACTTCCACGCCGACCACATCTACGGCAACTACCTCTTCGAGGGCATCCCTATTATCGCCCACGAGGACACGCGCACCATGCTCGAGCGCGTCGGGGAACAGGCCCTGAAAGAGGCCAAACAGGAAACGCCAGAACTGCAGGAGGTGCGACTGCGCCTCCCCGACATCACCTATCGCGGCAGGGCCGCCATCCGCCTGGCCGACTACAACATCGAACTGATCCATGCCCCCGGCCATTCCTCCGACTGCACCATGGTCTATATCGAGGAAGAGAAGATATTGTTCGCCGGCGACGCCGTCCTGCCCGTGCCCTACATCGTCGGCGGGGACCTGCACCAAATGCTGAAGACCCTCCAGAAAGTGCAGTCCCTCCCCTTGGAAAGCATCGTGCAGGGGCATGGCGGGGTCCTCCTGCGCGGCGAGATCCCCGAGACGCTGGAAGCCGCCGTCAATTACCTGAAAAAGGTGCGCAGTTTCGTGCACAGCGCGGTCGCCAAGGGCGCCTCCGAACGCGAGGTGCTCGCGTGGGATGTGGAGAAAGCCGGCCTGTCGCGGGTGCCCCTCGGCGGCATGGCCCAGGAGCTTCACCGCGCCAACCTGCTGTACCTGTACCGCTCCCTCCAGAAGGAAAAACTGCGGCGCGCCGGCTGAGGACGCCGGCACCCCCGAAAAATCGAACAGAGCGGCCGAACCCTCATCGGCCGCCCTGTTTGGATGCGCTTCATTGGGCCGGAGCGGAATCCGGCCGGCGGGGAACCTCATGGCAGAAGCGGCAGCGCGCCTCGTACACCTCGTTGGCGCCCACCAAGATGACGGGGTCGTCGTACCACGCCGGCCGCCCGTCAATCAGGCGCTGGGTCCGGCTGGCCGGCCGGCCGCACTTCACGCAAATCGCGGTGAGCTTGTCCACACGCTCGGCAATGGCCATCAGCAGGGGCATCGGCCCAAATGGCTCGCCGCGAAAATCCATGTCCAGGCCGGCGACGATGACGCGAATCCCCTGGTCGGCCAGCCGATTGCAGACCTCCGCGATCTGCCAGTCGAAAAACTGCACCTCGTCAATGGCCACCACGTCGGTGTCCGGCTCCAGCAGTTCCAGGATCTGCCGGGCCTCCTGAATGACGACGGCCTCCCGATGAATGCCGTTGTGCGAGGTGACGCGGGTAACGTGGAAGCGGTTGTCGAGGCTGTGCTTGAAAAGCTGGACCTTCTGGCGTGCGATCTCGGAGCGGCGGACGCGGCGGAGCAGTTCCTCGGTCTTGCCGCTGAACATACTGCCACAGATGACCTCAATCGAGCCGTCCCTGAATTCGCCCTGCATTTCCCTCTCCTTCGAGATGAGGTCATGGGGTGCCGTGACGGTGCAAAAGAAAAAGGGGCAGGAAAGGTCTGCCCCTTGATGGGCGAGGAACGTGTACCCAGCAGTCATCCCCGCCGGCCCGGCGCTTACTTGCCAGCCTTGTCGGCGGCCGGCTCGGCGGCGTCCTTCCCAGCGCGCTGGACATCGCGCCGCTCCAGCCGGCGCATGAAGCGCTCCACCTGGCCGGCAGTGTCCACAATGCGCTGTTCCCCCGTGAAAAAGGGATGACACTGGGAGCACACGTCGGTGCGGATGATCTCTTTGGTCGAACCGACCTTGAACGTATTGCCGCAGGCGCAGATGACCGTCGCCTCGGGATAGTATTTCGGATGAATGTTCTTGCGCATCGCTATGCCGCCTTCTCCGGATACACGCTGACCCGCTTCTTGTCGCGGGAGGCGTGTTCGAACTTCACGTAGCCGTCAATCAGGGCGTAGAGGGTGTAATCCCTGCCCAGCCCGACGTTGGTGCCCGGCGCAAAGCGGGTGCCGCGCTGGCGCACGATGATGGTGCCGGCGCGCACCAACTGCCCATCGAACCGCTTGACGCCCAGGCGCTTGCTCTCGCTGTCGCGCCCGTTGCGGCTGGAACCGGTTCCCTTCTTGTGTGCCATAACCCATTACCTCCTCATCTATGCCGCCGGCTGGACCTCGATCCGCTCGATGCGCACCTGCGTGAACGGCTGACGATGCCCCTTCTTGCGGCGCACGCGCTTCTTAGGGATGTACTTGAAGACGAACACCTTGCGAAAGCGCCCCTGCGTCAGCACCCTGCCCAGCACGCGCGCACCCTCCACCACCGGGGTGCCCAGCCGGACCTGATTTTCATCGCCCACCATCAGCACCTGGTCGAATATGACCTCATCCCCCTCTGCGGCGGGGAGCTTCTCCACCAGGATGGTTTGCCCCGGCTCTACCTGTAGCTGTTTGCCGCCGGCTCGGATGACCGCGAACATGATGTTCCTCCAATGGTACCTGGCTTCTGCTGTACTGACAAAATAACATTATAGGGGCAGAGCAGGGGTTTGTCAAATTTGGGGACGTTCCGCACCCTACCCCGGCCCTACGGGCGGCCGCTAGGGCCGCCCCAGGGACGCCAGCCGGCGCGCCAGCTCTCGCACCTCCGCCGGCAGGCCGGGGTTCTCCCCGACGGCCCACAGGCCCTCCTGCACTGCCGGCGGCAGGTCCAGCGCCGGCTCTGCACCAGCCTCCCCGCATATACGCAGGTAACTGCGCAGGAAGACGGTCATCCAGTGCGCGAAGGCCAACGGCAGGCCGGCGAAGAAGGGCGCCAGCGTCTGCACTGCCTCCTGGGCGCGCTCCAGCGCCTCCTCCCGCCGGTCCAGCTCGCTCAAACGGTTGGCCAGGTTGTTCAGGCTCTTGGCCAAAGCCGGCAGGAAGGCCTCGGGATGCTCCCCCGCCAGCCGACGGTACATGCCCACCGCCTCCTCCGCGAGCCTCAGCGCCTCCTCCCGCCGGCCCAGCTCGCTGTAAAATGTGGCCAGGTTGTTCAGGCTCATGGCCAAAGCCGGCAGGAAGGCCTCGGGATGCTCCCCCGCCAGCCGACGGTACATACCCGCCGCCTCCTCCGCTGTCAAGAGCGCCTCTTCCCGCCGACCCAGCTCGCCCAAACGCCCAGCCAGGTTGTTCAGCAGGCGGGCGCGCTCGGCCGCATCCTCCGCCGGCGTGTGCTCTAGCGCCCGCTGGGTGACTAGGACCGCCAGCCGGCGGAACAGGACGGTCTGCTGGGGCAGTTGCCCCTCCAGCACGTACCAGAACTCGCGCGGCGCCTCCAGCATCTCCAGCGCCTTCACTGCTGTCTGCATCCAATCCTCGACTTGGTGCTGGTCTGTCACCGCCGCGCTCTCCCAAAGACGCGCCAGCACACTGCACAAGTGCCACGCCCGCGCCGCCCATGCCGCCGGCGCCGCCTTCGCCTCGGCCGGCGCCGGCAGGGCCAGCCCGATCAGGCCTGCATCCCCGGGAAGCACCTGCCACAGGACGTAATCCGCCAGGGGGTCCGGCTCGACCGGCGGGATCAGGCTCCCCCTCCCCTTCGCCTGCGGGAAGACGCAGGGCATCTGCTCCGCCAGGAGCGCCGTGTCCAGCGTTTGCCCCACCGCGTTCCGGATGGGCGGGAAATGTTCCCGCAGGAAGCCCGCCAGCGAGGGCGCGTCCGGGAAGGGCCGGCCCAATGTTACCAGCACCGAGAGCTTCTCCACGTACTCGATAACCCTATTCATGGCCCAGGTCACGCCCTGCCCCTCCATCCAGGGCTGGAGACAGCGCTTCCAGGCATCCTTCTCATGGTTCCATGTATATTCCAGTATCCTCTGTTCGTCCGAGGGGTCTGGCAGGCGCCGGCCGGCGGCGGCGTGCAGGGCCAGCAGGGAGAGGTACAGCGGCGTCTCCGGCAGACGCTCTGCCGGGTAGGTCACCCGGTCATCGGACGGATGGGCGCCCATCCAGCGGATGAGCTGGTCCCTGGCCCCTTCGAAGAACGCCAGCCGAGCCTGCGGGTCGGAGAGGGTCGGAAGTTCATGAGGCGCCCGCTCGACGGCCGGCAGGTTGAGGAACTCACCCCAGTCCACGTACGAGGGGTCGCTGGCGCGGTGCAGGAGCACCTTCAGCCAATCGGGGAAATACCGCTCCAGGAAGATGATGGCCAGCGGCGCGGTGCGGGTCCCCGTGCGCACCGCATCCGCCGCGGCCGTCAGCAGTGCCTCCACCTCTTTCTGACGGTCAGCAGTGTAATCCACGACCAGCAGGGTGGGGCGGGCGTCGCCCATCAGACGCGGCGCGTGATTGTCGAGTCTGCCCTGCGGCAGGAAGCCGACCCACCAGCCCTCTTGGCGTAGTGCCTCGCCGGCCTCGATGAACAGGCGCGTTTTGCCGGCGCCGCCGGGCGCGGTGTACACCCGCAGTCCGACCATGCCCTTCCGCCCCTCCAGCCCCCGCGCCCACGCCAGCAAGTCGTTCCGCGCATTCTCATAGGGTGTGCCGGTGTAGGTGATGAGCCGATATTTGGGGTGCAAGAGGGTAGCGCGCAGTTCGCCGGCCGGCGCCTTCTCCACCGGCCAAACCAGGATGTCCTGGGGCATGCCCAGCAGAACCGTGATGGTCTGGTACAGCGCGGCGAGCTGGACTTGAAGCTCCTCCGTGCGCCGGTCTATGGCTAGGATGCGGGTGGTAGTAATGACTTCCTTAAAGTAGGGGTGACGCGCCAGATGGTCACGTAAGATAATCATGTAAAGGGCGGCGGCTTGCCGCGCCTTCCCGCTGGGGACGCCCGACAGGCCGGCGAATTCCTGCTCCAGCAGATGCTGAAGCTTCTGCTCTTCCCACTTTATCAGCAGGGTCTGCAATGCCTGTTCAAAGGCCGGCCGGTTGCGCTGGGGCATATCGTGCACCCAGCCGGCGGCCTCCTGCAGGCCGGCCTCCACAGCCCGCCGTACGAATTCCGCCTCCGCCTGCTGGAGCAGTTCGTAGAGCTGGGACTTGGCCTCGGCAGACTGGCGCAGGCCCTTGATGCCGCGCAGGGCATATTGGGCGAGGCCGGCGCCGGGGATGCCCACAGCTTCCAGGACTTCCAGGATGGCGTCCGCCGCCTGTTCGATGTGCATAGGCGTAGTCACAGCTTCCTCCGGCGCGAGAGCGGGAAAGGCAGTGCGCCGGCAGGCGGCGGGGCAGGGATACGGGCCGGCGCGCCGCAGGGTCGTACCGCACGCATCATACCATATCCCATTCTGCGTGTCAACGCGGCCCCCTCGCAGGGGCGACTCCGAGAGTCGCCCGACTCCGAGCCGCCCCTACGTGTGGTTGGCCGCCCCAACCGCCCGTTTGACAATCGCGCCGCGCTGTGGTATAGTGCGCGCACAATCGCATACGGTGTGGGGGGTGGAGCTCCGCATGGTGGAGCAAACCGGGGGAAGTCCGGTGAGAGGCCGGCGCTGTCCCGCAACTGTGATCCGCTTTCAGCGGTAAGCCAGGTCGCCCGGGACCACTCTCTGCCCTGAGCCTTCGCGGTAAAGGCGGCAGGGTCGCTCATCACGACCCCTATGCCGGTAGGGGTCTTTTTTTTGCCTCCGGCTCGCCAGGCACCAGATGAGTCTGCTCCCCTCGCACCCCATCACATCCTCAGGAAGGAGGTAGTAAAATGTCCAGGCTCACGGCAGTCCTCGATCAGATTGGCCCACTGCATCAGGAAGCCCAACAGCAGGCGGCGGAGCGTCAGAACCAGCTCACCAAGCCGGCCGGCAGTCTGGGCCGGCTGGAAGCCATCGCCATCCAGGTGGCCGGCATCACCGGCTGTCCCCGGCCGCGCCTGCGCCACAAAGCCGTCATCACTGCGGCCGCCGACCATGGGGTAGCCGCCGCCGGCGTCAGCGCCTATCCGCAGGAGGTCACCGCCCAGATGGTGCTGAACTTCCTGCACAACGGCGCGGCTATCAACGTCCTGGCGCGGCATGTGGGGGCGCGGGTTGTGGTGGTGGATGCCGGCGTGGCCGGCGACCTGCCGGCGCACCCCGAACTGCGCGCCTATAAGATTGCGCGCGGCACGGCCAACATCGCCGAAGGGCCGGCGATGACCCGCCAGCAGGCCGTCCAGGCCATCGAGACCGGCATCCGCCTGGTGGAGGAAGAACGGGCGCGCGGCCTGGACATCGTCGCCACCGGCGACATGGGCATCGGCAACACCACCCCATCCACCGCGATCGCCGCGGTCTTCACCGGGCGTTCGCCGGCGGAGCTGGCCGGCCGCGGCACCGGCGTGGACGATGTCGGGCTTCAGCGCAAGATTGCCGTCATCGAGCGCGCCCTGTATGTCAACGAACCGGACCCCCACGACCCGATTGATGTGCTGGCCAAGGTGGGGGGATTTGAGATCGGCACCATCGCCGGCATCATCCTGGGTGCGGCGGCCCTGCGCATCCCGGTGGTGATTGACGGCTTTATCTCCACCGCCGGCGCGCTCATCGCCCTGCACCTCTGCCCGCCGGCCAAGGCCTACTGCTTCGCCGGCCACTGCTCCGCCGAGCCGGGGCACACGGCCATGCTCTCCCACCTGGGTCTGGAACCCATCCTGGACCTGGATATGCGCTTGGGGGAAGGCACGGGGGCGGTGCTTGCCATGGGAATTATCGACGCGGCCTGCAAAATCCTGGATGAAATGGCCACCTTCGCCGAGGCCGGCGTCTCCGAAAAAAGCGCGTAATGTAATGGAGCGAGCGGTGCGCATCTTTTTCACTGCTTTGCGGTTCCTGACGCGATTGCCGGCGCCGGCGGCCGGGGAAATCACCCCACAGCAGGCGGCCTGGTCCATGATGGCCTTCCCGCTGGTCGGGGCGGTGCTGGGCTTCCTGCTGGTGGGGGTGGACGGCGTGAGCCGTATCCTCTGGCCGGCCGGGCCGGCGGCCGTGCTGGTGCTGGCCGCCTGGGTCCTGCTGACCGGCGGACTGCACCTGGACGGTTTCATAGACTGCTGTGATGCCCTGTGGAGCGCCAAAGCGCCGGCAGAGCGCCTGCAGATTCTGCGCGATGTGCATGTGGGCGCCTACGGTGTTGTCGGTGCAGTGCTTCTACTGCTGTGGAAGTGGGCCATGCTGGCCGGCCTGGAATGGCCTCTGCGCTGGCGCGTGCTGGTGATGGCGCCGGCCGCCGCGCGCTGGGCGATGGTCTATGCCGCCTGGCGCTATCCGTACGCGCGGCCGGAGCCGGGCCTGGGTGCCTGGTTCAAACGCGAACTGCGCGGCCGGCATGTGCTGGTCGCGGCGCTCGCCGGCACTGCCATCAGCCTGGCCGCCGGCGGTTGGTTCGGCTTGGCGCTGTTCGCCCTGGCCTGGCTGACAGCGGTCATCCTGAGCCGGTGGAGCGCTTCCCGCCTGGGTGGACTGACCGGCGACGTGTATGGTATGATCTGTGAGGTCGTGGAAGCGGTCCTGCTGGCCGGCGCACTGCTGGCACAATCGCGATTCGCCGGGCTTTTGCCCTGAGGAGGAACCCATGCCCTTTCCCCTGCGCCTTGGTACCACATCGTACATTTTCCCCGCCGGCTTGGTGGACAACGTCCAGCGGCTGGCCGGCCTGGTGGATGACGTCGAGCTGATCCTGTTCGAGACCGAGACGATGTCCAATATCCCAACCCCGCGGATCCTGGAAGACCTGATGGCCGAAGCGGAGCGCAGTCGCCTGAGCTACACGGTGCATTTTCCGCTGGACCTGCCCCCGGGAGCGGATGACCCCAACACAGCCCCCATGCGGATGACGGAGCGCATCATCCGATGCACGCTTCCCCTGCGCCCCTGGGCGTATATCGCGCACCTGGACGGCGTGCAGGAATACGCGCGCGGGCCGGCGGCCAACTGGGAGCGCTGGCGCCGGGAAAGCCGCGCCCTGCTGGAACGCGTCAGCACCTGGTGCGGTGACCCGCGCCTGATCTGCGTGGAGAATCTGGTGCGCTTCCCGTATGAGGCGATCCTGCCCCTGCTGGACGAACTGCCCATCAGCTTCTGCCTGGACGCCGGCCATCTCTGGATGGCGGGCTGTGACCCTATTCCGCTGTTCCGCCTGTATCGGGACCGCGTGCGCGTCATCCATTTGCACGGAATACGCGACGGCGAGGACCATGTCTCGCTGGAACATTTGCCGCGCGAGACGCTTTTCCGTTTTCTGGACGAAGTCTATGCCTCCGGGTATGATGGCGTCGTGACGCTGGAGGTAGTGGGCATGGAGAACTTCTTCAGCTCGTGGCGGGTGATGGTGGAGTGGGCCGGGCATGCCGGCGCCGGCCGGCAGAGACCCTCGCCGGCCGCCAATACCTGATGCAGGAGGCCGGCGTATGACTCATACTGCGGAACGTCCCGGCGTAATACTGTTGTTGGGCGGTGCCCGCGCCGGCAAGAGCCAGTTCGCCGAACGCTTGGCAAAGCAGTGGGGGAATTGGGTGCTGTATGCCGCCACAGCCCAGGCCGGGGATGCAGAAATGGCGGCCCGCGTGGAGAGGCATCGGGCGCGCCGGCCGGCGCACTGGTGCACCGTGGAAGAGCCGCTGGCAGTGGCCGATGCGGTCGCACCGTACCTGGCGCAAGCGGATACCCTTCTGCTGGACTGCATGACGCTGTGGGCATCGAATATGCTCATTGCCGAAAATGACCCAGAACGGGCGCAGGAGCGCCTGCTGGCAGAGATTGAAAAGCTAGTGGCATCCTGCCGGCGTTACGGTGTGCTCCTGCTGGTGGTCTCCAACGAGGTGGGGCAGGGGGTGGTGCCGGCATACCCTCTTGGCCGGCAGTTCCGCGATGTGCTGGGGCGCGCCAACCAGCTCCTGGCGCGGCATGCGGACGCGGTGCTGTACTTCATCGCCGGCCTGCCGGTGGAGCTGAAAGCGCTGAGCCGGCAGACCATGGAACGGTTGGGACTATCTGATTCGCAGGAGGATGCATGAACCAGGAAGAGATACAGCGCGAACCCCCATCACTGCAGTGGGAGAAGTGCTGGTCGCCGCCGGAGGAGCTGGTGCAGGCGCTCCGCGATGGGCTGACGACGTATAATATTGAACGCGGCCATGTGGATGAACGCTTGACCGCCGGCATTTTCGTCCGGGACGCGGCCGGCAGGCTGATCGGCGGGATTTATGGGGTCATCTGGGGCAGTGCGCTTGAGATCAAGTACCTGTGGGTAGATGCAGATTGGCGCGGCCAGGGCATTGGAAGCCATCTGTTAGCAGAGATGGAAGAGGAAGGGCGCCGGCACGGCTGTGCGTGGGCGCACCTGAACACCTACAGCTTTCAGGCGCCGGCCTTCTATCAGCGCTACGGCTACGAGCCGGTCTGCATTATTGATGATGGGTTTCCCGAGGGCATTGCCCGGATTTTCCTGAGAAAGCGGCTGATGTAGCACAGCCACAGGGAGACAGCACATGTTGTGGAAGCACAGCGCCGGCCTGCATGTCGTGGATCTGACCCACCCCATCACGCCGGATATGCCGCACTGGCCGGGCGACCCACCCACGACGTTGGAAACCTGGGCGGCACTGCCGGTGCAGGGGTACCGGCTGGGCCGGCTGTGTATCGGCGAGCATTCCGGCACGCACATCGGCACCGCCGCACACGTCCGCAGGGATGGAATAACGCTGGAGCAGATCCCACCTGAACAGCTTATCCGTCCGGCGGTCGTGTTGGATTGGCGCGAGCGCGCCGGCGCGAAGCCGGACGCGCTCCTGACCCCGGCGGAGATATTCCGATGGGAAGCGGAAAACGGCCGTGTGCCGGCGGGCAGTGTCTTCCTGCTCTGCACGGGCTGGTCGCGCTGGTGGCCGGATGCCAGCCGGTACTTGGGCCTGGATGCGGCCGGCGGCTTGCATTTTCCCGGCCTTTCCCCCTCAACGGTGCGCTTCCTGGTAGAGGAGCGCGATATCGTCGGGCTGGGCATCGACACCGCCGGCATTGACGGGGGCGCCAGCCAGACGCTGGAGGCCAACCGCATCCTGCTGGACAATGCGCGCTTCCACCTCGAGAACCTGACCAACCTGGAGCATCTTCCGCCGAAAGGCGCCTGGCTGTTCATCGGGGCACTGCCGCTGGTTGGCGCGGGCGGGTCGCCGGCGCGCGTGCTGGCGTGGCTCCCGGCGGGAATCTGATTTGACGCATGTAGTATCAGAGGGTTATAATTCCGGCGGGCCTGGGAATCCTCCATTGGGCCCGCCGGAACTATTTACCATACCGCCGGCCTGATTCCCCGCCTGACTGCTGAGCCAACCGGACCGGCGCGACAAGATTGTACTTTCTGCGGCACGAGGTGAGAATGACGACCCGCCGGCGTTTGTTCGAGTTCATCCGGCCCGAGCGCGGGCCGGCTCTCAGCGATATTGTGGTGATCCTAGCCATCGGCATCCTGGTGTATCTGGGCGCGCGGTTGGCGTTGAACGCGCCAGCGGTTGTGCGCGGCCCCACGATCTCGCTGGAGCCGGCGGTCCTGCCCTGGTACGCCCTGCGCTCGGTCATCCGCATGCTGGCCGCTTATTTCCTCTCGCTGGTTTTCTCGTTGGTATACGGCTATATCGCCGCCTATAACCGGCGTGCCGAACGCTTCATGATGCCGGTGCTGGATGTCCTGCAAAGCGTGCCCATCCTCTCCTTCCTGCCGGTGGTACTGCTCAGTCTGAGCGCGATACTGCCCGAGCGCATCGCCGCCGAACTGGCCTCCATCGTGTTAATTTTTACCAGCCAGGCCTGGAACATGACCTTCAACTGGTACCAGTCGCTGACCACCATCCCCAACGAACTGCGGGAGGCCAGCGCGATCTTTCGGTTCAACGGCTGGGTGCGGCTTAAGACGCTGGAACTGCCGTTCGGGGCCATTGGCCTGATTTGGAACAGCATGATGAGCTGGGCCGGCGGTTGGTTCTTCCTCATGGCGGCGGAGATATTCACCGTGGGCCAGCGGGATTTTCGTCTGCCCGGCCTGGGCGCCTATTTACAGGAAGCTGCCAATCAGGGAAACATTACGGCCATTCTGTGGGGGGTGAGCACGCTGGTGCTGGTTATCGTCCTGCTGGACCAGCTTGTCTGGCGGCCCCTGCTGGTCTGGGCCGACAAGTTCAAGCTGGAGACAGTGGAAAGCGATTTCCCGCCCCGCTCCTGGTTCTATGACCTGCTCCAGAATTCCCGCATCTGGAAATGGTGGAGCACTCACGCATGGTCTCCTCTGGTAGAACAACTGGATGAGCGGATGGTGCGCGCCTGGCCGGCAGAAGCACCCCCGACCGCCGGCGGGCGTGTCCGTGCCTGGCCATTCTATCTCTTACCAGGGATATTGATCGCGGGATTGGCCTACGGCGCTTTTCGCGCCGGCGAAATGCTCTTCATGGTGCCGGCGGCGCAGTGGGGAGCCATCGGCGTGGGCCTGCTGGCTACCCTGCTACGCGTCACGATCGCCCTGGTGATCGCGCTGGCCTGGACCGTGCCGGTCGGCGTAGCTATCGGCACCTCGCCGGCGGTAGCGAACTGGGTACAGCCTATCGTGCAGATCGTGGCCTCTGTGCCGGCTACCGCGCTCTTTCCGGTCTTCCTCCTGTTCCTCACGAGGATTTTCGGCGGGCTAAATGTGGCCTCGGTCTTCCTGATGCTGATGGGGACGCAGTGGTATGTGCTCTTCAATATTATTGCTGGTGCCTCTGCCATCCCGCAGGACCTGAAATACACCGCCTCACTGCTTCAGCTTACCTCTTGGGAACGCTGGCGTCTGCTCATCCTGCCGGCGCTGTTCCCGTACCTGATTACCGGCGCGATCACCGCCTCCGGCGGCGCCTGGAACGCCAGCATCGTGGCGGAGCATGTGGAGTTTGGGGGGCGCACCCTCAGCACGGCCGGCATTGGAGCGCTCATCGCGCAGGCCACGGCGGCCGGCGATTATCCGCTCCTGCTTGCCGCAACCCTCTCCATGATCGTAGCAGTTGTGTTCATCAACCGCGTCCTGTGGCACCGTCTGTATCAGGTCGCCCAGGAGCGCTTCCGAATGGAGTAGTTCCATGGTCAAAGATCATGTCATCGTCGAACTCAAGCATGTATATCAAATGTACGGGCGCGGCGAGCGCAGATTCACCGCGGTGCAGGATGTCAACCTAGCGGTGAACGAGGGCGAATTTGTCGTGCTGTTAGGACCCTCCGGATGCGGCAAGAGCACCCTACTGCGCATCATCACGGGCCTGCAATCTCCGTCCGAGGGAACAGTGCTGTATCGCGGGGAACCTCTGCGAGGCGTCAATCCCCATGCGACGATCGTGTTCCAGACCTTCGCCCTCTTCCCTTGGCTGACCGTGTTGGAGAATGTAGAGGTCGCACTGAAGGCGAAGGGGGTGCCGGCCAGGATCCGTGTCGCTCGCGCCCTGGACTGGATCGACGTGGTTGGCCTCGACGGCTTCGAAATGGCCTATTCGCGCGAGTTGTCGGGCGGCATGCGCCAGAAAGTTGGCTTTGCGCGCGCCATGGCGGTGGAACCGGAGCTGTTGTGTTTGGATGAGCCGTTCTCCGCCCTGGATGTGCTGAGCGCCGAATCCCTGCGCGGCGAGTTGTTGGAACTGTGGACAGGCGGGAAGATTCCCACCCGCGCTATCCTGATGGTAACGCACAATATTGACGAGGCAGTCTATCTCGCTGATCGCATCGTGGTGATGGACAAGAACCCCGGGCGGATTGTAAATGAACTGCATGTCGGACTGCCACATCCGCGTCAGCGTAAGTCCTCGGAATATCTCCGCATTGTAGACCAGGTGTACGGCTTGCTGGTGGGGCAGACCCAGCCGGAAGCCATCGAGCTGGGCACTGCGCCGGGTGAGCCGGGACGGACGCGCTCCCTGCCGGCTATCCGCATCGGCGACCTCGCTGGCCTGCTGGAACATGTCACCGAGAGTGCCAAGCTTTCTCACGACGTCTACATGTTGAAAGACGAACTCGGCATTGACGACGATTACCTGTTTCGTCTGATTGACGCGGCGGAAATGCTCGGTTTCGGAACCGTCGGCCAAGGCGACTTCAGCGTTACCCCACTGGGCGAGACCTTCGCCGCCGCCAGCATTCTGGCCCGCAAGGAGATTTTCGCCACGCGAATATCCCGCATTCCCATCTTCCGCTGGCTTTTGAATCTGTTAAAGGCCGCAGAGAACAATGAGCTTGAAAGGGAGGTCATCCTACGCGCGCTGGAGCTGGAATTCCCACCGGAAGAAGCGGAGCGCCAGCTTGATATCATCATTGAGTGGGGCCGCTATGCAGAGCTGTTGTCCTACGATGACGACCGCGAGGTGATTTTCCTGGAACGCGCGCCGGCAGTCAAAGTGCCAGGGTATTGACCAAGGCTTTTCAATGTTCTAACAAACGGCAGTTGACACTGCACCAACGACTGCGAAGTCGGCCGGCGCCGACTGATATAGCCCACGCAGGTGGGCTTCGCAACTGTAGCCGCGACTTCCAGTCGCCCAGAATGTTATAACTAGTACTTCACCACAATAATTATTGATGATATAGGCGATGGAACTTAAGCCGAGCATCGGTCGTGGTAAAGCGCCATTCGACGGTGGCCTGCGCCGCATTGCGGGTCTTCGCCCAGGCCTCTACCTCCTGCTGCACAC
>CALIBQ010000005.1 GCA_938049385.1 uncultured Anaerolineae bacterium
GACCAGCTCAAGCAGACGTGATCGTTGTTCCCCGGTCAGCTCGACTGCGTACACCTTGGGCCTGGGCATGATTCCTTCCCTCCACATGAATGTCATGGAGAGAAGGATACCGTATGAAACCAACGTGGTCAAGTACTAGGATGGTCAGGGCTTTTCAATGCTATAACATTTTGAGCGACTGGAAGTCGTAGCAACGATGACGAAACCCACCTGCGTGGGCTTGTCAGTCGGCGCAGGCCGACTTTGTAGCCGTTGGTGCAGTTTCAACTGCCATTTTGTTAGAATATTGAAAAGCCCTATCGCCGGCCCTTGCGAAATATGGCACCGACGCCGGCTGTGGTATAATAGCCGGCCATGAGCGAGCGCAATCATGCCACCGACCTCACCGTAATACAAGCGGACGATGCCGCCTGGGACGCCTTTGTCGCCGGCGCTCCCAACGGCCATCTCTTGCAGACCAGCCATTGGGGCCGTTTCAAATCCGCCGCCGGCTGGGAAACCGAGCGGGTTTGTGTGGGCACCGGCGGCACCATCCGCGCCGGCGCGCTGATGCTGGTGCGCCGACTGCCCCTCGGCTTGCGCTTGGCCTACGTCCCCAAAGGTCCGGTGGGGCCTTGGTGGGAAGTGGAGATCGCCGGCCGGCTTTTCCCTGCCCTGGACCAGGCGGCGCGTGCGCACGGTGCTTTCATGGTGAAGCTGGAACCGGAGGAGACTGAGCCGTCGCCGGCGGTCTCCGTGCTCGAACGGGCCGGCTTTCGCCCTTCCCCGCAGAGCGTCCAGCCGCGCAGTACCATCTGGATAGACCTGACCCTTCCCGAAGAGGAAATCCTGGCGCACATGAAGCCCAAGACGCGCTACAACATCCGCCTGGCGGAGCGCAAAGGAGTGGTGGTGCGCGAAGGGACCGCTGCCGACCTGCCGGCCTTCTATGTCATTATGCAGGAGACCAGCCAGCGCGATGGCTTCGCCCTGCACCCGCTTGCGTACTATCAGGATGCATTCAAGCGCTTCGCTGAGCTGGACGTCTGCCGGCTATTCCTGGCCTATTATCAGGGGCAGATGCTGGCCGGCATCATGGTTTTCCAATGGGGGACGAAGGCCTGGTACATGTACGGCGCCTCATCGAACGCCGAGCGTCAGCGCATGCCGAATCATGCCCTGCAGTGGGCCGCTATGCGGTGGGCGCGCCGGCGCGGTTGCCGCACATACGACCTGTGGGGCATCCCCGACGAGGTGGGCCAAGCCCCCGAGCGCTATACCGAGACCGTCACGGAGCGGCAGGACGGCTTATGGGGGGTGTACCGCTTCAAGCAGGGTTTCGGCGGGAACGTGGTGCGCTATATCGGGGCATTTGACAGGGTATATGCGCCGGCGGCCCATCAACTGTATCACCTGGCCCTGTCGTTCCGGCGCCGGCTGGGCACATTTCCGGGATTGTAGGATATAGACGCGGCGATGTCGAGCATCTCCGTACGTCAGGTCAAGGATGCCGCCGGCTGGGACGAGCTTCTGCTCCGTCTGCCGGCCCCCCATCCCCTACAGAGCACGCTGTGGGCGGAACATAAACAGTGCTATGGCTGGCGCCCCAGCCGTTGGGTGTTTGAGCAGGACGGGCATCCCCGCGGTGCGGCGCTCATCCTGCGCCGGCGCGCCGCGCCCCTGCCCTTCAGCGTGCTGTACGTCCCCAAAGGCCCCATCCTGGACCATTGGGGAGATGCCGAGCTGGTGCAGGCGGTGCTGGCGCATCTGGAGCGAGAGGCGCGCCGGCAGGCAGGCATTTTCATCAAGATTGACCCGGATGTGGAGTATACGCCGGCGCCAGACCTCTGCCAGCCGTACGGCGAACAGGTGGTGGAGGCACTGCGCCGGCGCGGCTGGCTCTTCTCCCGCGACCAAATTCAGTACCGCAGTACAGTGCTGGTGGACCTGCGTCCCGACGAGGAAACTTTGCTGGAGGCAATGAAGGCCAAGACGCGCTACAACATCCGCCTGGCGGAGCGCAAAGGAGTGGTGGTAACCGCCGGCGGTGTGGATGATCTGCCGGCGTTTTATCAATTGTATGCCGAGACCAGCCGGCGCGACGGCTTTCTGATCCGCGATTTCGCCTATTACCGCTCCGTGTGGGAACGCTTTCTGGAAGCGGAACGCGGCCTCCTGCTCCTGGCACATGCCGAGGGACAACTGCTGGCCGGCCTGTTCCTCTTCATTTTCGGACAGCGTGCCTGGTACATATACGGCGCCTCCTCAAGCAATATGCGGCATTTGATGCCCAATTATCTCCTGCAGTGGGAGGCGATGCGGGAAGCGCGCCGGCGCGGCTGTACCGCGTACGACCTGTGGGGCGCGCCGGACGAGCTGGATGAAAGTGACCCCATGTGGGGGGTGTACCGCTTCAAGGCCGGCTTCGGCGGTGTCCTGGTGCGCCATATCGGCGCCTATGATTTCCCCGTCTCGCGTGCGCTGTACACCCTCTATACCGTCCTCATCCCCCGCTATCTGGCACTGCTCCGCCGCCGGCACGGCGCGATCCCGGCCGGCCCGCCGGCGATGGCATAGGGCAGGGCACAGCGCCGCGAAGTAGAGACATAGCGGTGCTGTGCCTCTACTTCCTCTACCAGATGATTACTGTTATAATGTGTATGGAAACCACCTTGGGGGGGAAGATGACCCGGGCACGCGCCTCGGACGCGCCGATCTGGATGCTGTCCGTTCCGGTACAGCATGTTTCGAATATCCTGCGCTGGATCAGCCTGGCGCTGGCCATCGGCCTTTCGTTCGTGGACCAGTCGAAGGAAGGCCGGCTGGTTGGAACACTGCCGCTGGCTGTGGGCGTGGCCGGCTATTTCCTGGCGCGCACCCTCGTTCCCCTGTTATCCCGCCTGCCCGACCGCCCTCTGCTGGCCACGGCCCTGGACGCCTTGGTTGCGACCATCGCGGTCTATCTCAACGGCGGCTATCACAGCGCCTTCTTCATCCTGTACCTCTTTGTGCTCATCACCGTGGCCTTCTATTTCAATGTGGTGACCAGCATCGTGCTGGCCAACATCTCCGGGTTCCTCTACGTCCTGGCGTGTGTCCTCAGCCCCGCTGGCCTGAGCGCTCCTTGGGCGATCTATCTGGTCAGCACCAAGCTGGTGCTCCTGCTGGTCGTAGCCTTGGTCACCTCCCTCCTCCTGGAACAGCTCCGACATGAGCACATGCAGACGGCGCGCGAGCGGGCGTTGGCCGAGGCGCAGGCGACCTTTGTTTCCATGGTCTCCCATGAACTGCGCACCCCATTGACCTGCATCAAAAGCTCCGTGGAGATGCTCCAGGCGCTGGAGGAAGAGGGAGGGCCGGCGGAGGAGCGGGGCATGCTCCTGCAGACCATCGCCGACCACACTGCCCGCCTGGAAGGGCTGGTGAGCGACCTGCTCAATGTCACCAAGCTGGAGGCCGGCCAGATGTCGCTCGCCTTACAGCCGACGGACCTGGCAGAGCTGTTACAGCGCATTGCCCTATCATATCATTCCATGCTGGCGCAGAAAGAGCAGGCGCTGTACCTGGAGCTGGACGAGGAACTGCCGCGCGTCTGGGTGGACCGCAAAGGCATCGAGCAGATTGTGGGCAATATCCTCTCGAACGCCCATAAATTCTCGCCGGCCGGCACCTCCATCACCCTGCGCCTGTGCCGCCGCAACGACCAAGCCTGCATCTCGGTGCAGGACCAGGGGCCTGGCATCCCGGAGGAGGAGCAGGAGCGCATTTTCGAGAAATTTTACGTTGGGCGGCATCAGCGCGCCGGCGTAGGCTTGGGGCTGTACATTGCCCGCCGGCTGGCCGAACTGCACGGCGGTCGCATCACCGTGGAAAGCAAAGCCGGCGCCGGCAGTACCTTCACCCTCTGGCTGCCCATTCATCCTCCCGAGGGAGAGGAGCTATGAGACTGCTGGTCGTGGACGAAGAACCGGGGGTAGTTACCGTGGTGCGCACGGCTTTCCGCATGCAGGAGCCAAGCTGGGAGGTGCTGTCCGCTTCCAGCGGGGAAGAGGCTTTGCGCATGCTGGAGAAGGTCCAGCCCGACCTGATCCTCCTGGACATAGAAATGCCTGGCATGAACGGCTTCGAGGTGCTGAAAGCCATCCGGCAGTTTTCCGACGTGCCGGTCATCATGCTGACGGTGCGGGACGACGAGATCAGCAAAGTCACCGGCCTGGAGCTGGGGGCAGATGATTACATCACCAAACCGTTCGGCTACCTCGAGCTGGTGGCGCGGGTGCGGGCGGTACTGCGCCGCGCCGAAGGGCTTCCGCTCCAGCACGAGGGCAAATTCGTCTGTGACGATGTGGAGGTGGACTTCAACACGCGCACGGTGCGCGTCGCCGGCAAGCCCATCCCCCTGACCAACACCGAGTACCGGCTCCTGTATCATTTGGTGCGCAATGCCGGCCGGCCCCTCAGCCATGAGACCCTGCTGGCACGCGTCTGGGGCCACGAGTACACCGACGAGTTCAACTACCTGAAGGTCTATATCAACCGCCTGCGTTCGAAAATCGAACCGGACCCCCGCAATCCCCGCTATATCCTGACCGAATACGGCTTCGGTTATTCTTTCCGCGCGCCGCGCGGATAACCCGCCGGCCGCTCCACACAATTAACCACTTTTTAACCGCTTTTATCCTGCCTATTGACCGCGCCGCGCTATCCTATAAATAGGGTGAAGGGATTTTCCCACAAGGGAGTGCTACCGACGTGATGGGCCTGACACTGCGGGCTGTGCTGATGCTGATCGGTCTGATGGTGGGGGCCGCCGGCGCCGCGGCGCTGGCAGCGTGGTTGATACCGCGCGGCGGTTTGCCGCACCTGCACTGGATGACAGGGCAGACGTTCCTGCTGTTTGCCGGCATGGGCATCGCCCTGATCAGCCTGGGGATGGTCCTGTGGAGCCGCTGGCGCCGTCCCAGGCCCTGAGAGACCGTGATAGGGGGTGACAATGCGAAAAGTCGCGGTGGTCACGGATTCTGCATCGAATCTGCCGGCGGAGCTGATCCAGCGCCATCATATCTTTGTCGTGCCAGTACTGCTGTATCTGGACGGCCGCGAGTATCGTGACGGCGTAGACATCACTGCCGGCGAGATATACCAGTACATGATCGCCTCCATGGATAATCACCTGCCGAAGACGGCCTCGCCTTCGGTGGGCGAATTCATCCGCGTCTATCTGATCGCCGCCCAGCAAGCCGAGGAAATCGTGTCCATTCACCTGTCGGCTAACCTCAGCGCGATTTATCAGGTGGCCAACCTTGCCAGGGAGCAGGTCCCCGTCAAGGTGCATGTGGTGGACACGCACACCGCGGCCATGGGATGCGGGTTTGCCACACTGGAGGCGGCACGGCTGGCGGAGCAGGGGGCAGATGCGGATGCGGTCATCCGCCGCGCGCAGGAGGTCGCCGGCAAGGTGCGGGTCATCGCCATGCTCCCGCGTCTCGATTATCTGCAGAAAGGCGGCCACGTGCCGGCGGTGGCGGCGTTGGCTGGCTCCGCGCTCAAAATTTGCCCCATCCTGACCGTCGCCAATGACCAGGCGCGTGTCGTCGAACTGCCGCGCACGCCGGAACGCGCCGTGCGTCGCCTGCTGGACATGCTCGAGCGTGATGCGAGGGGGCGCCCGGTGCATGTCGCGGTAATGCACGCCGGCGTCCCCGACCAGGCGGAGGAACTGCGCCGGGAAGTCGAAAAGCGCGTCCAGTGCGCGGAGCTCTTCACGACCGAATTTACGCCGGTCATGGGGACGCATACCGGCCCCGGCGTGCTCGGCCTGGCATACTTCGTGGAGGATGGCAAGCTGTCCTGAACGGGTGCCAAGGCAGTGGGAGGAAAAACCGATGCGGAAGGTAGCGGTGGTGACCGACTCTTCGGCCAATTTGCCGGCAGAAATCATTGAGCGCTACTCCATCATCGTCGTGCCACTGCTCCTGCACCTGGAGGGCCGCACATATCGGGACGGGGTGGACCTGACGGCGGACGAGGTGTATGCGTACATGCGCGCCCATGCCAACGGAACACTACCCACCACCGCCACACCCTCGCCGGATGCCTTTCTGCAGGCCTATGCCGCGGCCGGCCGGCTGGCCCCGCAGATCGTCTCCATCCATGTGTCATCTCGCCTGAGCGGCACGTATCAGACGGCAGTGCTCGCCAGCCGGCTGGTAGATGTACCGGTACACGTCGTGGACTCTCGACGTGCGGCCATGGCCTGCGGCTTTATGGTAATGGCCGCCGCCCGCGCCGCGGCCGAAGGGGCGGATGTCGCAGAGGTGCTGGCCGTCATCGAGGATGCCAGGAAGCGTTCTAACTTCCTGATGGGGCTGGACCAGTTGTATTATCTGCATCGCGGCGGACGGGTGCCGGCCATTGCGGCGATCGCCGGCGCCGCCCTGCGCCTGGCGCCCATCCTCCACATGACTGATCAGGGCGAGGTGCACATCGTCGCTGTGACGCGCACACGGCGGGGAATGATCAACCGCATTATCGAACTGCTGGAAAAGCGGTTGGGAGGCACGCCGGCATATATCGCTGTCAGCCATGCCGATGCGCTCGAGGATGCGCAACGCGTACAGGAAGAGGTGTGCCGGCGGGTGCGCTGTCTGGAGAGCTGGATCACATCCTTTACACCGGTGATGGGCGCCCATGCCGGCCCTGGCCTCATCGGAATCTCGTATTGTCTGGAGCCAAGGTATGCTGGCGCTTAAGATCACGGCACTGCTGATCGGTTCTTACTTGCTGGGGTCCATTCCCACCGCCTATCTCTTTGCCCGCTGGCGCAAGGGGATTGACCTGCGGCAGTACGGGAGCGGCACCGTCAGCGGCTCGATGGTGTGGGAGCATGTGGCCCGCTGGGGTGTCGTGGTGGTGGGGCTGTTTGACCTGGGCAAAGCGGCGTTCGCCACCTGGCTGGGTTCGCACATTAGCCTGCCGGTAGCCATTGCCGCCGGCCTGGCCGCCACCATCGGACACAACTGGCCGGTGTTCCTGAACTTCACCGGCGGCCGCGGCCTGGGATGCTACATGGGCATGTTCCTGGTGATTTTCCCATGGGGCTTTCCCTGGATGCTGGGGTTCCTGGCACTGGGCCGGCTCATCAGCCGGGATTCGGCGCCCTGGGCGCTGGGCGCGCTGGTCGGCCTGCCGGTCTTCGCCTGGTACATGGGTCAGCCGCCGGAGTTCATCTGGGGTACGATCATCATGCTGGTGCTGGCACTGACCAAGCGGGTGGAGGCCAACCGCCGGCCTTTGCCGGCAGACCCTGCCGAACGCCGGCGGGTGCTGTTGTACCGACTTCTGCTGGATCGCGATATCCGGGATTGGCATACCTGGGTGCGGCGCACACCGGAATCCAAGCAGGGATAAGCACACGAAAACTCGCCATTCACAGCTATGGATGCACACATGGAAGCTATGGCTGGGTTCAACTGCAGGGACGTCGCGATTGATGTTGGGGACACGGTTCTGCGAGGGGAGATATATCTGCCGGCCGGCGAGGGGCCTTTCCCAGGCGCCATCCTCCTCCACGGTATGGCGGCCGGCCGGAAAATCATGCGGCCGGCGGCACAGGAGCTGGCGGCGCGCGGGGTGGTCGCGCTGATTTATGACCTGCGCGGGCATGGGGACAGCGGCGGAGTGTACGCCGGCCAAGGGGCGGAAGATGTGCGCAAGAGCATCGGCTGGCTGGCGGAACAGCCCTTCGTGATGCCGGAGCGCATCGGGCTGGTCGGGCACAGCCTGGGCGGCCGGCTGGTGCTCATCGCCGCGGCACAGGAGCCGCTCGTCGCGGCCGTGGTGGCGCTGGCGCCGGCGCCCGACCTGCTTTTCCAGGACCTCGCAAAAGACGAAGAGGGCCGGGAGTTCCTGATCAACCCGCCGCGCGCGGTGATTCACTATCCGGGACCGGAAGTCCCTGGGGCGGACAGTTGGGACGGCTGGCGGCTCATCCAGAACATGCGGCTGAACGGCTACCGCATGAGCATCATCTGGGCGGACACCATCGCCACCTGGAACGCCTTCCCGCTGGAGAGGGCGGTGCGTTGCCGGCCGCCGCGTCCTTTGCTGTTAGTCCACGGGGTGCTCGACCAGGCGGCGCCTTACCGGTATACCTGGCGGCTGGCGCGGGCCGCCTGTCCGCCGTGCAAGCTGTGGACACTGCCGTTCGGCATCCATTCCACGCCGTACGGCCGGCCGGCCCGCCGGCAGTGGATACGCTGGCTGGAGAAGCACCTGCGCCCTGCCCAGATGGTGATTGGGCGAGAGGAAGCGGCATGAGGGAACTGCAGTTCCGGGCCCCGGCGGAACTCCGCCGCAATCCGCTGTTCCTGCGGCTGTGGATATCTCAATTCCTGGCCGTGGCGGCGCTGTATGCGCTGAACTTCGCGGCGGTGGTGGCGGTCGCGCAGAGCAGTCTGTCGACGACACAGACCGGCTTGGTGATCCTCTCCTCGATGTTGCCGGCATTCATCGGCTCGCTCTTCGCCGGCGTGATTGTGGACCGCTTTGACCGCACGCGGGTCTTGCTGTTCAGCCATCTGGTGCGCGTCGCGGCCGGCTTCTTCTTCTGGCTGTCGGTCAGCATCCTGGCCAATGACCTGGGCCCCCTTCCGATTTACATCCTGCTGGTGCTGAGCGCTCTTTTCACCCAGGTGGCCATCTCAGCGGAACTGGCTCTGCTTCCACATTATGTCGAGCACCAACAGCTCCTCAGCGCCAACTCCCTGCTCCAGATCAGCATGCTGGCGGCGGAAGGATTGGGGGTGGTGGCTCTTGGGCCTGTGCTGGCAAGGGCGGCCGGCGCCGGCACCATCGGCTTTGTCAGCGGATGTCTGACGCTTGGGGCGGCCCTGCTGGTCTGGCGCTTACCCCAGGTGCGGGTGCAGACGCGGCAGAAGCCGGCCGACCCGCTGGAAGTTGTGCGCTCCGTCGGGATGGATTTTCAGGCCGGCTGGCAGACGATCCTGCGCGATCGGGTACTGCGCACGGTGGTGGCCCAGTTCGCCTTCACCAGCGCGCTACTACTGATGCTGTTGTCCATGATGCCGGCGTTGGCGGCGCTGTACCTGGGGCTGGAGGTGGTGGATGTCACGTTCCTGATGCTGCCAGGGGGGATTGGCTTCGGCCTGGGCGCCTATCTCATCGCCCGCATTGGGAACCGCTACAGCCGCATGCGCTGGATCAGCGGCGGATTGATGACCATGGGGGCGGCCATTGCCATCATTGTGGCGCTGACCCAGACCCAGATGGGCATGCGCTGGCCGCTACTGCTGGGTGCCATTTTCGCCATGGGCGTGGCGCTGGCAATGGCTATCATCTCGGCGCGCACAGTGGTGCAGGAACGGCCGGCGCCGGCCCTGCGCGGCCGCGTCATCGCCGCCCAATTGGCGCTGGCCAGCGCGCTCTCGATCCTCCCCATCATCATCGGTGGTATGCTGGCCGACCGGGTGGGCGTGCCGCCGGTGATGCTCCTGCTGGCCCTGTTGGCGCTCGGCTCCGGCGCGGCCGGCCTGCGCCTGAACCATGGGTAAACGGATACCCCGGGATGAATTAGTAGGTCGGCAGAGTAACGCGCCGGCTCGTCAGCACAGGATGGGCAGAGGAAGCCGCCGGCTGAAGAGGTATGCCGGCCATCTGCCGATCATGGTAGTGCCGCAGTGCCTGGTTGAGGAAGGCGATGATGTCCGGCGCCAGCAGTACCAGCGCTTCACTGCCAATATCGCGATGCGTTGCCCCCCGCACGACCCAGAACTGGGCGGAAGGGCCGGCCGCGCGCTGAAGCCGGCGGGCGTGCGCCAAGGTCACCCGGCTGTCGGCATCGCCGTAGATGAGCAGGAGCGGTCGCGGCGCGATCTGGCCGACTACTTTGATCGGCTCCACTGCCTCGCGCTGAAAACCCTTGCGCCATTCCGCCAAAAGAATCAGCCATTCGCGGAAGAAGGGCGGGACGAACGCCGGCATGTTGGCATCCCAGACCTCGGAAACCGAGGTAAAGGATGCCGCCGCCACAACCGCCTGGATATCCGGGTTGCGCGATGCGCTGAGGATGACGCTGGCGGCGCCGGCGGAGAAGCCAATGACACCCACGGATTTGACGCCCTTCTGCTCTTTCAAGAAGCGCACTGCGGCGTCGATATCCTCGCTCTCGCGCTGGCCGTAGGTGAAGCCAAACTCATCCCCATCGCTTTCCCCGTAGCCGCGATAGCTGAAGAGCAGGACGTGGTAGCCGGCCTGATGCAGGGGCCAGGCCAGCGCCAAACCGGAGCGCTGGTCGTGGCCGGTGCCGGGCGCGTAAATCACCGCCGGCGCGTTGGGAGAGCCGGCGGGGATCCACCAGCCGCGCAGTGTCAGGCCATCTGTGGTAGGAAAAGCAACGTTCTCATACGGCAGGCCCAAGACCGTCTGTGGATTGCGGTCTTTAAGGGGAAGAAGCGGGGGAAGGGTTGCGATGATCTCCCCCACCATGGGGCCAATGATGGTCAGAACAGTGCCGCCGAGCAGGATGCCGGCGAAAATCTTCCATAGAATGCTGAGCGTCACGAAACCCCCTGCAGTGAAACCACGAAGTATTTGGAAAATGCCGGCGGCCGGCTGATTTGCCGGCCGCCCGCTTACAAATCTACTTAACTATACCATGGACTGCGACCTGTGTCAAAATTTGCCGGATGATGATGTTGAAAAAGTATTGTTGACGACTGCGATCCAAAACACCCCATCCCCCTCCACCCCTTCCCCGTGTACGGGGAAGGGGACAGGGGTTGGGGTTTCAGTACCTTCTTGGACGTTCTCGACTTGCCCTAGTACTTGACCACGTTGGTTTCATACGGTATCCTTCTCTCCATGACATTCATGTGGAGGGAAGGAATCATGCCCAGGCCCAAGGTGTACGCAGTCGAGCTGACCGGGGAACAACGATCACGTCTGCTTGAGCTGGTC
>CALIBQ010000006.1 GCA_938049385.1 uncultured Anaerolineae bacterium
CCGACCTCATCCAGGACTTCCACATAGATATGGTGCTTGCCCTGAGATTCCTGCTCGTTGCCCCACTGCACCTTGACCACCCGCCAGTACGGCTGGCCGGCCGGCACATCCACGCCGGCGATGTGCACCCCCATCGCATCCAGCCGGCCGTCCCACTGCACGGGCGGCAGGGACGGCTTTTGCACTGCGGCGGCCGCCGGCTGTTCCTTGGGGGCCGGCGCCGCGGCGGCCGCGGCCGCGACTGGCGCGCTCTCCTGCGGCGCCAGCGGCGTGAAAGTGGCCGTCGGGGTCGGCGGCACAGGCGTCTCTGTCGGGGTCGGCGGGACGGGCGTGAAGGTCGGTGTAGGCGGCACAGGCGTGTCGGTGGGCACCGGCGTATCCGTCGGTGCCAGCGCCAGGGCCGCCGGCGTGTCAGCGGCCATCTCCGCGGCACTCAGCACCGCGTTCTCGGGGGCGGAGCTTTCCGGCACCGTCTGCATGACGGCGTTGGCGCTGGAGCCGAGGTTCACCTCACTGCTGAGCAGGGAGATGATGGTCGCCGGCGCCGCCACTCCGCCGAGCCAGGCCAGCAGAAGGACAAGAGCAATAAGGCGCGCCTTGGCCGGCGTACTCCGGGCGCCGAACCAGGCCGCGGCAGAATCAAAGGAGCGCTGAAGCCCCTGGACAGCGCTGACCACTGACCGCTGGAGGCCGAAGGCCGGCGACGGCCGCTCGGCAGCGGTGACGGCCGGCTGACGCCGCACCATAGCCGGCGCGGTGCGCGGCACTGGCGCGGCCGCCGGCTCCGGGGCCGGCATCGGCCGCACCGGGCGGCCGAGCCGCTCGCTGATGAGCCGGCCGTTGGCCCCGCTCAGGCGCTGGCTCAGCACTTTGCTGAGGGTCACGGTCAGCGCCGGGTATTTCAGCAGAAGCTCGTCGAAATCGGCCTTCTGCAGTGCCCACAGGTCCACATCGGTCACGGCGCGCACTGTAGCGATGCGCGGCCGGCCGGTGAGCAGTGCCATTTCGCCGAAGAAGTCGCCGTCCGAGAGGGTTGCCAGCAGAACGGGCGAATCAGAGCCGGCCGTGACCTCCACCTGGCCCGCCTCAATGAGGTACATCACGTCGCCGTGGGTGCCCTCACGCAGGATGATCTCGCCGGCGCGGTACTTGGCCGGCCGCAGACGGTCATTGACATCCTCCAACTGCTGGGGGCTGAGGCCGGCCAGCAGGGAGAGATGGCGCATATGGCGGGTAACGAAGGTGCGGTCAGCGGCGGCCAAGCGCTCGCTCAACAGCCGGCTGAGCGCCAGGCTGATGGCCGGGTACTTATTGACCAGCCGCTCGAAGTCCGCCCGATACAGCACCCACAGGTTGGTGTCGGCCTCGGCCTTGACGGTGACGGAGCGCAGCCGGCCGGTGAGCAGTGCGGTCTCGCCGAAGAACTCGCCGGCGCGCAGGCGGAACGATGCGGCCTCGCGCTCTTCCGGCAGGACCCGCACCTCACCCGATTCGATGAGGTACAGGGCATCGCCCGGGTCGCCGCGTCGATAGACGGTTTCGCCGGCCGGCACGTGCCGCAGGACCAGCGCCGCGGCCACTTCGGCCAGCGCCTCCGGTGTAAGGCCGGCGAAGAGGGGCAGTTCGCGCAGTTTGCCGGCCGCCTGCTCCTGATCATCCGCGCTCAGCCGCTCGCGAGCCGTCTCACTGAGCGATTTGCGGATGGTCGGGTAGCGCTCCATCAGCGCGCCTAGTGATTCGGTGGAGAGGGTCCAGACCAGGGTATCTTCCAGTGCTTTGGCGGAGGACATGCAGGGCTTGCCAGTGAGCGCCGGCATCTCGCCCAGTAGGTCGCCCGGTCCCAGCTCCACATACTCGCCGTCCGCGTCGCAGGAGGAGAAGACCTGCACGCGGCCGCGCTCGATGAGGAACAGGCCGGGGGCCGGCTCCCCTTCGCGGAAGAGGATGGCCTGGGCGGGGAAGCGCGTCAGCCCCATGGCGCCGGCAGTGGCTCGGAGGATTTCGTCAGACAGGGAGGCAAAGGCCGGCAGGGGGCGAAGCCGCCCATCCACCAGGTACTGTTCCAGGGCGGCAATGCGCTGTCCCAGGGCCTCCGAAAGGAGCAGGCCGCTCTCCGGATTGGCGCGGATCAGCTCGTGCAGTGCCTCGGCCGGCAGGGACCAGGCCTCGACGGCATCAGCGGCTGTGGCGCTGGCGGAATGCGGGCGCTGGAGCAGGACATCCGCCTCGCCCAAGAGACTGCCGGGCCCCAGCGTTGCGATGAGCGCGCCGTCTTCGCCGCGCAGGTGAACCCAACCCGACTTGATGAGATAGACCGCGTCACCGGGGCCGCCGCGGGAGAAGATGGTCTCTCCCTTGGCAAAAGTATGGTGACGCATCTTCGCGGCGATCTGCTCCAGAACATCGTGGGGCAGTTCGCCAAAGAGGGGCGCTTTACTGAGATAGCGTATTTTCACGCGCTGTAACCTCCGTCTTTGATTTCATGACCCATGCCGGCGCCGCTGGCGCCGCGGCTTGCCCTATTATCTCCGATTCCCCGTAAATGTCAATTGCCAGGACACGTAGCCGGCTCCTGGCGGACAGCCGGCGGCTCGCGGGTCACCGGTCAGCCCTTCGACCCGTTCCTCTCCGCCGGCAAGCTGTACCGCATACTCCTGCGCCCTGTCCTCCAGCCGAAAATCGGCATAGCCCAACCCACGCTCCGGCTTCAGGCCGGTGTAAAGCGTTTCCCGGCCGTCCGCCCATACCAGCTCCACCGCGACATTGGGAACCCACTGTCCCTGGGCATCTTTGACAAATACTTCGATGCGCCCGGGGCCTTCGCCCTGCCCGCAGATGCGCCGGCGCTCCGTCAGCCAGAAAACCAGCCGGCCGGGCGTGGGGCTGGACACGGATGTCGGCGGCGATACCGGGGTGCTGGCCGGCGGTGTCAGGACGGCCGTCGGCGTCAATGCAGGAACTGGCGTGAACGTCGGCGAGGATGTGGTGGTGGGTGATGACCGGGAAGACGGCGTTGCGGTCGGCACTCCCGCCGGGTTGATATAGATGGCCAGGCCGCTGGTGGCACTGCCCAGGCCGTAGGCCAATTGGGCGAGGGCGCGGATTTTGCCCGCTTCCCGTCCCTCGCGGATGTACTGGCCGGCCAGGTCGGCGACTGCCCGTGCTGGCTCCGGAACGCCCAGTTCGGACAAGCGGGCCTGGGCCGCCGGCAAATCCCCATCAAACATGTAACGCTCGGCGATGAGCACCATGTAATCGGGGATATATTCCCGCTTGACCTGCGCCGGCGTGCTGGTAAAGTCCTCCAGGGGCCAGAGACCCCAACTGATGTATAAGCCGACAGCAGTCCCTATCAGGAGACCGAGCATCACCAGCAGAGCGACCTCGCGGCGACTGCCAATGATCATCGGTCACTCCTGGGCATGCAGTTTACCACTGCCGCTGGAACACCACCTCGTAAGAGTGGTGATAATTGCACAAGCGGTTCTGGCTGAGCAACTGCTGGCATTCCGCCACGCTGCCGCAGTAGCCGGCGGCAACCAGCTCCTCAATCGGGATATTTTCCTCGCGCACGTCCAGCACACGGGAGACCTCGCTGGTGCGGGCGCCTTCGGTATCAGCGATGACCTGCACCTGCTCGCCGGACTTCCAGAGGGCGATTTCCGCCCTGCCTGGCCCTTTCTCGCCGGAAACGTGCCGTTCATTGGTCCAGATGCCTTGGATGACCACCCCGTCAATGGGATTGCCGGCCAGGTCAATCACCTTGATAAAGATATGGTGATTGCCGGCACAGCCGCCGTTCTCCTGGATGGTCAGCATGCGCTGGGTAATGATGCGGTAGTCCACTGCCGGCCGGGTGGGTTCCGGCGTGTTGGTGGGCGCGGCCGGGGTGTTCGTGGCGCGCGGCTGGGATGGTGTGCTCTGGCGCGGCGTGCTGGTTGCCGCCACCGGGGTGAAGGTCGCCGTGGCGGTGGGCGTCGGCAGTGGGGTAGGTGTGTCCGTTGGCGTCGCCGGCAGAGGTGTATCCGTGGGTGTCGGCGGCACCGGCGTCCAGGTGGCGGTGGGGGCCGGCGTGAATGTGAAAGTCGCCGTCGGCGTGACCAGATAGGCCAGCATGCGTGAGGTCGCCGCGCCCATGGCATTGGCCAGGTTCACCAGCGCCCGGATATCGCTCACATCGCGGCCCTCGGCGATGTAGCGTTCGGCCTGGACGGCCACAAGCTGGCCCGGATTGGGCGCACCCAGCTTCTCCAGGCGTTCCACAGCCTGCTGGAGGTTGCCGTTCTGGGCGAACGCCGCGCTCACCATGAGCACGTAATCTTCTTTGTACTGGGATTTCAAGTCCGAGAGGTCTGTGTCAATATATTCGACCGGCCAGATGACCCATCCGATCACCAGGCCGATGACAATGCCGAGGGCAATGCCGGCGCCCAGCAGTAACAGGATAAGCTTACGACTGAATTCGATCATGCGGGGTTCCACTCCTCAGCGATAAAATACCAGGGGCTGACCGCGCGGCCTTCATTCACTCCTTGTGCCACTGCCTGCGGAAATCCACCATTACGCCCCTGGCCTGAATTCTCCATTGCTGGTATAATGTTGTCAGTCGTACCATCCGTTGATAACGGCCGGAGTGCCGAAGGTGGGAGTCGAACCCACACGAGGTATGACCCTCAACGGTTTTTGAGACCGTCGCGTCTGCCTGTTCCGCCACTTCGGCATACTCAAAATACAGTATAATGCAATCGTGGCCATTCGTCAAGTCCGCCGGCACGCCGACCAGTAACAGCGGCCGGCGGCTCAATAATAGAGGGTGTTCTGGGTGATCTATGCCGCCGTTTGATGAAGCAGGATTGATCCGAGCCGCCAAAAAGGGCAATCTGTCGGCCTTCAACCAGCTCGTGCTCCAATATCAGGGCTTTGCTTATAACGTCGCCTACCGCATCCTGGGGGACGGGGAGCTGGCCGCCGATGTCACCCAGGAGAGCTTCATCAAGGCATACCGGGCTATAGACCAGTTTCGCGGCGGTTCGTTCAAGGCCTGGCTGGCGCGCATCGTCACCAACGCTTGCTACGACGCCCTGCGCCACAAACAGCGCCGGCCGGCGGACTCCCTGGAAGACCTCAGCGTGGACCCCGAACACGCTATGCGCCTGCAGAGCCCCCAGGAAAGCCCCGAGTCCTACGCCCTGCGCGCCGAACTCAGTGAGCTGATCCAGCGCAGTATTGACCAGCTCCCGCCCGACCAGCGCGTTACCTTGGTGCTGGCGGATATCCAGGGCCTGAGCTATCAGGAGATCGCCGACATCACCGGCGTCTCGCTGGGCACGGTCAAGTCCCGGCTGAGCCGCGCCCGCGCCCGCCTGCGCGATATCCTTCTGGAGCATAAGGAACTTTTGCCCTACCCCTATCGTCTAACCAGTGAGTGACCGAAGGTATGGGGTTGACTGACTAGTACTTCACCACAATAATTATTGATGATATAGGCGATGGAACTTAAGCCGAGCATCGGTCGTGGTAAAGCGCCATTCGACGGTGGCCTGCGCCGCATTGCGGGTCTTCGCCCAGGCCTCTACCTCCTGCTGCACAC
>CALIBQ010000007.1 GCA_938049385.1 uncultured Anaerolineae bacterium
GCGTGTGCAGCAGGAGGTAGAGGCCTGGGCGAAGACCCGCAATGCGGCGCAGGCCACCGTCGAATGGCGCTTTACCACGACCGATGCTCGGCTTAAGTTCCATCGCCTATATCATCAATAATTATTGTGGTGAAGTACTACGCCTTCGGCACCAACTCCGACGACGGCTCGTACCTCTTCATTGACGGCCAGATGATCGTGGACAACGGCGGCCATCACGGCGATGTCTACCGGGAAGGAATGATCCAGCTTGCGGAAGGCTTCCATGACATCATCCTGCGCTACTTCTAGGTGGACGGCGGACGCAAGATTGAGCTGTGGTGGACGCCGCCCGGCGGCGCGCATGAGCTGGTGCCGGCGCACTACCTGCGCCCGCCCGGCGTCTCCCTGGAGGAACTGCCGGCCCTGCCGACCGCGCCGGTCATCCCAGCCGCCGGCGCGGTCCCGCCAGTGGCCGGCGTAGAGCTGATAGCGAGCTGGGGCGGTGAGGGAAGCGCCCCCGGACAGTTCCGCACGCCTCGCGGCGCGGCGGTGGACGCCCAGGGCCGCGTGTATGTGGCTGACGCCGGCAACGGCCGGGTGCAGGTCTTCTCCGCCCAGGGAGATTTCATCGGAGCCTGGACGCAGGCCGGCGAGCCTCTGCGCGAGCCGTTTGACATCGCGGTGGCACCGGACGGCCGGGTGTACGTGCTGGATGCCACCCGCCAGGTCATCGCCCGCTACAGCCCGGAGGGGATGTTCGAGAAGGAGTTCGGCGGGGAGCTGGCTATGTACGGCCCGCGCGGCATTGGTGTGGACCTGGCCGGCAGTATCTACGTGGCGGACACCGGCGGCTCGCGGGTGCTGAAGCTTTCCCCGGAGGGCGAACTGCTGGCCGTGGTGGCCGGCTTCGGCGCCGGCCCAGGCCAGGTCAACCAGCCCACCGACGCGGCGGTGGATTCCTTCGGCCGCATATATATCGCCGATGTGCTGAACATGCGCCTGCAGGTGCTGGATTCCGCCGGCGGTTATCTGGGCGAATGGCCGATCTCGGGTGCCAATACCACCGACAGCCCGCACCTGGCGGTGGATGCCTTCGGCCGGCTCTTCCTCACCGACCCCGAGGCGCACATTGTGCTGGTGTACGACGGCCAGGGCAACCGCCTAGGCCAGTGGGGCGGCGAGGGGACAGCGCCGGGGCAGTTCCGCAAGGCGGTGGGGGTTGCGGCCGGCCCCGATGGCCTCGTTGCCGTCACGGATGTGTACAACCACCGCGTCCAGACCTTCCAGGTGCGGTAAGGGGAGCGGATGCATGGCCAGGCGCAGGGCGAAGGGGCAGGTGGTCGCGCCATTGCTGGCCCTGCTGTTGGGCGTGTTGGCTCAGACGTTCCTGCTGAAGGATCGCTCCTATGCGCCGGCGGCCGGCGCGTTCTTCGTCCTGGGAGGCCTGCTGGCGGCACTGGCCGGCGGTGGGCCGCAGACTATCTCCGCGAGAGAGACGCCAGTTTCACCGGTACACCGGTCTCGCGCTGGCATGACAGCCGGCATCCTGCTGACGCTATGCGGCGCGGCGGCCTTGGGCTGGGCCGGCTGGCAGTGCTTCTGGCGTTGGGATGCCGTGCGGCGCGTCTGGGGATGGTATCTGGCCGGCAGTATCATCGCCTTGGCTGGCATGGCGCTCTGGGATGGGTATCGCCCTCTGGATGGCCTCCGCCGCACCTGCCAGACGCGTCGGCACTGGGCCGGCGAGGCCGCGGCGGTGGCCTTGGTCATGATGCTGGCCTTCGCCGTGACCCTGGCCGGCCTGGGGTATTTCCCGCCGGCCGGCGGCATTTCCTGGAACGACGAGGCCCAGGTAGGCAAAGACGCCTACGGCGTCCTGCATCACAACGGCTTGCCCTGGCAGTACCCCACCAGCGTGTATCCGGTGGTCCTGTCATTCCTTCTTCTCGGCCCCACCACTTCCGCTCTCCGCCTGCCCTTTGCACTCATGGGCGCGCTGCTGTGTCTGCCCTTTTACTTCCTGGCTCGGCGTCTGCTGGGGCCGGCGCCGGCGCTGGCGGCCGCGTTCCTCTTGGCTGTATCCCGCTACCGCATCGCGCTCTCCCGGCTGGCCCTGCCGATGGTGCCAGACCTGCTGTGCACCCTCGTTGTGCTGGCCTGCCTGGCGCGTGCGCTCCATACCCGGGGGAAGGCCCCCTATTTCACCGCCGGCCTGGCCTTGGCGCTGGGCCTGTACAGCCACGCCTCGTTCAAGCTGGTGCCGCTGTTCGCAGTGGTGCTGATGGGCAGTGACGCTGTCCGCCAACTGAGGGAGGTGCGGCACATGCCCTCCGCCGGCCGCCGAACGGCCCTCTGGCAGTCTCTACGCGGTCATTTGCCCGGTCTGCTGGTCTTTGTGCTATCGCTGGCTGTCTTCGCCGCGCCGTATCTCGGATTTGTCTACCGGGAGCCGCAGGTCGCGCTGACGGAACGATTTACCTCCATTTTACCGGTCCTGTTCCAGCCATCCACATCGTCGGCCCAGGCACTGGTTCCCCGCCTCGTCCGCGCGCTCCTGTTTTATAACCTGGAGGGTGAGAGCTGGCCGGCGGCCAACCTGCCGGGGACGCCGGCGTTGGACCCCGTCACCGGTGTCCTCTTCGCCCTGGGCCTCATCACGGCACTGGCCGGCATCTGGCGCGGCCTGAACGTCCTGCTGGTGACATGGTTTCTGGGTACACTCATCGGCGGGGGCGTACTGCCGGCCGATTTCCGGAGTCACCGCATCGCCCTGGCACTGCCGGCGGCCTACCTGCTGGCCGGCCTGTTCGTGCAGAAGCTGTGGAATATCCGACCGGGCATGGCACCGAGCTGGCGCCGCCTGACCGCCGGCCTGCTGGGGGTGCTCCTGCTCCTGGCCGCCGGCAGTAACCTGGGTCTCTTCTTCGGCCGGCAGATCCATGATCCACGCACGAGGGCGGAGTTCGACCGCGATATCAGTGCCCTGGCGAGCACGCTGGCCGGCTTTCAAGGCCAACGTTATATCTACCTGATGGCAAACTTCCCATTCTACGACCCCGGGCAGGATTTCGCTTGGCTGGCCGGCGAGCCGCCCGGCCGGCGCATCATGTCCCTGGCCGAAGCGCTCCCCAGTCGCGAGGAGACTCCGCTGAGCCTTGTTTATGCCGCCTGCGGGCCGTATGACGGAGAGGCCTTGGCCGCGGCGGTGCGGGCATTTTACCCGGGCGCCGAGGAACGGCGCCTGAAAAGCCCGTATGGGCGCTATTCCTGCCGGCTCCTGCTGGTGAACCCGGAAGATGTCGCGGCGCGCCGCGGCTTGATCCTGCGTGTTTCTTTTGATGGCAGTTCCACAAACCTGAACATGCAGGTGCCGGCATTGGAAGCGGAACTAGGGGCCGGCGGTATTCCCCCTTCTCCGCCTTTTCGGGTACAATGGACGGGCGCGCTGTATGCCCCGGCATTTGATGTGTATGCCCTCCGGACCGAGGACAGTGTCATGATGGATATCCGGGTGGACGGCCAGCCGGCTAATGACACGCCCCTGCGCCTGGCGGAAGGCTGGCACAGCTTACAAGTACAGGGAGAGGTGCCGGGGTTCCCCATAGACGCGTCCCTATGGTGGCGGCGCGGTGAAGGGGAGTGGGAGAAGGTGCCGCCGGCCTATCTGGATGTGGATGCTGGCGCCCGCGGTCTCCTGGCCTCGTATTACGAATGTGATGACAACGGGCTGATCGGGGAACTTGTCTGGCAGAGGGTGGAGCCGCTGATCGCCCTGCAAACGGTGCCTAGTGAATGGGAAGGCGCGCCGGCGAAGGTCCTGGCCGGCCGGCCTTACTGTGCGGTGTACGAGGGCTGGCTGATGGCGGATGAAGCCGGCAAGTACGGCTTTCGCGCTGCGGCCCAAGCCGGGGCGGTGCGTCTTCTGCTGGACGGTCGGCCGGTGCTGGAAGACGGTGGCCAGCCTTGGGCCAAAACGTTTGTGGAGGAAGAGGCAGAGTTAGGCGCGGGGCCGCATGCCCTGCGCCTGGAATTCCGCCGGCGGGAGGGGGAATTCAGCGGCCTGGTGCTGTACTGGAGGCCGCCGGCGGGGGAGTGGGAGCCGGTACCACCAGCCGCCTTATCCCACACGCAGGAGATGAAGCGGAATTAATGCAGTGAGATAACGGCAAGGAGGCCTGTTATGAATTTGTATGAGTTCCAGTCGAAGCAGATTTTCGCCAAGCACGGCATCCCAATTCCGAAAGGGGAGCTGGCGCAGACGCCGGAAGAAGCCGAGGAAATCGCCGCCCGGCTGGGGGGCCGGGTGGTGGTGAAGGCGCAGGTGCTGGCGGGCGGGCGCGGTAAGGCCGGCGGCATCCGCCTGGCGGAAACGCCGGCGGAGGCCCGCGCCGCGGCGGAAGCCATCCTGGGCATGCAGATCAAGGGACTGACGGTGCGGCGGGTGCTGGTGGACCAGGCCGCCGACATCGCGCAGGAGCTGTACCTGGGCATCGTGCTGGACCGTGCCGGCCGCCGGCTGGTGCTGATGGCATCCGCGGCCGGCGGGGTGGATATTGAAGAGGTTGCGGCGGCCGCGCCGGAGAAAATCGCCCGCGCGGAGATTGACCCTCTGCTCGGCCTCCAGCCCTATCAGATGCGCCAGGTGGCCTGCGATATTGAGCTGGACCGCGCTCTGCTGACTCAGTTCACCCGCATTGGGCTGGGGCTGTACGAGGCGCTGATGCGCTCCGATGCGACCCTGGCGGAGATCAACCCACTGGCAGTGACGGCCGGCGGGGAACTGCTGGCGTTGGACGGCAAAATGGTGGTGGACGACAACGGCCTGTACCGTCAGCCCGAGCTGGCACGGGCGCGGGAAATGCTGGAGGAGTCGCCAGCGGAGCGGGAAGCCCGCCAGTACGGCCTGAGCTACGTCAAGCTGGACGGCTATATCGGTTGTATGGTGAACGGCGCCGGCCTGGCCATGGCGACCATGGACATGACCAAGCTGTTCGGGGGCGCGCCGGCGAACTTCCTGGACATCGGCGGCGGGGCACGCGCCGACCGGGTGGCGGCGGCCCTGCGCATCATCCTGGCCGATCCCAATGTGCGCGCCGTTCTCATCAACATTTTCGGCGGGATCACCCGCTGTGACGAGGTGGCGCGCGGCATCCTGGAGGCTTTCGCACAAGTGCCGTCGAAGGTGCCGGTGGTAGTGCGCCTGATTGGGACGAATGAGGAAGAGGGCCGGCGTCTGCTGGCCGAGGCCAATTTCATCACCGCACGCACGCTGAGCGAGGCCGCCCGCCGCGCGGTGGAAGCGGCGCAGGCCGGCACAGCCGCGCCGGCGGTATAAGGGGGAGGTGGGCCATGAGCATCCTGCTGGATAATCGCTCGCGCGTGGTCGTGCAGGGGATCACCGGTCGCGAGGGTTCTTTCCACACCCTGCAGATGGTGGAGTACGGCACCCAGGTGGTGGCCGGCGTGACGCCAGGCAAGGGCGGAGAATGGCTGGAGGGCATCCCCATTTTCGATACAGTGGCCGCGGCGGTGGAAGCGACCGGCGCGGATACCTCAGCGATTTTCGTGCCGGCCCCGTATGCCGCTGATGCGATTATGGAAGCGGCCGCGGCCGGCATTCAGCTCATCGTGTGCATCACCGAGGGCATCCCAGCCCTGGATATGCTCAAGGTGGTCGCTTTCGTGCGCTCCCGCGGAGCGCGCCTCATCGGCCCCAACTGCCCCGGCCTTATTACCCCAGGGCAGGCTAAGGTAGGCATTATGCCGGGCCATATCCACCGGCCCGGGCCGGTGGGGGTAGTATCCCGGAGCGGCACGCTGACGTATGAGGTGGTCTATTCGCTCACTCAGCGCGGCATCGGACAGTCCACCGCGGTGGGCATCGGCGGGGACATGATTATCGGCAGTAGTTTCGTGGACATCCTGGAGCTGTTCGAGCGTGACCCGTATACGGATATAGTGGTGATGATCGGCGAGATCGGCGGGAACGAGGAGGAGATTGCGGCAGAGTATGTCGCCGGCCACATGACCAAACCGGTGGTGGCGTTCATCGCCGGCCTGACGGCCCCGGAGGGCAAGCGCATGGGCCATGCCGGCGCCATTATCGCTGGCCGCTCCGGCGGCGCAAAGGAGAAGATCGCCCGCCTGAAAGAAGCCGGCGTGCGCGTGGCGGAGCATCCGGAGCAGATCGCGGATATAGTGGCGGGGATGCTGTAGGCCGGCGGGACATTCCCTGGATTGACGAGAGGGCTGGAAATGTTACAATATGCACGTGCAGACTCGCGATGGGCAGTGCCGGCGAGAACCTGGACGGTATCTCAGCGTTGAGCGACTTCCAAAGGAGGAACACCCGAGATGCAAGCTGGAGAAGAATCACAAGCTGTCGAGGAGGCCCCGCCCGAGACGACCAAGCCGCGGCCGAAGCGGCGGGGCAAGGTCACGGTCTTTGACAACTGGTGCAAGGGCTGTGGGCTGTGCGTGGCCTTCTGCCCGCGCAAAGTGTTCGAATTGGGACCGGAGGGCCATCCAGTGGTAGTGCATGAGGAGCGGTGCACAGCCTGCAATTGGTGTGTCTATCACTGCCCGGACTTTGCCATTGTGGTCGAGCTGGTGGAGGATGGGGAGCAGGAGCGAAAAACCGGTCAGGCTGTGGGAGGTAGGGTGCGCAGATGAGAACAGCATTTCTGCAAGGCAATGAAGCATGCGCTTATGGGGCGCTGGCCGCCGGCTGTCGCTTCTTCGCCGGCTATCCCATTACCCCTTCCACCACCATCGCAGAGACCATGGCCCGGGAGCTTCCCAAGGTGGGCGGCGTCTTTATCCAGATGGAAGACGAGATCGCCAGCCTGGCGGCGGTGTTGGGTGCCTCGGTGGGCGGACTGAAGGCCATGACCGCCACCAGCGGCCCGGGCTTTTCCCTGATGCAGGAGCACATCGGCTATGCGGTCATGGCCGAGATTCCCTGCGTTATCGTGGATGTACAGCGCCTTGGCCCTTCCACCGGCCAGCCCACCAGCCCCTCCCAGGGGGACGTCATGCAGGCGCGCTGGGGCACGCACGGCGATCATCCCATCATCGCGCTGTCCCCCACCTCGGTGCGCGAGTGCTTTGACCTGACCGTGACGGCGTTCAACCTTTCGGAAAAATACCGCACACCGGTCATCCTGCTGATGGACGCGGTGGTGGGCCACATGCGGGAAAAGGTCAGCCTACCGGCCCCCGAGGAGCTGGAGGTCATCGACCGCGCCCGGCCCAACGTGCCGCCGGAGTGGTACTTCCCCTATGAGGAGACCGCCTCCGATGTGCCGCCCATGGCCAATTTCGGCGACGGTTTCCGCTATCACATCACCGGGCTGATGCACGACCGCGCCGGCTTCCCCACCCAGCGGCTGGACGAGATCAACGCCTGGCTAACGCGCATTTTCCGCAAGATTGACGCCCACGTGGATGACATCGCCATTACCGAGGCCATCAACGTGGAGCACGCCCGCACACTGGTCATCGCCTATGGGTGCACGGCGCGCGCCGCCAAGGAGGCCGTCTACATGTGCCGGCGGCATCGCGTCGGCCTGCTCATCCTGAAGACGCTGTGGCCCTTCCCCAAGGACCAGGTCCTGGTGGCGGCGCACGAGGCCCAGCGTGTGGTCGTGCCGGAGATGAACATGGGGCAGATCGCCCTAGAGGTGGAGCGGCTGGTCGGGCGCTCCAAGGTACGGCGGGTACGTCGGGCGGATGGGGAGATGATCACCCCCCAGGAGATCCGCGCCGCTATTGAGTATAAGGAATAAGGGGTAGAGCGATATGGCAACACAGCGCCAATTGATATACGACTACCTGCGCCATAAGAAGAAGTTCCCGAACATCTGGTGCGCCGGCTGTGGCATCGGCATCGTCATGGGCGCCATCATCCGCGCCGTGGACGACCTTGGCTATGACAAGAACCAGGTGGCCATGATCTCCGGCATCGGGTGCAGTGGCCGCATGCCGGTCTACCTGGACTTTTACACCATGCACACCACCCACGGCCGTGCCCTCTCCTTCGCCACCGGGCTGAAGCTGGCGCGGCCGGAACTGAAGATCATCGTGGTCATGGGGGATGGGGACGCGCTGGCCATTGGCGGCAACCATTTCATCCACACCGCCCGCCGCAATATTGACCTGACGGCCATCGTCATCAACAACGCTACCTACGGCATGACCGGCGGCCAGTACTCCCCCACCACGCCCCAGCATATGCTGGCCACCACCGCTCCCTACGGCAATATCGAGCAGGACTTCCCCATCTGCGAGCTGGCGCAGGTGTGCGGCGCGGCCTTCGTGGCGCGCAGTACGGTGTATCATGTGGAAGAACTGCAGGGCTATATTGAGCAGGGGCTGGAGAAGAAGGGCTTCGCGCTGATTGAGGCGGTGAGCTACTGCCATACTACATACGGCCGGCTCAACCGCCTGGGCTCCGCAGTGGACATGATGCGCGCCCTCAAGGAGAACAGCATCACCCGGCAAGCCGCGGAGAAGCTCCCGCCCGAGGAACTCCAGGGGAAGATCGTGCGCGGCATCTTTGTGGACCGCGAGGTGCCGGAATACACCGAGCTGTATCAGAAGATCATCGAGCGGGCGCAGTCGGGAGGCAAAGCGTGAAGAAAGAGACCACCAAGCCAGGTATTGGACGTTACGAGGTGCGTCTCGCCGGCAAAGGCGGCCAGGGCATGATCTTAGCCGGCCGCATCCTGGCGGAGGCCGTAGCGCTGTACGATGGGCGCAACGCCGTGCAGACCCAGGATTACGGCCCGGAAGCGCGCGGCGGCGCCTCCAAATCGGAGGTCATCATCTCCGACGGCGAAATATATTACCCCAAGGTGATGAACGCGGACCTGCTGGTTTGCATGAGCCAGGAAGCCAGCGACCGCTATTATTACGACCTGAAACGGGATGGCCTGCTCATCATTGATTCCACCAACGTGGATCGCTCCCCCACGACACGGGTGGTCGCCGTGCCCATCACCGAGCTGGCCGTTAAGGCTACCGGCCGAGAGATCACGGCGGCCATGGTGGCGCTGGGCCTGATTTGCGGCCTGACGAAAATCGTGTCCGAGGAGGCGCTGGAAAAGGCTATCCGCTCCCTGGTGCCCAAAGGGACGGAGGAGCTGAACGTCAAGGCCATGCATGCCGGCCTGGAAGAAGCCAAGCGTCTCCTGGAAGCCGGCCTGCCGATCTCCCTCCCCAGGGAGCTGTGATACACAGGTTCGGTGAACATATGCCAGAGGATGAGGCGGCATTCTCCGATAAGGAGAGGATGTACTGGTCGGCGCTTCAAGGCAGTCGGGTGGTGGGCGTGGGGCGGAACCCGGAGGAGGCCTATCGGGCCGCCAGAGGCCGCCGGCCCAAGGAGGAACCGACCGCGCTGGTGCCGGCCGATGCCGGCCCGGATGTCGTGAACCAGTGGCCCGAACGCCTGCAGGAGCTGTTTCGCCAGCATGATTGGGCGGCGCGCGCCCGCGAGCTCCTCTGCTCCGAGCCAGTTGGCGCGCACCTCGTTGGCGGCTGTGTGCGCGACCTTATGCTGGGCCGGCCTATCCACGACCTTGACATCGTCATCTCCGACGACGCTGTGGAGTGGGGCCGGCGGCTGGCTGACCGGCTGCGCGCCGGCTTCTACGTCCTGGATGCGGCGCGCCGCTTCGCCCGCGTGGTCGTCCAGCGCGCGGATGGCGCTCGCGTCTTCCTGGACCTGTCCCGTATGGAGGGCGATACGATACAGGCGGACCTGGCGCGGCGCGATTTCACCATCAACGCCGCGGCGGTGGAGCTGTGCACTGGGCGGCTCGTGGACCCCTTTGACGGCGAGGGGGATATCCGCCGGCGCATCCTGCGCCTCGTTACCCCACAGGCTGTAGCCAATGACCCCATCCGCGCGGTGCGGGCGGTGCGTCTGGCGGTCGAGCTGGGATTCTCCATGGATGCGCCCCTGCTGGAGGCCATCCGGCGCGATGCCGGCAAGCTGGCGGAGAACTCCCCCGAGCGCATTCAGCAGGAACTGCACCGCATGCTGGCCCTGCCCCATTCCGCCGAGGCCCTGCGCCGCTTGTCCGCGCTGGAGCTGTGGCAGTACACCATTCCGGAGCTTAATGCACTGGCCGGCGTGACCCAATCGGCGCCTCATCAGCTTGACGTGTGGGATCACTCCCTGCTGACGGTGGCGCGGCTGGAGGAACTTCTGCGCGCCATCGGCCTGCCGGCACAGGAAAGCGGCCGGCGGATGTCCGAGGAATGGGCGTTCCTCGAACCTTATCGGCCGGCACTGCACCAGTACCTGGCGCAGGAGCTGGCCGAGGAGCGGCCCCGTTGGCAGGCGCTGAAATGGGCGGCCCTCCTGCACGACATCGCCAAGCCAGCAACGCGCCGCGTGGACGAGCTGGGGCGCGTGCGCTTCCTCGGCCATGAGCGCAAGGGCGCGGTCATAGCGGAGGAAATCATGCGCCGGCTCCATTTCTCTCAGCGCGAGATATCCTACGTCGCCGCCTGTGCGGCTCATCACCTGCGCCCGCTCCTGCTGTCCCGCGAGAGCGAACTGACGCCCCGCGCCCAGTACCGCTTCTTCCGGGACCTGGGGGATGCGGCCCTGGGAGTCTGTCTCCTGTCGCTGGCGGATATTGCGGCGTGCCGGCCGGGCCAGCCGCCGGCGGAGGTCTGGGAATCCCTGCAGAGGGTCGTGCGTGCCCTGCTGGAATTCTTCGTCCGCACCGGCGGGCTAGAGGGTCTGCCGCGCCTGGTGACCGGCGAGGATCTGATCCAGCGCTTTGGGCTGGCCCCCGGCCCGCTCATCGGCAAGTGGCTGGAGCGAGTGCGTGAGGAACAGGCGGCCGGCACATTCACCACGCGCGACGAAGCCCTGCGCTGGCTCGAAGGGATGGTACCGGGAAGAGAAGGAAAGATCAGCTCATGAGCGCTTCTGAGGAACGCGTGTGTCCCTACCTGGGCGCAATGAACGGCCCAGACACGTACTGGCCCCAGCCATCGCCGGCCAACCGCTGTTATGCCTTCCCCGCACCGACCCCCATCACGGAGGATGAGCAGGAGCGGCTGTGTCTGAGCGGGGAATTTGGCCGCTGTCCGCGCCTGCAGGCGGCACAGATGGCCTATGGACAGCGCTATCCGGCGCCGGCGGCGCGCCCCTGGGCATATGGCTGGCCGTGGCAAAGCCGGCCTATGGCAGTGGTCGTGGGCGGCCTCATTACAATGGGGATACTGCTGGTCTGTGCCTGGGCGTTGGTGGCCTATCAGACGCGCGGCTTTCGGCCGGCCAGCGCCTTCGCCACCTCTACCCCCGCGCCGGCACTGACCGCTACTGCACCAGCAGGGACGCCGATCAGCTCGCCGACCATGCCGGCGCTCCCGACCGATACACCGACCATACCACCCACGGACACGCCCCTCCCCAGCCCAACTTTCACGGTGGTGATGATCCCGACGGTGCCTTTGGAGACCCCGACACCCTGGCCAACGCCGACGCCGTTCCCCACCCCAGTGCCGCGCCCGACCAGCACGCCGCGCCCGACCTTCACCCGCCCGCCGACCTTTACCCCGCGGCCGACCTATACCGCCAGCCCGACGCGCACTGTCACGCCCACCCGCACCCCGACGGTGGTGCAGTACGCCGTCCAGTTGATTGCCAGCGCCACGTCGGCACAGGTGCAGGCCGGCCAGACCGCCACCTTTAACGTCACGGTGCGCAACATGGCGACGGTCCCTGATAATGTGGTGCTCCAGCTCTTCCCGGCGGTGATGTCGGGATGGAGCGTGCGGCTCATCGTGGATGGGGCAGATAAAGGCGCGGGGCCGGTGACCGTCGCCCTGGCCGCCAGCGGGACCAAGACGGTGAGCGTAACCTTCACGGTGCCGGCCGATGCCGCGGTCGGCTCCGCCGGCGAGGCCTACCTCAGCGCCGCATCCCAAAGCTCCGCCGCGGCGCAGGCATCCCTTTCCCTGACGGTCAGCGTTAAGGAGTAGGCCGTATGGTGATTGTGGCGCGCGGCCTGGAACTGCACGTCGCGGTTGCCAAAGTGGCGAAGTACGCCGCCGGCGAGAGCGGCGATACGGTAGAGGTCATCGAGCGGCCGCACGGCGGGTTATCCCTGGTGCTGGCCGACGGACAGAGCAGTGGGCGGGCGGCCAAGCTGATCAGCAATATCGCCGCCCGCAAGATCATTTCCCTGCTGGCAGACGGCGTGCGGGACGGCGCGGCGGCGCGCGCCGCCCACGACTACCTGCGCACCCTACGGCAGGGAAAGGTTTCGGCAGAGGTCAGCATTGCCTCGGTGGACCTGACCACCGGCACGCTGGTCATTTCGCGCAACACACAGTGCCCAGCGGTTATTATCTGGCGCGCCCCGGCCGACGATTTCGCGGTCACCCTGCTGGATGATCCCAGCGAACCGATCGGTATTCACCCCCGCACCAAGCCGGTCATCAGCGAGCTTCAGCTCGAAGTTGGGCTGTTTGCCCTGCTGTTCAGCGACGGCCTGCTGGCCGCCGGCCGGCGGAAGGGCCTTTCCTTCGACATCCCCGCTTTCGCCTGCGCGCATCTGCGCCAGGATTCCGCCAGCGCCGAAACCCTGGCCGAGGCGCTCATCTCCGAGGCTATTGCCCTGGATGACGGCCGGCCGGCCGATGACATCAGCGCGGCGGTGCTGGCGGTGTACCCCCATGCCGGCGCCGTACAAATCCGCAAAATGAGCGTGCGCTTCCCATTTTGATGTATAATATAATTAAATGGACATGGCAGTCCGCCAGGTGTGAAAGCCCACAAACCTGTCGTTGTACAGGAGGGCATGATTGGCGATGAGCCATGGAGAAGCAACCTCTGCGCGGAAAGCCCAGGCCCCGCTGATTGCGGTGGTAGGGGTGTGTGCCTCCGGCAAGACCACCCTGGTGGAGGGTCTGCGCGCCCTGGGCTACAATGCCCGACAAGTGGGGCAGGAGCATTCGTACGTGCCTTACATGTGGCAGCGCATCACACGGCCGGATATTCTCATTTACTTGCATGCCAGCTATGAGGTGGTGGCCCGCCGGCGCGAGGTGGATTACGACGCGGCCTACTGGCAGGAGCAGGAGCGCCGGCTGGCTCACGCCGCCATGCACGCCCATCTGATGATTGATACCGATGCGCTGACACCGGAGGAGGTGCTGGCCAGGGCAGTGGCCTTTCTGGAATCGCGGAGCGTCCAGTGTCTGGCTCCGGAGGGTTCGCCGGATGCGCCGGCGAAAGGAGGGTCTCTCGCCATGCATCTCATCGAGGGATACGAGTTCGGCCGAATCCTGATTGACGGCAAGACCTATCGGGCGGACCTGCTCATCCTTCCGGACGGCATCCATCCAGATTGGTGGCGGCAGGAAGGGCACGCTCTGGCGGTGGTGGACCTGTGGGAGCTGACCCAATGCGACCCACTGCCGGAGGCGCTGGTAGTGGGCACCGGCTCTCACGGCCGTATGACGGTCCTGCCCGAGACAGAACAGTGGTTGAAAGAGAAGGGGATCGAACTGCGGGCACTGCCTACCGCCGAGGCCTGCAAGGTCTACAATGCCCTGGTGGAGAAGGGGGTGCGCGCCGCGGCCGCCCTGCACCTGACCTGCTGAGGCGCCGGCCGCCGGGTCCTGGACGCGCAAAGGCCTCCCGCGATTTCTCCCGGGAGGCCCAGCACAATCCCTTCCTATCCGCCGGCAGGATCAGTACATGTCGAAATAACGCCGCCAGGTGCCGTTGCTAAAGAGCACGTAAATGTCTTTGCGGTCGTTCTCCAGCATCAAGCCGCGCTGGAAGGTCTGCACCGGTGCGTTGAAGCCCCGTTCGGGTTCCAATCCCCAACCGAAGGGGCCGGTCGGCCCGCCCAACCGCTCCCGCCAGAGCTTGCCGAAGCCGCGAATTGGCTCATAGAGGCCGGCCGGCGGGCGGTACCCCCAGCTCGCCGGGTCGCGCCAGGATTCCCAGGTGTCCGGGTAGGCCTGCCAGGTGCCGTCGTTCTTGAGCGCGTAGATGATGCGGTTGTCCTGGCGCCAGAAGAGGATGCCGCCCTGCAGTTTCTGCTCGGCACAGGGCACGCTGTGCTGTTCCTCGATGCCCATGCCCAGGCCGTCGCGCACCACCGGGTTATCGCGCCAGACCTTGCCGAACCCCATAATAGGCTCCCACGTCGCCTGGTGCGCCGGCGGGCCGTGATACACCGCTTCTCCCAGCAATGCGAGCTGAACCTTCCAGGGATCCGGGTTCTCCGGATGCCATTCCATCTTGGCCCGCTGGAACCACTGGACGATGCGGCCGCCTTCCATCATCGCCTCGGTGATGGGATAGCCGAAGATGTCCAGGCCGCCGCGCTTGTCAAAGAAGTCCAGGAAGGCCTCGGTAACCACATGGCCGGTGGCGGCGAAGTAGCGCGCCCGGGGGTTCCAGGGAGTCACCCAGTTGTGCACCGGTGGGTCCGCCGGCCCATATACCTCACTGCCCAGCAGTCCCAACTGCACCTTGTATGGGTCCGGATTCTCCGGATGCCATTCGAAGCGCGCCCGCTGGAAGTACTGGACGGTGCGGCTCCCTTCCGTGAACTCTTCCGAAATAGGATAGCCGAAGATATCCAGGCCGCCGCGCCTCTCCCAGAAGTCCAGGAAAGCGCCCTTGACGGCATGGCCCGTCTCCGGGAAGTAACGGGAGCGCACCGCCGGCGTCACCGGTATGGTGCCCGGCCACTTCGGCTGGCGGTTCAGCCATTCCCACCCCAGGTCTCCCAGGCGCACCGCCGTGGTCCCAGGGTGCAGTTCCATGCGCGCCCGCTGGAAGTACTGGATGGTGATGCCGCCCTCTACCAGGAAGGGTTCGGTGATGGGATAGCCGAAGACCGTCAGGCCGCCGTAGCGGTCGAAGAACTGGAGGAAGGCGCCGGTGACGGTATGGCCCGTCTCGGGGAAGTAGCGCAGGTTCCAGGGCCAGGGCCTGGGGGGCGCCGGCACGGGCGGGTCCGCCGGCCCATGAATCTGATAGCCCAGCAGTCCCAACTGCACCTTATAGGGATCAGGGTTCTCCGGATGCCACTCGAAGCGCGCCCGCTGGAAGTACTGCACGCTGAAACCATTCTCCAGGAACTCATCGGTGAGGGGATAGCCGAAGATCGCCAGCCCACCGTAGCGGTTGAAGAAGTCGAGGAAGGCGCCCCGCACCGTACGGCCGGTCTCCGGGAAATAGCGGGCGCCGGCGGCCAGGGTGGGAGAGCCTGCCGGCAGGGCCAGAGCCATCCCTAGAAACAAGACCACGAACAACCAGAGTATCTTGCGTTTGCGCATACTGTTAGCCTCCCCGACGCCTCTGCCGGCGTCCGTGACGCGCACCCTGCCCGAAACAGGACCACTGCCAAAACCTTACATAACTAATTATAGCAGGTTCCTCACAGAATTGCAAGCATTTTGTAAGGTTCGAACAGCGGTTTTCCCTTGCTTTCGACGATAAAATATGCTACATTAGAGTAACAAAATTAAAGACGTACGAGCAGTTCATTTTGTTCATTGCAGGAAGCGCTTATGGCACAACGCATACTCGTGGTGGACGATGATGTCAACGCACTGCGGCTGATCGCCTACGCCCTGCATCGTGAGGGTTTTGAGACGCTGACCGCCAAAAGCGGCCCGGAGGCGCTCCAGATTCTTTTGGAAACGCCGGTGGACCTGGTCATCCTCGACATCATGATGCCGGAGATGGACGGTTATGAGGTATGCCGGCGCATTCGGGAACAGCCGGCGACCGCCCGTCTGCCCGTTATCATGCTCACCGCCAAATCCCAAGTCGAGGACAAGGTGCGCGGCTTCCAGGTGGGTGCCGATGACTACGTGACGAAACCGGTCCTGCCGGCGGAGCTGATCGCCCGGGTGAAGGCGCTCCTGGCGCGCGCATCCTATATTGCTCAGCCGGCGGCCAGCCAGCGCGGCAATGTCATCACCTTCCTGGGTGCCAAAGGCGGTGTGGGGACCTCTACGCTGGTGGTTAATGTGGGCATTGCCCTGACCGAACGCAAAAAATCGGTCATCCTCTTCGATGCCAATTATCATACTGGCACCATTACCATGCAGTTGGGACTGCGCCCAGGCCCCGGCTTGTCGGCCCTGCTGAAGGAAGCGGCCGGCATTTCCCCCAAAGCGGTGACCAGCGCGCTGGTGCCGCACGTCTCCGGCATGCGGGTCTTCCCCACCGTGTCCCGGGAAGAGCTGGTAGGCGTTACCATCCCGCCGGCCCGGACGCATCAGATTCTCGAGGAGCTGGAACAACAGGCCGACTTCGTCTTGGTAGATGCCGGCTCCTGCTTCACGCCTCACAGCAGTGTCAGCATCTCGCGCAGCCGGCGCGTCGTGGTGGTCACCGAATCGGACCCGCTGGCGCTGGAAGCGGCTCAGCAGACCATCTCCGCCCTGATGAAAATGGATCTGCACGGTGCCATGGTGGATGTGGTGCTGGTGAACCGCACCCGTTCAGCGACAGTGGTATCCCGCACCGAGGCCGAGCAGTTCCTCGGGATGCCGCTGGCCGGCTATATCATCCCGGCCCCCGAGATGTGCTTCCAGGCCAACCGCAACCGCATCCCCATTATGCTGGCACAGCCGGGCAACCTGACGGTGGAGCAGATTCGGGAACTGGCCGATTACCTGGCGCGCGGCTGATACAATGCAGGGGAAAATGTCCCAGACACAGGATGCATTGACTCAAGCGGCAGTGAGGCTGTTGGTAAACAGCCGGCGGGCGGTGGCGCTGACCGGCGCCGGCATCAGCACCCCTTCGGGTATCCCCGATTTCCGCAGTCCGTCTTCCGGCCTTTGGAGCCGGGTCAACCCCATGGTGGTCGCGTCCACATGGGGGTTCCGCGCCAACCCGCAGGCGTTCTACGAATGGATCGCGCCGCTGGCGGAGCAGATGCTCACCGCCTTACCCAACCCGGCCCACCTCGCCCTGGCGGAGCTGGAGGGGCTGGGCAAACTCCACGCGGTCATCACCCAGAACATTGACAGCCTGCATCAGCGCGCCGGCTCCCAGCGGGTGCTGGAACTGCACGGCCATGCACGGCAGGCCGTCTGTGTGCGGTGTCAGCATGAGGTCCCTGCTGACCAGGTGCTGGAACAGTGGCGGATCACCCAGCAGGTCCCCCGATGTCCGGAATGCGGCGGGGTGCTGAAGCCGGCAGTGGTGCTCTTCGGCGATCTACTGCCCCGCGATGTCTGGCGGGCGGCGGAGAACGAGGCCCGACACTGCGATGTGATGCTCATCGCCGGCTCATCCCTGGAGGTTGCGCCGGCTTCGGACCTGCCGCTGATGGCCTATCATGCCGGCGCCCGACTCATCCTGATCAATTACCAGCCCACACCGCTAGATCACCTGATGGAAGTGGCGCTGTATGCCGATGTGGCGGAGGTCCTGCCGGCCATCGCCGCCGGCGTGCGGGACGCGATAAGATAGGGGCGCAGTGTCACTGCGCCCCTGGATATGCATGTGCGAAGGGGCCCACGCTCTGTGGGCCCCATTTGTATTCCGGAACGAGCTCAATCAGCGGTTGCGGACCACCAGCGGCAGAGCACCCACGCGGTCCACCAGGGACAGAGTGATGTCGCAGTAACCCAGCCGGTTGATGACGCCGGCCCCACCGTCCACGATGACGGTGGCGCGGTAGGTGCCCAGCGTCAGGCCGGCAGTATCAAAGGCCAGGTAGATATCCGCCGGCGTTGTCCCATGGGTGGGATAGATGGTCAGCCACTCCACGGCGGAGAGCAAGACCTTCTTCCCGCTGACCACCGCTTCCAGCCCCTGATCGGTAACGCGGACACTCTCCACCTGATTGGCCTGCGCCTGCAGGGCATCCCACTGGTCCTTGAAGATAACGGTGGCATACCAGTGGATGCCGCCGGCGCCGCCGCCGGCCTGGGTTACCCGCAGAGCACGCTGTGGGATGGCACGCCCAGGCTTGGAGACGATGTTGATGGTGTTGGGAGTGACCTGCATGGTGGGCGCAACCACGGTCACGGTTACCGGCACAGTGACCGGGCTGTTGGCCACGCCGGCGCCCGCGCTGACGACGATATTGGTGGTCAGAGTGCCGGCGGACACCCGCTCCGCTACCACCGCCACGTTAATGGTGCCGGGGGTCTGCCCGGAAGTGGGCCAGATGGAGAGCCAGTCCACCTGCGGGTTCAACTGCGCCGTCCAGGAGATAGGATCGCTGGTGGTGGTATTGGTGACGGTGAGGGTCTGGGCCGGCGGCGCGGAGCTCCCATACTCCATCTGGAAGGTCAGCGAGGTCGGGGAGACCTCTAGCCGCGGGCCGGTGATGATGCCGGTGCCGCCGTCCACATCCCCGGTAGCGAACACCGCCCGGTACGAGCCGCTCTTCGACCAAATGATCGCGGTGGAGGTGCCTGGGGTGCCGGGCCGATAGGCGCGCACCAGGTTGTCCTTGAGGATGAGCACATCACTGCGGCCGTCCGCATCTATATCGCCGGAGCGGATATCTGTCCAGCCCTCGCCGATGACCTCGTTCAGGCTGATGGCGGTTCCGTAGCGATCCACCGCGAAGAGGCCGGCGTGCGGCGGCGGCACATTGCGCAGGAGCGCGACCTCATCCGCGCCGTCGCTGTCATAGTCGGCCATGCTCAACCAGCGGAAGGCGGTGCCGAAGCCTGTGGAGTAGATGGATTCCAGTCCCTGCCCCACACCCCGCACGCGGAAGATGACCATGTTGGTGCCCTGGACCGAACTGATGTTGCGCACCGCGGCGATGTCGTCCAAGCCGTTATTATCGACGTCGCCGGCGGCGATGCGTTCAAAGTAGTAGCCGAACGAGTCCTGGGCAATGACCTGGCCGGTCTGGGCGTTCAGCACCAGGATGAGGCCCTGGGTGGTAGGCACCTGCTGACGGGTGAGGGCAAGCTCCGCGCGACCGTCGCCGATGAAATTGCCGGCGGCCATGTCCGCCCACTGCGCGCCGAACTCCATGTCCTGGATCAGGGTCCACTGGGTGCCGGCGGGATTACCGTCATAGACCAGCAGGCGCGCCTTAGCAGTGGCGGTGTTGTCGTCGCGCAGGAGCATCAGCTCGTCCCGTCCATCCAAGTCAATATCGGCCGCAACCGCCTTGACCCAGTTGAAGCCGGCCAGCACCTGCTCAAAGGAGACCTTAGTGCCGGCCGTCGGGAAGGGGTCGTAAATCTTGGCCCGCGACCCGCCGAGCGCCACAATCTCATCATCGCCATCGCCGTTGAAATCGCCAGTGGTGACGAAGTTCCATCCCCCCTCAGGAGAGGTCCAGGTGGCGGGGTCTGTGCCGCTGGAATGGAAGGGGTCCTCAACCTGGATGTAGCCGTCGCTGCGGATCAACACCACCTCGTCATCATGGGCGACCGCCGCAATGCCGGGTGGGATAGTGATATCTTCTGTTTCTCCTTGGCCCATCGCCGGCGGCACCAACGCCATGAGCACGAGCAGTGCCAGCAGGCCGAGCGTCGCTACCAGTCTTGCGGATTTTCGCATTTTGTACCCTCCAGATTTGGTGATACTTGGGCTTTCCGTTCGAACTCCATAAGCAGTACAGCAGGGGCGGGCATCCACGATGCCGTAGACAGGCCCGGCGATGGCATCGGCCAGATTATAACACAGTGAGCACGGTACGGCAAACCTTTCCGCTCGCTGGCCTCCATCCGTGCTATCTGAGCAACAGCATCTGCCAGGTGCCGTCAAAGAAGATGGCGAACGCCTGCCCCCGGTCATTGCGCCAGGCCAGGCCCCGCTCAAAGGGCTGGAACACGGCGCGGTAGCCGCGCTCCTGTTCCAGGGCCCAACCCAGCCGGCCGCGCACCTCGGAGTATGTGCACCAGACCAGGCCGAAGCCGCGCTTGGGCTGGACCATACCGGCCGGCGCCTGCGCCTGACAGGAGTATTCCTCCGGCCCGATCCACGCGTCCGCCACCGCCATATAGCCGCCGTCGCCCCACAGCACGTATATCTGCCGCACATCCCCGTGCCAGAACATCAAGCCGTGCTGGAAAGGCTGTTCCGCCATGTCAATCTCTGCTTCAGCCTCGCTCGGACAACCGAGCGAGGATGTGTCGAAGGTGCTGAGGGCAGATGCGGCGGTCCGTGTGCAGGGCGTCGGCGTTGGCGCCAGCGTGGGGACTGCCGGGGTGCTGACGGCGGGAGCGGCCGGCGGCAGGGTCAGCGTCGGCCAGGGGGACGGCGTGGGCGTGGCGGTCGGCGCTGGCGGCGCGGCTGTTGGTGCATCCTGCAGTACCAGCACCTTGCCCTGGATGCCCACCGCCGCGTAGACGCGCCGGCTGACCGGGTCGGCGGTGATATTGGCCGGCGGCTCTGGGAGCATGATGCGCGCCACCTCGTCCAACGTGCGGGCGTCCAGCACCAGCAGTTCACCGCGAGCAGTGCGTCCCTCCCCTGCGGCGGGGATTTCGCCGGCGATGAACAGATGATGGGTGGCCGGCACATAGGCGATGTCCACCGGCACAGCCTCCAGCCGGCGCTCGGACAGGTGGGTCAGGGAATCCAAGTCATCCACGTACAGGCGGTAGCTGGAGAAATGGACGGCCGTGGAGTACAGCCGCCGGCCTTCCACATCCAGCCAGATCGAAGTCGTACTGACCCCTCCCAGGTAGCCGGGCAACTGCTCCCCGGTGCGCAGGTCCAGGACATAGATGACCATACCGCCGTTGGAGCCGGGGATACCGTTGAAGGCCGCCATGAAGGCGCGCTGTTGGACCGGGTCCACCCAGGTCTCCACCGGCTCCACCGGCATAAGCCACGTAGAGAGGGGTGTGATGCTGAGTGCGGAGACCGCCTGCAGGGAGCCGGCATGGATGACGCGCGTGCCGGCATACACCCTTTCCCGTGCCGCATCCACCGCGACCGCCGGCGGCGCATGAAGCAGCGCGTCGCTCAGCGGCACCATTTGGGCGGAGACGACGTCCGGGTCCACCACGGTCAGGGAGCGGCCGGCTTGGCTGGTGACGTACAATGTCCCTCGCACCGGGTCCAGCGCCATGTCGGAAGGGCTGAGCAGGTCCAGCAGGTGGTGGGACTGCAGATTGGCGTCAATATACTGAACGGCGCCGGCCGCCGGCAGTGCCACGTATACACGCTGCCGGACGCTGTCCACTTCCATATCGCTGGGGATCAAAGCAGTGGGAACCCAGCCGGTTGGCGAGCCGGTGTCCAGGTCAATGATCACCACGTTGTGGTCGGCCCAGTTGGCGGCGAAGAGCCGCCGGCCGCTGTCGTCCAGGGCCAGCGCGGTGGTGCCGTTCCCCACGGGGAACGTGCGCACGGCCTGCAGGGTCGCGGCATCCACTTCCCACACCGCCCCGTCCAAGGAGCAGGCCACATACAGCCGGCCGGTAGTGGGATGGACCAGCGCCTGCCGTGGGTCCTGTCCGATGGCCGCTTTTCCCAACACTGCGCCCGTGTTGGTGTCAAAGGCCGCTATCCATGAAGTGCTCGTGGATCCGTCATAGTCATTGACGTACCAACGTCCCCGCTTCTCATCCACAGCCAGCGTCTGATAGGATTGGGTGTACTGGTCTATGACGATGTCGCTGGTGGCCAGGTCAACGCCCAGCACGCGCCGGAACCCTACAGCGAGAAGGATGTTGCGCGAGGCGTCTATACTCATGGAATAGGCGTAGAAGTCCTCGGGCGTCTGGAAAGAGCTGAGCACACTGCCCGCCGGCATCTGCCATACATCAATGCGGCTCAGGCCGGAATAGCCCACGTACAGCCGGTCGCCGGCGGCTAGCAGAGCCGTCGGGGGCGCCGGCAGGGGCCACATTTTCACCAAGACGTCATTCTCTATCAGATAGAGCTGGTTCGGCGATTCGCTGGCGGCATACAGCCGGCGCGCCGCCGGCGACGCCGTCAGCGCCGCCGGATAGCCCTGCAGGGGGATGCCGCCGACCACACGGTTGTCCTGCGCGATCAGCAGGACCGGGTCCTGCCGGCACAGGATATACAATTTGTCGTCCATCCAGCTCAGCGCCACCGGTTCGCGCCCGAAGGCCGGCTGGTCGCTCAGCCGCACCTCCTCCAGCAGTACCACCCCGCTGGCCGGCGTGGGCGAGGCCGACGGCAGTGCGGAGTCCAGGGTGGCAGTGGGGAGTGGAGGAGACGACGTGAAAGTGGGTGTGAGAGCCGGTGTTGGAGTGCTGGTGGGGGCCGGGGTCGGACTAGCGGGGGCACCTGGCCGACAGCCGGCCAAGCCGATCACAGCGGTAACCAGCATAACGCTGAGGACCGTTTGCCCCAACCATTTCCCAAAGGAAGTGCTCATTGTTGCGCTCCATAGTTCGTTTCCGGCGCACGGTGCGGTCTGAGTGCGGCAGGCTCGCTCTTGCGCGTCGATTCGTTCGGTGCTATCATGCCGGCAAAGCTGGCGGTTGTCAACTTGCATCCTGGAAGCTCAGCCGAGGGAGCGGACCGATGGTAGAGAACAGCCGGGACTTGGTCATCGCCGGCCTCCTGCGCCGGCTCGCCCGCATGCAGCAGCTCCTCATCGTGGCGCGCATCCTGAACGAGACGCTGGACCTGGAGACACTTCTGCGCTACATCGTGGAGACGGCTACCGACCTGACCGGGACGGAGGCCGGCTCGGTGCTCCTGCTGGACAGCAAGGGCGAACATCTGCGCTTTGCCGCGGCCACCAATATTAAGCCCAGCGCCCTGCGGGAGCTGAGCGTGCCCATGGAGAACAGCGTGGCCGGCTGGGTGCTCAGCACCGGCAAGGCGATGATTATCCCCGACGTTCATCAGAGCCAGTTCTTTTATGTGGGCGTGGATGAAGTGCTGGGGTTTCACACGCGCTCCATCATGGCAGTGCCCCTGGAAATCCACGAACGCCGCATCGGCGTGCTGGAAGTGGTCAATAAAATCGGCGACCGCCCTTTTACCGATGATGACATGGAATCGCTGATGATCCTGGGGTCGCTGGCGGCGGTTTCCATTGAGAACGCCCGCTTGTTCCAACAGAGTGACCTCATCTCGGATGTCGTGCATGAGCTTCGCACGCCGCTGACCTCGATCATCGGCTACAGCAAGATGCTGTTGATGATGGACAATGTGCCGGCGGCTATGCAGAAACAGTTCCTGGGAACCATCCACCGCGAGGCCAGCCGGCTGGGAGACATGGTCAATAACTACCTCGACCTGGCGCGCCTGGAGTCGGGACGTGCGCAACTGCATCGGGAGAATGTGGACCTGAACGAGGTGGCGCTCGAAGCGGCGGAGCTGATGCGCCCGCAAGCGGCGGAGCGGGATATCGCGCTGACGCTGGAGCTGTGTGCGCCGGCCTGCCCAGCCCATGTGGATAAGGCCCGCCTGCACCAGGTGCTGGCCAACCTGCTGAGCAACGCCATCAAGTACAACCGCCCGGGTGGAAAGGTGCACCTGACGGTGGCGCCGGCCGGCGACCAGGCCCATATCCGCGTGCAGGATACCGGCGAGGGCATTCCCCCGGATATCCTCCCGCATATCTTCGATAAATTCTTCCGCGGCGAGGAGAAGGAGGGCCAGGTCAAAGGCACCGGCCTGGGCCTTTCCATCGCCAAGCAAATCGTCGAAATGCACGGCGGCTCCATCGAGGTGCAGAGTGTACCCGGTGAGGGAAGCACCTTCACCGTGGTACTGCCTCTAGAGACGTCCTGAGCCGGCGGAACGTTCCCGCAGATCATGCGTCCGTGATGCGCAGAAGGATTTTCAGCGCCCCGCGCCGGCCGGCATGGGCGAAGGCCTGCTCCGCCTGCGCCAGCGGGTACACCGCCTCGATGAGTGCTTCGACCCCGACCTGCCGGCGCGCCAGCAGGCGCAGTGCCGGCTCGAACGGCCCACAGCGCGACCCGATCACCTGCACCTCTTTCACCACCGCCTCGCTCAGGTTCAGCGGATGGGCGCCGGCAAACGTGCTTTTGAGGATAATCGCGCCCTGGGGCCGCACCAGCCGCAGAGCTTCCGAGAAGCCTTCCGGCCGGCCGGTGCACTCGATGACGACATCCGCAAAATGTTCCAGCCCCCCAGCATCTTCGATGGTGGTGATGCCCCGTCCGCGCAGAATGTGCCAGCGCTCAGGATGCCGGCCGATGACGAACACCTCGGGGCCGGCCAGCGCCGCCGCCTGGGCAACCAGCAAGCCCAGCTTCCCATCCCCAAGGACAAGGACCCGGTCAGCCGGCCCAATGGCGCCCGTCTCGAGGACCTGCAGGGCGGTGGCCAGCGGCTCTGTGAAAACCGCCACCTCGTCCGGCAGGCCGTCCGGCACGAGGTGCAGGTTCTCCGCCGGCAGGGTCAGGTACTCGGCGAAGGCGCCGTTGTGTCCGCGCAGACCCAGCACCCGCCGCTGGAGGCAGTGCTTGCGCAGGCCGCGCCGGCACATGGCGCATTCCCCGCAGGCGATGTTGATCTCCCCCACCACCCGCCGGCCGACCCACTCGGCATGCGGATGCACCGTAACCACGCCGACGAACTCGTGGCCGGGAATGCCGCGGAAGCCGCTCACATAGCCGCGCAGGAGCTCAATATCGGTAGCGCAGATGCCGGCGGTGCGCACCTGTACCAGCGCCTCCCCGTCAGCGGGGACAGGCATTGGTAGGTCATCCCGCACATAGAGTATGCCGGCTTCGAGATAAACGCCCCGCATGCGATCTTCCTCAGCGTTTGATGCCGATAAGGGTGATCTGTCCCTGGGTGATGGATATGTCGGAGACACACATGGGCGGGTCCTGGCGGTAGGCTTCGCTCCACTGATCGAGCTGGTCCTGGAACTGCTGTTTGACGAACGCCGGCGCCGGCAATGGCCCGACCAGGACCTGGGTGATCTCCACATCCAGCCAGCAGTCGGCGGCGGAAATCCGTCCTGCGGCGGTAACAGGCACCTCCAGGCCGTTCATGTCTGCCCGGCCGGTGATGCGCACCTGGCCGGGGAGGAGCTGGAGGTTTTCCAGTTGATAGCCCTGTGCCGGCGCGCTGGCCAGCCCAGCCAGCAGTTCCTCTTCCAGCGCCTGTTCGCTCATGGTTACCTGTAGAAGCTGGCCGACCTTGGCTTCGACCCAGGCCTCTTCCAGCTCCGCCGGCTCCGGGTCCACCAGGGTGATGGGTGGGTAGGGGCCGGCGGTGATGCGCACCGCAGGGGTTCGGGGGACGAGTGGTGTTGGTGTGGAAAGGCCTGCCCGCTCCCGCACCTGCTGTAACAGCCACCAGCTCCCCGCCATGGCAAGCAGGCTGAACAGCAGTACTGCCGCCAGCAGTCCAATGAGACAGCCTCTTCTGCTTTTCACGCGGTCACTCCATTTTCTTCTAGCTGGGCCAGGAGCTCCTTGAATTTCCCCAGCGAGGCGCGTGTGATAGGCTCTGCCGGCAGATATCGGCACGGCGCCGAGGCGCGGGTAGACACATCGAACGTGCCGATCTTACGGGCCAACGCGGTGATCTCGGTCTTGTCCATGCCGATAAGCGGCCGCAGGATGGGCTTCTCAATGCCCCAGGAGATGACCTCGATATTGTCCAGCGTCTGGCTGGCCACCTGCCCCAGCGAATCCCCCATGACGATGGCCTGCGCGTCCAGCTCCTTGGCGATGCGCACAGCTTCCTGGAGCATAAGCCGCTTGCAGAAGACACAGGTCCAGCGGCCGGCGCCCAACTGATACAGCTTGCGCAGGGTTGGCTCCAGGACTTCGGCATGGGAACGCACGATGGGGCGCATTTCCCACCCGTAGGAATACTGGGCCAGTATCTCGCAGTTCTCCAGCGCTTTCTCGGTCTCCACCGTCCCTTGGGTGAAGTGCAGTGGGATAACGCCGCATCCCCGCTTCAGCATCATCCAGGCCGCCACCGGCGAATCAATGCCGCCCGAGATCAGGGCCACCACGCGCCCGGAGACAGGGATAGGCAGACCACCCGGGCCGGCCAGAATGTCGCTGAACATGAGCACGCGGTCGCGGCGCACCTCGATGCCCAGGATGAAATCCGCCGGCCCCTTCAGCTTGACCGTCGGGCCAAAGGCCTCTTTCACCGCGCCTCCCACCTGCTGATTGATCTCCGGCGAGGTCAGCGGGAAGCTTTTATCGGCGCGGCGCGCTTCGGTGCGGAAGGTGTGCTGAGGCCCCAGCCCGAACTGGCCGGCCATGCGCAGGGCCTCGGCCTTCATGGCCTCCACGTCCCGGGCCACTTCAGCCACCTGGCTGATGGAAACGATGCCGAACACCCGCTGTAACACGGGCAGGACGGCCTCGGGCTGGTCAGTTTCCACGTAGATGCGACGGTCCTCTTCGCGGACCTGGCCGGCGATGCCGTTTTTGCGCAGGGCAGCGCGGATGTTGCGCCGGAGCTGGCGCGTGAACGTGCGCAGGTTCCTCCCCTTCAGCGCGATTTCCCCATATCGTACCATTAACAGTGCCATAGCCTACTCTCATTCCTTCCAGATAGATAAAGGGGGCCAGTAGTGCTGGCCCCCATGATAGCGACAATGTCTGGCCGTCCGCGGATGGTTCAGGCGGTCGCCCGTCTGCCGGTCAGCCGGCGGAAGAGCCGGCCGAAATCTCCCTGCTCCCAGGAGACCAGCAGAGGCACCGCATTGAAGATGGACGAGTAGGTGCCGCTGACCATGCCCACCAGCAGGACGGATGCGAACTGCTTCATCGTCTGGCCGCCGAAGAGCAGGATGGCGATGAGCACAAAGATGGCATTCAACTGGGTGGCCAGGGAGCGGTGTAGGGTCTCCAGCAGACTGCGGTTGACCACTACCTCGAAAGGCTCGCCGCGCCGTTTGGGGATGTTCTCGCGGATGCGGTCGAAGACCACGATGGTATCCTGCACGGAGAAGCCGATGACGGTCAGGATGGCAGTCAGGAAGAGGGCATCCACCTCCCAGCCGGCGATGAGGCCCATCAGGGCGAAGAAGCCGGATGCCACCAGCACATCGTGCACCATGGCGGCGATGGCGCAGACGCCGTAGCGGAAGGCATTGGGCACGCGGCGGAAGGCCAGGATGATGAAGACCAGGATGACGATGGCCGCGGCGACCGTGGCGATGAAGGCGGTGCGGGTAACGATGGCGCCAATGGTGGGGCCAACCAGCTCATAACGCAGTTCTTCCGCCTGCCCGAACTTGGCGAACAGCGCCTGTGCGATCTGGGTCTTTACCTCCGGTTCCAGCGGCTTACAGCGAATCAGGGCGGTGTAACCGTCAGTGGTGGTCTGCACTGTGGTGTCGCTGTAGCCTTGGTCCACGAAGACCTGGCGCACCTCCGCCGGCGTCACCGGTTGGGGGAAGCGCAGTTCCCATAAGGTGCCGCCGGTGAAGTCAATGCTCAGACGGAAGATGGTGCCGACCTGCGTCAGCGAGATGATCATGGCGATGATGCCCAGGCTGATGAGCACACCCGAAAGGATGAAATACCATTTTCGTTTTCCGACGATGTCAAACATGGAGCCTCCCTGCGAACATGTCCATGGATTCTTGCGTTTCTTCCATCCGCCGGCCTAGGCGCCCAGCAACCACTTTTTCTCCCGCAGTTTCTCACCCGTGAGCGAGAACAGGGTGATGATAAAGGTGCGGGTCACGGTGATGGCGGTGAACATGCTGATGAGCACGCCGATGAAGAGCGTGACGGCGAAGCCTTTGACCATGCTGGCCCCATAGTTGGAGCCGAACCAGTACAGGATGACGCAGGTCAGCAGGGTCGAGATGTTGGAGTCGCGGATGGAAGTCCAGGCGCGGGAGAAGCCGGCCTCGATGGCGCTGTGGAGCGGCCGGCCGGCGCGCAGTTCCTCCTTCATGCGTTCGAAGATCAGGATGTTGGCGTCCACCGCCATGCCGGTGGAGAGCAGAAAGCCGGTGATGCCCGGCAGGGTCAGCGTGACTGGCACGAGCTGATAGATGGCCAGGTTCAGCAGTGCGTAAATCAGCAGGGCCATGTCCGCCACGGTTCCCAGCAGGCGGTAGTACGAGAGCATGAAGAGGAGCACGACGATCAGACCGATAATGCCGGCGCGCAGACTGCGCTGGACCGAGTCCTGCCCCAGCGTGGGGCCGACGGAGCGCGTCTCCACCACCTTCAGGGGCACCGGCAGGGCGCCGTAGCGCAGTTGAATGGCCAGGCGCTGGGCCTCTTCCAGTTTGAAGCCCTGCTGGCTGGTGATGCGGCCGCGCCCCTCGGTAATGGGGGTCTCGATGCGCGGCGAGGAGATGACCACCTTGTCCATGGTGATGGTCAGGAACTTGCCGACGTTCTTGCGGCTGAAGTCGGCCATGATTTTGGCGCCATCATCGGTCAGCTCAAACTCGATTTCTGGCCGGCCGTATTCATCCGTGCCGACGCGCGCTGACTTAAGGTGCCGACCGGTCATGATGGTGGTGAACACCCGGTCGGTGATAGCGGCCGGCGTGGGGGTCGCTTCCGATGCGGCCTCGGCGGTGGGCACTGCGGTTGCTTCGGCGCCGGCGGTTTCCGGAGTCGGTTGTTGGCCTTCCTCGGCGGTGCTGTACGTGGTGCGGATGACGGTCCCTTCCGGCAGGGAGAGGTCGCCCGTGTCCACAAACTCCAGCAGGCCTGTACTGCGCAGGGTCTGGATGGCGGCATCGGGGTTCTCAATACCTGGAAGCTGTACGATGATGCGGCGGTCGCCCTGAAGCTGAACCAGGGGTTCAGTTACGCCGAGGGCGTTGACGCGGTTCTCGACGATGGTCTTGGCGGCTTCCATGGCGTCCAGGGTGACGGTCTCGCCGGCCGGCAGGTCAGCTTCCAACAGCAACTGCGTGCCGCCCCGCAGGTCCAATCCAAGGTGGATATAGATATCGCGGTCAAGGCGCCAGGAGCCAATCTTCAAATGGATGCCGGGGTTATTGGGCAGGACAACCCAGAGGGCAAATGCGGTTAGCAGGATAATGACGATCAGGAGCACGATGTTTCTCTGACTCATGTACCAGCGATCCTCCCCGAAAAGTGCCGCGCGGCAGTTTTCTCTTAACACACAAAGGCCGGCGCTGGCCGGCAGTGCGCCCGTAAGCGCAACATAACCCATTGTAATCCCTTCAGCATCATTTGTCAAAACAACCGCCATCCCGGACGGCCGGCGGCCGTACGCCCTTTCTACCGCCAGGCGAGATATCGGGTTTTTGTATCTTGCCCCAATTTGTGCTACACTATGATGTCTGAAACTTTCAGCGAGGGGAATCTATGCAGCGGATCACAGCGCTGGCGTTGGTAATACTGCTGGTGGTGGTCGTATCGGCCGGCCTCCTGGGAAGCGCCTACGCCGCGCCTCCCTACCAGGGGCTGGCGGTCATCACGTCGCCCCAGAGCCTGACCACGGTGCGCGGCGCAGTGGTCATCGAGGGCAGTGCCTCCCATCCCGAGTTCTGGAAATACGAGGTGCACTACGCATCTGAGCCCAATCCCACCAACTGGGTGCTGATCGGGAGCGTGCACGAGACGCCGGTGGTCAACGGCCGGCTCGAAGTGTGGGACACCACGCTAGTGCCGGACGGCACATACAGCCTGCGCCTGCGGGTGGCGCGGCGCGACGGCAACTACGACGAATACTACGTGCGGCAGTTGACCGTCGCCAACACGCGTCCCACCGAGACCCCCACGCCGGCGGAGACGCCCACGCCCACCATCACGCCGACGCCGATCCCGCCGACCCCGACCGTGGTGATCGAACAGCCGAAGCGCATCACGCCGCCGGCCAGCCCCAGCCCCGGCGTGACAGCCGCTGTGCCGCAGGCCACCCCGACGCCGGCCGCGACGGCGGCCTTCAACCCCAAGGTGCTTGGGGATGCCTTCTGCCTGGGGAGCAAGATTGCTTTCGCCGCATTCGCCGTGCTGGGCGGGCTGGCCCTGATGCGCTACATCCTGCGCGCCCTGGTGCGCGCCGCGGCTCGCGGCCTACGCCGCCAACCCAGAGATGAGGATGACGAGTGACGTGCGCCGGCCCATTTCATCCTACACCGCTGTCATGGGGCTAGTCGTCGCGATTAGCCCCGTGACATTCGTAAGGCAGCATGCAGATATCCATGGAATGGAAGGTGATTGTCGGATTGGGCAACCCAGGCGCGCGCTACGCGCGCAGCCGCCATAACGTCGGCTTTCACTGCGTGGATGCGCTGGCCGGCGCCCACGGCCTGACGTTTTCCATGGAGCCGCGCCTGCATGCCCAGATCGCCCAGGGCACCATCGCCGGCGTGCCGGTACTGCTCGCCAAGCCTATGACCTACATGAATCTGAGCGGCAAGGCGGTGCGGGCGGTCCTGCATTACTACCGCCGCACGCCGGCGGACCTGCTGGTGATCTACGACGACCTGGACCTGCCGCTGGGGAAGGCCCGCATGCGGCCGGCCGGCGGAAGCGGCGGCCATAAAGGCATGCAGTCTATTATCCAATCGCTGGGCACCGAAGAGTTTGCCCGACTGCGCATCGGCATCGGCCGGCCGAGCGCCGGCGACCCTGCCGACTACGTCCTGCAGGATTTCACGACGGACGAGTCCATCGAAATTGCTCGGGCCGTTGACCGGGCCTTGGAGGCCATCCGGCTCTGGCTTCAGGGCAACCTGGATGCGGCCATGAATCATATCAACCGCCCGATGGAGGGCCAGCGGATAGAGAGAAGTTGAAGCTCAGCGGTTTACTGGAACTTCTGCGCGAGCGGCCGGCCTATCAGGCCCTGCTCGACGCCTTACAAGCGGATATCCCAGGCTGGCGCGGCCAGACGCGGCCGCTCCAACTGCTCAAGAGCGCCCGCCCTTACCTGATCGCCGCCCTGGCACAGCACCTGCGGCGCCCTATCCTCATCGTGACGGGCCGGCCCCAGCGCGCCGCGCAACTGCACACCCATCTGCGGCAGTGGCTGCCGGCATCCGAGGTGCACCTCTTCAGCGCCGCTGACCCCCTCCCTTATGAGAAGGTCCCCTGGGGCGGGGAGACCATCTTCCAGCGCCTGAATGCCCTGGCGGCCCTGGCGCCCTACTTCACCAGCTCCCCAACGCCGGCCGCCAATGAGGAGCCTCCCATCGTCGTGACCTCGGCGCGCGCCCTGCTCAGCCTGACCATCCCCCGCCGGGAGTTCATCCTGGGCCTGCGCGTCCTGCGCCAGGGCCAGCAGGTCAACCTGGTCAAACTGCTGGAGAGCCTGGTCGCCATGGGCTATCAGCCGGCGCAGTTGGTCGAGGAACCGGGAACCTTCAGCCGGCGCGGCGGTATTATTGACTTTTTCCCGCCCACCGAACGCTGGCCGGTGCGCATGGAGCTGTTCGGCGATGAGATCGATTCCCTGCGCCAGTTCGACCCATCCACCCAACGCTCCATGCAGGCCATCCCATCTGTAACGCTGGTGCCGGCCAACGAGGCCTTGCCCAAATTCGGGCCGCAGGCCGCTGAACGGCTCGAGCATCTCGCGCTGGAGGCCTGCCAGACGGTGGCCGCGGCGGACTTCCGCCGCGATATCGAGCGGTTGGCCGCCGGCGAGACCTTCAAAGGCATCGAATTCTACCTGCCCTACCTGTACTCCCAACCTGGGCGCCTGCTCGATTACCTGCCGGACGCCGGCCTGCTCATCGTCGAGGATATGGCCGAGCTGGACGAGGCCGCCCGGGAGTTCATGAAGCAGGCCGAGGACAACCGCCAGACCGTCCTGCGCACCGGTGACCTGCCGCCCGACTTCGCCGCCACCCACTGGGATTGGGCGGAGGAGAAAGAGCGCATCACCGCCCGGGCCGACCTGGACCTGGGCTACGGCCTGGAGGCGGAGGAGGAATCCCTGCCGCCGCTGGCCGAGCTGTTCACGCCGGCGCCTCACTACGGCGGCCGGCTCAAGCAGATCGTGAGCGAAAGCGATGAGATGGCGCGCGCTGGCGAGCGCGTGGTCATCGTCAGCCGGCAGTCGCGCCGGCTGGCCGAGCTGTTCCTGGAAGCCGGCCGGCCCATCGCCGAGGTCGAGGAAATCGCCCAGCCCCCGGCCCCGGGCACCATCACCCTCCTGCGCGGGGTGCTGTCCGAAGGATGGACGCTGGACCATGTTTGGCCGGCGGAGGCCGAGGCGCCCGCCGGCCCGGCCACGGTGTTGCTGACCGACACCGAGCTGTTCGGCTGGTCCAAGCCAGAGAGCCGTCAGCGCCGGCGTGCTCGCGGCCTCTCCCCCGAAGCCTTCTTCTCCGATGTGTCCCCCGGCGATTATGTGGTGCATGTGGAGCACGGCATCGGCATTTATCGCGGTCTGGTGCGCATGACGGTGGACGGCATCGAGCGGGAATACCTGCAGGTGGATTATGCCGCCGGCGACCGTCTGTTCGTTCCGGTGCACCAGGCAGACCGTCTGGCGCGCTATGTCGGTCCGGAGGGGGGCACCCCGCCGCTCAGCCGGCTGGGTACCGGTGAATGGGAGCAGACCAAGGCCCGCGCCCAGAAAGCGGTGCAGGACCTGGCGCGCGAACTGCTGGAGCTGTACGCCGCACGCGCCGCCGCCCAGGGCCATGCCTTCCAGCCCGATACCCCCTGGCAGGCAGAGATGGAAGAGGCCTTCCCCTATACGGAAACGCCGGACCAGTTAATGGCCATCGAAGAGGTGAAGGCCGATATGGAGCGGCCGCTCCCCATGGATCGCCTCATCTGCGGCGATGTGGGCTACGGCAAGACCGAGGTCGCCCTGCGCTCCGCCTTCAAGGCCGTGATGGACGGCAAGCAGGTGGCGGTGCTGGTGCCCACCACAGTGCTGGCGCAGCAGCATTACAAGCGCTTTCAGGAGCGCCTGGCGGCCTTCCCGGTCATCGTCGAGATGCTCTCACGCTTCCGCTCCAAGCAGGAGCAGGAGCGCATCCTGCAGGACCTGGCCGCCGGCAAGATTGACATCATCATCGGCACCCACCGCCTGCTCCAGAAAGACGTGAAGTTCAAAGACCTGGGACTGGTCATCATTGACGAGGAACAGCGCTTCGGCGTGACCCACAAGGAGCGCCTTAAACAACTGCGCAAGGAAGTGGACGTGCTGACGCTCACCGCCACACCCATCCCGCGCACTCTGCATATGTCGCTGGTCGGCCTGCGCGACATGAGCACCATTGACACGCCGCCGGAGGAGCGCCTGCCCATCAAGACGATCCTGGCCCCCTACGATGACAATCTGGTGCGGCAGGCCATCCTGCGGGAGCTGGAGCGGGGCGGTCAGGTGTACTTCGTACACAACCGCGTGCAGGGCATCGAAATCATCGCTCGCAAGCTCCAGAAGCTGGTGCCGGAGGCCACCTTCGCCATCGCCCATGGGCAGATGCCGGAGAAAGAGCTGGCGCAGGTGATGTGGGACTTCGCCAACGGGGAATACGATGTGCTGGTGTGCACCACCATTATCGAGAGCGGCATTGACATCCCCAACGTCAACACCATCATCATTCATCGGGCGGATACCTTCGGCCTGGCCCAGTTGTATCAACTGCGCGGGCGGGTGGGGCGCGGCGCGGCGCGCGCCTATGCCTACCTGCTGTATGACAAGCATCATCCGTTAAGCCCGGTGGCGCGCCGCCGGCTGGAAGCCATCGCGGAGGCCACCGAGCTGGGTGCCGGCTTCCGCATCGCCCTGGAGGACCTGGAAATCCGCGGCGCCGGCGAAATACTGGGCGCGCGCCAGCACGGTCACATCGCCGCCATCGGCCTGGATATGTACTCCCGGCTCCTCTCGCAGGCCATCCAGGAACTGCGCGAGGGCAAGACGCCAGAGGAGGAAGGACGGAAAAAGAAGCCGGGTGCCGGCTGGCGCCGGCCTCAGCTCCCCAGCACCATCGGTGCCGATCAGCCGCTGGTGCTCATTGACCTGCCGCTGGTGGCGTATATTCCGGAAAGTTATATTCAGGAAGAGTCCCTGCGCCTGCAGATGTACCGCCGGCTGGCAGAGCTGACTACCCACGCCGAGATAGATGAACTGGCGGCGGAACTGCGGGACCGCTTCGGCCCCCTGCCGGCGGAGCTGGAGAACCTCTTCTACCAACTGCACGTGCGGGCCGACGCCCTGCAGTTAGGCATCGAGGCCATCGTGCGGGAAAATAACAGCCTGGTGATCCGCTGTATCGGCTTGGAACTGATTGACCGCGAAGCGCTCCAGCAGAGGCTGGGGAGCAGTGCCAAGGTAGCGCGCCGGCATATCGCCATCCCGCTGGACGAGCAGGGTTTCTGGCGAGAGGTGCTGGCCAAGGTGCTGGGAGAACTGGCGGTAGCTACTTGAGGCGCGGGTTTCAGAGGTCGCGGCGTTGGAACAGCCGCACGGCGGCGGCCAGGATGACCAGGACGTACAGGAAGGTATAGATCACCATGGCTGGGCTGGGCGCGCTGCCGGCTCCAAAGGGAGACATGCCGAACTCCCGCACGAAGCTTGGCTGCATCAGATACGCGGCGCGCTTCCACATCGCCTCGGCCGGCACCAACAGGCTCACAACGATGCCCACCTGCACCGCGGAGGCATTCTGGAAAATCGCCCCGAACTCCTCCATCCAGCCGGCGGCGAAGGCCAGGCCGTACAGCATCAGCACCACTACACCGTTCGCCAGCGCCGCCAGATAGGTGCTCCCCAACAGTGATAGGGTCATCACCACCGTGCCGCACAGGATCATCAGCGCTGTCCCCTGCACGATGTTGGGCGGGATGTGCCGGGCGATGAGCCAGGTGATGAGCGACAGGCCGGCGCAGAGGAACAGGATGAACAGGCTCAGCATCGCCAGCAGGCCCAACCACTTACCTACCACGATCTCCCACCGGCGCAGGGGTTTGGTCACTATGGTGTGAATGGTGCCCGAGGATATCTCGCCGGAGAGGGTATCCACAGAGATAATGACCGCCAGCATAACGCCCAGGAAGTTGATGGCATAAAGCCCCATCAGCGCGAAGCCGTTAGCGGCGCCGATGGCTTGGGTGCTGAGTGGGCCGGCAAAGCGCGCCATATCCTGGTACATCAAGTAATAGCCCAGGGCGAACACGCCCAGAAACAGCAGGCCCAGCAGTGCCCCGATCCATACCAGCCGGCGCTGGCGAGCCTCGTGAAAGGTCATCTCCGCAATCAGCCAGATTTTCATCGCTCGCCTTCCACAATCTGGACGAACAGGTCTTCCAGCGGGCGGCGGCACGGCGTGAGAGCATACAGCCGCGCACCGTTCTCTACCAGCCAGGACGCAATGGCCGGCAGTGCTTCCTCCTTCGCCGCCTCCAGGAGCACCCGGTCATTCCCCTCCTGCCGCACGACGCGCCCCCAGCGCGCCAGGCCGGCGGTAAGCTCCGGCGTCAGCCCCTGGGCGCGTATTTCCACCTGCAGGGTCCCGCCGGCCAGCTCTTCCAGCGTGCCGACGCGTACCAGCTCCCCCTGGCGGATGATGCCCACCCGGTCGCAGACCGCCTCCACCTCGCCCAGCATATGGGAGTTCAGGAAAACGGTCACGCCGGCATCCCGCAGTTGGCGGATGATTTCCCGCACTTCCCGCCGGCCCAGCGGGTCCAGACCGGAGGTCGGTTCATCCAGGAAAACGACCCTTGGGTGATTGAGCAGGGCCTGCGCCAGCCCGAGGCGCTGGAGCATGCCCTTGGAAAATTTGGCCAGCCGCGTGCGCTCCCAGCCGGCCAGCCCCACCCGCTCTAGAAGCTCCGGGATGCGCCGGCGGCGCTCCTCCGCCGGCATGCTGTACATACGAGCGTGATAGTCCAGAAAGTCCGCGGCAGTGAGCCAGGGATGGAAGCGGAAATGCTCCGGCAGAAAGCCGATATGGGCCATAGCGGCCGGGTCCCCCGGCCGGCGCCCCAGGACAAAGGCCTGGCCGGCGCTTGGCCGGACCAGGCCCAACAGCATTTTAACGGTGGTGGTTTTGCCGGCGCCGTTGGCCCCCAGGAACCCGAACACCTCGCCCTGGCGGACCTGCAGGTTCAGGTCTGCCACCGCCACAGTGCGCCCGTATTCTTTGCGTAGGGAGATCGCCTCAATGGCCCACATAACTTACAAGCCTCAGCGCAGGGATTCGGCAATATGCACCAGCTCGGACCCCCTCAATCTGCCGGCCACCATGTATATCACATCGTCCTTCTGCCACAGCAGGGTGCGCATGGGTTCGCCGGCTTCCTCCGCCACTTCTTCCAGCAGGACACCAGCAGACCCATCCACCGATACTTCGCGGAACGCGGCCAGGTTGGTCGGCACAGGGATGACCAGCGTGCAGGTCCAGTCCACACTGCCGGCCAGCCGGCGGGCTTCCTCCGCCGGAACGCCCAGGGCACGCAGGGCCGCCTCACCGAACACTGCCGGGTCGACTGCCGGCTCCACTGCGGCGGTGGGATTGAGGACCTGATAGACGGCGAAGCGCGTCTCAGTGCCGCCCTCTGCCGGCAGGCGGTATTCCTGAAGCACGACGCTCGGGATGTCCACCTCGACGGTCAGCTTCTCCACGTTCGGCAGGGCGATATCGGTCACCCCTAGCAGTTCCAGGACACTCTGGGCCTTGTCGCGCTCCACCTCATAGCGGATAGCCGGCCCCGCCGCCACGCTGAATTCCTTCCGGACAGCGCCGTCCGGCAGATAACCGGGCACCCGTACGCGAAAGCCGGCCAGGCGCGAGGCTTCGTTCGCATCTTTGACCCGCACCGGGTCACTCGGCTCCCGCAGGAAAGTCGGCTCTCCCAGGAAGCCCTGTTCCATCAGCGCCTCGAGACTCTCCAGCTTGCCCTGCTGGGCTTCCCACTGTTCCGGCGATATGGGGATGATGGTGATTTTCTGGAGCCGGAAGATGCCCAGAAAATCCGCGGCTGCCTGCCGCACGGAAGCAAAGCTGAACAACACAGCTAACAGGACGACCACGATGATACCGGCGGCTGCCGGCATCCACCATCGTGGCCTTGCGGTACTGCGATTCATTATCCACCTCCTTGCAAGTGGATTATATGTCGTTCCAGGCCTGCTCGCCAATGTACGGCGCATTTGTACTAATGCGGCCGGCACGTCCGGCTCCTCGGCCGGCGGGGGATTCAGCACGTCCAGCCGTGCCAGGATGCGCCGCTCATCCAGGGGTCCGCGCCTTTCACGTTCCGGCATGGTCTGCCCTCCTTTCTTCCTCCATCAACATCCGCTCATACACTTTCTGGAAAGCCTCCGCCGCTCGCGTCAGGATAGTACCGACCGAGCCTGGCGCGATGCCCAGGACATCCGCGACCTCCCGATAGCTCAGGCCGGCATGGCGCAGTAACAGGGCCTGCGCCTGCACCGGCTTTAGGCATGCCAGCACCTTTCGTACCCGCTCCTGCTCGGCGCGATGCTCCACATACTCGTCTGGGCTAGCCAATGACTGCGCCTCGTGTGCTTCGATAGAGAGGCGTTGGTTGCGCCGTTCACGCCGGCCGTTCTCCCTCAGCCAGTTGAAGGCCAGATGCGTCGCCACGCGGAACAGCCAGGCGCGCACGTTGTGCTCACGCTGGGGCGGGAAGCGCTGTTGATACAGCCGCAGGAAAGTCTCCTGCGCCAGGTCCTCCGCCGCCGGCCCAGAGCCCACGATGCGGTACACATAGCGGTATATTTCGGCGTAACAGCGCCGGAAAATCCCCTCAAAGACGTCCTCGTCCCAGGGAGCACCGGGCGCCGGCAAAGGCTCAAGGCTCGCGTTCATCTTTCTCGCGCCCCTTTTCTATATATTAAACACCACGGAGGGCTGGGTTATGACACGGATAGGGGAAGCTCGCCGGCCGGGCACATTCAGCCCGGCCGGCGGGGGAAGCTGGCTTATCCGCCGGCGATGAGGTGGATAACCCGCACCTCTGCCTCAGGCGGGACCGGGAAGGTGTCGAACTCCTCTTTGGGGACAATTCGCCCATTCACCGTCACGATGATCAGGGAGTAGGTGAAGTTGCACAGGCGCAGGACATCACGCACTGTCATGCCCTGGGTCCAGGGTAGCTCGCGAGTCCCGTTGACGACGATGGTAGGTGACTGGCCGGCCACTACGGTCATGGACACTTCATCCACCTGCGCGTCGGACAATCTCCACCACGTCAGGATAGTCAATGCCCAGGCGTTGGAGCGTCTCCACCTTCGGGACGCCGTTACGGGTCCAGCCGCGGCGGGCATAGACGGCGTCCATCAGCTCCTCATACTGCTTCTCGCGATAGGCCCGCAGGGCGGCCACCTTCTCCGGTGTGCTCATCTTCTCCACATCATATCCCAGCGCCTTCAACTGCTTGTCGTAGCGTTCGGCGCGCGACTCGTACTCCTCTACGGTCACCGGACCTTGCGCCCGATAGGGGATTTTGTCGTGCTCGCGCGTGCCGAAACCCATACGCAGGTTGAAGACGCGCTGGAAGTTATAGACCCGCTCTGACATCAACAGCAGGTCTTCGGAGGTAACCTGGCGGCCGGTCACGGCGGAGAAGATTTCGACATAGTTGCGGACGTGTTCAGGGATCTTTGTCGGCTCATCCGTCAGGGCGTTATCGGGCGGGACAATGTCGTTCCACGGGAGCTTGCACAAACCGCACAGGCCGAACCACGTGCGCCAGATCGGGAAGTAGTGCAGGGCCTCTGCTTTATCCTCCATGGTGGGAATCTGGTTGTTCACCATGTCCATGAAAATGAGCCAAGCCTCATCGTGCTGGGGGCCTTTGGAGGCCATGCCGTAGCCGGCCTGCTGGGCAAGCGACTCTTTGGGCATGTACTGGGAGAACTCCAGCCCCTTGGCTTCCATGCCGATATCCTGCAGGATCTTCGGGTCGGCACCGTACTGCTCGACGAAGATCTTCTTCATGCGGCGCACGCCCTGGCCGATGATGGTGCCAAAGCCCTCGCCGCGGCCCATCTGGTGAATGACCTCGATGGCGGCTTCGGCATTGCCGAAGCGGAGGTCCAGCCCGCCGGTAGCGCGCTTGTCGATGATGCCCATCTCGTAGCATTCCATGGCAAAGGCTATGGAGGTGCCTATGGAGATGGTATCCAGGGCATAGGTATCGCAGTAGAAGTTGGCTTCGAGAATATAATCGGGGTCGAAGATGCCGCAGTTGGCGCCCAGGCCGGCGGCATTCTCATATTCCGGGCCATCCACGATGACCTTCTGCCCTTTGTACGGCCCGGTGCGCAGGGTAAAGCCATCCACCGCGTGGGAGCAGGAGAGGGTACAGCCGTACCAACATCCGTCTGGCACCCCTTGGGTGAAGCGGGCGTCCCAGACCCGGACGTCGATCTTGTGGCCGTCGGGGTGCGAGCCGTAGCGGAAGTTGTGGACGGGTAGGAGATCGTAATCGTTCATGATGCCGACCAGGTAGGCTGTGCCGTGCCGGCGCATGCCGCACTGCTGGTCGTCGTAATCATGAATTTCCTTGTGCATTTTGGTACCGACACGCTGGAGGCGGGCCAGATCTGCCGGCCCATTGGAATCGGCCTTCAGGTCAGAGAACTTGACCACCAGCGCCTTGATGCGCTTGTCGCGGAAGACGGTGCCGATGCCGCCGCGGCCGGCCTGTTTGACGCGCGCTGCCCGCCGGCGCAGATCGTACCAGCTAAAGTTGAGACAGCCGAAGCGCGTATGTTCTGCGCCGGAGCCGGCGGTTACCGTGGAAATGGCGCGGCGGGCGTGGTGGTCGTCGCCGCCGTACATCTGCACCAAGATGTCGGTGAGCAAATGGGTATCCACTGGTTCCAGCGGCGCTTCCTCGATGGTGATGCGGCCGGTGTCGCCGTCGATGAAGATAATGACGTCCTTCTCGGCCTTGCCTTGGATTTCGAGGGCATCCCAGCCGGCGAACTTGAGGTACGGCCCGAAATAGCCGCCGACGTTGCAGTCCATGACCGAGTCGGTCAACGGGGAGAGGCTGACCACTAATGACTTGCCCGTGCCGGGGTAGGTGGTGATGCCGCCGATGGGGCCGGCGGAGATGATGATCTCGTTCTCCGGGTCGTTCCATTTGGTGGTATCGCGAATGCCGTGCCACAACAGCCACAGGCCGAAGCCTTTGCCGCCGGTGAACTTCTCTTTCATTTCCTCGCTCACCGGCTTGCTGGCAATGGTGCTGTCGGAGAGGTTGATGTAGAGGGTGCGGTTGGTGTAGCCGCGCTGGACAGGATATCTCTCATAGGTGAATTCGGCCAGCAAACGATGGGCCGCTTTCATTTCTTCAATGTGATGGGACATTTAGATCGCCTCCTTTTGCAACCAGGTATCAGTGACCGAGGCCGGCGCTTCCGCGACCTCGGCGATGTACAGTGCATCTTCCGGGCAGACCTCCACGCACTTGCCGCAGGCCACACATTTGAAGGGTTCGGTGTAATCGGGGTGGTAGAACATGGCCTGGTTGGGACAGAATCCCACGCAGGAAAGACAGCCCACGCAGAGGGACTTGTTGAGCTGGACGACGCCGTTCTTGGCGCGCTTCAGCGCCACGGTGGGGCAGACGTCAATACAGGCGCCGTTCTGGTTGCAGACCACGATGCGGAAGGGCTGGCCCTCTTTGGCCGGCGGGAAGATGCGGATGCGGGATTTCTCCTTGTCATCCACTTTGAACCAGGTGCGGGCGCACTCAATCTCGCAGGCGCCGCAGCCCGTACAGCGTTCCGGTCGCGTTGCCAGGATTTTCATCGCCTATCCCCCCCTTTAATTATGGAGACAGGAACGGCGTAGCTCCGTCCTGTCCCATGAGATGGCCGTAAGCGAGGTAAGCATAGTATAACATGGGCCGGCGAGCGGGGCAAATGGGCTTTGGAGGCCGGCTGTCGCCCGAGCCGCAGTTGCGAAGGGCATGATCATGATGTGTTGGATATTGGCACGCAGAACGGCAAGGTTTTGGGCAGGCCGGCGGCACTTGACTTTCGTTATCAGACGTGTAGAATAGAGACGAGAGCTTGGGGCGGTGGCGGAACGGCAGACGCAGCGGACTTAAAATCCGCTGGACGCGAGTCCGTGTGGGTTCGAATCCCACCCGCCCTACTCGTGATACTCGTCTTCTACCGGAATGTCCAGGTCGCCTACCTCTTTCGTGGTCACCCGCACCAGCAGTTGATGCCGGCCGGCCGTCAGCCGCGTCCCCTTCACCCAGACCTGGGCCTCCTCATTCAAATTGAAAATGAAGGGCGTCTGCGGCGTGATGCGCACCGCCGGCCGTTGATTCTCCCCCCGACCAATGGCGATCCGCTCCACCGCAATCTCCTGTCCATCCAGCACTACGGACCGCACATGGGTGATGGTCCCCGGCGCCAGCGTGTTCTTGATGGTCAGCGAGAAACCATCATCGGTAGAACGCAGGCTGTCCTTCACGTACAGCTTCTTCAGCAGAAAGGCCGGCACTTTTGGCATCATGGGCCTCCTGGATATATGTTCCGGTTGGCTGTTACCAGTATAGCACAAACGAATGTTTCGGCCAAAATGTCCTGCTTGATACCTGCTCTCATGCGGGTATAATTGCTTCCAGGGGTCTCTCTATCCCATAATAGTTGCCGAGACGCCCAGAGGTCGAGCAATGCCACCATCTAACGAGAGAAAGATTATCGTACTGCCGGACGGTCCATATAAGGTGGTGGGCGGCGTGCCGCTTTGCCGCAAGACGCAGATCGTCTCCGAATATGGGGAGCCGCTGACCTGGCGCAAGGATGAGGATATCCCCGTTCCCGAGACCTACCTGCTTTGCCGGTGCGGCCAATCGGCGCGCAAGCCCTTCTGCGACGGCACCCATGCCCGCGCCGGCTTCGATGGAACCGAGCGGGCCGCTACCACTCCTACTGCCAGCCGGCAAATCGTCCTCCCCGGCACTCATATTGTCGTCAAGTACGACGGCTACCTCTGTATGAGTTCCGGGTTCTGCGCCACCCGCAATACCAATATCTTCTTTTTGTTGGAAGAATCAGCGGAGCCGCAGGTGCGCTCGCTCATCATGGCGATGATCGAGCGCTGTCCCTCCGGCGCCTACGCGTATTCTATCGAAGAGGATGGGCCGGACATCGAGCCGGACCTGCCCCAGCAGATCGCGCTGACCACTGAAATCACCTCCGCCGGCCCCATCGAAGGCCCGCTGTGGGTCACCGGCTGTCTGCCAGTGGAGCGCGCCGATGGCAAACCTTTCGAAACCCGCAACCGCGTCACCCTCTGCCACTGCGGCCGCTCTTCCATTAAGCCATTATGCGATGGCACCCACCGCCATCTGCCGCCGCACCGATGACACAGAAAGGAGTGGTATGAAATGTTCGGTCGGAAAGGAGGATAGGCTATGGGTAAGCCCAGGGTATTCGTGGCTCGCGTGATCCCAGAAGAAGGGTTAGCTCTGATCCGCGAAACCTGCGACGCGGATATCTGGCCGGCGGAGCTCCCGCCGGCGCGCCAGGAGCTCCTGTCGCGGGTGCGCGGCGTCGAGGGCATCCTCTCCCTCCTCACCGATGCCATTGATGCCGAGGTGATGGATGCCGCCGGCCCACAGCTCCGTGTCATCAGCAACCTCGCGGTGGGCGTGGATAACATTGACTTGGATGAGGCGACCCGTCGCAAGATTCCCGTCGGGCACACCCCGGGTGTGCTGACTGAGACCACGGCGGACCTGGCATTTGCCCTCATGCTGGCGGCGGCACGCCGCATCGTCGAAGGGGCGCGCTACGTGCAGGCCGGCCGCTGGAAAACCTGGGGGCCGATGCTCCTGCTCGGCCAGGATGTCGCCGGCGCTGCACTGGGCATCATCGGTTTCGGGCGCATCGGCAAGGCAGTGGCCCGCCGCGCCCGCGGCTTTGATATGCGCATCCTCTACTACGACCCCTACTGCCGGGAAGACCCCGCCGCGCAGGAGCTGGGCGCCCAGTGCGTGGACCTGGAAACGCTCCTGCGGGAATCGGACTTCATCACCATCCATGTCCCGCTCACGCCGCAGACGCGCCATATGATTGACGACCGGGCCTTCTCCCTGATGAAGCCCACTGCCGTGCTGGTGAACACGGCGCGCGGCCCCATTGTGGACCCGGAGGCGTTGTACCGGGCGCTGAAAGATCACCGCATTTTCGCCGCGGCCCTGGACGTGACCGAGCCGGAGCCCCTGCCGGCGGACAGCCCCTTGCTCACGCTTGACAATCTCATTGTTGTGCCGCATATTGGAAGCGCCAGCGTGGCCACACGGGGCAAGATGGCCCGCATGGCGGCGGAAAACCTGCTGGCCGGCCTGCGCGGGGAGCGCCTCCCATACTGCGCCAACCCGCAGGTATACGAGGCCGGCATGCCGTCAGCATAAATACCCGCCGGCTCCGAGGACCAGCCTGTGCCGATCATTACCCTGATCACCGATTTCGGGGAACGCGACGGCTACGTGGGAGCGATGAAAGGGGTTATCCTGGGCATCGCACCCGGCGCCGCCCTGGTGGACATCTCTCACGATATCCCGCCCCAGGATATCCCCTCGGCCGCCTTTGTCTTATGGAGCACCTACCGCTTTTTCCCGCCGGACACCGTTCACCTGGTCGTGGTGGACCCTGGGGTGGGGACACAGCGCCGGCCCATCGCCGTGGAGACCCGGCACGGCCGTTTCGTCGCGCCGGATAACGGCGTGCTGGGCTATGTCCTGGATGAGGAACGGGAATGGCAGGCGGTGCACCTGGCCGAACAGCGCTTCTGGCGTCCGGAGGTCAGCATGACCTTCCACGGCCGGGACATTTTCGCCCCGGCCGCCGCGCACCTGGCCGCCGGCGTCCCCCTGCATGAGCTGGGGCCGGCCATCACCAACCCGGTGCCGATGCCGTTCCCCCGTGTTCGCCGGCTGGATGGTGCCCGCTGTCTGGCGCGCCTGGTGTATATTGACCGTTTCGGCAACTGCGTGACCAATCTGCCGGCTGACTACCCCTTGGGCGGCCGGCCGACTCCTGGGGACCGGCCCTCTCCGCCCAACTGGGCGATCACCTCATCCGCGGCCTGTACCCCACCTACGCCGCGGTCGCGCCCGGACATCCACTGCTGTTGGTGGGGTCCAGCGGGTTGGTTGAGATCGCCGTGCGGGAAGGGAATGCCGCGGAGCACTTTCATACGCACGTCGGCGATGAGGTGGAGTTTTGCGCCGGCGCATAACCATATCAGACATATCAGAAAGGGAGATATACCGTGGAACAATTCGTCATCGAAGGTGGCCATCCTCTGAAAGGCACGGTTCGCATCAGCGGCAATAAGAACGCCGCCCTGCCGCTCCTGGCGGCCAGCCTGCTCACCGATGAGGAAGTCATCCTGGAAAACATGCCCGACATCCTGGATGTCCGGGCCATGATCCAACTCATTTCCGATCTAGGGGTGGAGGTCCATTGGATCGGCGACGGCATGGTATCGGTGCGCGCCCGAGAAGTGCGCAAGGCGGATCTCTCGCCGGATCTCTGCCGGCAGATTCGCGCTTCCATCCTACTGGCCGGCCCCATGCTGGCACGCTGTGGCCAGGTGGACCTGCCCCTGCCCGGCGGCGATGTCATCGGCCGGCGGCGGGTAGACACCCACCTGCTCGCACTCAAGTCCTTGGGGGCGGATATCCGCGTGGACGGGGGCTATTCCATGCGCGTCCAGCACCTCGCCGGCCAGGATATCCTCCTGGACGAGGCCAGCGTCACCGCCACGGAGAACGCCCTCATGGCGGCAGTGCTGGCGAAGGGCACCACGATCATCCGCAATGCCGCCTGCGAGCCGCACGTCCAGGACCTGGCGCGCTTCCTCAATGCCATGGGGGCGCAGATCGAGGGCATCGGCTCCAACACCCTTATCGTTCACGGCGTGGACCATCTGCACGGCGCACGCTATCGCATTTCCCCCGATTACATCGAGACGGGGAGCTTTATCGGCCTGGCGGCGGTCACTCGGAGTGAAATCCTGATCCAGGACGCCGGCCCGGAGTTCATGCGCATGATCTTGCTTAAGTTCCGCCGGCTGGGGGTTGAAGTGGAAATCCGCGGCCAGGACATCTTCGTGCCGGCGGACCAGCCCCTCGAAGTCATCTGCGACGTGGACGGCGCCGTGCCCAAAATTGACGATGCCCCCTGGCCCAACTTCCCGGCAGACCTGATGAGCATCGCCCTCGTGGTGGCCACCCAAAGCAAAGGCACGGTGCTCATTCACGAGAAAATGTTCGAGAGCCGGCTGTACTTCGTGGATAAGCTGATCGCCATGGGGGCACAGATCATCCTCTGCGACCCGCATCGGGCTGTGGTGGTGGGGCCGACGCGCCTGCACGGTGAGCAATTGGAAAGCCCCGATATTCGTGCCGGCATGGCCCTGCTCATCGCCAGCCTGTGCGCTCGCGGGCAGAGCGTCATCCGCAACATCGGCCAGATTGACCGAGGCTACGAGCGGGTGGACGAGAAACTGCGGGCGCTGGGAGCGCGCATTGAGCGGGTGCGCATCCCATAGCGGACGCGAACGGGCCGGCGGATGGCTCCGCCGGCCTCGCCATATATCCCCTATTCCCCTTTACCGCCGACCTTGTTCAAAATCGGCCGCAGTCCGATGACCTCCATCAGCTTGTCCAGCAGTTCAAAGATGAATTTCTGCCGGAAGCCGCACAGACACGCCAGCGCAGAGGGGAACCAGCTCGACGAAACCGTCTGAATGTTGATGCTCATGGCCAGCATACCGCTGACAACAATAAGGTAAATGAAGGCGCCCAGCATCGCCCCCATGATGGGCTGGACCACGTACCACATATTGTACTGGCGGTCGAAGTCCTGCTGTTCCGCCACGTGCCAGTACAAGCTGTACAGCGCCCCAACGACGCCGCCGATGCCGCCCCAGATCATCGTATCCCAGAAGGGGAGGATATCACGCATGTTGAGCGCCTCGGTGACATGGGTCAAACTGCCGGCCCAGGCGGCCAGCGGCCGGTCGAATGCCAGCACCAGGACAAAGGCGATGAAGAACAGGAACTCATAGCCCAGGATGATGGTGCCGTAGAAGGCGGCCCAACGCCGGCTTTCCTCCTTGCGGCGGAGCAACCCCTGCGCCTGCATGGTCAGCTTCTCGGCCTCTGTAAAGCCGTCCGGCCCCCGCAGTAGGGCGGCGCGCGCCTGCTGGAGCAGGTTCGCCACATCCTCCAGCGTCTCGTGTCGCGCTCCCACCTCGCGTGTCATCTGTTGGTAGAGGGCATCAATATGTTTTGTCAGGCTCTGGAGCCTAGCTTGGAGCTGTTCGTCCGCGGCCGGCGCGGACGCCGTCGGCATCACGGGTTCCACACCAGCGGCCGGCGCCGCTCCTTTGGTCACCTCGACCCGCGCGGCGGCAGGTGCGGTCGCTGTCGTGGATGCTCCGCCGGCCGGCGCGGCCGGCACTGCCCCCGGTTGAGAGGGATTCGGGATATTCGGGATAGATGAAGCTACTGCGGACACCGCGGCGGGGGAGAAAGCCGCCGGCCGCTCCTCCGGCTCCATGGCCGCAAGTTCCTCTCCCAACAGCCTCTGCAGTTCCCAATCAAGGTCAAACCGATCGCTCGAAGCGGCCTTCGCTGGCTGGCTCGGCATGTCATCCCACTGCTTGACGGTGACCACCTTCGTGCGCTCGACCATGGATTGCTTTCCTCCCATGCAAGGGTTGCGTACTTGTCCATGTCAGAGTCCATTATAGCACAGCGCGCAGGTGAAGTACAGGGGATTATGCCTGAGGGAGGGCTTTTCAATATTAAATCCGCCGGCCGGCGCGGAAAGAGAATGGGGGCAGGCTCACTATCCTGCCCCCATCTCTGCCCTGCTGGAGCGAAGGCGGAAAGATTACCGGGCGCTGCGGGTGGACAGCACGACGGGAACGGTGCGCAGTAAGATGCTGATATCCAGCCAGAAGGAGCGCTTTTCAATATACTCGATGTCCAGCCGCACAATCTCGTCGAAGCGCAGGCTACTGCGGCCGTTAATCTGGGCGTAGCCGGTGATGCCGGGCAGAACTTCCAGCCGCCGGCGGTGCCATTCCTTGTACAAATCCACCTCATAGTAAATGGACGGCCGGGGGCCAACCAGGGACATGTCCCCTTTCAGAACGTTGAACAATTGGGGCAATTCATCCAAGCTGGTAGCCCGCAGGAACTTCCCCACCCGGGTAACATTGTTGCCGTTGTTGGGCTTATAAATGGGCGCATCACCCTGCGTGAGTTCTTCCAAGCTCTCGCCGTTGATATAGGCTTCGGCGAAGCGGCGGTGGGCGCGGTCGTTATCCGGGTCCACGCGCATGGAGCGGAACTTGTAGAAGTTGAAGATGCGGCCGTGCCGGCCGACGCGCTGTTGGACGAAGATGGCCGGCCCGGGCGAGTCCAGTTTGATCGCCACGGCGATCACCAGCATGAGTGGGGCGAAGAGGATCAATGCAGTGCCGGCGACCAGTACGTCCAGCAGGCGCTTGGCGATTTCATAGGTCTGCACAGAGACGATAGCGCGCCTGGTTGGAAAAGCCGGCGCCATCAGCCGGGATTGTTCCACTGCCATCATCGCACCTCGGTTCCACAATGTAGGTTGAACGCGTTGGCCCAGCATGGGAAACTCCTGATCCCGCTTCTCCAGCCCACTTACAGTATACGCGCGCCAGGTGAAAATACAATGAAAACACCTGACGCGCTGTATGACAATTTGTTCATGTACGCCCATATCGGGCGGGGGATCAGGGCGCCGTCCAGTAGCGTATGGTCAGCTTCGGCCTCAGTTCGACGGGGGAGCCTTCTGAGGCTATGAAGTCGTGCTGGACATTGGCGCTCACCGGCGTTCCGGGACAGCGGATGATCAGGCCGTAATTAGGTTTGGTGCCGGCCACCCACTCCTGCACCATGCGGGTAATGTCCCAGGAGAACCAGGTGTTCTCCCCCTCGATAAAGACCAGGTCGGTGGGGGCGGCATCGCGGTCATCCGGGGGCAGGTTACAGCCGCCGCTGCCCCACATAACGCCCGCGCGGGCGTAGACCCACGACGCCTCCGCCGGCACCCATTCGCGCCGTACGGCGTAACTGCCGGCCCAGGTGCCGGCGGGGTTGAAGACATCGGTCGCGAACAGTTCCAACCGAGCTTCCACGATATGCGCGTTCGCCGGGATGGCGCTTACGTCAAAGCGGAAAAGCATGGACATGCGGTCGCGGTCCCCACCGCGGAAGGTCAGCAAGGGTTGCCCCTCATAATTGGCTGTGCCGTCCCACGTGCTGATCCAGGTATCCTGCGCGCCGCTGTACCCGCCGCCGCCCTGCTGGAGGACCACGGTGGTTGGGATGGGTGTGGCCGCCAGCGTGGGCGTCGGTGAAGGGGTGAAGGTATGGGTAACGGTCGGCGTCGGCGTGGGAATGGGATAAAGGCGGATGATGAGCGGCAGGAGCACGTTCCCCGGCGTCGCAGTAGGCGTCGGTGTGGCCGTGGCGGTGCGGGTCGGCGTCGGCGTGGGGAACGGGCCGGCCGGACAGGTGATGTTGAGCAGATACGGGCCGGGCGCCGGCGTCCCGAAGCCGCTGAACGTGTCCACTACAATATAATAGGTCTTGGGCGGTGCATCCCGCAGGGTTACAAAAGTATCCCCAAACCCGCCGTCCACACAGTTGGCGCCGTAGGGCGCATCTAGCACGAAGACATCCACCTCGGTGGGCGCCACGTAGGATAGCGTCACGGTGATATCTTGGGTGACGCTGGTGGTGAGAATATACACCTGCTCTGGGCCGGCCTCTGGCCAGCTTGGGATGCAGGAGTAGGTATCCACGCGCGCCGGCGCGCCGCGCGTGTCCCCCTGGTACGAGACGCCGCAGGCGGCCGGCACTGCCCCGCTCAGGTCCAGCATACCCGGCGGTAAGGGCGTGTTCGTCGGCGTGGCTGTGGGCACCTGCGTGCCAGTAACCGTCGGCGTCGGGGTCAGGGTATGTGTGCCGGTCGGGGTGATAGTCGGCGTACGGGTAGGCGTGCCGGTGTGCGTCGGCGTGCTGGTGATGGTCGGTGTCGGTGTAATGGTCGGTGTGCTGGTAGCCGTGCGCGTGGGGGTGGGCGTCGGCGCCGGCACCCAGTCGCCGAAATTGACCGTCACCGTCCAGTTGGCGATGACCGTGACCCACCACTCATCCAGGGTGGTGGACTGGAAGCCGGGCGGGTTGGTCTCCGAGACGATATATACGCCGGGGGTGAGACCCGAAAAGCGGTAGGCGCCGTTGGAAGCCGTACCCAGGTCTGCAGGAGCGTGCCGAAGCGGTCTTTAAGGGTAACGGTTGCTCCTGGGAGGCCAGGCTCGCCTTCATCCTTAATGCCGTTGCCGTTGAGGTCGTTCCAGACCGTGCCGGCGATAATACCGGTGGTAGGCGTAGGCGTGATGGTCGGCGTGGCGGTGGCGGTAGCCGTCGCCGTGGCGGTGGCACTGGGAGTAGGCGTCACCGACGGCGTGGGTGTACGCGTCGGAGTACCTGTCGCCGTGGGCGTCGCGGTGGCCGTCGGCGTGGCGGTCGGCGTCGCCGTCGGAGGCGGCGGCAGATACGAGACGCACAGGCGCGGCCGGAAGCTGGTGGTCCAGAACTCCGAGCTGAGCAGGTTGTACTGCAAGGTAACCGGACCGGTGGCGATGAGGATCAGGCCGTGGTTATTGGCCGGATTGGCTACCCAGTCGCGCGCCATGTCGGTGACGTTGAACTCCACCCAAATACCCTCGCCGTCCAGCAGACGCGTATCAGTGCTGGTGCCCAGACGGTCGGTGCCGATGCCGTTACAGCCAGGCACTGACCAAGGCACTCCTGTGCGGGCGATCCGCCATGTCACCTCGCTCTCTACCCACTCTTTCAGCACCTGATACGAGGAGACGTAAACGGGATAAGGCTTATCGCGCTGGCTGGCATACACAGAAAGCCGCGCATCCACCACATAGCGGTCTGAGGGAATGCTGGAGACATCAAACTTCAGCAGGCTGGCGATGGCGCCGTCGGACTTCAGACGGATAAATACGTCATTGCCGCCGTTCAGGTCGGGGGTATAGCCGGAGATGTTGGCATCAATGCTCCCTGTGTACCCGCCGTCCCCCTGCCGGAAGCAGACGGTGGTGGGGATAGGGGTCGGTGTCGGCGTGTTGGTAATGGTAGGTGTCGGAGTAGGGGTCGGCGGCGTGCCGGTCGGCGTCGGCGTGTTGGTCGCCGTGGGCGTGGGGGTCGGTTCGGTCAGCCGCTTCAGGATGACGAAGTGGAGAATCTCGTCGCCGTCGCCGTTGCTGTTGATGCGAAAATCGTTGCCGCCCGGCTGGCGGTTGGCGAAGTGCGCATCTTCCAGGGTGAAGGTCTGGGTCTTCCAGGTATTGGTGTTCGCCTTGGTGACGGTGCCGGCGCTTTTCGTAATTCCGTCGGCCGAATCGTATTCCAGGGTCCAGGTATCCGTGCCGCGATCGAAATAGGTGATGGTTACCGAGACGACATTGGAACCGCCGAAGAGGTAGCGGTCATCCACATCGAAGTACATGAAGGGGTTGCCGGAGGCCTGGTCGGTGCGCCGGCATATCCAGCCCTCTTTCGTGGTGCCCAGGAAAGATTGGCCAGCCTCCACGTTGGGGTTCTGAATCTGATAGGGTCCGGTGCCGGCCGGCCGCCAGGTCAGCGGCACCGTGCGCCCGCCGGGCGCACCGTTGTCCTGCTCCATGAAGAAGCGGTAGTTCCCCCACTGGGGATAGTAGGTGTAGCCGCTCTCGCGCAGTGCCACCCATACATCCGGCGTGTCGTGCACATCCCTGCCCAGATGCGCGTTGGCGAAGCGCAGGATGGGCCAGATAGAGGTGCCGCCCGAGACATCTTTCAGCACGTTCTCGTCCAGCGTGAGGTAATCGGCGTGCTTGTCCAGGGCATTCAGCATGGCCCAGTACAGCAGGGTGTCATCCGGCAGGTAAAAGCGGTAGGTCTCAAAGCCGATAGGCACCGTATCGGAGTAGCTGACAGCCGGGTCGTCCAGGAAGGAGCGGTACTGCGGATGGGATGGGTCATCCCGCCGCAAGGCCTTATCGCGGTCTGGGATCAGGCCGTCCCCCTTGAAACCGACGTAGAGAGTCGCGGCATAGTCGGCGATGTGCACGCGCTCGGAGTCACTGCGGAAGCGCGGGTAGTGCTGGGTCATCAGGGGCTTGTTCGGGAAGGCCTGGCGGTACCAGGTGATGATGTTTTTGACTACCTGCTCCCAGGCCCCCTGGTCGCCGTAGCCGGCAGAGATGAGGCAGGCATCGAAATAGTCGGGCGCCGGCTGATTCTCACCGTAGGCGCCGGTACTCACCTCCACCCAGGCCACGCGCGGGTCATTGTTGTAGCGCGCCCCGAAGGCCATGATGAGGTTGCGGAAGTTGGTCTGGAACTCCGAGGACCAGTAGTTCGGGATGGCGTGCGGGTTGCCGTAATAGTCCGTGCAGACGATGGTGGGGATCCAGGAGGGCGAAACGTTGCCGCCGCTGACGCCCTCATAGGAATTAATGGCCAGCCCGACCGGCTTGCCGAGCGCAGCTTCCTGCTCGATCCAGGTGTCAACGCGGCTCCAGTCGTAGTAACCATAAGAGGTCTCAATACGCTTCCACTGGAAGGCGTAGTGGCCGCCCACAACCACGCCGGGGTAATCGCTGGGGCGCAGATGGGTGCTGTCCAGGAAGACGTATATGCCCGGGTTCGTGATCGGCGGAGGGGTGACCGCCGGCATCACGTCTTGGGCTTCGTTGAGACGAGGGGAAAGCGCCTCACGGTTATAGATGGCGCGGCCGGCCTGGGCGCCGCCGGCCGCTAGCAAGATGAGGATCCCTGCCATCAGCAACACGATTCCCAAACGCAGGCGCATTTCCGGTCCCTTCCTTTCCACCGCGAGCAGGCTCCATCAGGGCACTGCCATTATACGAACGAACCTTGCGAACGTCAATGGTAAGAAGAAGGTGTTGAAAAAATCTCGAGGCACCCCATCCCCCAGCCTCTTCCCCGCAGGCAGGGAAGGGGTGCAATCCCGGACACAGCGGCGCTGTGCCTCTATCCGCCACTGGTTTTATATGACTACCATATCCGCCGGCCTAATCCTTCCACAACAGCGGGATGAAGCAACGCGCCGGCAGGACCGCGCCCGGCGTGCCAGTCCGGGTAGGTGTCGGAGTCACCGTCCCAGGCATCCAAGCGCCGAAATCAATGGTCACCGTCCAGTTGGCCATCACCGCCACGATCCAGCTCTCCGCCGTGGTGGCCTGAAAGCCCGGAGGGAAGGATACGCTCAGCACATAGTTCGCCGGCGCAAGCCCGGCAAACTCATACCGTCCAGTGCTATCCGTAATAATACTGCCCACTATGTGGTAAGCCATGTCCCGCAGGGTCACCGTCGCGCCGGGCAGGCCCGGCTCGCCGGCCTGCCGCGTGCCGTCGCCGTCCAGGTCATACCACACCACGCCGCGAATGGTGCCGGCCGCCGGCGTGGCGGTGGCGGTGCTGGTAACGCTCGGCGTAACGGTCAGCGGAGGGGTCTCCGTGGGCAGCACCGTCGCAGTAGGTGTCTCCGTAGGTGTCGACGTGGAGGTCGGCGGCTCCGTCGGTGTGGGTGTCAGGGTTTCCGTAGGCGTCGGCGTGGGGGCCGCCGGCAGATGGGCCACGCACAACCGAGGCCGGTAGGCCGCCTGGGAGAAATCGGAGCTGTAGAACGTGAACGTGGTGGCGACCGGGCCGGCGCCCAGCAGGATCAGCCCGTGGTTTTGCTCCGGGTGCTGAACCCAGGTGCCGGCCGGCGCGGTCACGTTGAAATGCACCCATACCCGCTCCGCATCCAGGCTCTGCACATCATAGGTCACCGAAGAGCGGTCCACCCCCGGTTTGCTACAGCCCGGCTGTGCCCAGGGGTCGCCGGCGCGTGCCTGCTCCCAGGTTACCTCTTCCTCCACCCAGGGCCGCAGGACCTGGTAGGGCGAGGCGTAGAAGGGATAGGTCTTATCGCGGGTGACTGCGTAGATGCTTAGCGTGGCGCTGACGACCTGATGGCCGGCGGGGATGCTGGACAGGTCGAACCGCAGTAAGCTCTCATAGACACCGTCCGATTTCAGCCGCAGATAGGCGTCGTGTCCCAGGTTCGCGGCCGGCGAATAGGCGGAAATGCTGGCGTCCGCCGCGCCGGTGTACCCGTTCTCTCCTTGGCGGAAGCAAGTCACCGTCGGCACTGGGGTGGCGGTGGGAGACGGAGTTGGGGGTGGGGTAGGTGTCCCGGTCACCGGCGTGCCCGTCTCGGTAGGCGTCGGTGGGACCGTCGGGGTGCTCGTCGGGGCTGGCGCGTAGTGCGTCAACTGCACGAAGTGGATGATCTCGTCGCCGTCCCCTTCGCAGGAGATGCGGAAGTCGGCCCGTCCGCCGGCCAGCCCGTTCTGGAAGTTGGCGTCGGGCAGGTAGAAGGTCTTCTGCACCCAGCGGTCGGTGCCGGTCTTGACGATGGGTGGGCCGGCGAACTTGATGCCCGTGTCCGAATCATACTCCAGCCGCCAGGTGTCCGGGCCACTGCCGAAAATATGGTCATAATACGTCACGGTCAGCGAGACCGGATGCGTCGCGCCGAACAGATAGCGATCGTCAATGTCGAAGTACATCGAGGTATTACCGCTGGCCTGGTCGGTGCGGCGGGTGATCCAGCTCTCCCAATCACTGCTGTTCAGGTACGGGACATCGCCCTCGACCGGCGCGGCCTCCCGAATCTGGTAGGGTGGGCAGTTGGTCTGCGGCTGGATATGGCAGACCGGCCGATAGGTGATGGCTACGGTGCGGCCGCCAGGGATGTCATCGCGCTGGTACAGATAGAATGAGTAGTTGCCACGCTTGGGGTAATAGGTGTAGCCGGATTCGCGCAGAGCCACCCATACGCTGGGGGTATCGTAGGGCGTGCGGCCGATATGGCGCTGGGTGAACTGCAAGATCGGCCACAGGCGAGTGCCGCCGGCGGTGTCCAACAGCACATCCTCCGACAGCGCGATGTAATCGGCGTGGCTGTCCAGCGCGCTGAGCATCGCCCAGTAGACCTTGGCATCATCGCCCAGATAAAAGCGGTAGGACTCAAAGCCGATGGGCAGGGTGTCGGAATAACTGATGATGGGGTCTTCCAGGAACGAGAGATAGCCGTAGGAGTAATAGGGGTCTCGGCAGACCATCTTGTCGCGATCGGCCATTAACCCATTGCCCTTGAACCCGACGCCGCGCATAGCGGCATAATTGGCGATCTCGCGACGTTCGTACTCATGGCCGCGCACGAAGATGGGATAATGCTGGGTCATCAGGGGCTTGTTCGGGAAGGCCTCGCGGTAATAGCCGATGATGTTGTTCACCACCTGGATCCAATCCTCGCTGGTATAGCCCAGCGAGGCCAGGCACTGGTCCATGGCATCATCAATGCCCGGCTGATTCTCGCCGTCGCGCCCGGTGCTGATCTGCACCCATTCGACGCGCGGGTCATTGTTGTAGCGCGCCCCGAAGGCGCGGATCAGGTTGTGGAAGCCCTGCTGGAACTCGGTGGACCAGTAGTTGGGGACGATCTTACCGCCGCAGAGGATGACCGGTATCCACGCCGGCGCCATGTTCCCGCCGGACGTACAGCTATCCACCCCCAACGCCACCACCCGGCCCTGGGCCGCCTCGCCGGCGATCCAGCTATCCACCGCCGACCAGTCATACACTCCCGGCGCCTTCTCGATATCTTTCCAGGCAAAGGTCATATGTCCACCGGTGAGCAGGCCCGGATAGGTGGAGGAGGGAACATGCCGGCCGTGAAAAAGGTAGATGCCCGGATTGCGCACCATCGCCTTGGGCGCGGAGGGACCACCGCCCGTGCCGGCCGGCTCCTCCGCCCAGACGTGCACGCGGCCGGCGAGCAGACTGCCGGCGGCTAGCCCCAGCAGTGCCATCAAGAGCACGACGGGGAATAGTCGTTTCATGTTCTCGGCCTCTCTCCTATGGAAAGCCTGGCCAGGGAGTGAACCTGGCCAGGCTCATGCGAACTGGCTACCGCAGGACTAATAACGCTTCAGCAGGATGGGCAAGACGGCCTGCCTGGGCAGGGTAGGAGTGGGTGTGATGGTCGGCGTCGGTGTGTCCGCCAGCCGGTCGCCGAAGTTGATGATGTGTATCATGCCGGCGACCACCGGCACCATATAGTTGCTGGGTGTGGTCGAGACGTAGCCGGGCGGATCAATCTCGATCAGCGCATAATTGCCCGGCGCCAGATTCTCGAACCGATAGAACCCATCCAGCAGGGTCGTGTACGAGCTGACCAGGCTCCCCTCGCGGTACAGGTTCAGCACGGCGTTGGGCAGAGGTGGCTCGCCCAGGTCCGGCTGGCCGTTGCGGTTGATGTCATGCCAGACGATTCCCTGGATGCCGCCGGTGGTGGGCGTCGCCGTGGAGGTGCGGGTCGGCGTGGCGGTCGCAGTGCCGGTAGCCGTCGGCGTGCGGGTTGCCGTGCCGGTCGGCGTGATGGTGGGCGTATGGGTCGGAGTGCCGGTGGCAGCCGTCTTGCATGCGGAACGTTCATCACCCTCAACGATGTGATGGTGGGCGTATGGGTCGGAGTGCCGGTGGCAGTCGGTGTCGGGGTTGGCGGCGGGATGATGTACGCCAGACAGAGCTGAGGGCGGTAGGCCTGCACGGTGGACTCGGACGATGAGAAGGTGTACAGGGCGGTCCTCTCCTGACAGCGGTAGGGCTTGACCACCACGCCGTAATTCTCCCCGGGACTGCCGGCCCAGTGCTGGGCCGATTCGCTGACATCGAGGTCAATCCAATAGTCATTGTCTTTGGTGGGGTCATAACAGCTCAGCACATCGTCCGGCGTGCCGCTCCGGTCCACCCCCACGCCGTTGACGCCCGGCACCGCCCAGCCAACACCGGTCAGGGCGGAGTTCCAGGTTGCCTGGTCCTCGGCCCAGGGCCGCAGGACCCGATAGGTATGCAGGGTGATGGGAACATTGGTCGGGTTGGTAGATTCCCGGAAAAGCTTGAGGGTGGCGCTGATGACCTGGGAGCCGGCCGGCAGTTTCCCCGTCAAATCAAACTTCGTGAGGATGCTGGTGTTATCCTCCGTCTTGGCGTACAGCTTGATGCCGTTGCCGTAATTCGTCGTAGGGAAGGCGATGTCCAGATAGGTGTCAATGTGGCCCGTGTAGCCGCCTAATCCCTGCTGTAAGCAGATCACCGTGGGGGCCGGCGTGGCCGTCGGGGTGGGCGTCGGCCCGGTGGTCGGCGTCGAGGTTGCCGTCGGCGTGGGCGTTGATGTGGGAGTTGGCGTCGATGTAGCGCCAGTGGGCGTCGCCGTCGGTGTGGCGCTGGGCGTGAAGGTCCGCGTCGGCGTAGGCGAGACGGTGAAGGTCGGGGTCGGTGTAGGCGGCGCGGTGGCGGTCAGGTTCAGCTCCGTGGAGCTCGCGGACTGCCACACCCCGGTTTGGTTAGCGTTGACGTTGTTCTCCCATGGGCCAATGCGGAAATACACTGTATCCCCTGGGTAGGCGCCGTCTTTGCCCGGCTGCGCGTCGTCATCGCCGCGCACATTAATGGTGTACACCGAGGTCTGTGGGCCGGGGGGCGCCGGCGTGAACGTATACGCTGTCCCGCAGATGACCGGTGTCGTACCGTCCAGCACGTAGGCCGTGATGAGCGTTCCGTCAGGCACGCGCACACCGTTCACCAGCACGGTGCCGTAAAAGGTATGCGGGGGCGGCGGGGCGGCGAGGGCCAGGCCGGCCGCGGTGACCACCAGTATCAGGCTGAGAAGCACGGCCCGGGCGAATAAACACGGTGTCCCAGTTCGCATGATGTCTTCCTCCCTTGCCGCCTCAGTTCGTCACGGTGAGTGTGCAGTTCTGGTTCACGTAAATCCAGTAGCCGTAGCCCGGGCGCATTTCCTGCAGGGTGTTGGCCCAGGACGGGACGGACACGTCGTAGCTCTTCCAAGAGCTACTGCCGGCATCATACTCAAAGACCTTGGTGTACTTGCCGGCGATGGACGTCAGCGCGCTGCTAACGGGCAAGGAGTTGGCGCGCGGGAAGCCCACCAGGTTGGCGCCGGTATACAGCGGGATGTCGGTGCTGGAAGCCAGGGTGCCGGTCACCGGCAGGGTCGCCGGCTGGTTCATGTAGATCCAGAAGCCCATGCTGGGGTCCAGGTTCTGCAGGGTGTTGGCCCAAGAGGGCACGCTGACGTCGTAGCTCTTCCACTCCTTGGCGGCGTTGTCGAAGGCGAAGACCTTGGTGTACTTGCCGGCGATGGGCGCCAGCACGTCCTGTACGGCGGTGCTGGCCGGCTGAACCGGGAACGAGACCAGGTTCGGCCCCGACTGCAAGGCCACCGTATGCACCACCTGGCTAGAGGAGCGCTTGGCCAGCATCACCATGTGGATGTACTCGTTGCCATCGCCGTTGCAGTTGATGCGGAAATCGCTCAGGCCCAGTAAGCCGTTGGCCATGCGGGCGTCGTCAATGTAAAAGGTGTGCTTCTTCCAGGTGTTGGTGTTGGTCTTGGTGACCGTGCCGGCGGACTTCATGACGCCGCCCGGCCCGTCGTACTCCAGGGACCAGGTGTCGGTGCCGCGGTCGAAATACGTAACCGTGATCGAGACGGCGTTGGTCCCGCCGTACAGATAGTTGTCATCCACCTTGAACCACATGTATGGGTTGCCGGAGGCCTGGTCCGTGCGGCGGGTGATCCAGCCCTCTTTGGTGCCAGAAAGGAACGTCTGGTTGGTCTCCACCTGGGTATTCTGAATCTGATATGGGGCACTTCCATTAGGACGATACGTGGTCGCTTTGGTGCGGCCGCCGGGGATGCTGTCATCCTGGTAGAGGAAGAAGTTGTAATTCCCGTACTGCGGATAATACGTGTAGCCGGTCTCGCGCAGTGCTACCCAGATTTCCGGCGTGTTGTTGACGTTCTTCCCCAAATAGCGCTGGGCGAAGCGGAGCGATTCCTGCCGGACAGCGTTGCCATCCGTGAAGGTGTCTTGGTCCATGACCAGGTAATCGGACCGTTTGTCCAGGGCGTTCAGCACCGCCCAGTACTGCAAGATAGGGTCTGTCAGGTAGAATTGATAGGTCTCGAAGCCGATGGGCACAGTGGTCGAGTACGAGATGGCCGGGTCGTCGAGGAATGCCAGGTAGAAACTGCTGGCTGGGTCGTCGCGGCGGGTAGCCTTGTCGCGGTCGGGGATGAGGCCGTTGCCTTTGAAGCCGATGCCCTTGGGGCCGGCATATTGGGCAATGGTGCGGCGCTCCGAGTCATGCAGATGCACCGGGTAGTGCTGGATGACCAGCGGCTTGCTGGGGAACGCGGCCAGGTAGTAGTCGGAGATGTTCTTCATATACGTCTCCCACTGGTACTGCCCCAGACCATCCGCCTGGACGCAGGCTTCCAGCACATTGCCCGGATTATACTGCACGGGCTGGTTTTCCCCGTCCACGCCGGTGCTGACTTCGATAAACTCGACGCGGGAGTCGTTGTTGTACCTGGCACCGAAGGCGTTGATAAGGGCACGATATTCCGATTGGAAGGTGGAGTAGTGATAGCGGGGGATTTTGAACTCCCGGCCGGCGGAATCAACGCAGGTGACGGTTGGGAGCCAGCCGGGGGCCACGTATCCCTTCACTGCCGGGTTATAACTGCTAGCGCCCACATAGGCGATGATCTCCAGCGCCACTGGCTTGCCCAGCGCCGACTGGGCGGCGATCCAGTTATCTACCACGCTCCAGTCGTAGACATGATAGCTCTTCTCGATATCCTTCCAGTTGAAGCTCATATGGCCGCCAGTGAAGAGGCCGGGGTAATCTGCCGGGTTGATGTTGCGGAAATCATAAAACACGTAGACGCCCGGCCGGGTGACCTGGTTTTTCCAGGCGGCGCTCACGCCCGCCGGCTCTATCTCCTGCCCCTCCGTGCCCAGCGGGAGCAACCCGGGCAGGGGATTTTCCTCCGGGGCGGCCGGCGGAGTCGGGGGTTCATCGCCGCTCTGGATGCGCGGGCCGGCGAAAACCGTCGCGCCAATGACCAGAAACACACTGAGCACAATGACCAGTGGGACAAGCAACCTTCGTCTCATTTTCCTTTGTCACCTCCGCAACGCACAATGGCTTTATATGTAACACAGGGGGCGGAGACTCACAAATCCAGTCCGAGCGAGCATCGGAAGGGTGAGCAACCGTTTCATCACTTGGCGGCTGAAGCCACGGCAACAACTGCAAAGCCTGCCTGCGCAGGCCGACTTCCCACGCCGCAGCCGCAGTTTCAACTGCCAGGTGAATTTTTCCCAACGGCCTCGGCCGGCGCAGGACGCCGGCATCGTGCCGACACATTCCGCCTGCATTTTCTCACGCCAATATAGACGAGAAAACGGGGCGCCCGTTACGGATGCGTCCCGTCCTCTTCGGAGAAAAAGGCCGGCACGGCATTACAGATGCACCACCTCATGCCGCAGGCCGGATTCCACCAGCTTCTGTGCCAGGAAGACCGCCCGCAGGCCCTCCTCCCCGCCGATGGCCGGCGGCTTGTCCTCGCGGATCGCCTCCACAAAGGACTCCAGTTCCGCCTTCAGCGGCTCCTTGCGCTTGATCTCGTACTTGATGGTGCGCCCCTCGCTCACCCCCATCAGCGCCACCGCGCTCTCCCAGTTGTCGCTGAAAAAGCTGTTCTCGTGCAGGTACAGCTCCTGGGTCAGGTAATTGACGCGGAACATGCCGCGCTCGCCGATGACCGACAGCTCGCGAATCTTAGTGGGGGTCAGCCAGTTGATGTCCAGCACGCCCACCACGCCGTTGTCCAGTTTGACCACACCGGACAGCAGGTCCTCGTGCTGGGTGTGGATTTCCCGCTCCGTCTCGGCGTAGAGGCTGACCACATGGGCATTGGCCAGGTATTCCATGATATTCAGCTCGTGGGTCGCCAGGTCAAAGACCACGCCGACATCTTCTACTCGCGGCGGGAAGGGGCCGACGCGGCGGGCATGGAGCTGGAACATGCGGCCCAGCCGGCCGGCATCCAGCTCCACCTTCAACTGCAGGATGGCCGGGTTAAAGCGCTCGATGTGGCCGACGCCCAAGCTTGACGCCGGCGGTGCGCGCCGCGTCAATGATGGCCTGGGCATCTTCCACACTGCCGGCCAGCGGCTTCTCTACGAACAGGTGCACGCCGCGCGCCGCCGCCTCCTCCGCTACCTCGCGGTGCAGTCGCGTCGGCACCGCGATGGTCACCAGGTCCAGCGGCTCCATGTCCAGCATGGCGCGGTAGTCGGCGTAGGCGCGCACGCCGTAGATATTGGCCACCCGCACCGCGGCGGCCTGGTCCACATCCGCCACGGCGATCAACTGCACATCTTCCATTTCCGCATAGACGCGGGCATGGTTGCGTCCCATGCTCCCGACACCTATCACCGCGGCCCGCAGTAATTTGCTCATAGGATTTCGTTCACCGCCTCCACGATTTGAGAGAGTTCCTGGGGCGTCAGGGCCGGATGCACCGGCAGGGAAAGCACTTCCCGGCAGGCCTGTTCCGTTGCCGGCAGTATAGCACGATATCCCAATTCGCGGTAATACGGCTGTTGGTGCACCGCCAGCGGGTAATAGACCCGGCTGGCAATGCCGCGCGCCGCCAGGCCGGCGGCCAGCTCGTCGCGCCGGCCGTCCGGCACCCGCACGGTGTACTGATGAAAGACGTGTCGGTAGCCGGCCGGCACATAGGGGACGATCACCCCGCGCAGGTGGGCGCTCAGGTACGCCGCGTTGGCGATGCGGCGGGCGTTGAAATCGGCCAGCCGGCGCAACTGCACCAACCCGATGGCCGCCTGGATGTCGGTCATGCGGAAATTATACCCCTCTGCCTCGTGCAGGTACTGCTCGCTCATGCCGTGGTTGCGGATGAGCCGACAGCGCTGAGCGATATCATCGTCGTTCGTGGTAATCATACCCCCTTCGGCGGTGGTCATGTTCTTGGAAGGGTAAAAGGAGAAACAGCCGGTGCCGAAACTGCCGGCCATGCGCTCGCCGACAGCCGCGCCGTGTGCCTGGCAGGCGTCCTCGATGACCACCAGGCTATGGCGCGCGGCGATGTCCATGATAGCCGGCATGTCCGCCATCAAGCCGTACAAATGCACCGGCAGGATGGCGCGCGTGCGCGGCGTGATCGCATCTTCCACCTGGTTCGGGTCCACGGTGAAGGTGCGCGGGTCAATGTCCACGAAGACTGGCCGCGCCCCCACGAAGCGGATGGCGTTGGCGCTGGCGATAAAGGTGAAGGCGGTGGTGATGACCTCGTCGCCGGCGCCGATGCCGTGCGCCATCAGCGCCGTCTGTAGGGCGGTCGTCCCCGAAGACGTGGCGATGGCATGGCGCACGCCGCAGAATTCCGCGAAGGCCTGCTCGAACTCCTGCACGCGCCGGCCTTGCACCAGCATGCCGGAATCCAGCACCTCCAGCACGGCCTGACGCTCCTCTTCCCCCAACAGCGGTTTCGAAATCGGGATCATTCCCTGGCTCCATAGGGTGAGATATTAGCGGCGGAAATCCACAAACCGAGGCCCCTGGGGCGTAGGGCGGTAGTGACGGTGGCACTCGCGGCAGGTCCAGCCGTCGGCATCCGGGAACAGCGGCCGGCCGCAGATGCAGGCGAAATCCCACTGCCGCGCCGGGTTGCCCAGCACAATAGCGTGGTCCAGCACGTCGCGCGTCACCACCGCGCCGGCGCCTACTATGGCAAAGCGGCCGATGGTCACGCCCGGCAGGATGACCGCGCCGGCGCCGATGGATGCGCCTTCCTTGACCAGCGTCGGCGTGACCACCCAATCATCCGCACCTTTCAGTGCGCCCTCCGGCGTGATGGCACGAGGATAGCGGTCATTGGTGAAGACCACATGCGGCCCGATGAACACCCCGTCCTCGATGGTCACGCCGTAGTAAATGGATGCGTAGTTCTGGATCTTCACCCGGTTGCCGATGTAAACGTGATGGTCCACATAGACGCCCTTGCCCAGGATGCACTGCTCCCCGATGCGGGCGCCCTCCCGCACCTGGACGTGGTGCCATATTTGGGTTCCTTCGCCGATGATAGCATCCGGGGAAACGTCTGCGGTGGGGTGGATTCGAATCATGCCCTCTCCTCCTTTCGCGGGCTGGCCGGCCGCCGGCGCCGGCGCATATGTTCCTGGATAATGCGCGGGATATCGCAGGGTGGACAGGTATAGGGTACGGGGGTGAACTGCAGGGCCATCTCAATATACTCCTCCAGCCGGCGCAAATCCCGACACCACAGCAGATGGCCGGCTTCCGCCAGGGTGCTCAGCAGGTCCTCCTGATGATGGTCATAGCGGTCCGGGTTGGCGACGGCCAGGAGCCGCCGGCCGCGTCCGATGACCTCCACCGCCGTCCCCAGCCCGCCGTGGGCGATGACCAGCTCGGCGCGCTCGTAATACGGGTCGAGCGCCGGCGCGAAGCGGAAATAGGCCGCATGCCGGGGGATATAGCGTCCTTCCCCGATCTGCATCTCCACCGTATAGCCTGCCAGCCGGCCGCCGGGCGCGCAGAGCTGGTCCACCGCTTCCACCAGCGCATCAAAGTCTGTACTGCCCACGGTCACGAAAATCATCTCAACACAGCCTTCCCGCGTAGATGGCCCAGGGACAGCGCTCCTGCAGTTGCGGCCACTGGACGAAGAAAAGCGTTGCCAGGTAGCACATCAGCTTCCCCGTGAGGGAAAGCTGGTGGACCCGCGAGCCGGTCTCGATGAAGATGACCTCCTTGCCCAGCAGTCTGGCCCAGAGGGCAAAGGGGACCGCCAGCGCCGGCCCGCTGGTCAACAGCGCGTCCGGCCGGAAATCGAGCATTACCCACAGGGCCTCAAAAGTGGTCCGCAACAGCTTCAGGCCGGCGCGCCAGGCCGGGTCATCCTTCCCCCGCGGCCGCGTCACGCGATAGAGCGGGCCGGTCAGGCGAATCTTGTGCTCCGAGAGCGGGTCCTGCCGCGTCACCACATAGCCGTAGGCGAACTCCGGCCCCAGCATATCCACCAGGATCAATATCTCCTTGGTATGCCCGCCCTCCCCTAAGAGGACCAGCATGCGCTGTGGGCGCTCCTCAGCGGCCATGGCGGTCCAGCACCTCCGCGTACACGGCATGCACGCGTTTCGCGACGGCGTCCAGGGAGAGATGCTCCACGCGCCGGCGGCCGTCGGTGCGCCGGCCGAACGCCAGCGCCATCGCCAGCTTCTCCGCGATGTCGTCCACATCCTGCCGGCATATATAACACCCTTCCGTGTCTCCTATCACGTCAGCCACATCCCCCACATCGGTGGAGACAATGGGCAGGCCGCAGGCCATAGCCTCCTTAATCACCATCGGCGAGCCTTCATAATCGGAAGTCAGTATCAGGGCATCGCAGGCGTTCATGTACAGCGGGATGCGTTGATGGGGCTGGCCGGCGGCGATGACCAGCTCCACCGAGCCGGGCCAGCGCCGGCGCAGGGCCTCCACGCCGGCCTGTGCCAGGTCCAGGCGCTTCTCGGGGCGCGGCTCGCCGGCGAAGAGCACCAATTTCGTCCCCAAGGGCAGGCCAAGGGCACGCCGGGCCTCATCTTGCGGCATCGGCCGGAAGAGCGCCAGGTCAATGCCGCAGGGGATGACCGCCGGCCGGCCAGGCAGACGGCGCGCCATAGCCGGCGAGGTTACAATGGTCGCCTGTGCCAGCCGGGACGCCAGGCGCGACAGCGGCGCCGTCCAGCCGGCCAACACCTCGATGCCGTGATGGGTCAGCACCACCGGCAGGCGCCACTGTGCGGCGGCGATCAGCCCGCAAAAGACATAGTGGGCGTGGATCAGGTCGTAGGAAGCGCCGGCCAGACGCCGGCGCAGGAGGAACGGCCCGCGCGCGTAGTTCCATTTGCTTTCCCGCGGGTTGATAAAGAGCACGTCCATGTCCAGGCCGCGCTGGCGCAAAGCCTCGACCTGATTCGCCACAAAGGTGCCAAAGGCCGGATATTGGGGCGTCGGGTACATATTGGTCAGGACCAACACCCGCAGGCGTCTGGTCATGGACTGCGGCCCCCTGAGGCGTTCGTTCTATCCCGCCAATGGAACGGCATGGGCACCGGACGGGGCGGCAGGTGCTGTGGAAATTCCCTTCCAGCCGAATTCGGCTTCGGGTTGGAGAGCAGGAGGACGTTCAGGGCGGTGCGGAAGCCGGCGAAATACTCGCTCAATGCCTCATAGACCAGCCGATCGCTCACCTGTTCCGCATTATCCTCCCCATCCACGACCACATATCCCATCTTACCTACAAGCACATTATACATCTCGCCCTGGCGTTGAGCCAAACTCTGCGTGCCCTGCTGTCCTTCCGCCGGCTGTCGAGCGCGCGCCTTCAGCGGGTCCACTGAGAGGAAGAAAGCCTTCTGCGGACGAGGGTTGAGCCAGATCAGCAGACGCGCCGGCAGTCGCCGAAATATGCCGGCGTCCTCCAGGCGCGCCCCCATCTCCGCCAAGGCATCCAGCAGATAGCGGTCGCACACCACCACGTCGCCGCGCCACAGCGGCCAGCGGACCTTCCACAGGTACTGCCAGGTCAAATCGAGCCAGACCAGCCAGGGCCACAGCCGGCGCACCAGCGGATGACGGAACTGCTCCTCGCGCCCCTCTTCGGACGCAGGGCCGGCGGCCGACGCCCCCACCTTTCGTCCCAGCAGGCGCTTGCCCAGGGCGATCAGGTGGCCGGCCAGGGCCGATGAGCCGCCGCGGCTCCACACCCAGCGGGCGCGCAGTCCACACCGCTGGAAGGCATGCACCAGCGCATTCACCTGCGTGGTCTTGCCGGAACCATCCACGCCGCTGACGGCGACCAGCATAGCCGGCTGGCTGTAGAGCCGCAGTTTGAGCCGGGTGCCGGTGACCAGGTGCGTAGATACGTCCGCCAGGCGCGCCGGCCAGGGGACGTTCTCATCGGCCAGCATCTTGGCGAAGAACAGCCCCTTGCTGAAGGCAAAGCGCACCGGCAGGGGGAACTGCGCCGGCCCTGACAGGTGCGCCAGCGCCGGCCGGCGCCAAATGCCGTGCAGAACGGCTTCTGCCCGTTCCCTCTGTTCCGCCGGCAGGGCCGGCGCCGCGTACAGAATGCCGTCCAGCTTGTCATGCGCCAGCAAGGCGAAGGCCAGGCCGGCCTCCCACCCCTTGGAGCGCGCCGTCCCCCAGATATACCCCCAATCCAGCGGTCCCTGACGCAGGCAAGCGTTGACGCGCAAGACATCCCCCAGCTTCAGGCATTTGTTCTCATAGAGCGCATGCGCCAGCGTGATGAGCAGGGCATCCTCCGGCGCGGGGATGCAAAAGCCGGCGTCATCGGGGGCCGGCCGCCGGCGCTCCCACACCCGCTCCTCATGCAGGAACGAGACGCTCCATTCCAGCCGCAGGTGCAGATGCACAGCGCATACTTCCTCGCCGAAGCGGAAGCGCTTGAACAGGTATTTATGCGGCTCCTCGATGTTGCGCAGTTCGACATATCCCAATTGGCGCAGGAGCCGCCGCGCCATGTCTTCCTGTGCCGGCGGGATGAAGACATCCAGGTTGTCGCTGGTATGGGGGAAGGAAGGGAGCAGGCCGGCGGCCTTGATGAACATGGCGGCAATGCCTTCCTCCGCCCAGGCCTGCCGCACCAGCTCGAACTCGGCGCGCTGGCGGGCAAAAGATTCCTCCTCGGCGCGCAGGGCATCGGCGGCGGCCGGCACTGCCCACCACACGTGCGCCGGCGCCGCATGCGCCAGGGTCAGCATAGGGACCTTATTGCGCCGCCAGAAGGCCGGCAAGGCGGCGATATCCTCGTCATCCAGCGGTGCCAATTCGGCCGCCGGCGGACGCGCCGGCTCCACAACCTGCGCCGTCCAGCGCGCCATCCGCAGTTCGCGGTCGTGAGGGGGGGACAGAGAAGCCATCTCACCCCTCCCCGAGACCGAGGACTGCCGTAACAAAGCGGTCCCAACCGAACGGCAGTACGCGCTGGCGGGTATGGCCGGCGCCGTCCGCCAGGGCCGCCTGCACCGCTCGCACCCAGGCCTCCTCATCCCAGGCATCGTCCACGTAGCGCATGCCGGCGCCCTCCGGGAACAGGGCCGGCAGGCCCCCAAAGCGCGTGCTGGCAACCGGCAGGTCGCAGGCCATCGCTTCCAGCACGGAGAGCGGCATCTCGATGGCCGGCGTGCGCTCCGCCGGCATATCAGGCGCTGGCGGGAAGAGGTACAGGTCCGCGAGCTGGTACATCTCCTCCACCGCCGGCAGGTACTCAGCCAGCACCCAGACGCCAGCACGCTGAAGCTGATGGGCCAGCTCCGCGTCCTGGCGCGTGCTCGTGCTCCCTACCAGCAGGGCCTGGACGACGCCGGCGCGCTGTAGCGCTTCCAGAACACCCACGTTGCGGCCGGCATGGATATGCCCTACGTGTAGGGCAATAGGGCGGGAGGTGCGCAGTCCATATTTGCGGCGGAGCGTCTCCCGTTCCGCCGGCGAGATGGGGCGAAAGCGCTTCGTGTCCACGCCGGCCGGCACGAAGCGCACGCGCGGTCCCAGATAGGCCAGCAGGTCAGCGCTGGCCCGCGACTGCACGATGACGCGCGCCGGCGCGATATGCGGCACCAGCCGGCGTGCCAGCGCGCCCTGCCTCCTCGGCTGGAGCGCCACCATGGTCACCGGTGTCCCCGGGACATAGCGGCCCAGCACCCAGGCACGGATAAAGGAGAAGAGCGTCATCGAGGCGGTGGGCACGTAGCAGATGCGCTCCGGCCGGAACTCGCGCAGGAGGGCGGCGAGCTGTCCATTGACCAGCAGGCGGTTCATATGCGGGATATCCTGTACCCCCAGTTCCGGGATATCGGCGCCGGCAGTGGTCAATCCCATCACGACATGCTCCTGGCGGAGCCGGCGCAGGAGGTTGTAGGTTACATTCTTGATGCCCTCGTCAAAAGGCGGGGCCAGGCGCTCCGAGAAGACCACCACCCTCATTTGCCGGTTCCCTCCCGCCGGCCGGCCACTTCCTGGTAAATGGCATAGTACTGGTCGGCAATCACCTCGCGGCGGAAGCGCTCCCGGGCGATGGCGCGCCCGCGCTCCCCCATGCGCCGGCGCAGTTCGGCGTCATCCAGCAGAAGGGCCAGACGGTCCGCCATGGCAGGAGCATCGCCGGCCGGCACGATGAAGCCGCTGGCGCCGTCCTCCACCAGGTCGCGCACACCGCCCACGTCGGTGGCCACCACCGGCTTGCCGGCGGCCATGGCTTCCAGGATCACCACCGGCGCCGTCTCCTGCCGCGAGGGCAGGGCCAGGACGGCGCACTCGTCATATTCCCGCAGCATGGCCGGCACGTCCAGCAGGCCCAGGAAATGGGCATAGGGTTCCAGCCCATGCGCCTGCACGAACTGTGCCACGCGGCGTGGATAGATGGGGTCAATGGCGCGGCCGGCCAGGTGCAGGTGGGCATACGGGACCTTCGCACGCACCATTTCCAGCGCCGCCAGCAGGGTCAGGGGGTCCTTGCGCTCGCTGATGGTGCCGGCGAAGAGGATGCGTCCCGGCACCTCTTGCCCCGCAAGCGCGAAGTACTCCTCTCCCACTGGGTTATCCACCCGATGGAAGCGCGCCCGGGTGCGTCCTTGATACTCCTCCACGATGTAGGGACTGATGGCAATGATATCAGAGACGCGCTGGATCACCCAGCGGTCGTAATAGGCCGTGATCCAAAGGATGAGGCGGTGCTGCCAGTGGCGGAAGGTGCGTGCCTCGCGATGGGCCACGCCGTGGATGGTGTAGATGGTGGGGAAGCCGGCGCGCAGTGCCGCAAAGGCGTACTGGCTGGTGTGGGCATTGACCAGGTCGGGTTGAAGCTCACGGAGCATGCCGGCCACGCGCCCCACGCCGGTGATAAGGTTGGGGATGATGCGCCGGCGGGGCCGCGAGAGATAATGCACCGTCACCCGGCCGTGCTGGACCGTGCGGTCCGCCGGCACCTCGCTGTGACAGTGCACCACGTGCACCTCCAGGTCCGCATGCCGCGCCAGCCCCTGCGCTAGATGATAGGCCACGGCGCGCACCCCGCCGGGGATGCGGTTGGGGTCCACCGGATAGTCAATCAGCAGAGCCAGCCGCATTTATCCCCGCGCCTCCTTGCGGGCCAAGATGCGGAAGGACGGCGTGAAGTTCAGCATCATCGGGGCCAGCCATGGACGCGTCAGCAGGTCGTTGGCCAGATGGACCAGGCCGCCGCGCGCGCCGCCGAAATAGGGGCGCACCCACACGCGGAAGCCCCGTTCCTGGATGCGCCGGCCCAGCTCCACCGGGTCCAGCAGGCGCTCGATGTAGTAGCCGTTGACCGGGTCCAGCGGGCAGGTCTCGCCGTCCCACACGCGGCCGGGGAGCCGGCCTGTCTCCCGATATTCCCGCACCGCTGTCAGCACCTCCTCGCCGGCCAGGCCGGCGGTCTGTTTCGCCAGCACATCCAGCTCCTCGGCGGACAGACCGGGAAAGGCGCCGGCGATCATCTCGCGGCGCATCTGCACGAAGGGTTTTTCCACACGGTGGCCGTGAATGTCCTCCACGGCTGGCCCGTTCTCAAAGGCCGCCCAGATTTCCCGCGTCTTGCGGCGGGTCGGCGCGTGCCGGGCGTTGTTGCCGTCGGCGATGACCAGATGCCCACCTGGCCGCAGGACCCGTACTGCCTCGTCCAGGAACGCCTCCAAGTCTCGGTAATGGGACACCGCCTCGATAGACAGGACGATGTCGAAATATGCGTCCGTATAAGGCATATGCGCCACATCGCCCAGGCGGGGATACACCCGGAACGGCATATCCAGGAAGGAGAGATATGTCTCAAAGGTGCGGATCATGCCGGCGTGGCAGTCCAGGCCGTGCACCTCGTCCGCGCCCAGCAGATGCAGGAAGAGGGCGGTCAAGCCGAAGCCACAGCCGGCATCCAGCACCCGCGCCCCTTCCAGCGGTGCGCCGGCCTGCGCCAGCAGGGTGCGCAGGTAGCGGATGTAGTTCTCAAGCTTCCAGTCCTCCCCCAGCCAGCGGTGATAGCGCGCGAACCAGGGGTCGTAGTGCTCGGCCCAGGCCGGCTGGAAGATCGTCCGCACCAGCGCCGCAATATCAATTTCTCTATCCGCGTACGTTACTTGCATCACGCTCCCATGTTATCATCCATGATGCCCGAGAGACATTTGCCCGGTGGATGCCCGCCCCATCACCTCGCGATATACCGCAAGCGTCTGCTCCACCACCGCCGAGGCCTTGAAGCGCTCGAGCGCCTGCCGGCGGGCCTCTTGTGTCAGGCGCGCCCGCTCCGCCGGCGAGGAGAGGAGCCGCGCCAGGGCATCGGCCGCGGCCTGTGCATCCCCCGCCGGCACCAGCAGGCCCGTCTGCTCATGGGTCAGCAGGCCATCCACCCCACCCACTGCAGTCGCTACCACCGGCCGGCCGGCGGCCATGGCCTGCTCGATCACCACTGGCGCCGTCTCCTGCACCGATGTCAGCAGGACCAGGGAACAGGCGGCATATTCGCCCAGCATTGCCTCCTCGTCCAGTTGCCCCAGGAAATGCACCGCATCCCGCAGTCCTAGCTCCTCCACCAAGGTGCGCACGCGCTCGGCATAGGCCGGCTCAGCTTCCGTCTCGCCGGCGATGCGCAAGGTCGCCTCAGGAAAGCGCTCCCGTAAGAGGGCAAGGGCGCGTACAGCGGTGATGGGGTCCTTGCGCGGAATGACCCGGCCGGCGAAGAGGATGCGCCCCGGCTCCCCACCGCCGGCGATCTCGAAATAAGCGTCCGGTACGGGATTCTCCACGCGATACAGACGGGCGCGGGTCCAACCGCCGAACTCCCGCTCCACATAGGAGCTGATGGAGATAATGTGCCGCGCCCGGCGCAGGACCCAGCGTTCGTACAGGGCGTCCAGCTCCCAGCCCAGGCGGTCCTTGAGGCCCACAGCGATGCGGGCTTCCCGGTAGACGATGCCATGCACCGTGATGACCGAGGGAAAGGGTGCCCCCACCGCCGCGCCGGCATACACCCCGGTGCCGTGCGCATGCACGACATCGGGCCGTATATTCCACAGGAGCCGGCGCAGGTCCCGCACTTCCCGCCAGTGAAAGGTGGCGCGGGCGAAGCGCCGGCGCGGCAGGAAGTACAGCGTCATATCGGGGCGCTGTTCCACCCTCGTCTCGCGCAGGCCGGCCAGCCCGCTCATGACATGCAGTTCCACATCGGGCCGGCGCGCCATTTCCTTCGCCAGCACTGCCACCACCGCCTCCACCCCGCCCCCGATGCGGTTCAGGTCGCGCGGGTACGGCCCGAGCAGTGCCACGCGCAGCGGCCTCCTCTCTGCCGTCATCAGACCCCTCCCGAAGCCTGCAGGACCGGAGATGGGGCGTGCGCGCGATATGTCTCGGCGACCGCCTCGTGGTAACCCAGCACAGAGCCGGCGATGAAGAAGAAGACGATGTTGGGATAGATGCCGTACAGCATATCCACGGCGAAGCACTGCGCCATGTAGGACAGCAGAGCCACCCAGAAAGCCACCAGCAGGTCACGGCGCATACCCGGCCAGCGCGGCGCCCTAACGTACAAGAGCAGAGAATCCAGGCCCATCATCAGGAAAGTGCCCAGATACGGGATGAAGCCTGAGAGGCCGGCGGTCACCAGCATCCACAGGAACGAATTATGCGGCGCTTCCATGCCGATGTACTGCGCCAGGTTCCCGAACCCCACGCCGATCGCCATATGCCTCAGGAATGTCTGCCAGCTCAATTGATACGCCTCGACGCGATAGGTGATGGGATTGACCGCCACCAGGCGTTCGGTAAAGGCATAGCTGGAAGCGATGCGCCACCAGTTCAGCGAGATGAGCAGGGCCAGCAGAGGGGAGAGCTTCAAGAAAGGCCGGCGGAAGCGCGGATAGAAGAGCAAGAAGATCAGTATCCCCAACACGCCGCCCAGCCAGCCGGTGCGGTTATAGGTCAGGAACAGGCCGGTGTACATGACGCCCAGCACCAGGAGCATCAGCCGGCGCAGGGCTAGGCGCCGGTTCTCCAGCATGGCGCGCCAGGCGAACGGCAGGGTCATGGCAATGGTCACCGCATGAAAGGCCGGGTTCCCCAACAGGCCCGTTACACGCCGCAGATGCTTGCCGTAATAGGTACTGCCGACGGTGGGGAACCAACTGTAACCCATGAACTGCTCCTGGAGCACCACCAGCGCGATGACCAGGCCCACGGCGACCAGGGCACGCTGGGCATGGATCATGCGGCGCTCATCGGTAACGTAGTTGCGCGCCAACCAGTAGGTAACGGCCGGCATCAGGAAGGATTCGAAATACCAGGCCATGCTGGCCGGCTTGTTGAACGAAGCAGTGATGGATATCGCCACGCCGATAAGCGTGAGCAGGACGAAGATGTCGACGCGCGTGACCGCCACCAGCCGGCGCCGGCCGGTGGCCGCCTGCGCCAGCACCAGCGCCACCAGCATCGCCAGGATGAGCCGGCTGAGGCTCAAATCCGGGATCCCCCTCCCTAGTGAGATGTGCAGATGGAAAAAGCCGAAGAAGGGCGCCACCACGATCCAGAGCAAGAACAGGAGCACCGGGTTGGCCAGGAGCAGGACGATGAAGAACAGGAAGCCGGAATAGGTGATGACGTTCTCCGCGCCCGGCTCCATCAGGCGCTTGCCCAGGAATCCCCCCAGCGCCAGTGCCAGCAGGGACAGCATCAGCGTCCCCGCCGCTTTCAACGCCTTCCATGCTGATTTCGGTATCTCTTCCAACCTGTTTTCCATAACTTTCCCTTATATATCATCCTGCGCCGGCGGACATCTTGAGGATGCAGTAGGCCACGGTGATGCCAGCCATACCGACCAGCCACATCCGGCGCAGGCCGCGCCGCTCCCCCAGCAGGGGATCCACCAGTAGGACCAGCACCGGCATCCACAGGGCAAAGAAGCGCTCGCCCACATAATCTGATATGCCCACCAGGCCGGCGAAGACCGCTGTCCAGCCCCACAGCATCCATCCGCTGTCGTCGAGCGGTGCGGCCTTCCTCAGCCACCAGGCCGCGCCGATGGCCAGCCCGTTCAGCCACAGCGCTCCCTCTATCAGCCAGGGGACCGCCGGCCCCATCACTCCCTCGAGGATGCTCAGGGCGTGCAGGATAATCCCCTCGGCAGTATCCGGCGCCGCCGGCCCGAACGTCGGCCGAAACAGCACGAACACGGGCACTGCCAGCAGGAGCCAGGCGGTCCGCCGCCGCGCCTTCCATACCGCCGGCCAGGCCGTCCATGCCGCCGGTGCCCCGTACAGGCCGGCGAAGATCAGCAGGAACATGACATGTTCCGGATGCAGACGCAGGGGATGCAATCCCTGCATGGACGGCGGCACCCATCCGCCCCAGGCCGCCAGCAGGGGCGCTGTCAACAGCGCCGGCAGGGCGATGGCCAGCGCCTCGCCGGCCAAGTCCCCTGCGCGCCGGCGCCCGCGCATCACCTGCCCCAGCCACCATATCCCCGCGCCGGCCGGCAGGAACAGGTAGTGCTGGCGGCAGTAAGCCGCCAGGGCTGCGAAGATGCCGCCGGCCAGCAGTGCCCGCCATCCTTTTGTGCCGGCCTCCAGGTACCAGCTCATCGCCAGCACTGCGAAGGCCAGTCCCACGTTCACCGTGTAAATCGTGAAGCTGTGCAGGAACACATAGGGCGAGAGCGCCAGGGCCAGGCCGGCGAGCAGAGGCATAGGATATCCCTGCCGGCGCGCCAGCCGATAAAAGGCCAGGAAGCCGGCGTAGCTCAACAGCATGGTCAGCACCCGCAGGGCCGGCAGGGTAAGCCCAAAGACGCGCCCCCATGCCGCCCACAGGACATAGGGCAGGGGGCCAGTCGCCGAATGATAGTCCTGCCAGGGCACCTGCGGCCACCGCCGGGCAAACTCCTGGATCACCCCCCAATGGAACTTGGCCTCATCCGTCTGAGCCGGAAAGGCCCAGCCTGTGGCCAGGCCGGCGGCCAGCAGGGGCAGGGCCAGCAGAAGGGCCGCCCATATATCCTGCCGGTCAGGCCGGCTTGCGCGCCACCATGACATAGCCCAGTGTGTTCCTCTCCAAAGGCTGTAACCGGTCCAGCGCCAGGCCGGCCAACTGCGTCAGCGCTACCCAGGGCAGGATCAGGGCCGCACACAGGACGAAGGCCGCCCGCCGGCCGCGCCGGCGCAGGGGCCGGCAGGTCACATCGTATAGATAGGCGCTCCAGCGCTGGGCCATCATCGCCCAGAAGCCGCCGCGCGGCCTGAGCAGGATCACTTCCAGGCCGGCCTTCTCCGCCAGATAGGCCAGGCCGTAGCGGGTATAGCGGTAATAGTCGAACGGCTCCTGGTGCAAGCCCCATTCCTGCGGCACGGTGACCAGCGCGTACCCCCCGGGCTTCAGCACGCGGGCGATCTCTCGCATCATCTGCGCCGGCTCCGGCACATGCTCCAGCACTTGGGTGCACAGCACCGTGTCCACGACATTCGACGCGATGGGCAGATACTGCCCGTCGGCCCAGATGTCGGCCTGTTCGCCGCCGGCCGCGGACCACACGTCCCCGAATACCAGCGGATAGTCCAGCCCGACATAGCGGCGCACCTTTGGCAGGAAGAGATGGGCATGCCGGCGCTGTCCACAGCCCACATCCAGCAGAAGCCCACCGGCGAACCCGCTGGCCTCCCCCAGACTGCGCTCCAGCAGTGCCTTCTCCAAATGCTCCGGCTCGAACCAGCTTCGCTCCCACCAGGCATTGAGCCGGCGGCGCCACCCCGCGCTCATCGGGCACCCTCCAGTACGCGCTCGTAGACGGCCTGCACCTGGGCCGCATGTGCCTCCAGGCTGAAACGCCGGCGCACATGCTCGCGGGCATGCTGGCGCACCGCATCCGCCAGCAGCGCATCATCCAGCAAACGGCCGACGGCCTGCGCCAGGGCCGGCGCGTCCCCCGGCGGCACCAGTAGCCCTGTCTTGCCATCGGTAATGATCTCGGGCACTGCGCCGGCGTTCGCTCCCACCACCGGCACGCCGGCCGCCATGCCCTCGATGATGACCCGGCCGAAGGGTTCCGGCTTGACCGAGCAGTGCACCAGCACGTCCAGCGCTGGCAGAAGCTCGACGATGCGCTCCCAGTAGCCGGCGAAGATTACCTGATCGGCGATGCCCAGCTCCTGCGCCAGGGCCTTCAGATGCTCCGGATAGGCCGGCTCGGTGGGGTCCGCATCGCCGGCGATGACGGCGCGCAGTGCCGGTCTTTCCGGCGCCAGCGCCGCCACAGCGCGCAGGAACACCCCATGCCCTTTCCAGGCCACCAGCCGGCCGGTGATGCCGACCACCTGATGGGCCGGCGACAAACCCAATCGGGCACGCACCGCGTCCCTGTCCTCCGTCGGGACAAATTCCTCCGGGTCCAGCGCGTTGTAAATGACGACGCCGCGCTCCGCCGGCACTCCTTGGGCTACATGGGCATCCGCGATGGCGCGCGAGATGTAAATGCAGGCATGCACCCGGCGCGTCAGCCAGCGGTCGAAACCGGTCAGCCGCTCAAAGGCCCGCACATGGCTGATATACGGCACGCCGGCCAGCGCCGCCGCCAATATCGCCTCCCGGTTGCTGATCAGCACATCGTTGCCGTGCACCAGGTCAATGTCCTCCTGGCGGATGACCCGCAGGAGACGCAGTGTGCCAGGTCCGATCTGCCGCAGGATGGCCAGATACTCCGCCAAGGGGTTGACGTGCCGGCGCAGGGCTGGTGCGGCCAGCCGCCCCGCGCTCGGTGCCGGCGCGGACGCGCTCCCGAGAACCAACACCCGGGCGCCGGCTTCCTCAAAGCGCCGCACGAACGGGTTGGGGCGGTAGAACAGCACGACCGGCTCGTACCGCTCTCGGTCCAGGCCCCGCACGAGCTGGTACAAGCTCACGATGGAGCCGCCGAAGGCATGGGCCATTTCCACGTACAGGACGCGCCGGCGCATGGATCCTCCCGCGCCTCAGCGGACGACCGTTCGCCCACGCCGGCGCACTGCGCCGCCCAGTCCCTCGATAAATTCGATAATGAAGGCCAGGATGACGCCCACCATCAGGCTGGTGACGCCGCCCACGGCCGCCAGCCGCGGCAGGTTGGACTGCGCCGGCGCGTCCGGCGTGCGCGCCGGCTCCGTGATCTGGATATAGCCCACCTGCAGTGCCGCCGCCTCCTTCAACCTGGCCTCGTTCTCCTTAGCCAGCAGGAAGTTATAATCCTGCTCTGCCAGGGCCACGTCGCGGTTCAACTGGTCATAGCGCTCGCGCAGGCCGATGAGCGCCAGGAGTTCCGACTCCTTCTGGGCGACCTGCTGGTCAAGCTCAGAGCGGGCCGCCCGATGGCCGGCGGCCGCCGCTTCCTGATCCGCCGCCAACTGCAGGAAGCGGCGGATCGTCTCCTGGTAATACGCCCGCGAGGCGGCAGTCTCCGAAAGCTTATCCAGCTCTGCTTGCGCTTTCTGCGCCTCGGCCTGATATGCCTGTGCCGCGGCCAGGGCCTTCTGTTCATTCACGGCCTCTGCATCGCGCTGGGCCTCCAGCGCTCGGATAAGGTCCTGATAGGCGTTCAGCTCCCGCTCCAGGGAATCCAGGTTGTTCTGAAGCTTGAACTTCAGCAGGGCATCCTTGGCCTGGGATAGGCGGTCGCCGGCCTCCTGCAGTTGGGCGGTCAGGAACTCGCGCGCTACGCGCGCCGGCAAAGCTCGATATTCGCGATAATATTGGATAGCCTTATCCACGTGGGTGGTTACCAACGACTCCGCCCCCTGGGGCGTGTCCGCCTGTGCCGTCACATAGATGGCGGCCCCCTCGCGCACAATACTGATGCGGTTGAGCACATCCAGCGCGCTGGCGCTCAGGTTCAGCTCGGCGATGGTGCGCCAGGCCACCAGGCCGTTCTTCAGCACGCTGACGAACTCATTTTGCACCGTGGCAATTTCATCTGTGGTCGTGGTGGTGCGCACATTCCCGAACAGACTGACCTGCTCCGGCTCCGAACCCACCACCTGTAGCTTGACGGTGGCGCGGTACACCGGCGGTGAGGTCAGACCAGTCACCAGGATGACCGCCATAGTGGCGATGAACAGCAGGGCAATCAGCCACAGGCGTTTGCGGATGACCTGCCAGTAGGTCAGGAATTCCGTGATGTCCATGCGTGTCTCCTCTCATCCCTTCACTATGCGCGCCGGCGCTTCTCCTCCAGCACGCCGGCGATGATGTCCGAGATCATCTCCGCACGCCGGCGCCAGGTATTTTCTTGCGCCACCTGGCGCTGGCGCCGGCGGATATCCTCTGGGTGGCCTGCCAATGCCTGTGCCACCACCGGCAGTGCTTCGCCCGGGCTCCCGACGATATAGACCAGCTCCGCGAACTGGCGGGCCGCCGGCACATCGCTGGCGACCACCGGCTTCTCGCAGGCCATGTACTCGTACAGCTTCAGCGAGCTGATGTTGCGCGTCCATTCGTTCTGCTTGTACGGGAGCAGGCAGACATCCAGCGCCTTGATATAGTACGGCACCTGCTCCGCCGGCTTCTGTCCGAGAAAATGCACGTTGGGCATGGCGCGCAGCGCGCGCAGTTCCTCATCCTCCGACGGGATGCTCACCGGCCCGACGATGACTATGGATGCCGTCGGATAGGCGCCGGCGATGGCGCTGAAATAGCGCAGGTCCAGCTTGGCGTTGACCGCACCCACGTATCCGATGCGTGGCCGGGGCAGGCCGGCCGCATCGGCCGGCTCCGGCTCGTCCCGCCGCATGGCCCCTGCAAATGCCTCGTAATTGACGGCGTTCGGCACCAGATAGGTATGGCGGTTGAAGGCGCGCTTGCGCTCGTACAGCGCCGGCGCCGTGGTGATAACCACATCGGCGCGCCGCAGTAGCTCCTCTTCGCGCCGGCGCACTGCCTCGCAGTCCGCCACCCCCTCATAGGCCGAATACTCGTCCACCACATGGTACAGCACCAGCTTTTCCCCCCACTGCCCGATGAGGTCGGACATTTCCGGCCGGCACAGCCACAGGATGGGCTGAGACATGCCCAGCCGGCGCATCTGCCGGCGCAGGGAATGCCGGCGCAGGCCGGCGGTCAGCTCCCGCAGGGGGAAGCGTCCGCTGATGGGCGCATAGGGCAGGTTGTAATAGACGTACAAATTGGGGCGCACCTGCGTCACCCGCTCCCGCCAGATGTCGCGCCAGGGGAAGCGGCCGGCCAGCAGTGCCTGCAGGGTCTCCCGCAAATAAGTGCGCGGCTCCACGTACAGCACCCGGTTCCTCTCCGCGAAAACCGTCAGCAGGTGATGCCGGTTGCGCCAGATAGCGCTCCAGGGGTCCGGCGCGAAGCAGAGGATGCTTTCACCCTCCAGCACGGCGCGCCTCCTCGCCGCCGGCGATCTGGCGGTACATTTCCGCATGCAAAGCGCCCACGCGCTCCCAGGAGATGGTCTCCAGATAGGCGGAAATGGCCCGGCCGGCCTGCTCCATGTCCAGGGCACGCGCTTCTTCCAGCGCCCGGCGCAGTGCTTGGACGCCCGCCGGCTCGTAGCAGATGCCGGCCGCTGACCGCACCAGCGCCGGGAAGGGGCCGATGGCCGGCACCACAATCGGCTTGCGGAAAGAGAGCGCCAGCACCGCGGCGCCAGAAGTGGTCACCCGCCGGTAGGGCAGGACGCATACATCTGCCGCGTGCATGAAATACTGCACCCGCTCGTCCGGGATATGCTCCAGGAACAGCCGGATGCGTGCATCCCCCCGTGCGGATGCCTGCAGGGACGCCGCATAGGCCGGCGCGTGGGCATGGCCGGCGATGATCAGACGCGCCGACCCATCTTCCAGGGCGCGGAACGCCTCGATCAGCTCCTCCGCCCCCTTATAGGGCCGCAGACCGCCCAGCATCAGATAGACGAATGCCTCTTGCGGCAGGTCCAACTGCCGGCGGGCCTCCTGCCGGCTCACGCTGTCCGGGTAACAGCCCACATAGCTCCCGTGCGGGATGATATGGATGCGTTCCGGCCGGCGCACCCGCCGGCGCAGGGCCTCCGCTGTGACCTCATCATGCACGTGCAGAGCATCCGCCCAGGCGAACAAGGCGGCATTAGCCAGGGCGTTGAACAGCGCATCCTGCCCTTCATGCTGGTTCAGGTTATGCACGGTATAGGCCAGGCGCAGGCCAGCGCGGCGAGCCAGAAGCAGGCCGGCCGTGAACGAAGCGAACCGCCGCCAGCGGGAACGGGCACGGGCGCCGGCATACTGCAGTTCCGGCCAGTGAATGTGCAGGACATCGGCCTGCCGGCCCCTGCGCCGCACCCAATCCAGGGTCAGCCGGCGTTCGCAGGCCACCTGGATATCGGGCGCCGCGGCGCGCACCCCGCCGGCGAACAGTTCGACATATGGGTTCAACTGCACCGTAGAGAACAGCACCACCCGCAGGGGTTGGCCGGCGGTTGCGCTCATTTCGGCACCTGCTTCCCGTTGGCGAACTGTAGGCCGCTGCGCGCCCGCACCCATTCCAGGCTGTGTCGCACCTCGCGCCGCAGTTCCCGGTCCACCAGCCACATGCCGCCGGCATACAAGCATACCATGATGATCAGGGCCGTCAGGAACGCCAGACGGGCATGCGGCGTAGCACGGAATTGGAGCTGGGCCAGGCGCGCCGCCAGCGCCGACAGCACGGAGACGCTGAAAATGGGACCCAGACAGCGCACGTAATCCATCGCGGTGGCCGCAATCAGGCGGTTCACCAGCGCGGCGGAGATGACAAAATCCACCACAGAGACCGCCGCCGAAAGGACACTGACCCCCACGATGCCGTAATATTTCGTGGCCGGGTACAGGAAGAGGAGCATGGTGATGAGCCGCCACAGAGCGATGTAGGTCAGCCACTTGGGCCGGCCGCCGGCTTTGAACACATTGCCCATGTTGGCCGCGATCGAGCGGATCAACCCGTAAATCCCCAGCCACTGCAGGGGCACAATGGCGGCCGCCCACTTCGGCCCATAGACCACATTCACGAAATCGGCGGCAAAAACCACCGTCGCCACCCCAATGGGCACCGAGAGCAGGGAGACATAGCGCATAGCGGCGAAATAGACCCGCTTCATACGCTCCAGGTCATCCTGAATCTTGGCCAGCGCGGGGAACATGACCTGCCCCACGATGCGGGTGATCTGGGTCGCCGGCAGGTTGGACAGGTTGTACGCCAGGCCGTAGGCGCCCAGCGCCGCGGCGTCCAGGATGCGCCCCACGAACATGTCATCCACATTGGTGATGGCAAAGATCAGGAGCTGGCTCCCGATAATGTGCTTGCCGTAATCCAGCATCTCGCGGGCCAGGTCCCAGTGAAACGTCCAGTGCGGCCGCCAATCAGTGACAACATATGCCAAGGCGGAGGTGGCGGCGGCACTGGCCAGCCGACCGGCGACCAGGCTCCACACCCCCAGCCCGCTCAACGCACAGGGCACCGCCACCAGGCCGTTCACCACGCTGGGCACCACCATGGGGATGGCTCGCTTGCGGAAGTCCAGCTCTTTGGCCAGCAGGGTCAGCGGCACCTGCCCGAAGGAAGAAATGAGCATGGTTAGGCTCAGCGCACGCAGGATGGGGATAACGCGCGGTTCCTTGAAGAACCAGGCGATGTACGGGGCGCTGATGACGCCGGCCAATGTCGTCAGGACGCCGCCCACGACGACGATGGAAAAGGCAGTAGCAGAGGCCTCGGGGATGCGGTCCTTCCGGTAAATCAGGGCGGAGGTGAAACCGAACTCGGCGAACAGCGCCAGCGAGTCCAGCGCCAGGGTAGCGACAGCCACGACGCCGAAATCGGCCGGCACCAGGATGCGCGCCAGCACGATCTGGACAACGAAAGCGATAAGCTTGTTGCCAGCCTGCGAAAGGGCCACCCAGAAAATACTGTGCAGGACATCACGGCGCAGACTCACGCCGGCGTTGCTCCTTTCCGCCCCACCAGGATAAAATCACGCGCGAACAGCCCGGGATAATGGCGCGCCAGCCAGGTATACAGCCTATCGAACGGCGGCCGACGCAGCCAGCGCGGGTAAAACCCCGGCACCCACAGGCTGGCACTGCCGTCCAGCCGCTCCACCGATACACCGCGCGCTTGGCACAGCTTGCGGGTCTCGTGGACGGTGAAAAAGCGCAGATGAGAAGGGTCGGTGGGCGAGTTGCGCATGTAGGGGAAGCGGCCGGCCAACAGCCACAGCCGACAACGCCAGTGGGCGATATTGGGCAGGCACAGGACCAGCCGGCCGCCCGGCCGTAAGACGCGCACACATTCGTCCAGATGCTTCTCGTGGAAAAAGCGGTGCTCGATGGCGGAGTTAGAAACCACCGTGTCAAAGGTGTTATCCGGGTAGGGAAGCCGGCCATCCGCCGCATCCAGGTCCACATGCTGGACTGGCACGCCTTTTTCCCGGGCGCGCTCGACCGCCTCCCGCGACATCTCGGTCGCTTCCACCACCGCACCCTTGTCCATCATCATGCGGGCCAGCACGCCCGGCCCACAGTCCACCTCCAGCACCCGCTCCCCGGGCTGGACATACGCCAGCAGGAGCTGAAGGCGGTTCAGATCGCAGAGATCTCCCACATTCCGCCAATATGTATCATAATACACAGAAAGGTCCATAGCTTCGGCAAAATCCCCTTGAGTTGTCCCCTTATTTTACCCCTTTTGCGGCCGCGGACGAAATCCAGCACCCCCTGCAGTCGCTCCTCGTCTCCGCCCAACATAGCCAGGGCGACGCGCCGCAGACGGTAGCGCCAGGGGTGCCGCCGGCGCAGATGCAGTTCCGCCTTCAGCCGCTCAAAACGCCGGTACTTCTCGGCCAACTGCGCCGGCGTCAGCGTCGGCAGTTCCAGCACGCTCTCTGGGCTGTAATACCCCCACAGCGTGCGTTCCCCCTTCAGCAGACCCTCCCGCACCACGCGGTCGTACAGCTCCGTCATGGGATAGGGATAAAAGACCGAGAACTGCAGGTCATCGGGCGCCAGCTCGCGGTTGAGGGCGATGGTCTCCTCGATCATCTCCGGGGTTTCCCCTGGCAGTCCCAGCATATTGCAGGTGTAGACCTTCAGGCCGTAGCGGCGCAGGAGCCGGAACGCCCGGCGGATTTCCTCGTTGGTCATGCCCCGCTTGAGAACTTCGCGCCGCATGTGTTCGTTGCCTGATTCTAAGCCGATGCGCACGCCGGCACAGCCGGCTCGCGCCAGCGCCCGCACCAGCTCCTCATCATCCAGGATGCGCTCCACTCGCGTGTTGATCCAGAAGGGGAAGCGGAAGCGCGCCGCATACGCCTCGCAGAAGGCCAGCGTCCACTTGCGGTCCAGCGTAAAGGTGTCGTCCTGAAAGTTCAGCACACGCACCGGATAGCGCTCCGCCAGCGCCTCGGTCTCCGCCAGGATGTTCTCCACGCTCCGGTAGCGCACGTAGCGCCCCAGGCCGCGATAGCGCTCCTGCAAGCCCGGGTTACAGCAGTAAGAACAGCGGTAGGGACAGCCCCTGCCGGCCATCATGTCCACCCAGCCGGCGTTGGCCGCCAGGATGGCGTCAAAGTCAAATATCTCCCGGTCCGCGAAGGGCAGTTCGTCGAGCGACTGAATGAGCGGACGCAGGGGATTGCGCCGCCAGCCGTCCGGCCGGCGCACCCACAAGTTCTCGATGCCGCTGACATCCTTCCCCTGCTCCAGACGCTCGACCAGCTCCAGCAGAGGCAGTTCCCCTTCGCCGACGCAGAGGGCGTCCAGCGCCGGCGAGCGCGCTACCATCTCCGGCGCCAGGGTAGGATGGGTGCCGCCGGCGATAAGAAAGACCTCCGGCATTGCCTCCTTCAGCCACGCCGCGCACTGCTCCACCGCCGGGTACTGGTGCGTGGTGGCGGAAAAGGCCACCACCGCCGGCGCCTGTGCCCGCACCTGGGCCAGGAAGGCCTCGCGCTCTGGCTCCTGCATCAGGTACAGCAGGCTGGCTGTATGGCCGGCGCGCTTCAGCACCGCCGCAATATAGCCGATGCCGTGATAGTATTTGCGGGCGCCGTAATGCTCGACGCCGCCGATATCCGGGTACACGAACAGGACTCGCATGTCTGCATCTCTCCTCTTACGGTCTGGTCGGTAATGGGCCGGCCATCATACTCCCCACGTCTTAATGGGCGCGGAAGAGCAGGGGAAGATGCTGGCGCGATGGCAAGCGGTCGCCAAAGTTGACCACGCTCACTTTCCCGGGTTCCACCGTCACCTCCACCTCATCGGGAGTGGTGGAGAGGAAGCCCAGCAGGTTGGTCTGCACCACTCGGTACGTCCCGGGAAGCACGTCCACAAAGACGAACATGCCCCCCTCCCGGGTGGCGGTGCGGCGGAGCACCTGCCCAAAGAGGTTCTCCAGGCGCACTTCCACTGCCGGCAGGGTGGCCTCACCCTGGTCCCAGATGCCGTTGGCGTTGTGGTCCAGCCAGACAATGCCGGCGATGGAGCCGTACATGCTCGGATCCACGGTCGCCGTAGGCGTCGGGGTAGGAGTAGCTGTTGGCGTGGAAGTTGCCGGCGGCGTGCCGGTCCCGGTAGGCGTGGGTGTCGGTGTGCGCGTGGCCGTCGGAGTGGGGGTCGGTGTGGGCGTCCAGGTCTCCGTCGGGGTCGGTGTCAGGGTAGGCGTCGGGGTTGGCGTAGGGATAATGTAGATGACGCGCAGGGCCGGCCGCTCTGCGATGTTTGTCCATTCCGAAGAGACCAGCGCGTACACGCCGGACTGCGTCCCGCCGCCGCGCAGGACTAGGCCGTAGTTGCTGGCCGGCTCTGCCACCCACTCCTGCACCAAATCGGTCAGGGACAGCACCACCGTCTGGCCGGTGCGGGTGATAACCTCCGTATCCACCGGCGCGGCGTCCCTGTCAAGGGTCGTATCGTTACAGCCGGCCAGCCCCCAGCTTTCGCCGGCGCGCGGCCTCTGCCAGGTCGCCTGCGAGGCCGACCACGGCCGGCGCACCCGATAGGCGCCGACCTCCATCTGCCGCTGGTCGGTAGTGCCGGACTGCACCACCTTCAACTGCAGGACAGCGGCCTTCACCACCGCTTCCGGCGGGATATCCGAGAGATCAAAGCGGAGCAGAGAGACGGCGATATTATCCGCCCGCACCCAGAGCTGTGCCGCGCCGCCAAAATTGGCGCTCGGACTCCACTGGCTGATGTAGGCATCCTCGGCGCCGGCATATCCCTCCACCCCCATACGGTACAGCCGATCCGTGGGCGGCGTCACACTGCCGGGCGAGAGCGTCAGGCGGTGCACCCCGCCGTCCATAGACACATAGAGCCAGCCGTTCACCGGAAAAATGGAATAGATGGAGTAAGCGCCGGTTGCGGGGACATAGTCCTCCACGGTGTAATTCACCGCATCATTCAGGCCCATGCCGGCCAGATGAAAGCCGATCTGCACCGGCCGATGGTCAGCTACCATCGCCGTGATGACGCCGCTGTCCGGGGAATAGCCGGCCTCCACCAGGGTCCAATGGTCCTCGTTGTATATCTGCCGGATGTCCAGCCAGTAGTAAGAGCGCGATGAATCGGCACGGATCCCGATGCTCGTCGGGTTGGCATTCAACTGCCAGGGCGAGAGAAAGCTCAGCGTCCAGGCCGAATCATAAGGGCCGTCGTCGCTGTGGCCGCCCTCGTAGGCGTGGAACACCACGTGCTCCGCCCCATCTGCGACCATAGCCTCGTACATGGAAATGGAATGGGTGACCGGCACCACCGTGTCCAGCGTCCCGTGTGTGAGAGCTGTCGGCACGTGGCGCAGGTTCTGCACCTGGCTGTAAGGGGAACGCCGCTGATACTCAAAAGGCACCTCGTTGGGCTTACCGCCCAGCTCTGCCTCCAACCATCCTTTGCGGAACGGCGTGGTCTCGTAGTACCACTGGCTCAGGTTGGTGATGGGACGATGGGCCGCCACCGCGGCGAAGATATGGGGATACTGGGCCGCCATGACCAGGGCTTTGTTGCCGCCCATGGAGACGCCGGCAAGATAGATGCGCGAGCTGTCCACGTTATAGTAATTCTTGACCCACTCCACCGCGTCGATGATGTCCTGGCGCACCGCCGGCGAGATGGTGTTCTGCCGCTGGTCCGGCACCAGCAGTAACCAGCCGCGCGCGTTGGCCTCCATGGCATAGCGCTTCCAGCCATCCGTCATCGTCTCGCCCAGGCCGTAGAGCGAGACCAACAGGGGCACCGGGATGGTGGGGTCATGACCTAAGGGCACCTGCAGGGTGGCCGTGCGCGGCTTCCCATCATAGGTGCTGGTGTAGGTGATGACGCGCACTTGCGGCACGGAGATGTCGCCGCCGACGACGATGTAGCCGGCATTCACCCCCCCAATTATCCCAGTACACCGCATCGTTGGTGATGCTGATGACATTGTATCCCTTCACCAGATAGGCCGGGTCAAAGTCCCAGGAATAGTAATAGCCGGTGCCGGCGACACAGACGCTCCCCCGGCTGTCGCGCGCCGAGCGTCCCACCTTATAGCCGTTGACATAGATGCTGTGCTCGCCGTCCGCGTTGGCCTGCTGTAACCACAGGCGGGCGGTGGTAGGCTGACCCTCCCAGAAGACAAAGACGTATCCATGGTCGGTATAGCCGGGTTTGTTCTTGTAATCCGGCCCAACCGCCATACATGGGGTATTGCTCAGATACGTGGAAGTCACATACACCCGCGGGGTGGGTGTGGCAGTCGGGCTGGCCGTGCGCGTGGCCGTCGGGGTAAAGGTCGGCACCGGCCCCGTCAGGACGTAGGTTACCGTCAGTTTCGGCCGCGAGCTGAGGGTCACAAACTCGGAGGAAGCTTGATTGACCAGTGTCGCTACCGGCCCCTGTGCCACCAGCAGGATGCCGTGGTTGGTGTCGGGGGCGGCCACCCAGCCGGCCACCGCCGAGGTCAGGTCCAAGCGGTATGCCCCGCTCTGCGAAACCGTCGCGGTGCCGGCCGGCGTCGGCGAGCGGTCTATCGTCGTATCCGCACACCCGGGCGCGCCCCAGGGCTTGCCGGCGGCCGCGTTCCGCCAGGTTACCTCTTGCACGTTCCAGGTCGTGCTGATGGGATACGCGGACACGGTCAGCGGAGAAAACGTCCCCGACGGATAGTAAATCATCAGCTCCAGCGCGGCGCTGATGATAGTTGCCTGGCTGGGGATGAGCGACAGGTCGAAACGGAGCAGACCCTTCATGCGCCCATCCGAATAGATGCGGATCCAGGTATCGCCGGCGAAATTGGCGTCCGGGTCGGTGCTGGCGATGAAGGTATCCTCCACGCCGGCATAACCGTCCAGCCCCTGCTGGAAGACCACCGTGGTGGTGAGGGGAGCGTCCTGTGCCGGCCAGATCAGTACCGAGCGCGGCGCGACGGCGGACGACGCCTGGCTGGCAAAGAGCAGACTGCCAGCGACCAGGGTTGCCAGCACCGCCAGCACGAAGCCGGCTGCCGCCAGGCCGGCCAGCCGGTGAGTCCATGACGATGGCACTGCTTTTGTTGGAACGCCCTTATCCATTGGGATCCCCATCAGCCTTCCTCAATTCTTTATCATTTCTTTTTACAACGTTTTGCACCATCTGTCCAATCAACCGCCGGCTTCCAGGACCAGCAGGGTGATCTCCGGCGGACATAGGAAGCGTACCGGCAGGCCGCGCGTGCCGATGCCGCGCGTCACGTAGAGCCAGGCAGTGCCCCAGCGGAACAGGCCGCTGGCATAGCGCGGCCCCAACTCCGTGCCGGTCACCACCGCGCCCAGCAGGGGCAGACGCACCTGACCGCCGTGGGTGTGGCCGGCCAGCACCACGTCCACCCCCAGAGCCTCGGCCTCGCGCACCTGGTCAGGGGAATGCGCCAGCAGGAGGCAGACATCCTCCGCCGGCACCTCTGCCACCGCCTGTGCCACACCGCCGGCGTTCATGCCGTAGGCCAGCCAGCCCGCCGGCCGGCGCCCCCGCTCCCAGCCCTCGAAATCCTCGTCCAGCAGGGGCGCCCCGCCGTGGATGGGCCGCACCTGAAAATCATCGAAGGCCTTATGTCCATCGTCCAGCCCCCAGGCCCCGATGGTGCCGGCGCGCAGGCGCTCCGGCCGCTCGTCCAGACAATCCACCTGCCATCCCGCCGGCTCCGGCGCGTCCTCCGGCCAGACCCGCGCCAGGATATGGGTGGCTCCCGACAGGTTCTCCACGCGAATCCGGAAGCGGTACCAGCGGCCGGGTTCGGGCACGACGCCGGTATCGGTATCGCCGGCGGTGATGCGGGCACCGTGCGGCGCGATCTGCAGTGTCGGCGCTTTCTCATAGCTCCGCAGGCGGTAATAGCGGTCATATCCTTCTGGGAAGCGGGAGTAAAAGGTCACCCCGATGCCGCCCTTTTCATAGTCGCGCCGCAGGCGGCCGGTGAACTCGTAATCCGCCCACGAGAGGGCCGGCTCCGCCCAGTAATGGGCCGTGCTGTTGCCCTGCGAGGCACCGGTCGCCAGCCACTGCCCCTGCCCATCCCCCTGCACGGTGAAATCGCGCACGAAGCGGCCCTGAAAGCTGTTGTAATCCGCGCCGGCGATCCACAGGCGGGCACCATCAACTTGCACCACCTCTGCGCGGTTGGTCAGGAGATGCACGCTGGCGCCGTATACCGCATCAGTGAACAGGTTGTTAAAGTCGCCGTAGCGGCTGATATCCGCGTTGCCCCGGCTGGCCCAGATACCCAGCGGGGGATCGCCCAGGCTCAACAGCCATTCCCGCACCTGCTCCGTCCAGCGCTTCTGCGCATCATAGAGCACGGTGTGCTGGATGAAATCGCCGGTAATGACGATCATATCCGGCGAGAGCTGGCGCACTACTGCGGCGGTTTGGGCTTCCCGCCGGCCGATGCCAGTCATATGCATATCGGACAACTGTACGATGCGCAGGCCTTCCAGCGCGGGCGGTAGGCCGGCGATCGGCACCCGCACCTCCTCCACTACCAGGCGGTACGGCTCCACCCAGACCGCCTGGAACGCCAGGAGAGCCAGCAGTGCCCAGGCCAGCAGGATCAGCAGGCCGAGGAGCACACGCCGGCGCAGTGCCCTCTGCCTAGCCGTCATGTTCCGCTCCCCTCGCCGCACGGCCAGCGGTATATGCTCAGCAACTGCGCCCCAGCCCGCTCCAGAACGTAAGCTGGCGCCCCTTCCGACAAGCATTTCTGCGCCAGGGAGCTGGCCGGCACCCTTGCCCAGTGATGGAGTACCATGATGTAGCCCTCGCCAGCGCGGTCTCTGACATCCTCCAGCTCACCCGTGATGAGCAGTTCCAGGTCCTCCCGCAGGCCAAAGCGCGCCAGGTGGCCGGCCACCGGCACCGCCACCCAGCCCCCCAGGCCGGCATGCTCGTTCAGCCAGGCCACGCCGTCCTTGTACGACTGCCCCCAGTAATCCAACGGATAGGAATGCGCCGCGCCGCGCACGCCGCCGGCCAGCGCGTTGAAAAAGGCTCCCTCGTAGGGATGCAGGCGTGCCAGGCTCACGACCTGTGGGGCCATCAGGGCCAGAAGGCTGAGCAGCGCAACAGCACTTCTCCAGGCCGCCGGCCGCCCCACCAGCCGGCACGCCAGCCATTCCCAGCACCAGCCGGCGCCCAGGCCGGCCAGCAGGCACCAGGCCGGCAGAAGCTCCATCACCTGGCGCAGGCCATCGTACACCACCATGCCCGGCAGGCTGACCCGTCCCAGCGTCACGATGAACCATATCAGCCACAGAGGGGCCGCGCTGTCGGCCCGTCGGAGTGCATCCCGGCCGGCCCGCACCAGCCCTAACAGGCCCAGCACCAGCACCGGCAGAGGCGTGGTCAAAATCAGATAGGCCACCGCATAATACCTGGGCAGGGCCGCGCCGGAGCCGTACAGCCGGCCGGCGAAAAAGACCGGCACGCGCTGGCCGGCCGTGGAAAAGTACACCAGCATGCTCAGCAACCGCCGCACAGGGTCGGCCCACAGGTACGGCCAGACCGCCAGCAGAACAACGCCTGCCGCGAAGGCCGCCGCCAGCAGTGCCGCCGGCACCTTCCACCAGCTCACAGTCGTTCCCTTCCAGCCTTTGCGCCAGAGCCAAGGAACATACAGCCATACCAGCCACAACAGCAGGATGGGAACGAGAAACAGGGCGTTGGCCTTGGTCGCCAGACCCAAGCCGCCCAACACGCCGGCCAGCAGTGCCCACCGCTGTTCCACCTGGCCAGCCTGCCCGAAAGCCCGCCAGCCGGCCCACAGCGCCGCTGTGAACAGCGCCGCCATAGGCACATCCTTGATGTTGTTGTGTGCATGGGCCCAGTACAGCGGGAACGCCGCCAGCAGAAGCGCCGCCGGCAGGGCCTCGCTCAGCCGGCGCCGGCGCTCCCAGGCAAAACGGAACGTGACCCATACTCCCAGCGCGCCGAACAGCGGAATGGCCGCATGATGGGCGGCGATGGGATCAAGCCAGCCCAAGATATCGTGCAGGAGCCAGGCCACCACCGCCGAGACGGTGTTGGCGAAGGGCGGATAGCGTTCCTGCCAGCCAATGGTATAGACGTAAAAATAGGGTTTCTGGTCCGCCCCCGCCCACTGATTTTTCAGCCCTTCGAAGTCCAGCCAGCGGGCGTCCCAGGTGCGCCAGAACTGCCAGTACAGGTCGCCGGCCAGGAAATTCTCCGGCGCATCCCAGGTGATGCCGTAATGGCCGACGGTGAGCCAGCCGGCCAGCAGGAAGACGGCGGTCAGCAGTAGCCCCAACCAGCCGGCGGCTTTCTCCCCCCTCACCGCACCGCCTCCACCAGGCTGACCGCCAGCCGGCGGTCCGGCCAGGGCGCGCCCAGATATTCCCAACAACCCTCACCGCACGCCCGTTCCACCGCCGTGCCCAGCAGGGCGCCCCGCACCCCGATGAGCAGATAGGCCTGGCCCACATCCTTCACCATACGCCCCGAACCGCCGTAATGCGCCAGGGCGCGGATCAGGTCCAGCGAAACACCGGCGCCGGCGCGGCCGGCGGCCGCGATGACCGTGCCATCCGGCAGGGCCATCAGCCATTCCGCCAAGGCATAGCGCTCCGCCGGCACTGCCAGGTCCGCCACCTTCCATACGGGGGCCGTAGGCTTGTCAGGCAGTAGTGCCAGCACCTCCAGGCAGGAGCGGCACTCTTCCGCCACCAGATACTGCTTCCCCTCTACGTAGATAGCGGCATAATCGCCGGCCTCCGCGCCGGCCGCGACGACCGCCAGGTCGGCCGGCGCCTCTACCCCCGTGTCGCCGATCCAGCGGGAATGCGCCTCCGCCCTGCCGCCGGCGCACCGCCAGCCCAGTATGTGTAGGCCCGGCTCCGCACGGCGCGGCAGAGGGATACTGTAAAGGGTGTCTGCGCCGCCGAAGAAGTGCCATTCGCCCAACGACTGCCCGTTCCATGTGAGCCGACAGCGAACGCTGTCCGCGGCAGACTGCACGCCGAGCATCACGGAGCGGGCCCTATCCCAGGCCGGCACCAGCAGATACGACGCATCACCGATGCTCCATGTCACCGGCCGGCCCGCCGTCCGGTCATCGAAAGGAGACCAGCCGCCCAGCAGGAAGGGGCGCGCCGCCCGGGAGCCCAGCGTCAGGCGCGAGAAGTCCTGGTCAGGCGGGGCCAGGCGGTACACCCAGGCCGGCCCGAAGACGCCGGCCCATGTCAGCCCTTCCAGCTCTTTGTAAAAGGCCGGCGTGAAGCGCGCCAACTGCTCCGGGGATAACTGGTCGCGGTGCACGATGACGTAATCCACCCCCAGCCGGCGCAGGACATCCACCGTCTCCTGGCTTGGGAACTCCTGGAGCAGTTCGCTCAGCGCCAGGTAGCCCGGGGGGAATATCCCGCTGTAGCCGTTGACCAGCCGGCGCCAGTGCCGGGTGGCATACCCCATATAGGCGATATCATGGGAAAAAGCCGGATACACGTCAATGGGAAGCTCCACGACGGCCGTGTCCGCCGGCTGTCCCGCCAGCCAGCGGTACACCTCCGGCGTCGGAGATGCGGCGGGTGTCCGGGAAAGCGGCAGGGGGGCGCTCCAGTATTCGAGGAGGATGAGGAAGGCGGCCGCGCCGCCGGCAAGCCGGCGCCAGCGCGTCCGGCCATCGCTCGCCAGAGAGCGCATGCCAACCGCCGCCAGCCCCGCCAGGCCCAGCATGACCAGCACAGCAAAGCGTGCCGGCACCCGCACCGCCTGGAAACCCGGCAGATAGCGCCACAGCAGGATGTACGGCCCGCGCACCAAGGCCTTGCCGGCCGCATGAATGGTGGGGCCAAGGGACAGGACGCCGGCAGTCAAGGCCAGCACCAGCAGGGTCCAGCACCAGACCCGCACATCGCGCCGCCGTGCCCGCAGGCCGGCCCACAGGCCGGCGCCGGCCAGCAGGAGCGCCAGCAGACCCGGCCATAAGGCCCCTTCCGGCTCCTTGCGCCAGGGCGCTGTCAGCGCGCCGTACAGCCGGTTGACCGCCGGCGCGGCCAGGTAATTCCGCACATCGGGCGAGAGCTGGGTCACATAGCTCAGGGAGCGGCCGGCGTCCAGCAGTTCGGCAGTACGGGCATAGGGCAGATAGACCGGCACCAGCAGGGCGCCGGCCAGCACAGCGGTCAGCGCCAGCACACCCAGCCGGCGCGCCGTGTCCCGCCACCGCCCCCGCCAGTGCCCGACGAGCATCACTACCGCAGTGATAATCAGACCGATGGCCAGAAACAGGGTATAGTAAACGCTGGACAGCCCCTGCAGGACGATGAACAGCCCCAGCAGGAACAGGTCCCGCCGGCGCCCCTGCCGCACGGCCCGCTCCAAGAACAGGAAGGCGAAGGGCATCCACTGCGCGCTCAAGTTCTGGAAATGGTGGAGCTGGCCCATCTTATAGGGGCAAAAGGCAAAGATCAGGCCGGCGGCCAGGCCGGCCAGCCGGCTACCGCCCAGCCGGCGGCCCAGCAGATAGGCGCCGTAGCCCGACAGGGCGAACGACAGCAGGGTCAGCAGATTGTGAACAGCAGTGGGGTTATTCCATAACAACTGGATCGGAAGCCCCACAGCGGCGCTGGCCAGCAAATGCTCGGAATAGGCCAGGGCATATGGATACGGGTAGAAGATGTTGCCCTGGAACAGGTGCGCCGGCTCTGTCAGCAGGGCGTGGGCATCCCAGGCCAATATCCAGCTATTGAGCTGAGGGTCTTCCGCCGGCTGGACGACGGCGCGCTCCAGCTCCCGTGCCAGCGGCCAGGTCATGACCACGGCCAGGGCCGCGAATAATCCCAGGACCGCTAGTTCGCGGAGAGCTATCCGCCGACTTATCATGCTACGATCCCTCCTGCTTTTGGCCGCGCATGCCGATGAGGCGCGCCGGCACCCCAACGGCAATGCCCAGCGGCGGCACGTCGCGCGTGACCACCGCGCCGGCACCGATCACCGCGCCGTCCCCGATGGTCACGCCGTCCAGCACCTTGACCCCTAACCCCAGCCACACATCATCTCCGATAACGATATCCCCGCGGCTGGTGATGGGCTGTTCCCGCATGGAGCGGTCCGGGTCCTCGAAGCCGTGCTCATAGGGGCTGAACCCACAGCCGGGTGCAATCTGCACATGGGCACCGATGCGCGTATCACGGAGGAAGCCCTTGATATTGCAGTTCGATTGGATATGCGTATCGTGTCCGATGTACACGCTCCCGCCGGCACCGATCTCAATAATGGTGCCGCGGTAAATATGCACCCGATCCCCCAGCACCACCTTCCCGCCGTCAGCATGGCTGAAGATGGTCACGTAATCGTCAATGAAGCAGTTGGCCCCAATTTCCAGTCGCCGGCAGGCCACCTGCGCCTTCGGCGAGATATAGGGCTTGCGCGTGACCTGCGCCAGGATGCGGCGGTCCTTGTACGGGCCGGTCAGCCAGCCGGCCAGCACCAGGCAGGGCCGGCCCAACAGCGGCCAGTCCGACACACTCATTAGGATTTTCAGCATGAAGCGCAGGAAGCGGCGTGCCATGGGTGCTCCTCGACGAACAGGATGTTAGCGCACATAACCGTTCTGCCGAAACCATTCCACCGCCTCGGCGAAGGCCTCCTCCAGCGGGGTCTGCGGAAGGCCCAGCTCGCGGATGGCGCGCGCCGGGTCGCAGGTCAGCGCCGCCGGCTGAAAGCCCCGGCCGCCGCGCGCCGGCCGCCTCAACCAGCGAAGCGGATTGCGGGAGCGTGCTTGCGGAGGCCGCACTCCGCTCACCCTTTCCATCAGGCAGTAGAAATCCCCACGCATCAAATTGCCTTGTGCGTTGCCCAGAATGTAGCGCCGGCCGGGCTGGCCGCGGCGTGCCGCGAGGATATGGCCGACGGCCACATCCCGCACGGCGATGAAATTGATACCGCCCTCCAGGTACGAGGGCACGCGCCCGTTCAGGTAATCCACGATGCGCTGGCCGGTACTGCTGGGCTTGATGTCGCCGGCACCCACCGGTGCGCAGGGATTCACGACCACCACCGGCAGGCCCTCCTGCGCCATCACCAGCGCCACCGTCTCCGCCAGGAATTTGGAGCGGGCGTAGTGACTGCTCTGCTCCCAAAGGTTGAACTCCGCATCCTCCGTAGGGAGAGAGCCGTCCGCCGGCCGGCCGATGGTGCCGATGGTGCTGGTGTGCACCACCCGGCGCACGCCGGCGCGCCGCGCCGCCTTCAGCAGGGCTTTGGTGCCGCCCACATTGACCTCATACATGCGCGGCGCATCTTCTTCGCGCGTGCTGTACAGGGCGGCCACGTGATACAGCTCATCACAGCCGGCCAGAGCATCCGCCAGTGAATCCGGGTCAAGCAAGTCCCCCTCGGCGAACTCGACATCCAGGCTGGCCAGGTTGCGGCGGTCGCTCCCCGGCCGCACTAGCACCCGCACCTGTGTCCCTTCCTCCAGCAGGAGCCGGGCCACCCACATGCCCACGAAGCCAGTCGCACCGGTGACCAGCGCTCTCATCCCAGGTTCCTCCGCAGGATGTTGATGGCCCGCCGCAGGACCGAGCCGCGCGGCTTCTGCGCCGGCGGGGGCAGTAGCTGTTTCAACTGCTCCGCCTGCTGTCCCGCCGCGCCGGCATCCACCGGCGCGCTCCCTTCCCATCTCGTCAGCGGATAGACCTCGGCCGGCTTGACGCTGACATCATCCGCCCCCAGCTCCCGCAGGAAGGCACCCAGCCGCTCGATTTCCCTCGGCCGAGCATCGCTCCATCCGACCATGATATATACATGGGAGCGAATGCCGGCCTTGCGACAGCCGGCCACCGCCTCGCGGGCCTGCTCCACATACATCTCCGCCTGCGCACTGCTGGCGGCGCGCCCCAATCCCACCAGCCGCGCCGGCTCCACACTTTCCAGGCCGATCTTGACGCGCGCACAGCCGGCACGCCCCATCAGGCGCAGTAGGTCCGGGTCGAAGTGCTCCGGGCGCGATTCACACTCCCAATGTACCGATAGACCCTGGCGCAAGACCGCCTCGCATATGCCGGCGGCGCGCCCGCGGTCCCGCCCGAAGACCGGGTCGCGGAACATGACCCGCGCCGGCTCGAAGCGCTCCTTCAGCCAGCGCAGTTCCTCCAGCACACGCGCCGGCCCACACGCCCGGAATGTCGGGCCCCAGCCCACCACATAGGGGCAGTAGACGCAGGACTGGTCACAGCCGCGGGCGCTCAGCACGCTCAGAAAGCCGTAGCGCCGCCAGGGCGTCAGCTCCCACGCCGGCGGGGGCAGGGACTCGATAGTGCGCAGGTAGCCCTGGGCGTCGTACTCCTGCGGCGCCAGTTCCTGCACGGGGGCAATCGACGCCGGCCCTTCTTTCCGGCATCGAACTCGCTCGACCGCCGCCGGCAGGGCGCGCTCCGGCTCCCCCACCAGCACCATGTCGGCGCAAGCAGACGCCTGCGCGGCGTAATCCCCATGCCGCAGGATGGCGCCAAAGACAATAAGCGGCGTGTCCGGAAAGCGGGCGCGCGCCGCCCGACAGAAGGCCAAATCAGCCTCCCACGCCAGCCAGCACACCTGCACGACCAAATACTGCGGTTTCAGCTCTGCGGCCCGCTCGAGGGTCTCCCGGGGGTTGAGCTGTTCCGCCGCCGCATCAATGATGGCCGGGGTATGGCCGGCAGAGCGCAGGACTGCCGCACAGAGGGCCAGGGTATGGGGCGGATAGAGGAAGGCCCTTTCGCGCGGGTATATGACGCCGAAGCCGGCGGCACCCTCGCGGTTGGCCGTCGTCCCCGGCAGGGCCGGCGGGTTGATCAGCACGATCCTCGCTCCGCTCATGATGCCCCCTTGAGGCGGTAGACAATGGTCAGACCCTGCTCGCTGTGGTGAATCAGGAGCGGCTCCAGCTCCGGCGGTGCCTGGGATGGATCGCCCAGGAAGGCAAGCTGGGGCCGCATCACCTCGAACTCATGCTGGTTGACCACCAGGTAATCAACGCGGTTCTCGCGGGCGAAGCGCAGTACTTCCGCGTAGCCGGCGTGGGGGAAAGGCACCCAGAAGCGGTCGGCATGGATGGCAACGATGGCTCCGCGGGACATAACCCGGGCATCAGGCGCGCTGTGGGCTTTCAGCCATTCCCCCACCTCTTTGTAGTAGAAATGCTGATAGGCCAGGCCGTCCCGCACGGCCGCCGGCTGTACCGCCAGGTAATACGCGCACACGCCCACCGCTCCGACGACCAGCACGCCGCGCGCCCAGCGGCCGGCCGCCTCCGCACGCACCCACTGCGCCAGCGTCTCGCCGGCCCAGCGCGAGAATTCCACCAGCCCGTGGCCGGCCCACATCAGGAGCACGATGAGCGTCCCTAGGTAAAAACGCAGTTGATTGGTGAACACCGCCAGCGCCGCCGAGGTGACCAGCACGAGCGCCATCAGGTACAACTCCTGACGGAGGCGTCTGCGGTCCCAGCCGGCGCGGAACAGCCCCAACCCGATAAACGGCAGGAGAAAGAACGGGAGCACCCGCTTGGACAGGAAGATGCTGTCCAGCTCCCGCACATCTTGCAGGGTATGGCGGATGAAAAGAAGCGGGTCGCTCAGAAATTCCCCCAACAAGCTGTGCCGGGTGAACTTCTCCGGGGAATGATACATGACCTCATGGCCGGTGGAGTCCAGCGCCCAGCTCATACGGTCAAACTCCACATAGCGCTCCTCGGCCAGGGTGATCTGCTGAACGTAGGCCATCCAGGACTTGCCCGTCAGGGTCCAGTAGCCCAGGTGCTGACGCAGGTAGAGGAGATACGGGAACGCCACGACGAGGAAGCCGGCCAGCAGGATGCCGAGGCCGGCCAGCCAGCGCGCCGCCGGCCGCCGCCTTGCGATACACACCACAACCAGGTATATCACCGTCACCGCCAGCCAGAGCGACCCTTCCGGACGGGTCAGGTACGCCAGGCCAAAGAGCGCGCCGGCCAGGGCGAAGGCCGGCCAGCGCCCTTCCTCCACAGCGAGAATACTGGCATAGACCGCCCACAGCAGAGCGCAGAAATACAGCGGCTCGGTCATACTGCCGTAAAAGATGGTGTACGAGGTCAGCGCCGGCGAGACCGCGACCAGGCCGGCGGCGACCAACGCGCTGGGCCGGCCGTACAGGCGCCGGCAGAGCAGATAGACCGGGAGCACGGTCAGTACACCGAAGAGCACGAAGCATATCTTGCTGGCCAGCTCCAGATCGCGCACAACCAGCCAGACCAACCCTGAGACAATCGGATATCCGGGCGTGTAATGCAGTTCCGGCCGGCCGAAAAACTGATACCCCCCGCCGCTCATCAGCGTCTTGCCCAGCCACAGGTAGGCCCCCTCGTCCCCCTGCAGGACGTGGTTGGCGCGAGCGATGGCGGCACGCAGGGCCAAGGCCATTATGAGGATAAGCAGGAGCAACCAATTCCGGGCGAACCAGCCGGAAACGCCGGCGCTGTCCTGCTGTACAGGCACGTTCTCACTCATCCGCACATCCTCACTCCCGCATGCGCAGAACCACGGTCAACCCCGCCGGCCCCTCAAACCCCTGCACCCATTCCAGTTCTGCCGGAAGCTGCGCGGCGTCCGCAAGGAACGCCAGATGCGGGCGCATCAGCCGGAACTCCCGTTCATTGATGACCCAGTACTCAACCTGGTGGGCACGCGCATAGCGCAGTATCTCATCGTAATCCGCGTGAGGGAAAGGCACCCAGAAGCGCTCCGCATAAATGGCTGGGATGGCGCCGCGGGACATGATGCGTTCCTCCGGCCGGCTGTGCTCTCCCAACCACAGGCCTACCTGCTTGTAATAGAACAGCTTGTTCCCGAGACCCTCCTCGACCATCGTAGGATACACGGCCAGGAAATAGCCGGCCAGCGCAATGGATAACAGACAAACCGTTGCCAGCCGAAGCCGGCCGACCCACTCCCCGATGCGCTCCCCGGTGAACAGGCGAGAGGCGGTCAGGACAAGCCAATCCCCCAGCCCCACAACACCGTGGCCGGCCCAGATGACCAGGATAATGAGCGTGCCCAGGTAAAAGCGCAGGTCCACGGTGAACACCGCCATAGCCAGCGCCGGCAGTAACGCCATCAGGAAAAGGTACACCTCGGTGCGGAAGCGCCGCACATCCCAGCGTGAGCGGAACAATCCCAACCCCACCAGAGGCAGGAGAAAGCTCGGGAACACCCGCTTGGACAGGAACAGCCCGTCTAACTGCCGCACGTTCCGCAGGGTATCCATCAGAAACTCTTGAGGGTTCGAGATAATCTCCCGCCACATGCTGTACTTGGTGAACTTCTCCATAGAATGGTACAGCACTTCTAGTCCCGTCGAATCCAACCCCCAGACGATCCGGTCAAAGGCCACCAGGTCCCCCTCGACTAGGGCATGATGCCCCACAAAAGCGATCCAGGTTTTCCCCGTCAGGCTCCATGTACCCAGGTGACGGTGCAGGAAAATCAGATAGGGAGAGGCCGCTACGATGAAGGCCAGGGGTACCAGGGCAATCTTTGCCAGGTGCGCCAGGGAGCGGCGGCCCAACAGCCACACTACCAGCATATAGCCGGCGGTCAGGGCGGCATACGCCAGCGCCTCCGGCCGGGTGAGATAGGCGGCGCTGAAGAGCGCGCCGCAGAGCAGGTATGTCCACCAACGGCCGTGTTCCATCGCGACTACCGCGCACCACACCGCCGTGAACACCAGGAAAAAGTACAACGGCTCGCTCATACTCTCCCAAAAGAACACATGCGCGGTGAAGACCGGCATGACAGCCAGCAGGCCGGCGATGACAAAGCCGCTCAGCCGGCCATACATGTAGCGCGCCAAATAGTACACTGGCAAGATAGTCAGCGAGCCGAAGAGCACGAAGCATATCTTGCTGGCCAGCTCCAGATCGCGCACGACCAGCCAGACCAGCCCCGAGACAATCGGATATCCGGGCGTGTAATGCAGTTCCGGCCGGCCGAAAAACTGATACCCCCCGCCGCTCATCAACGTCTTGCCCAGCCACAGGTAGGCCCCCTCGTCCCCCTGCAGGACATGTTCCAGCCGTGCGATGGGGACACGCACCGCCAGTGCCAACAGCAGAAGGCCGGCCAGCGCGATATGCTCTTCCGACACCGCTCGGGCGAATCGCTGAAGCGTTTTCATCCTCTTTCCTCAGCCAGGGAAACTCCCCGGCCGGCGGGCGATTCAATCGCTCCGCCGGCGGTAGATGTAAATATCCGCCCACTCTGTCCCACTGCGAAAGCGCCGGTTGCTTTCCAACAACAGATAGCGTGCGTCCAGCATCTGCTTCAGCCGGCGCACCTGGTTGTAGTAGGCCGTGTCATCTGGGAACTCATCCGGCGCGGCGATGAACCACACGAGGCCGCCGGCGCCGAGCTGTTCCTCTATCGCTATCAAAGTCTCCGGCACGGCCTCCGCCGCCCGCATCCAGCGCTCGTTCCAGCCGACGCAGTCAATCTCCTCCAGCCGGCCCATGGTCCAGGGGAAGGCGATCTGCGGTTGATCGCCGTGGTAATAGATGTTGAATGTGGTCGCCAGGTAATCCGGCGCGATCACGATGACATCCGCCGGCCCGGCCTTCCGTTCCACCGTCATCGCCACCTCGCGCAGGGTCGAGCGGAACATGAACTGCGCCCGCGGCAGGCCCTGTAGGGAGAAGAACATCAGCAGAACACCCACGGGCAGGGCGAGCCAGGCCGGCCGCACGCCGGCCAGCCCCCGCCCCAGTAGGAGGCACAGGGCCGGGAAGGCCGCCATCGTCACGTAGGAGGGGACTTGCCCGTACGTGCGCAGGGAAACCAGTAGCCCCAACACCAGCACCCCCAACGAGGAGAGGATAACTGCCGCCAGCGCGCCCTCTCCCTTCGGGACAGCCGGCTGGGGTCTTGTCGGCCACAGCCCCCAGGCCAGCAGAGCGAGCCACAGCACGAGCATAGGCCAGGGCGCCAGCAGGTCGCCGGCGATCTGCATCAGCTTCTCCGACGGCGACGGCACCGGCACAAAGGGCAGTACTGTAATAATGGGTATCTGGCGCAGGAGGATAAGGAACCAGGGCAAGTAGAGCAGGCCGACTACTGCTTGACTGATGAGCCAGGGCAAGAGCCGGCGGAACGGCGGACGCCGGCGGAGCGCCATCCAGGCCGCAAACCCGTTCTGGCAGGCCCACAGCAGGAGGCCCCAGTTGTGCGTGTACAGCAGGGCCAGGGCGGCCAGCGCATAACCGGCCCACCATCCGCCGCCCCTCTGCCGTGCCTCGTACAACAGCCACAGGCTCAACAGGGCCAGCAGGGCCAGCAGGGAGTACATGCGCGCCGTCTGCGACACAGCTACGTGAAGCGGAGCCACCGCCCCCCATAATGCCGCCCCCAGGCCGGCCCGCGGTCCGAACAGCCGGCGCCCGGCCAGGTACAGCAGGGGCACCAGCAGGATGCCGAAGAGCGCCGAGAGCAGGCGCACGCGGAATTCGCCCCAGCCGGCCAATGGTATCCAGAAATGCTGGAGCACATAATAGAGCGGCGGATGGGCCTCATGGAGCAAGGCCTGCACGATGCCGGCGGGGAACTCCTTCTGCGCGATGAAGAGGCACTGCGCCTCATCCCGCCAGAAGCCGTAGCTTCCCAGGCCGCGCAGGCGCAGGTAGGCGCCTGCGATGGTCAGCAGGGCCGCGCCGGCCGCCGGCACCACCTCTGCCTGCACCCTCTTCAGCACTTCCTCGCTCCTCATCGCCTCACATCCTTTTGCGCCCCACCGCGGTCAGGATCAACCCGAACCAGACCGTGTCCACATCCTCCACATCCAGGTAGCGGGACATCAGCTCCCGCAGGGAGCGGCGGGTGAACCGGCTGGGGTGCACATCCCGGCTGTAGGGCTTGCACGGTCCGCCGAAAAAGCGGTGCCAGGTGTTCTCGATCGCGATCCAGAACAGGCTCCCGCAGTTGGGGGTAGTGATGAGCGCCAGACCGCCCGGCTTGAGCACCCGCTGAATCTCCGCCAGGGGGCGCGCCGGCTCTCGGAAATGCTCGATCGCCTCGGTGAAAACCACCGCATCGAAGGCGGCCGAGGGGAAAGGAAGTCGGAACGCATCCCCCACGAGGTAGCGCCGGCCGTAGCGCGAGACGCAGAAGCGCACCGCCGGCTCCTCGATATCCACCCCCACCACCACATAATCGCGCACCAGATTATGGGTCACCCATCCCGGGCCACAGCCCAGGTCCAGCACATACCCGCTGGCCGGCACCCGTTCCCCCACCGTGCGCTCCACGAACAGCCGCTTGGAGCGGTTGAAGCCCGCGCGCGGGAAGCGCTCCTGATCCAGCATGTACTCCAAATAGTACTCGCTCACCGCGTTACCGCCTCCGGCGCATCCTTCTCGGGATAACAGCGGAATATTTCCTCACGGTAATGCCGGCTGACCACGTCGTACAGCCGCTTGTGGAACTGCGGCGAGCGCAGGATGCCCCAGCGGTTCAGCAGATACTTCGCCACCACCCACAGCGTTTCCAGGCCGTAGATGACGCTGTTCCGGAAGTTGACCGATGAGGCCTCCTCAAAGTAGCGGGTGGGCACCGGGATTTCGGCGATGGTCATGCCGGCAAATATCGCTTCCGCCAGCACCTCCGTGTCGAAAACGAAGCTGTCCTTGTTCAGCAGGAAGGGCAGGGTCTCCAGCAGTTTGCGGTTATAGGCGCGGAAGCCGGTGTGGTATTCCGAGAGCCGCTTGCCGAAGGCCAGGTTCTCGATGGCGGTGAGGAACTTGTTGGCGATATATTTCCAGAGCGGCATGCCGCCGGCCAGCGCCCCGCCCCCCAGCATGCGCGAGCCGAGCACCAGGTCCGCTTGGCCGGCGATGATGGGCGCGATCATCTGTGGTATCAGGCGCGAGTCATACTGATAATCGGGGTGCAGCATCACCACGATGTCCGCCCCGCTCCGCAAGGCCTCGATATAGCAGGTCTTCTGATTGCCCCCATAGCCCTTGTTCTGCAGATGGATGACCACATCCAGGCCAAGCTGGCGGGCGATCTCCACCGTTTCATCCTGGCTCACATCGTCCACCAGGATGATCTGATCCACCACTTCGTGGGGAATATCATTATAGGTGCGCTCCAGCGTCTTGGCGGCGTTGTACGCCGGCATCACCACTACCACTTTGAGCTGTTCGCCGTTCGGCCCCAACACCGGCATCGTTCCTCATCCTCCTGTCGCAACCGGGTTCGTCCTCTGGTAGAGCGTTACATCATCCATGGTCAGGATGGGCACGGCATGGGCACGGATGTGTGCCAAAGTGGCCGGCGCCCACTGCCGCTCTGCCCGCCGATCAATCACCACATAGCGCGCCTCATTGAACGCACCCAGCACATCCGCCTGCGCCGGTGGCAGATGGAAGATGGATGTGGTCAGGTCGCCGTTGCCGTGCGGGTCCTTGGCCAGCCGGCGCCGCAGTTCCAAAATATCCTTCCATCCCATCTCTGCCAGCCCCATGTTCTGATATAACATGCCCCCATAGCTGTCAGCCAAATACGGCGTACCGCCGGCCCTGGCCAGGGGCCGCGACGCCAGCATGCCGTACAGCGGGTCGGTCGCCAGCACCGCATCCGCCGGCGCGGCATGCTCAGCCAGATAGCGCGCCACTTCAGCGAAGGCCGGCTTATGGAACCTCAGCCAGATGCGCGTGGAATCGAACTGCACCGCGAAATGGCCGAAGCAGATGCCCCAGCCCACGAACAGCGCCAGGGTCAGCGGCCCGATGGCCGCCAGCAGACGCCCCTCGCGCTCCCGCAGTCTTTCCCCCACGCCGGCCAGCGTCCCCCCGGCCAGCAGGGCCAGCGGGACGGCCAACTGCGGGTAATAGGTGCCCCAGTAGGAGCGGCTGGCAGTGATGAGCACCATCACCCCGCCGGCCCATAGGGCGATGGTGAGCCAGCCGACGAATGAGCGCCGGTGCCAGCTCTGCCACAGCGCGATGGGCAGTCCCAACCCCCACAGCCGCAGGGTCAGCCACGAATAGGGGTAGCCCCAAATTTCGTGCAGGCGCGCCGGCACGGCGATCACCCCGTCCGGCGGCCGCACCACTTGAAACACGTACACCTGTTTCAGGAACTGTTCCAGACACAGGAACAGAAAGGGGCCGGCGATGAGCAGGCCGGCGGCTATACCGCCGCCTATCAGTGGCGGTAGTTCTTTCCACCGCCGGCGGATGATGCTGACGGCGGCCAGCAGGAGCGGCACGATGGCGCCCGGGCTTTTGATCATCACCGCCGCGGCGCTGGATGCGCCGGCGAGCACCAGCCAGCGGCGGCTGGAGCCTTCCCGCAGTACTGCCTCCAGGTATGCCCAGACCGCCAGCGCCGAGAACAAGTTCATGGGTGTCTCCAGCATGGCGCGGCGGTCCTGCCCGATGACGATGCCGTCCACAGCCAGCACCGCCGCCGCCAGCAGGCCGGCAGGCCGGCCTCCCAGCCGCCGGCCGATGCCGTAGACCAGCAGTATCGTCAGCAGTCCATAGGCTACGGTGGCATAGCGCAGGGCCATGAACCCTTCCAGACTGCCCCACGGCCGGTACCGCAGTCCCAACACCGCCGCCATGAGATACAGCCCCGCCGGCGGCAGGGTGGCGAAGAAATCGCGATAGGGCAGTTGGCCCTGCAGGAACAACTGGGCGCTGAAGGCGTACGCGCCCTCGTCGGTGTCGGGCGCATAGAGCACGCCGGCCGCCGGCGGCGTCAGCTCCCACAGCCGCAGGTATCCCCCAACGGCCAGGATGGCCGCCAGCAGGATCATGCTTGTCCATGTCTGCCAACGTTCGGCCGGCCGCTCTCTCATACATCCCGCTCCCCGGATGGTCGGAACACCGCAATCTGCTCGGCCGGCAGGCTGGGAATGTCAATGCGCCGGCAAACGCGCCAGGCCGGCAGAAGCGTTTCCAGCGCGTCCAGCTCAGCCCGCGTGGCCTCCAGCACCACACAGCCACCCGGCCGCAGATAGCCCTTTGCCTGCTCCATGAAGCGCACCAGAAAATCCATCCGGGAGCCCTGGAGCCAGCGGTCGAAGACCCGCATCAGCAGGTCAGCGATACAGCGGTGCCGGCGCAGGAAGCTGGTGACCCAGCGGGTTAGCTCCGTCTCGCGCGGGTTCATGGGCGGATTGAAGGCGATGACGTCGAATTTCCCCTGCACTGCCGAGAAGAGGTCGGAGCGGTACAGGCGCACCGGCACGCTGTTGCGGCGGATGTTCTCGCCGGCCAACCCCAGTGCCCGCTCGCTGACATCGGTGGCCTCCACCTCCAGACCCCGCCGAGCCAGGTAGATGGCGACGTAGCCGGTGCCCGTGCCCATGTCCAGGGCGCGCCCGCCGGCCGGCGCCTCCTCAGCGCTCACGCGCGCCAGTATCTGCGTATCCTCTTCCGCGCTGCACACCCCCAGCGCATTGTGAATGACAATATCCTCCATCGAATCACTTTCCCAGCCGAAAGATGACAATGCGTGCCCCTTCGTCCTCCAGCTCGGCCAGCCGGTGCAGTCCGGGCATCTCCTGCACGTCCAGCAGGTCCGCCAACTGCGGACGCAGACTGCGCGTCTCCCGCTCGTCCAGCACGAAATAGTCGGCGCCGTGCGCGTAAGCATAGGCCAGCACGTCCGGGATGGGAGCGTTAGGCGTCGGCACCCAAGCGGCGCCGGCGTGGAAGGCAACGGCCGGATAGCGCGCCATGACGGTATCCCCGGGCTGGATATGTTCGGCCAGCCACAGGCCGGCGGCGCGATGGGCCGGCCGGAACGATCCGGGGCTGGTGGTGGCCGCCGCACGCGGCATCATCCACAACGAGACCGCCGCCAGCAGGACGGTCAGGATAATGGACAGCCCTGTGCGCCATGTCGTGCTGGCCGGCCCTTTCCGCCACCAGCCGGCCAATGTCTCTCCCGCCCACTGTGCCCAGCGGTCCACGCCGTGCGCCGTCCAGATAATGAGCAGGGGCAGGACGGAACCGATATAGCGCTCCTGCACGAAGAAGAAGATAAAGCTCAGTGCCGGCGCGAAGGACGCTATCAGCAGGAGCTCTCCTTTGGCCCGGCGCGTATCCCAGGCTGTCCCAAACAGCCCCAACGTCAGGAAGGGCACCAGCCACATCGGGAACATGCGCCAGGTGAACAAGGTGCCGAGAAAATCTCGGCTGTTGTGATACACCAAGCGGACGAAGGCCGGCGGGTCAGAGCGGATATGGTCCAGCATGCTGAAAGAAGCCATGGCCGGCGAGAAGAAGTACACCTCGCCGCTGGCCCGGTCCAACCCCCAGGTCGCCTGGTCGAAGCCGGCGACATCGCCGTAGGCCAGGCTGATGCAGGTGATATAGGTCATGCCGGCCTGCCCGCTGATCATCCAGCGGCCGGTCTGCAGGCGCAGGTACAGCCAGTACGGGAAGGCCAGCGCCAGGAACACGCCGCACATGGCCAGCAGGCGCGGCCACACAGCGCGGGAGAACAGCCGGCGCTCGAACAAGCGGATGAGCGCCAGTGCGCCGCCCACTGCGGCGATAAAGGCGATGCCCTCGCCGCGCGTCAGATAGGCCAGGGCGAAGAGCGCGCCGGCGGCGATGTGCGCCGTCCATCCGCCGTCACGCAGGGCGCGCAGGGCGGCGTACAGGCCGGCATAGGCGGCCAGGAAATAGAGCGGCTCGGTCATGGTGCCCCAGTACAGCTCCGCCGCCGTCAGCGCCGGATAGACCGCCAGCAAGACCCCGGCGATGACAGCCGTGCGCCGGTCGTACATCTCCTTTGCCAGCCCGTAGATGGGCAGGACCAGCGCCGCCCCGAACAGGATGTAGCACAGCCGGCTGGCCAGCTCCAGGTTGCGCAGGACGAGATACAGTCCAGCGATGACCAGCGGATACAGCGGCATTAGATAGATGTCCGGCCGGCCGTTGAAAAAGGTGTAGCCGCGGCCGGTCGCCAGGTGATAGCCGTCCCAGAGGTAGAACGGCTCATCGCCCCAGACCACCCGCGTCGGGCTGGCGATGGCGGCGCGCAGGACCAGCGCGGCGACCGCGATCGCCGCCGGCACCAGCCACTCGCCGGCTAGTCTGCGCCAATTACCTTTGCTCCGCATGCTCGACCTCATCGGACGCGCCCTGTTGTCGTATGGTCTCCAGCTCGTGGCGCAGAAGAGCGATCTCCTGCGCCAGCACCTTGATCTGGTCGCTGAAGCGTGAGATGCGCAGGGAAAACTGGAACAGGATGCCCAGCAGGCACACTACCGCAATGGTGAAGATGAGCGCCGGCGGGTACTCGATGCCGACAGCATAGGCCAGCTTGTCCAGCAGGTCCACCAATCCCAGCGGCGCCAGCACCATCAGCACCGCCGCGCCCAGCCACAGCAGGGCAAACTCCTCTTTCAGCCGGCGCGTGCGCACCAAGTTCACTACCAGGAACAGGATGATGACGCCGCCGGCCAGCAGGAAAACCCGCGTCTCCAGATGCATACTCCCTCCTTACCCTTCCAGCCAGCCCGCATGCGCCAGGACGACGCGCATGGGGGCAAAGCGAAAGCGCTCCAACAGCCGGCGCAGTCGGCCCAGCGCGCCGGCGGTGTTCCCATAGGTCGCCAGGGCCAGGTGCGGCGGCATGGGAAGGCGCGGCGTGCCGGCGTATGTCTCCCAGGGATGGACGTACAGCACCGCCGGCCGGGTGCGGGAAACACGCTCCCAGCACCATGTGAACAGCGGCCAGGGGAACAGGCGCAGGTACGTGCCGCCGCTGACCGGCACGCGCCGGCTCCCAAGCTCACAGACCGTCATCGGGAACTCCACCAGCCGGCCCTGCGCATCATCCTGGTCCACGGCGGATGCGCTGATGCGGTACGGCGCCAGCGGCGCCGCCGGCACGCCGTACAGCGGCGTGCGCATAGGAAAGATGCTGGAATCGTAGCGGTAGCCGTGCTCCGCCAGCACATCCAGCGCCCAGGCCGTGCGCGCCTCCAGCGAAAAGGTGGGGGCGCGAAAGCCGATAACATCCGCCGCATCCCCCAGGATGTCGTCCATCAGCCGGCGAAACTGCACCAGCTCTGCCGAGAACTCCATCGGCGTCAGCTCCCATAGGGGGCGGTGCGAGTACCCATGACAAGCGATCTCGTGGCCGGCCGCGGCGATCTCCCGCATCAGCTCCGGGTGCCGCTCCGCCACCTCCCCGACGATGAAGAATGTGGCCTGCACGCCGTGCGCCTTCAGCAGGGCCAGTATGGGCTGGAGCGCCGCCGGCGCCTGGTCCATGCGCTCGGCCGGCGGCACTTTATCCCGCACCAGCTCGGCGTGATACCACTCCTCCAGGTCAATCGTCAGGGCATGCAGACGCATATCCCCATCCGGCTCACTTGTACAGCTCGATGACGGTGTTCCAACAGTAGCGCCGCATGAACGGCAGGACGCGGAACAGCCGCTCGTCCATACGCTGGAGCCGCTGGAACGCCGGCGCATAGCGCTCCGCCTCCACCACGATCTTCTTCCAGTAGCGCACCTTGCTGGGGTGCGCCCGCTCCCCGAAGAAGAACCACAGGAAAATGCCCAGCGTCAGGAGCTGGAACTCCGTATGTTCCACCCGGGCGAAATAGCGCCGCATGGCGGCGATCTTGGGATAGGTCAGCGGCTCCTCGAAAGGCGTGCGCACCACGCTGGCCAGCCGGCGGTACACCTCGATGACCGGGTTGTGGCCCAGCGGCTCGGTGAAGATGGCCATGCCCCCTGGCTTCAGCACACGGGCGATCTCCGGGATGGAGCGCTCCAGGTTGGTATGATGCAGGACATCGCGCCCATAGATGACGTCGAAATAATCGTCTGGGAATGCCAGCGCCTCCGCCGGCATACAGTGGGTAGTAACACGCTCCGATATAGCATAGCGCTCCGCCAGCCGCTGGGCCACTTCCAGCATGCCCGGGGAGATGTCCACCGCCGCCACGCGGGCGCCGGCCAGTGCCAGCCCTACGCTGGACTCCCCGGGACCGCATCCCAGGTCCATGACCAGCTTTCCACGCAAATCCCCCAGGCGCCGGCGGGAAAACACGTTCTCCGGCGTCGTCGGACAGGAGAACAGGCGCTCCGGGTCCAGCGAGTCCAGGTCAATCTCGTGGGCCCACTGGTCATGAAACTGGCTCTCGTAGGCCAGACGCTCGCTGTTGGGGACCCGGCCGGCCAGCCCTTCCTCCGCCAGCGGCACCGCCGGCGTTTCTTCCACCGCCTGGGGCGTTATTTCCGCGACCATAAGACGTATTCTCCAATCTGTATGTCAGGTTGATAATGGGCCTCGATAAAGGCCGCCACCTCGGGATAGGACTGCGCGAACGAAGCGTAGCCGAAGACCGGTTCCTGCGTCTGCCGGCTGATCACCAGCGCCGGCCGGCGCTCCGCCAGGTCCCCCACCAGCTTCTCCACCTCCTCCTGCGTCAGGAAAGAGGGCCAGAAATAATCGTGACGAGTAGGATTATGCCGGCCCGTCAGGAAATAGAAAAAGGCACCGCTGGTATCGAAGATGGTATCATCGGGCGAGGTGCGGGCCGCGATGGCGCCGGCCGTTTCCCGCAGTGGGCGGGCGGCGTCGGAACGCACATACACATCGGCCCGCTCCGCGTCCAGCAGTTCATAGTCCACCCGCACCAGGCCCTGGTCGAAGCGGTAGAAGTGCCCGATAATGGGATACAACTGTAGGGCCACCAGCGCCGCCGGCGCCAGGGCCAGCGCCGGCCCTGCCCACCGCCGGCATGTCCCCGGCGCCTTCTCCCGCCAGGCCAGCCAACAGCGATATCCCAGCCAGGCCAGCCCGATGAAGGCCGGCTGAATCGACCAAAGCAGGTGATTGGCATCAGCAAAGGGATAGACCTGAAGCATGTTCCAGGCACCGTAGGTCAGCAGAAGCGCCAGCCAGGGTGCTTCCCCGGCATCCAGCCGGCCCCACACCAGTGCCGCCCACAGCCCCAGGCTCACCATCGCCGGCAGGTACAAGCGCATGCCGGCCCAGCCCTGCAGGCCGGCGCGCAGTATCCCCTGGAGCGTCCAATCCCCGTCCCAAGGGATGAACCACAGCAGGGCGCCGGCCAGCCCGTACAGCGCGAAAGCCCAACCCGGCAGGCGCCGCGCCTTCCAGCCGGCCAGCGCGCCCAGGCCGGCCCAGGCCAGCATGGTCCAGCCGTTGGGCTTCGGGGGCCGCACTGCCGCCTGCATCAGTGCACTGCGCCGCCATGGTCCCAGAAAGGTCTGCTCCAGGAAAAGGAGCCAGCCGGTATGCATCACGGTCGGAATGACCCAAGCCAACGTGACCAGCGTAGCCCCAACTGCCAGCCAGAGCAGTTCCTGCCAGAAAGGTGCGGCGCCCCTTTGCAGATTCAGCGCCGGCCGCTCCATCCACACGACCAGCGATGCCAGCAGGAGCGGCAGGCCGAACACGATCAGGTTGGCCGGCGTAGGATGGCCGGCCAGCATGACGCCGCCGATTAACAAGCAGATGAAGGTGAAGATACCCTCGGCAGAAAGGACTCGCCGGCGCCAATTTTCCCTGCCTCGGCCGGCGGCATTCCGCCAGGCCAGGAACAGCGCTAACCCGATCCATTGATAGGCGCCCTGGGTCAGCTTGAACATGGCGGAGAGGCCGCACAGCGCGCCGGCCAGCGCCAGCCAGGCCGGATGCGGCCGGCGCTGATAGCGCCAGACCGCGCCGACCGCCAGCAGTCCGAGCACCACACACTCCCATGAGGGGAAGGCGATGTTCAAATAGGGCACGTTCCAGGTCAGGCACAACGCGTAGGCAGTGAGGGCCGCGCCGGCCGGCAATACAGCCCGCGCCAACAGGTAGACGCTCACAGCAATGCCGGCGCCAATGAAGGCCAACCCTGTCCGCAGAACCGACAGGCGCACCCCGAACAGCCGGAAGAGCGTCCCGTTCCATATCACCATGCCTGGCGGATAGTTGTCCGTGGCGAAATCCCGGTAAAACATCTGACCAATCAGCCAGCGCAAGGGCTGATAGGCCTGATGCCCTTCGTCGGCTATGATCCACCCCTCGGTCATATCCCACAGGTTATAGCGGTGGAACGGCAGGAGAAGCGCCAGCGCTATGAGAAACAGTGCCAGACCCTCCAGCCAGGGGCGGTGCGCGGACAGCCGCCGGCCGCTCATACTCCATCTCCCGCCGGCGCGCGACAAACTCGGAACAGGCCAGCCGCCAGCACCGCCAGCACCAGCGCCAGCGGCAGAAGGCTCCCCAGCCCCTTCAGTCCCAGCACCATGCCCAGGTTCGCCGCGATCTGCCCCTGCCGCAACATGGGCAGGGCATATTCTATCAGTGGGAAGCGGTACATCTCCGGCGGGTAGAACTTCAGCGATGTGACGGTCTGCGCCCATACGCCGAAGATGGACAGCGCGCCCAGCGCCGCGAACACCGGCCGGCGCCATCCGCCTCTGGTCAGCCAGACGGCGGCGGCCGGCATCAGGAAGGGCACCGCCGGCGCGATGTAGCGCGGACCGACCGCGAACCCGCCCCACCAGACCGCCGAGGAGGCGTTGAACAGCACCAGCACTGCGACAACCAGCAGGGATGCCCACCATTCGGGCCTCTGCTCCTCCCGCCGGCGCCGCCAGACGCCGAATCCCGGGAACGCCGCCAGCAGGGCCGGCGACAGGAAGAACAACCCGCGATAGGGGCTGAAGGTGATGCCCCACAGCCGCTCCAGGTTCGGCGTCGTCAGGGTCATGAAGCCGGTCTGCACCTCCTCCTGCCACAGCTCCGAATAGGCGTAGCCCATGGGCAGAGGGGAACCGTAAATGGCCAGGTCATAGCCGGCCAGCAGGGCCGCCGGCAGTGCCGCGCCCAGGATCAACCAGCCGATCATCTTGGGGGAGCGCAGGCGGTACAGCCCGTACAACCCCAGGACGCCGGCCGGCAGGACCATAGGGTACTCGGTAACCACCGCCCAGCCCAGCAGAAGGCCGGCCAAGCCGGCCCGCCAGGCGGCTCGCCGGCCCCCCGCCCACCCCCACAGGATATAGAAGGCACCGAACAAGCAGGCCGCCGCCAGCATATGGCCGTAGAGGGCACTGCCGTAGGGGAAGGCCATCGTGCCCAGGCCGTAGACAGCGGTCAGCAGGGCGCTGGACCCAGCGCCGGCCCCCAGCCGGCGCGCCCCCCGGTACACCAGCAGGCCCAGCAGGACGGACGGCAGGCTCACCGCCCCTAATGTCGTAACGTACAACGCCAGGGCGAAGTAGCCGCGCCAGGGGAAGAGGCCGGCCGCTTCCTGCGGCGAGGCCTGTGCCGAAGCGAGCCGGCCGGCTGTGTTCTCCAGCCAGTCCCCCACACCCGGCAGGCGCGCCATCTGCCGAAAGGCCCAATAGAAAGGCACGCCCAGGAGCGAGACGCCCGGCGCCTTGTCGCAGTAGTAATGCCCGCCGAAGTGGGCGTAATCGCCGGTGTTCCCGACGTAGTCGTCAATCTCCAGCCGGCCCTGGTCCACGATAGCCAGCACCAGGTCCATCCGCCCGTTCTGGTTCCAGTCCACGCGGCGCGGCAGGAAATAGGCGTAGCTGGCGAACAGCAGAAGTGCCAGCAGGACCAGGCACCATCGCTCGCGCCTTGCCGCGCTCATGCCGCCGGCCCCCCCCTTTCGGCCAGGATGAACATCTGCCGACCCAGGATACGCCAGGCCGGCGGGAACATCAGGTACAGCCGCACGAAGAACGGCCCCTTGGGCAGGGCGCTCTTGCTGGTGAAAGGCATAAAGCGCGGGATGACCTGGCGCGGCACGAACCCGTGGCCGGCCAGCGCCTCCACCATGCTCAAGTGGCTGAGCGGGATATGATGGTCGAAGAAATCCCAGTACTCCTTATACAGGTACTTGATGTTGGGCTGGAGGATCAACAGCCGGCCGCCCGGCACCAGCACACGGTGAATCTCCCGCAGGGTCTGGCTCATGGCCATCTTATCGGGCAGATGCTCGAAAAAGTTACTGCAGAAGACCACGTCCACCGTTTCATCGGCAATAGGGGATAGGTCGGTGGCCGGCGTGCGATAGACAATAACCTCCGGGCGGGCGTAGCGGGCGGTCTCTTCGCTGATGTCCACAGCATAGCGCGTCCGGCACTGGATGTTGTTGATGAACTCGCAGAAGCCGGCGCCCAGGTCCAGCACCACATCTTCGGGCCGCACATAGCGCTGGAAGAAGTGCCGGCACAGCACCTGCCAGATGACGTTTTTGGCGCGGCGCTCTTCCTCGCTGAAGCGGTGGGCGTACATGGCCTCAATCTCCCCCATCTTTGCCCCTCTCCGCCAGAATATGCGCCGCGGCGCGCCGGCCCAGCCCAATGCTGTTGCTGACCGTGCGATCGTCCGGATAGAGCTGATGAGAGTCGGTGATGAAAAGGCCCTGCACAGGGCTAACCATGCCGGCGACCTGCTGGGAAAAGCCCGTGGTGCAGATAGGCTGGGCGTACTGGTCGCGGAAGACCCACCAAGCGCGCACCCAGGAGGCGTCGAAATCGGGACGCATCAGACGCAGATAGCCCAGGTATTCCTGGTAAATCTCCTCGTCGGCCAGATGATAGCGCGGGCTGTCCGAGGGCAGGTACTGCGGCAGATACAGGATATGGTCGCCGTTGGCGCAGACGCCGGCGTTCAGGTTGCTGAACTCGATAACGCCGGCCAGCGCGATGCGGCTGTCGCTGATGTTGGTCCAGAAGTAGGGCGAATAGCGCTGTTTCAGCCGCAGTACCAGGCAGGTCACGCCGATGGAGTCAATATTATTGAGGCCGGCCAAGCGCTCCTGGCCGGCGCCGTGCACCATGCCGGCCAGATAGGGCGTCGGGATGGTGGCCAGCACCGCGTCGTAGGGGATGGTCTCGCCGGCGAACCGCACGCCCTGCACGCGCCCCCCGTCCAGCAGGATGGCCTCGACCGGCCGGCCGGTATGGATGACGCCGCCCTGCCGGCGGATTCGCTCCGCCAGCGCGTCCACCAGCGTCTGGGTGCCCCCCTGCAGATAGCCCAGCTTTTCGAGCTGGAGCAAGCGGGTGCGGGATTTGCCCAGGCGGTGGATGCGCGCCCACATCCAGGCGGCGGACAGCCGGCCGGCATACGGCCCGAACTTTAATGAGATGAGCGGCGCATAGATGCTCTCGTAGACGCGCCGGCCGAACTGGTCAATCAGCCATTCCTCGGCCGTCCGGTGCTCGATAGCGCGCCAGGCGCCGGCCGGCTGGCGCTTGATGTCCATGATGCGCAGTCCAAAGCGCAGTTTCTCCGCCCAGCCCCACGGCCGGAAGAACAGCACATCCCACGGATAGCCGAAGGAGTACCAGGCGCCCTGATAATACTGCCCCATCTTGGTCAGGCGCCAGCGCAGGCGCTCCTTCAGCCCCAGCTCCTCCAGCATCTGGAAGTATTCATGGTCGTTCAAGCAAATGAAATGGTAATAGCGCTCCAGGTAGCCGTCGTCGAGGGGGAAACTGCTGGCCAGGCCGCCCAGCGTCTGCTCCTTCTCGTACAAGGCAACGGAGACGCCCTGGCGTGTCAGCTCATAGGCCGCCGTCAGGCCAGCGACCCCTCCCCCGATGACTGCCACACGATGCCCCGAATCGGACACACGCTCACTCCATGACCTTGATCGTTTCTGCCTCAGGCGCCGGCTCCGCCCAGGTCTCATCGCGCCACTGCCGGCCGTAGAGCGGATGGGCGAGGACCTCATCGCGCAAGCGGTGCCCCTTGCCCAAGTAGTACCAGATCCAGTACCAGACCTTGGCGCCGGCGCAGTAGATGTTGAATATCGGCGTGTCGAACATCAGCGGCCGCAGGAAGGAGCGGCGCAGGGTCAGTTCCACCAGTGAGACCAGGTTGTGGCGCGCCGGCACGAATTGATAATTCAGACCGCGGAAATCCTCGCCGGCCATCTCGATGGCCTCCAGGTCCGCCACGCCCAGGCCGTGCTCGGCGCACATCTGGATATGCGGGATGCGGCGCGAGTCAAAGCCCATCAGCTCCGCCTGCACCGCTTCCAGCGCCACGAAGTCGCCCGAGGCCAGCACGCGGCCGATGACCCGCGGCCGGCCCGACTTGGGCGCGTCCCCGTCCATGCCTACGGTAGCATCCAGCACCGCGAAATGAGGCCGGAAGACGCGGTTGATGTCCACCAGCGCCTCGTTCAGGATGAGATGATAGTTATGCCGGCCCTTGTCCAGACAGCCCCATTGATTCTTGATCGGCCCGGTCAGTTGGGTCTTATCATGGGTCTTCATCACCGGCACGGTGATCATCTCCCGCTCCAGGAGGATCTCCGGCACGTCAATATGGCGCAGGACCAGGCCGTCTTTCAGCGCTACCCGCCGATAGCGCCCCTTCGACATATTCACGAAAGGCACATTGTACTTCTTACAGACTTGCTCCACAAATGAGATGCGGTAGGCCTTCTCGATATCCACCAGCACCTGGTCCGACTCCACCACGGCGATGCTGTGGACGTGATCGCGGATAGTCTGGATGATGCCCTCGATGACCCACGGCGAGGTTACTGAGCCAGGCATGAACATATCCCAGCCCAGGTTGGGCTTGATGACGACATCCGCGCCGGCGGAGATATAGCGGCGCCAATCGGCCAGCTCCATAGCCTCTCGCACCGCCGCCGGCACGCTGTCCTGTACCCGCACGTTGCTGACAAGCACCTTCGACATAGTCATTCCCTTATTCCGTCCGCCGTAAGATGTACAGCCGGCGCCAGGACCAGCGCAGGGGCGACCAGTACGGCTCTTCCCCCAGCACCTGATAGCCGGCCAGCGGCGAGAAAGATACCACATACCGCCGCGTGATGAACGGGAACAGCTCCATGTAGGCCGGCGCCCCTTCCTGCTGCGTCCGCTCTCCTTGCCGCAGACGGTCGGCGAAATGCCAGCCGTTCCAGGCGAACCCCCCGTCTATCTGTTCCAGTGGGACACCCTGCGCGGTCAGGCGCTCGCCGGCGCGCCAGGCGGCCCCGTTCCATCCCACGAACTCTGCCGTCAGCGCCAGGGAGAAGGCGAGATACAGGGCCAGCAGTCCGCCGGCCAGCGCCCAGGCCGGCCGCATCCCCTCCCTCTGCACGGCCCGCAGGAAGAGCGCCGCGGTCGGCACCAGCACTACCAGCAGATAGCGCTCGTAAATCACACCGCTGAAGAGCACCACCGGCGCCAGATTGGCGGCCGCCGCAAGCCACAGCAGTCCTGCCGGCCAATCCTCCGCGCGCGCCGCGCCAGACGTGCGCCGGCGCAGAGCCGGCCACAACAGCAACCCCACGCCGAGACAGCTCAGCGCGGTGATGGCGAGCCAGAAGCGGTAGGAGAAGAGCATTTCCCGCTCGCCGGCCAGCCATTCCCCCGGACTGCCGGTGCCGAAGGGCGTCCAGACCGCCGGATAATAGGGCATCATGCGCCAGACGCCGATATACGGCAGGCGGTACGGGAGAAAGAAGCGCAGGAGCGCGCCGGCGCCGGCCAGAATGGTCAGCAGGGCCGGCTTCCAGACATCTTTCCATCCGCCGCGCCGGAAGAGCATCATGACGCCGGCGGCCGCCGTGATGGGGAGCAGGAAGAGCCCCATATACATCAGTAGCTGGAAGAGCTTGAGGGCCAATCCCTCGATGGTCAGATCGCGGTCAATCCACATCAGGATGTCGGCGCGCGCCGGCAGGATGCCCAGGCGCGGCAGTGCCATCAGCACCAGCAGGGCCAGCGCCGGCAGGAGAATGCCGGCCAGTCCCTCCCGCCAGGGGAAGGGACGCCGTCGGCGCACCCATTCCCACAGCAGATAGGCTCCCAGCGCGGCCGGCAGGACGATGCCGTTCTGGCGCACCAGCACCGCCAGCGCGGCGAACACTGCCCCTAGCGCGTACCAGCCCACGCCGCCGCGCCGCACACCGCGCACGTATATCCACAGCGCCAGCGTCAGCCAGGCTAGTACTTGACCACGTTGGTTTCATACGGTATCCTTCTCTCCATGACATTCATGTGGAGGGAAGGAATCATGCCCAGGCCCAAGGTGTACGCAGTCGAGCTGACCGGGGAACAACGATCACGTCTGCTTGAGCTGGTC
>CALIBQ010000008.1 GCA_938049385.1 uncultured Anaerolineae bacterium
GACCAGCTCAAGCAGACGTGATCGTTGTTCCCCGGTCAGCTCGACTGCGTACACCTTGGGCCTGGGCATGATTCCTTCCCTCCACATGAATGTCATGGAGAGAAGGATACCGTATGAAACCAACGTGGTCAAGTACTAGGAGGTTCGCCGGCGGCTTCCAGCCGCCGGCTAAGGAAGCGAAGCCCCTGCGAGGCTTGGCACCGTAAGCCCGATGCTTCAACGCCAGGCGAAGTGCTTCGCGAAGCCCGCGCAGGCTTCGCAGTCGTTGCCGCGGCTTCAGCCGCCAGGCCGCTTTTCCACAGATTGTATGTTTGGACTCTCCCGACGCCCTCACTAGCGGCAGTTGACACCCACCCCGCTTTGTGGTATATTATTGTCAAACTATATCCGAATGGCGATGATGGAAACGAGTAGGTGAGAAACGGCTCTGCAGAGAGCCCGGGCGAGGTGCGAGCTGGGTGGGCACGCCTCACCGAAAATCCTTCCGGAGCTGCCAGCCGAACGGCACATACGTGCCTAGTAGACCTGGCCGGCCTCGTCAGCCGTTACCCTGGACGGGGATATGTTGGTATCCCACGGAGCGAGCGGTCTGCTAAGAGGGGTGGTACCGCGGGAGTGTATTGTGCTCTCGTCCCCATGGGGGAAGAGAGCATTTTTGTTGATGGGGAAAGATACTATGACCCAACTGCTGTATCAGACTGACAGCTACTTGCGCATGTTCGCAGCGCAGGTTGCGGCCTCGGACGAGGGGGGTGTCGTGCTGGACCAGACCGCCTTTTACCCGGGCGGTGGAGGCCAGCCGCACGATACCGGCCGGCTCTTCTGCCAGGACGGCCGGCAGTGGCTGGTGACGGGCATGGCGCGGCGCGACGGTGAGATATGGCACCTGCTCGCCGACGAGACGCCCCCACCGCCGGCCGGCACGCCCGTGCGCGGCGAGATTGACTGGGAGCGGCGCTACCAACTCATGCGCACCCATACCGCCCTGCACATCCTGTGCGGCGTCATCTGGCGCGATTACGGCGTGCTGGTCACCGGCGGCAACATGGAGCCCCTGCGCGCCCGCATGGACTTCGAGTTCGAGAGTATGGAGAAATCCCTGGTACAGGAGATCGAGCGGGCCGTCAATCAGGAGGTCGCCGCCGAGCGTCCTATCCGCGTGCGCATCCTGCCGCGCGAGGAGGCCTTCCAGATACCGGACCTGATACGCACCAAGATCAACCTGCTTCCGCCGGCCATCACCGAAGTGCGCGTTGTGGAAATCGTCGGGCTGGATATGCAGGCTGACGGCGGCACCCATGTGGCCAACACGCGCGAGGTCGGCCCGATACGCGTCGTGGACTATATGTCCAAGGGCAAGAGCAACAAGCGCATGATCATCGCCTTAGAACCCTGACAGCCCCTGACGGCTGGCATCGAGCTGGAGGAACGCAGAGATGACAGAACGATTCACACCTGTGCCGGCACATGTCCACTTCCCGAGCCTGGAGGAGAAAATCCTCAAGTTCTGGAAGGAAAACGATATCTTCATGCGCAGTGTGCGCAACCGCGAGGGCGCCCAGCCCTGGGTCTTCTATGAGGGGCCGCCCACTGCTAACGGCCTGCCGCACATCGGCCATGCCCTGACGCGCGCTGTCAAAGATGCCTTCCCCCGCTACCAGACCATGAAGGGCCGCTTCGTCTGGCGCAAGGGCGGCTGGGATACCCACGGCCTGCCGGTGGAGCTGGAAGTGGAGAAGATGCTGGGCTTTTCCGGCAAGCAGGCCATCGAGGAATACGGCATCGCCGAGTTCAACCAGAAATGCCGCGAGAGCGTCTTCAAGTACGTGCGTGAATGGGAGGAGCTCACCGACCGGCTCGGTTTCTGGATCGACCTGGAGAATCCCTACGTCACGCTGGACAACGAGTACATCGAATCGGTCTGGTGGATCCTCAAGCAAATCTGGGAGAAGGACCTGCTCTATCAAGGCTATAAGGTGGTGCCGTACTGCCCCCGCTGTGGGACGCCGCTGTCCGACCATGAGGTGGCGCAGGGCTACCGGGAGGCGGAGGACCCGTCTATTTTCGTGCGCTTCCCGCTGGTGGATGAGCCGGGCACCTACCTGCTGGTATGGACTACCACGCCCTGGACCCTGCCGGGCAACGTGGCCGTCGCCGTCCACCCCGAGGTAACCTATGTAATGGTGGAGCAAAGGACCGCCGGCAACGGCACGGAACGGCTCATCCTGGCCAAAGACCTGCTGGACTATGCCCTGCAGGGCGAGTACACGGTCGTCCGCGAGCTGTCGGCGCGCGAGCTGGTCGGCCGGCATTATCACCCCTTGTACACCTTCCTGCCGGTGGAGAAGGACTACTGCTACGTGGTGGAGGCCGACTTCGTCACTACCAGTGAGGGCACGGGATTGGTGCATATCGCGCCGGCCTTCGGCGCCGAGGACATGGAGCTGGGCAAGGAATATGACCTGCCCATCATCCAGACGGTGGACGAGCGCGGCCGCTTCATCTCCGCGGTAACGCCTTGGCGCGGCATGTTCGTCAAGGACGCCGATCCGCTCATCATCGAGGAACTGCGCCGGCGGGGCCTGATGTACCGCGCCACCACCTATCGGCACACCTATCCCTTCTGCTGGCGGTGCAGTACGCCTTTGCTCTACTACGCCAAGACCACCTGGTTCATCGAGACCACGCGGGTGCGCGACCGCCTGCTGGCCAACAACGAGCTGATCAACTGGTACCCGGAGCATATCAAGTACGGGCGCTTCGGCAACTGGCTGGCGAACAACGTGGACTGGGCGCTCGGCCGCGACCGCTACTGGGGCACTCCCCTGCCGGTCTGGGTCTGCGACCAGTGCGGCCATCAGGAATGCATCGGCGGCATCCAGGAACTGCGCCAGAAGGTGGGCGAGGAGCGCGCCAATCAGTACAAGGCGCTGAATCCTGCCGAGATGGACCTGCACCGCCCGTACATCGACGAGGTAACCTATCCTTGTCCGGAATGCGCCGGCACCATGCGGCGCGTACCGGAAGTCATTGACTGCTGGTTCGATTCCGGCGCCATGCCCATCGCCCAGTATCACTACCCCTACGGCGACCAGGAATGGTTCCGCAAGCAGTTCCCCGCCGACTTCATCAGCGAAGCAGTGGATCAGACGCGCGGCTGGTTCTACAGCCTGCACGCCATCTCGACCCTGGTCTTCGACCAGCCCTGCTTCCGCAACTGTGTGGTGCTGGGACTCATTCTGGACGAAGACGGCGAGAAGATGAGCAAGTCCAAGGGCAATGCCATTGACCCCATGGAGGTCATCAAGACGCACGGCGCCGATGCCCTGCGCTGGTACTTATATACTGCCGCACCGCCCTGGCTGGAGCGCCGCGTCTCGCTCAACCTCATCGGCGAGGTGGTGAGCAAGTTCCTGCTGACGCTGTGGAACACCTATGCCTTCTTCGTCCTGTACGCCAACCTAGATGGGTTCGACCCGACGGCGCACGACGTGCCCGTGTCGGAACGCCCTGACCTGGACCGCTGGATACTGGCTGAACTGCACAAGCTGATCGAGACAGTGGACACGCGCATGGCCGGCTTCGACCTGACTGGCGCGGCGCGGCCCATCGCCGAGTTCGTGGATGATTTGTCCAACTGGTACGTGCGGCGCTCGCGCCGGCGCTTCTGGCGGAGCGGCGAAAACCGGGACAAGGTCTCCGCCTACCTCACGCTGTACGAATGTCTGGTGACCCTGTCGCAACTGCTGGCACCCTTCACCCCGTTCGTGGCGGAGGAAATCTACCGCAACCTGGTGCTCAGCGTGCGGCCCGACGCGCCGCCCAGCGTGCACATGACCGATTTCCCGGCCGCCAACCGCGCCCTGGTGGACGAAAAGCTCATCGAGGACACGCAGTTGGTCATGCGCATCGTGCGGCTGGGGCACGCTGCCCGCAACAAGGCCGGCATCAAGGTGCGCCAGCCGCTGGCCAAAGCCCTGGTCAAGGTCCGTACGCCGGCTGAGAGAGAGACGCTTCAGCGCCTGGGCAATCAGGTGGTAGATGAGCTGAACCTGAAAGGGCTGGAGCTTGTCGAAGACCTCTCCGGCATCATCCAGTACTCCGTCAGCGGCATCCCCAGCCTGCTGGGCAAGAAGTACGGCGCGCTGTATCCGAAAATCCGCGCCGCGCTGGCCGCCTGTAACCCGGCGGAAGTCGCCGCCAAAGTCAGCGCCGGTCAGCCCGTGATCCTGACCGTGGACGGCCAGGAGGTCAGCCTCCTGCCGGAGGAGCTGAACGTGCAGGTCTCCGCCGCGGATGGCTTCGAGGTGGTCGAGGAGGCCGGCCACATGGTCGCCCTGGACGTGCGCCTGACCCCTGAACTCATCAACGAAGGGCTGGCGCGCGAGATCATCCGCCGCATCCAGGTCATGCGCAAGGACGCCGGCTTCGAGGTGGATGACCGCATCGAGATTTACTACCAGGCGGACGAAACCCTGACCCGGGTAATGGAGCAGTTCGGGGATTATGTGCGCTCGGAGACGCTGGCGGAGGCAGTGCATCAGGCGCCGGCGCCGGCAGAGAGCTTCCGCGCCTCCCTGGATATTGACAAACATCCCATTGAGCTGGGCATCCTGCGGGTCGCCTGAACATGATGCCTACGATGGGGCGGTGGGCCGGCCTGCCGCCCCATTCACCATTTTGAGGAGAGCCTGCACGTGGAGATGCACGAAGCAAAGCCCCAAACGGCGGGCTGGCGGGGCTGGCTGTTCCTGCCGGCCCTGGCCCTGGTCTTCCTGGCCTTCGACCAGTTCACCAAGCACCTGGTGGTGACCCATTTGGACCTGTACGAGACGCGTTTGCCGACGCCGGCGCTGGCGCACCTTTTCTCTTTCACTTACGTTACTAACACCGGCGCGGCCTTCGGCTTCTTTCAGAACGGCAGTGCTGTGCTGGTCATTGTGGCGGTGGTGGTCATCGCGGCCATCGCGCTCTACTTTCGGCATGTGCCCGGCGATGAATGGCTGTTGAAGATCAGCCTGGCCATGCAGTTGGGCGGTGCCCTGGGCAACCTGCTGGACCGCGTGCGCCTGGGCTACGTGGTGGACTTCATGGACTTCCACATGTGGCCGGTCTTCAACTTTGCCGACACCTTTATCGTGGTGGGCGTGGGTCTGCTGGCCTACCGCCTCCTGCTTCATCCGCGCGCCTGGTCCGCCGGCGCCGACGAATTTCCCATATAGCATGCCGGCGCCTCTGCGTACAGATCGGAACGTGCCCCTATGATGGAGCGGGATTTGCCGTTCGATGAGGAGCGCACCTTCATCGTGCCGGCAGAAGCGGCCGGCATGCGCCTGGATAAATTCCTCGTCGGCCGATTGACCGACGTCTCGCGTGCCCGCATCCAGCAGTGGATCGAGGAAGGGCGCGTGACGCTGGACGGCCGGCCGGCGCGCCCCAGCACCCGGCTGGACCCCAATCAGTCCATCCGCGTCCTTATCCCGCCGCCGGAGGAAGTCCGCATTCTTCCCGAGCCGATCCCCCTCGACATCCTCTACGAGGACGATTATTTGCTGGTCATCAACAAGCCGGCCGGCATGGTCGTGCACCCGGCACCCGGCCACACCAGCGGTACCCTGGTCAATGCCCTGCTGGCGCGCTTCCCCGAATGGGCAGAGCTGGACTGGTGGGAGGGCGAGGAGGACGAGGATGAGGCCGGCGGGGATTTCCCCCGCCCGGGCATCGTGCATCGGTTGGATAAGGACACCTCCGGCCTGCTCATCGTGGCGAAATCGGCCGGCCCCCGCAGTGCCCTGCAGGAGCAGTTCCAGGCCCGCCAGGTGGAGAAGATTTATCTGGCGATGGTGCACGGTGTGCCATCGTCGCCGGCCGGCGTCATTGATGCGCCCATCGGGCGCGACCCGCGCCAGCGCAAGCGCATGGCGGTCGTGCCGGAGGGCCGGCCTGCGGTCACTGCCTATCGCGTGCTGGAGCCGCTGGGCGAGCATGCCCTGCTGGAGGTCATGCCCAGGACCGGCCGCACCCATCAAATTCGCGTCCATCTGGCCTTCATTGGGCATCCGGTGGTGGGGGATGAGGTGTACGGACGGCGGCGGAGCCGGCTCTCCTGCCCGCGCCAGTTCCTGCACGCGGCGCGGCTTTCCTTCCGCCACCCGGTCACAGGCCGGCAGATGGAATTTGCCGCGCCCCTGCCTCCAGACCTGCAGGCTGTGCTGGATGCGCTCCGAGCAAGATAATAGGTGACAGTCATCTCGCCGGCTCCCCTCCCTGCGTCCGGGGAGGGGCCGGGGGCTCCCCTCCTATTTGCCCGGTGCGCGCGGCGGCATATAATGGAGCCATCCAAACGTTGGAGCGCGGCGGGATGGACAACGCGGAAGCCGACAAACGTCAGATCGTACGCGCGGCGGCGCTGGTGATGATGCTGTTCGTGCTCAGCCGGCTGTTGGGCATGCTGCGCGAGATCGTCATCGGACACCAGTTCGGCACCAGCGCCGCGCTGGATGCCTATCTGGCGGCGTTCCGCTTGCCCGATCTGCTGTTCCAGCTTGTGGCCGGCGGCGCGCTCGGCTCCGCCTTTATCCCCACCTTCGCCGGCCTGCTGGCTCAGGGGCACCGGCGCGACGCCTGGCGCCTGGCCAGCGCCATCATCAACCTGCTCATGCTGTTGCTGACCATTTTATCGTTCCTCGCCAGCGTGCTGGCCGGCCCAATGGTGCGCCACATCATCGCCCCGGGCTTTACCCCCGCCCAGCAGGCCCTCACCGCGCACCTCATGCGGCTGATGCTCCTTTCGCCCATCATCTTCGGCGTCAGCGGTGTATTGATGGGCATCCTCAACTCGCACCAGCATTTCCTGACGCCGGCCCTGGCGCCCTCATTATATAACCTGGCCATCATTGCCGGGGCGCTGTGGCTGTCTCCCTCCCGCGGGGTGGAAGGATTGGCCATTGGGGTGGTCGCCGGCTCGCTCCTCCATCTGCTGGTGCAGGTGCCGGCGCTGTGCCGGCTGGACGGGTTTTATGCCCCCCTCCTAGGGTGGAAAGACCCGAACGTGCGCGAGGTCGGCCGGCTGATGCTCCCCCGCACCATCGGCCTGGCGGCCGTGCAGGTCAACTTTCTGGTCAATACCATCCTGGCCTCGCGCCTGCCGGCAGGCTCCCTCTCGGCGCTGAACTACGCCTGGCTCATCATGCTCCTGCCGCAGGGCATTTTCGCCCAGGCAGTGGCGACCGCCGCTTTCCCAACCCTTTCCGCCCAGGCTGCGCGCGGGGAGATGTCCGCCTTCCGCTCGACGGTCAGCGCTACCCTGCGCGCCACGCTGTACCTAGCGGTGCCGGCCAGCATAGAGCTTATCCTCCTGCGCCGGCCGCTGGTGCAGGTACTGTTACAGCGCGGCGCCTTCGATGCCCACAGCACCGTCTGGGTCGCCAGCGCGCTGGCGTATTATGCGCTTGGCCTCGTGGGGCATTCGGCGGTGGAAATCCTCTCGCGCGCCTTTTATTCCCTGCATGACACCCTGCGGCCGGTGGCGGTGGGGCTGGGGGCGATGGCGCTGAACATCGTCCTGAGCCTGGTGCTGGGCCGGCCGGCCGAGGCCGGCGGCATGGCCCACGCCGGCCTGGCGCTGGCCAATTCCATCGCCACCATCCTGGAGATGATCGTGTTGGTGGTGCTCCTGGCGCGGCGCGCCGAGGGTCTGCCCTGGGGGGAGCTGGGCGCTTCGTTCGGCCGCATCACCCTTTCCGCCGGCGCCATGGGCATCGTGCTCTGGAGCTTCCTGTACTATCTTGGTGAAAGCAGTGCCTGGTTGGTGGCCATGGGCGGCATTGCCCTCGGCGCGCTGATGTACCTGCTGGCCTCCCTGCTGGTGCGGGCGCCGGAGCCGCTCGGCATCTGGCACATGGTGGCCCGCCGGTCGGCGTAACCCCTACGGCAGGAGCTTCGCGTCCGCCGGCATCCCCGGCTTCAGTATACCTTCGGGATTTTCCAGCGCGATTTTGACGGCAAAGACCATATTGACGCGCTCTTCTTTCGTTTGGACGTTGCGCGGGGTGAACTCCGCCTGGGATGCGATATAGGTTACCCGACCAGGAAAAACACGACCCGGATAGGCGTCCACCCGCACCTCCGCCGGCTGTCCCAGGTACACGCGTCCCAGCTCGGCCCCCGGCACGTAAATGGTCAGGTACACATGGGCAAGGTCCGAGATGGTCATCAGGGCGGCGCCGGCGGCCGCGCTTTCCCCATCGTGGATCATCACCGAGGATATGATGCCGGCGATGGGCGCCCGCAGGATCAGTTTGTCGCGCTGAACCTCCAATGCCTCAACTGTGCGTTGCGCCAGCTCCACTTTGCGCTGTGCCAGCGCTACCTCTTGGGCGCGTGGGCCGGCGTTCAGCAGAGCCAGTTCCGCCCTTCGCGCCTCTACCTCCGCCTCTGCCAATCGGTAGCCCCATTCTGCCTGGTGGACGCTCGCATCGAGGGAGGCCGGCTGGGAGCGAATTTGCTGGAGCACCGCCAACGTCTGCCGCGCGCCGGCCAGCGCCTGCTCGGCCTGCTGGACCGCCAGGCGCGCCGCCTCCACCTGCAGGCGCAAGATTTCCTGGGTTGTTTTCTCGATATCTGAGCCGCCCCCTTTGGACGCCTCATAGCGGGCCTTTGCCTCCGAGAGGCGGGCACGTGCCGCATCTAAGCGAGCTTCCGCCAGGGCCACCTCGGACTGTGCGGCATGCACCTGCGCGTCCAGTTCCTGAGGGTCCTCCCGGAGCCTCTGGGCATCTTCCCAAGCTTGCTTGGCGCCGGCAGCTTTCGCCTCGGCCTGGGCCAGCTCCGCCCGCGCCTTTTCGACCTGATGAGGGCGGGCGCCGGCCAGGAGCTGTTCCAGCTCCGCTTGGGCCTTCTCCACTTCCGCCTGGGCCTGCCCGATCTGGGCGCGGATGAGCGCGTCGTCTAGGGTGATCAGCACTTCGCCCTGCTTCACGGCCTGGCCCTGCCGGCCGTACACCTTCACCACCCGGCCGCCGATTTCGCTGGCGATGGTCACCTGCTCCGCCTCAATGGTGCCGGAGGCCTCGAAAGCGGCGGTATCATCCTGGCGCGGGCCGATGCCCAGGAATGACAGGACGCCGGCCTGTTGGGCTGGCCAGGATAGACAGCCGGCGGCCGCCAGCAGGATCAGCAGTGCCGCGAGAATGGTGCGGTAGCGGTTCCTGGACATCAGCGCACCTCCTCCACGAAGATCCAGGCGTCGGCCGGCATGCCCGGCTTCAGGGCATGGTCGGGATTGGGGATTTCAATCTCCACGGCAAAGACCAGGCTGACCCGCTCCTCTTTCGTCTGGACGCTTTTGGGGGTGAACTCCGCTTCATCGGCGACCCGGCTGACGTGCCCCTCGAACTGCCGGCCGGGATAGGCATCCACCTCCACCCGCACCCGCTGGCCGGGCTTCACCCGGCCGATCTGCGGCTCCGGCACATATACCGTGAGGGTTACCTTGTCCAGGTTCGCGATGCGCAGGAGGCGGGCGCCCGGCGCAATCACCTCCCCCAGGCCGACACTGCGTTCGGTAACCAGGCCGGCGGCCGGCGCCCGCAGGGTCATCTTCTCGCGCTGGGTCTGCAGAAGCTTCAGCGCCGCTTGGGCTTTGGACAGCTCCGCCTGGGCGACTGCGATGTCCTCGGCGCACGGGCCGGCTTTCAGGTCCTCGACGGCACGGCGCGCCGCCTCCGCCGCCGCCAGTGCCTGCTGGTAATTGGCCTCCGCGGCATGGACCTGCGCTTCTAACGTGATGGGGGTTTCCTTCTGGCGCTGGAGGTCAGCCAGGGTGCGCAGGGCGGCCTCATGGGCGCGCCGGGCCTCTTCCAGCGCGGCATAGGCCTGCCATGTGCGCTGGCTGGCCAGGTTCCACTGCTCGCGCGCCTGCTCCAAGTTCTGGGGCGGCGCCGGCACCTTCACCGGCGTCGGGCCGCCGGGCCCCGGCACGACCACTTCCACGCCCTCTTCCAGGCTCTTCACCAGGCGCTCGTACATGGCCTGCTCCACGTCCGCGGCCTGGGCCAGCAGGCCGGCGATCTGGACCTGAATCTCTGCGGCCGACGCCTTGGCACGGGCGCCGGCGAGCTGGACATCCACCTCGCGCGGCGCCTCCAGCACCGCCTTGGCATCCTGCCAGGCCTGATAGGCGGCCTGTGCCGCTAGCTCCGCCTGATGCCGATAGGCCTCGGCCTTGGCGATCAGTTCCGGCGGAAACGGCGCGCTAGCAAGGTCCACGCCGGCCTGCGCCAGCGCCACCGCCGCCTCCGCCTTGCGGATTTCCGCATCCACCAGGGCGGTATCCAGCTCCACCACCACCTGCCCTTGCTTCACCTCGTCCCCTTCGTCGGCATAGAGGGCCACCACCCGTCCGCCGACCTCGCTGGACACTCCCACCAGGGTAGCTTCGATGCTCCCCGACGCGAAGATGTAGGGGCCGGCCGCCGGCGCAGGGGCCAGCCCTAAGCGGGCAGAAATTTCAGAACGCGCCGCCGGCGTTCTCCAAAGATATATGCCGGCGGCCAGTACCAGCACCGCCAAAACTGCTCCGATAATGATGCGAGGGGTGCGCTTCATAACTGACCTCCGATCCCCGGGTTCTGCCCCGCCGCCTTGGCCTGTTCCCCAACCCGGGCAATGAAGACATCCTCCAGAGAAGGTGGGATATGGTTGACCGCATAGACGTGCACGCCGGCCTGCTCCAGCAGACTCCGCACTTCTTCGGCGCGGGCGCCGGCGTCCGGCCCAATGGCGTGTACCAGCGTGCCGTACAGCGCGACCTCGGTAAATGCTCCGCTGGCCCGCAGAAGTTTCACAACCTCATCCGGCGCGTCGCTGTCAATCTCCAGCACCTGGCCGGGCATCTGGCGCTTGATCTCCTCCGGCGTGCCTTGTGCGATGAGGCGCCCGCGGTGAATAAAGGCAAGACGGTGACAGTGTTCCGCCTCGTCCATATAATGGGTGGTGACCAGGATGGTGGTGCCGGCATCGGCCAGCTCGTACAGCAGGTCCCAGAAGGAGCGGCGGGAGATAGGGTCCACGCCGGCGGTCGGCTCGTCGAGGAAGAGCATCTCCGGCTCATGCAGGATAGCCGCGCCCAGCGCCAACCGCTGTTTCCACCCGCCGGAGAGATTGCGGGTCAGCTCGCGTTCGCGCCCCTTCAGGCCGGCCATTTCCAACACGAATTCCTTGCGCTGCCGCAGACGCTCCCCGCGCACGCCGTAGGTGCGGCCGAAGAAATCGAGGTTCTCGGAGACTGTCAGGTCGTAGTACAGGCTGAAGCGCTGAGACATGTAGCCGATGCGCCGGCGAATCTCCTCGGTCTGCCGGCGGATGTCGAAGCCCAGCACGGTTGCCTCGCCGGCGGTGGGCCGCAGTAGCCCCAACAGCATGCGAATAGTGGTCGTCTTGCCCGAGCCGTTGGGTCCCAGGAAGCCGAATATCTCCCCGCGGCGGATAGCGAAATGGATGTGGTCCACCGCCGTGAAATCGCCGAACTTTTTCACCAGGCCGCGCACTTCGACAGCCAGCTCATTCGCCATGGCTTTCCGCTCCTGGCGGGGTCATCTCTGCCTGTATGCGGGCGTTCTGCCGGCGGATCAGGCTGATGAACGCCTCTTCCATGCGCGCCCGCGTCTGGCGCATGGAGAGCACGGGGATGCCGGCCTCTTTCAGGCGGGCGGCGATGGCCGGTAGGCGCGCCGCGGCATTGTCCACGATGAGATGGAGCATCTCGCCGTAGGTCTGTATCTCCAGGACGCCTGGCTCGTCCTGCAGGAGCTGGCGCGCCTGTCGGAAGGCGCCCACCTGCAGTTCGATGACCTCGCCCTCGATCATCTGACGGATGCGGGTCGGCGTATCGCATACCATCAGCCGGCCCTGGTACATCAGGCCGACGCGAGTACAGCGCTCGGCCTCGTCCATATACGGCGTAGTGATGACCAGCGTCACGCCGGCGAGGTGCAGTTCGGTCAAAATCTGCCAGAACTCGCGGCGTGAGACCGGGTCCACGCCGGTGGTCGGTTCGTCCAACAGGAGGATGGGCGGCTGATGCAGGAGCGCGCAGGCCAGCGCCAGTTTCTGCTTCATGCCGCCAGAGAGGTAGGCGCTTCGCCGGCCGATGAACTCGATCAGGCCGGCGAAGCGCAGTAACCGCTCGATGCGTTGGGAGCGCTCCGGCTCCCGCACGTCGAAGATGTCGGCGAAGAAGAGCAGGTTTTCCATGACGGTCAGATCGCCGTACAGGGAGAACTGCTGAGGCATGTAGCCGATCTGACGCTTAAGGGCCTCCGCCTGGTGCACGGTATCGAAGCCGGCGACGCGCGCCGTCCCTTCGGTAGGACGCATCAGCCCGCACAGCAGGCGCAGGGTGGTGGTCTTGCCGGCGCTGTCCGGGCCCAGCAGGCCAAAGATTTCCCCGCGATAGATGGTCAGGTCCAAATGGTCCACCGCCACCACTCTGCGGAAGCGTTTGGTCAGCCCTCGGGTTTCGATGACTGCTTCCGACATAAACTCGCGCACCTCACGCTCATTCCAGCCGCTTGCGGAAGCGCCTTGCGGCCGCGCCCATGATGAAAATGCCGAAAATGAGAAGCGGGATGATATGCGGCATGAGCACGTTCAGACCCACGCCCTTCAGGATGATACCGCGCATGATAATGAGCATGTAGCGCAGTGGGATGAGATAGCTGATCGCCTGCAGGGCTGGCGGCATGGCCTCGATCGGGAAGAAGAAGCCGGCCAGAAAGATAGAAGGTAGCAGGGTCAGCCAGACCAGCAACATCGCTTCCTGCTGGGAGTTGGCCACGCTGGAGATGAAAATCCCCACCCCCAGTGAGCTCAGCAGGAAGACGAACGACAGCCCCAGCAGGAGACCCAGGCTCCCGTGCACTGGCACCTTGAACCACAGCGTGCCAATGGCCAGCACTTCCAGCATGTCGAGAAAGGCCACCGCCACATAGGGCAGGACCTTGCCGACGACGAGTTCCGCCGGCCGGACGGGGCTGACCATCAACTGCTCCACCGTGCCCTGCTCGCGCTCCCGCACGATCGCCAGCGCGGTCAGCATGGTGGTGAGCAGATACATGATCATGGCCATCAGCCCGGGAATCATGAAGTTCACGCTCTTCATCTCCGGGTTGTACCAGACGCGCGGGCGCACTTCCAGGGCCATCAGCTCCTCCGGGGAGATGCCCAGCCGGCGCTCGATGAGGCGCAGGCTGTAGGCCTGGCCGACCTGCTGGGAGGCGGCGAAGACCGCGTTGGCGATATTGGGATCGGACCCGTCAATGACAAAGGCCACTTGTGCTTTTTCGCCGGCCAAGATGCGCCGGCCGTAGCCGGCCGGGATCAGCAGGCCGGCGCGGACCTCCCCTCGGTCTATCATCTCCGCCAGCTCCCGCTCGTTCTCCACACAGCGGACCAGGCTGAAATAGCCAGAGGCCTCATAGGAGCGCAACAGCTCGCGGCTCTCCGGTGAACGGTCACCATCCAGGACGGCGGTGCGGATATGCTCCACGTCGGTGGTAGCGGCATAGCCCAGCAGGAAGAGCTGGACGATAGGGATCAGGAACATCACGACCATGGTGCGCCAATCCCGGATGATATGGTGCACCTCTTTCCAGGCGATGGCCGCCATGCGCCTCATGGGTTCCCCACCCCGATACTCTGCCAGCGGTGCTCTCCGCTCCGCACCCGTCAGGAGCCATGCTGTTTTATCATATCCCTACAGCTCGGCCTGTCAAATGAGGAAGGGGCAGAGGGAGTTGAGGCGGTGGGCCGGCGATGAAACACCAGGCTTATGGTGCCAAGACCCGTGAGGGCTTCGCTTCCTACGCCGGCGGCTTCCAGCCGCCGGCGAACTTCCGACAAACAGGTGACCGACCTCCTGGGCCAAGTCGAGTGCGGCCGAGGTTGAAACTGCGGCTTCGCGGTTGTTGCCATGGCTTCAGCCGCCAAGCCGCTCCTCCGCAGATTGTATGTTTGGACTTTTTCAAAACCCTCAATTAGCGGGTTGACAAATCCGGAAAGGTGTGCTATAATTACGTTAGAACCTGAGGTAATCAGATGGTGTGCAGGTACATACGATGAACCTAGTGAATGTGCTCTCCCTGAACCTGGTAATTATTCTCGGCATTCTGGTTCTGGTCCTTATTGGCCAGAGCCTGGTTCCGGTTGGGGAGGGCGCGAGATAGGCACACCCGAGAGCAAGCACCAGCCATAAGAAGCCTCCCAACCGGGAGGCTTTTATTTTTGCAGCGTACTGGTCCCAACGCGGCCGACCAATGGGCATTGAGGCCTTTCTTCAGGCGTTCCGGTCTTCGCCGGCATGCCTGACGAAAGGCCTTTTATTATCATTATCTCACTACACCGACGAAAGAAAGGCGGACCCGAGGATGCTCAGAAGCGACGAACTGAAAAAAGGCTTGGAACGCGCACCGCACCGCTCCCTCCTGCGGGCGCTGGGAGTGACGGACTTCGAGATGAGCCAGCCCTTTATCGGGGTCATCAACTCCTACAGCGAGGTTATCCCTGGCCATGTTCATCTGCGGCAGGTCGCGGAAGCGGTCAAAGCCGGCATCCGCGCCGCCGGCGGCACCCCGTTCGAAGTCAATACCATCGGCGTGTGCGACGGCCTGGCCATGAACCATGCCGGCATGCGCTTCTCCCTCCCCAGCCGCGAGCTGATCGCCGATTCGGTGGAAATCCTGGTCCAGGCCCACGCTTTTGACGCCATCGTGCTCATCCCCAACTGCGACAAGATCATCCCCGGCATGCTGATGGCCGCAGCGCGCATCAATATCCCAGCCATCGTTATCAACGGCGGCCCTATGCTCGCCGGCCATTGGCAGGGCCGGGCGGTGGACCTCTCCAACGTCTTTGAGGCGGTGGGCGCGGTAACCGCCGGCCGCATGACCGAGGAAGAGCTGGCCTCCCTGGAAGAGGCCGCCTGCCCCGGATGCGGCTCCTGCGCCGGCATGTTCACCGCCAATACCATGAATTGCCTGACCGAAGCCATGGGCATGTCCCTGCCGGGGAGCGGCACCTGCCCAGCGGTGGATGCGGAGCGCCTGCGCCTGGCCAAGGAGGCCGGCATGCGCGTCATGCACCTCCTGCGCCAGAACATCCGGCCGCGCGATATCCTGACCGCCGGCGCCATCCGCAACGCCTTCGCTGTGGATATGGCCTTGGGCGGCTCCACCAACTCCGTCCTGCACCTCATGGCCATCGCCCATGAAGCCGGCGTGGATTTCTCCCTGGGCGAGCTTAATTCCCTGAGTGCCAGAATTCCCCATCTGTGCAAGATGAGCCCGGCGGTGGGCGGGCATCACATCGAGGACCTGCACCGCGCCGGCGGCATTCAGGGGGTCATGCGCCGGCTGGCCGACCTGGGCGTGCTGGACACGACCTGCATGACCGCCGCCGGCCAGAGCGTAGAGGAGAATCTGCAAAAGGCCGGCGTATGGGATGATTCGGTCATCCGCCCGCTGGACAATCCCTACTCCGCCTCGGGCGGACTGCGCATCCTCTTCGGTTCATTGGCACCGGAAGGGAGCGTCATCAAGAAGGCGGCGCTGGCCGCCGGCCAGTCGCTCTATCGCGGGCCGGCGCGCGTCTTCAACTCCGAGGAAGAGGCTACCCAGGCCATCTTGCGCCGGGATTTCCGGCCCGGGGATGTCATCATCATCCGCTATGAGGGACCCAAGGGTGGCCCCGGCATGCGTGAGATGCTCACCGCCACCTCGGCCCTGTCGGGCATGGGCATGGATGGCGATATTGCGCTGATCACCGACGGCCGCTTCTCCGGTGCCTCTCGCGGATTGGTCATCGGGCACGTCTCGCCGGAGGCGGCCGCCGGCGGCCCCATCGCCCTGGTGGAGGATGGGGACATGATCACTATTGACCTGGACAATTATCGCGTGGACATTGACGTGGACGAGGGAACCCTGCGCCGGCGGGCGGAAAAACTGCCGGCGTGGACCCCGCGTGTGACGGACGGCTATCTGCGGCGCTATGCCGAGTATGTCTCCTCTGCCAGCACCGGGGCGGTGTTCCGCATGTGAAGCCCGATTCCCGATTGGGAGAAAAGGAGGGAAGAATGAAGCTGACAGGCGCGCAAATTGTGTGTGAGGCACTGGTGCGAGAAGGTGTGGATGTGGTGTTCGGATATCCGGGTGGAGCGGTCATCAAGCTCTACGACACCCTGATTGACTATCCCATTCACCATGTGCTGGTGCGCCATGAGCAGGCCGCGGCGCATGCCGCCGATGGATATGCGCGTGCCACCGGCAAGGTGGGCGTCTGCATCGCCACCTCTGGCCCAGGTGCTACCAACTTGGTGACCGGCATTGCCACCGCATACATGGATTCCTCGCCTATTGTGGCGATCACCGGCCAGGTCCCCACCAACCTGCTGGGGCGGGATGCCTTCCAGGAGGTCGACATCACCGGCATCACTATGCCCATCACCAAGCACAGCTATCTGGTGACCGATGTCCGTGAACTGCCCCACATCATGAAAGAGGCCTTTTATATCGCCCGCTCCGGCCGGCCAGGCCCGGTGCTCATCGATATCCCCAAGGATGTGCAGGCCGCGGAGACGGAGTTCGACTATCCGGATGAGATCGAACTGCCCGGCTATGAGCCGCCGCTGGAAGGGGACCCCCAGCTCATCCAGCGCATGGCGGATATGATCAACGCGGCCGAGCGGCCGCTCATCCTGGCCGGCCACGGCGTCATCCTCTCCGAAGCCGAGGAAGAACTGCTGGCCCTGGCGGAACGGGGCAACTTCCCCGTCGCCACCACCCTGCTGGGCATCAGCGCCATCCCCGAGACGCACCGCCTGGCCCTGGGCATGGTCGGCATGCACGGCTGGAAGCATGCTAATCAGGCCATCCAGCGCTGTGACCTGCTCATCGTGCTGGGGGCGCGCTTCTCCGACCGCGTGACGGGCAAGATATCCACCTTTGCACCGGACGCCAAGATCATCCATGTGGACATTGACCCGGCGGAAATCGGCAAAAATGTGGAGCCGGACCTGGCGGTGGTGGGCGACGTCAAACGGGTCCTGCGGGCGTTGATACCGCTGGTCCAGCCGCGGCTGTGCGTGGAATGGATCACCGACCTCCTGCGGAGCAAACAGCAGTACCAGGACCCACAGGCCTTCCAGCCCAAGAACGGCCGGCTGACCTCCCCTATGGTCATCCGCGAGATCTGGCGCGCCACCGGCGGCCAGGCCATCATGGTCAGCGACGTGGGCCAGAACCAGATGTGGGAGGCGCAGTACTACTTCCACGACCGCCGGCGCGGCCTCATCACCTCCGGCGGCCTGGGCACCATGGGCTTCGCCGTGCCGGCGGCCATGGGCGTGCAGGCGGCCTATCCCGACGCTACCGTCTGGGCCACCGTGGGCGACGGCGGTTTCCAAATGACCATCCAAGAGCTGGCCACCATCGTGCAGGAGAAGTACCCCATCAAGATCGCCATCCTCAACAACGGCTATCTCGGCATGGTGCGGCAGTGGCAGCAGTTCTTCTTTGAGCGCCGCTACGCGTTCACGCCGATCAGCAGTCCGGACTACCTGAAGCTGGCCGAGGCCTACGGCATCCCCGCCAAGCGGGTGTCGGACCCGGCGGACCTGCGCAGTTCGGTGGAAGAGGCCATGCGCATCCCCGGCCCGGTGGTGCTGGAATTCCTGGTGGAGCGGGAGGACAACGTGTATCCGATGGTGCCCGCCGGCGCCAGCATCTCCGAGATGATCGAGCGCCATATGGTGGAGGAGGGCGCCTGATGAAGACTACCAAGACCATCATCGCCTGGATGGAGGACAAACCCGGCGTGCTGGCACGGGTGGCCAGCATGATCCGCCGGCGCAACTACAACGTCGTCAGCCTGGCTGTCGCACCTACCGAGACGCCGGCGATCTCCCGCATGACCGCCGTCCTGGAATGCGATGCCAGCCAGGAAAAGCTGGTGGGCCTCCAGCTTCGCAAACTGGTCAACGTCACTAATGTCGTCACCGACCTGACACCTGACAAAGCCATCTTCCGCGAGCTGGCGCTCATCAAGGTCAATGCCGATGCCTCCAAACGCTCGGAGGTCATCCATCTGGCGGAAGTGTTCCGCGGCCAGGTCGTGGACGTAGGCCCGCAGACCCTGACCATTGAGGCCACCGGCACCCAGGATAAGATTGACAGCCTGATCGAGCTGTTGAAGCCCTTCGGGGTGCGGGAAGTGGCCCGTACCGGCCCAGTGGCCATGCTGCGCGGTACTGCCAATGGGCGGGGCATCTCTGGCAACGGCCGTAAGGCAGAGCAGTAAGCCTTTTCATACATCATCAACCACCACACAACGCAGGAAGGAGCAAGGAACAATGGCCAAGATGTACTACGACAAGGATGCGGATCTCAACCTGCTCAAGGGCAAGAAGATCGCCATCATCGGCTTCGGCAGCCAGGGGCATGCCCACGCCCTGAACCTGCATGACAGCGGCTGTGATGTGATCGTGGGTCTGTATAAGGGATCGCGCTCATGGTCCAAGGCGGAAGAGGCCGGCCTCAAGGTCATGACGCCGGCGGAAGCCACTGCGGCCTCCGACATCGTCATGATCCTCGTGCAGGACAACGTCCAGAAAGAGCTGTACGAGAAAGAGATCGGCCCCAATCTGCGCGCCGGCAATATGCTCATGTTCGCCCACGGCTTCAACATCCGCTACAGCCAGATCATCCCGCCGCGCGATGTGGACGTGACCATGGTGGCGCCCAAGAGCCCCGGCCACCGCATGCGCGAGGTTTTCACCCAGGGCGGCGGCGTGCCCGGCCTGCTGGCGGTCTATCAGGATGCCACCGGCCACGCCAAGGAACTGGCCCTGGCCTATGCCCGGGGCATTGGCTGTACCCGCGCCGGCGTCATCGAGACCACCTTCGAGGAGGAGACCGAGACCGACCTTTTCGGCGAGCAGGCGGTGCTGTGCGGCGGTGTGACGGCGCTCATCAAGGCCGGCTTTGAGACCTTGGTGGAAGCCGGCTATCAGCCGGAGATCGCGTACTTCGAGTGCCTGCATGAGCTGAAGCTCATCGTGGACCTGATCCAGCAGGGCGGCCTGAGCTACATGCGCTATTCCATCAGCGACACGGCTGAGCATGGGGATTACTACGCCGGCCCGCGCATCATCACCGACGAAACGCGCGCTGAGATGCGCCGGCTCCTCAAGGCCATCCAGGACGGCTCCTACGCTCGCGAGTGGATCCTGGAGAACCAGGCCGGTCGGCCCTTCTTCAACTCCATGCGCAAGCAGGAGAAGAACCACCTCATCGAGCGCGTGGGGCGCGAACTGCGCCGCATGATGCCCTGGCTTGACCCGAAGGAGGTTCCCCCGACCTGGTGAGGGTCGGGAGTCCTCCCCCATATTCCACACATCATCCAGGCATGAGCGGAAAGGAAGGGATATCACATGGCGTTCCGGTCCGACTTTATCTGGTTCAACGGCGAATTCGTCCCCTGGGACGAGGCGAAAGTGCACGTGGGAGTGCACGCGCTCCATTACGGCACCAGTGTGTTCGAGGGCATCCGCGCCTATAAGACGGTCAAGGGCACCGCGGTCTTTTGTCTGCAACAGCATGTGCGCCGGCTCTTCAACTCCGCCAAAGTCCTGCGCATGCCCATCCCCTACACCGAGGAGCAGATCGCGCAGGCAATCCTTGACACGGTGGCGAAGAACCGCCACGAGGCCTGCTACATCCGCCCGCTGATCTTCCGCGGTATGGAGCGCCTGGGGGTGGACGGCCGGGCGTGTCCGGTGGAAGTAGTCATCATGACCTGGGAGTGGGGCGCCTATCTGGGCCCAGAGGCGCTGGAGCAGGGCGTGGACGCCGGCGTCAGCTCCTGGCGGCGCATGGCGCCCGGCACGCTGGCGGCCAACTGCAAGATCGGCGGCCAGTACGTGAATTCCCAGTTTGTAACCATGGAGGCCAAGGACCGCGGCTTTGCGGAGGGCATCGCGCTCGATATCAACGGCTATGTGTCCGAGGGGAGCGGCGAGAACATCTTCCTGGTCTACAACGGCACCATCCAGACGCCGGCGCTGGCCGCATCCATCCTCGAAGGCATCACCCGCCAGTGCGTCATCACCCTGGCGCGCGACATGGGCTACACCGTCGAGGAGACCATGATCCCGCGCGAGCGCCTGTACGTCGCCGACGAAGCCTTCTTCACTGGCACGGCGGCGGAAATCACGCCCATCCGCTCGATCGACGGCATCCCGGTGGGCGCCGGCCGGCGCGGCCCTGTCACGGCCAAACTGCAGGAGCGCTTCTTCGCCATCACTTCCGGCAAGGAGGAGGATCGTTGGGGATGGCTGACGTACGTCCCCAAAACATGAGAACGAGCCAATACTACGGCTTGAAAAGGAGGTAGGAGAATGACGGAACGCATTATGATCTTCGACACGACCCTGCGAGACGGCGAGCAGTCGCCGGGCGCGGCCATGGGCGTGGCGGAAAAGCTGGAAATCGCCAAGATGCTGGAACAGTTGGGGGTGGATATCATCGAGGCCGGCTTCCCCATCTCCTCGCCCGGCGATTTCCAAGCGGTGCAGACCATCGCCAAAGAGATCAGGAACTGCGTCATCTGCGCGCTGACGCGGGCCCGCACCGAGGACATCGACGTGGCCGCCGCCGCCCTGGCGAAGGCCCAGCGCCCGCGCATTCACACCGGGCTGGGTGTCTCGGACATCCATCTGAAGTACAAGCTTCACATGAGCCGAGAGGAAGCGCTGGAAGCCGGCGTGCGCGCCGTGAAGTACGCCAAGCGCTTCGTCGAGGATGTGCAGTACTACGTGGAAGACGCCGGCCGCGCTGACCCCGAATACCTCTTCCAGGTGCTGGAAGCGGTCATTGACGCCGGCGCCACGGTGGTCAACATCCCCGACACCACCGGCTACACCACCCCGGAAGAGTGGGGCGGCCTCATTCGAGCCATCCGTGAGCGCGTGCCCAACATTGATAAGGCGGTCATCTCGGTGCACTGCCACAATGACCTGGGCATGGCGACGGCCAACACGCTGGCCGGCATCCGCAACGGCGCCCGGCAGGTGGAGGTCACGGTCAACGGCATCGGCGAGCGCGCCGGCAATGCCTCGCTGGAAGAGGTCGTCATGGCCATCCATACTCGGCGAGACCTCTTCGACTTCACCACCAGCATCAACACGAAGCTGATTTACCCCATCAGCCGGCTGGTGAGCGATTTGACCGGCTTTGTCATCCCGCCGAACAAGGCCATCGTTGGGAGCAACGCCTTCGCCCACTCCTCCGGCATCCATCAGGACGGCATGCTGAAGCACCGCAGTACGTATGAGATCATCAACCCGGAGGATATCGGCGTGCCGGTGTCCGAGATCGTGCTGTCGGCCCGCTCTGGCCGGCATGCCCTGCGCCACCGCCTGCAGGAGCTGGGCTACACCCTCAGCGAGCAGGAGTTCGAGCGCGTCTACCAGCGCTTCCTCGAAGTGGCGGACAAGAAGCCGGTAGTGGATGACCGCGACCTGGAAGCCATCGTTTCCGGCGAGACATGGCCCTTCATGTTCGAGACCTACGAGCTGGCCCGCCTGCAGGTCATCTGCGGCACCAACGTCATGCCCACTGCCACCGTCTGTCTTCAGAGCGTGGACGGCAAGGAAATCTGCCACACCGCCACTGGCGTCGGCCCCATTGACGCTACCTACAAGGCGATTGACGCCATCGTCGGGGAAAAGGTGGAGCTGGTGGAGTTCACTGTGCAGGCCATCACTGAAGGCATTGACGCTATGGGCAAGGTGACCACCCGCATCAAGGCCGAACTGCCGGTGAACGGGGGCGATGAAAAGGTTACCCGCTACTTCATGGGGCGGGGGGCTGACCTGGACATCGTCACCGCCAGCGCCAAGGCTTACTTGTTCGCCCTGAACCGCATGCTGGCCGCCAAACAGCAGACGCGCAACGCCCGGAAGGAAGCCGCCGAGCAAATCAAGCAGACGCTGGATCAGATGCAGGCCACCCACGGCAGTGCCCATGTCAACGATTACTGGGGCATTGGAGTCATGCGGGAGGAGGAGCTGAAATAGACCATGGGCATGACACTCGCTGAAGCCATCCTTGCCGCACATGTGGGTGCCCCTGTGCATCCTGGCCAGTTGATCGATGTACCGGTGGACCTGGTGCTGGCCAACGACATCACGGCACCGATTGCCATCCGGGAGTTCGAGAAAATCGGGGTAGGAAAGGTATTCGACCGGGACAAAGTAGTCCTGGTCCCCGATCACTTCACCCCCAATAAGGACATTCCCTCTGCGGAGCAGTGCCGGCAGGTACGGCTGTTCGCGCGCCAGCAGGAGCTGAGCCATTATTTTGAGGTCGGCCGGCTGGGCATCGAGCACGTCCTGCTCCCGGAGCAGGGCCTGGTGGTGCCTGGCGACGTGGTGGTGGGGGCGGATTCCCACACCTGCACCTACGGTGCGCTGGGCGCTTTCGCCACCGGCATGGGCTCCACTGATATCGCCGTGGCCATGGCCACCGGCCGCATCTGGATGAAGGTGCCGTCCACCTTCCGCTTCATCTACCGTGGGGAGCGCCGGCCGTGGGTCGGGGGAAAGGACCTCATCCTTTACACCATCGGGAAAATCGGCGTGGACGGCGCCCGCTATATGGCAATGGAGTTCGCCGGCCCGGCCATCGAGTCCCTGCCTATGGACGATCGCTTCACCATGAGCAACATGGCCATCGAAGCCGGCGGCAAGGCCGGCCTCATCGCCGTGGACGACATCACGCGGGCCTACTTGGCGGAGCATGCCCGCCGGCCGTACCGCGAGTTTCGTTCCGACCCGGACGCGGTCTTCGCCGCAACGCTGGAGATTGACGTCAGCGAGATCGAGCCGCAGGTCGCCTTCCCGCACCTGCCCAGCAACACCCGGCCTATCAGCCAGGTGGGGAATATCCCCATTGACCAGGTGGTCATCGGTAGCTGTACCAACGGCCGCATTGGGGATATACGCCTGGCGGCGGAAATCCTGCGCCGGCGCTCTGTCCATCCGAACGTCCGCTGTATCATCATCCCCGGTTCCCAAGAGGTGATGCGGCAAATGATCCGCGAAGGGCTGGCGGAAGTCTTCCTGGACGCCGGCGCGGCCATCAGCACCCCCACCTGTGGGCCGTGCCTGGGCGGGCACATGGGCATCCTGGCCGCCGGCGAACGCTGTGTCTCCACCACCAACCGCAACTTCATCGGGCGCATGGGTCACCGCACCAGCGAGGTCTACCTGGCCAACCCGGCGGTGGCCGCCGCCAGCGCCGTGCTGGGGCGCATCGCCGGCCCCGATGAACTGCCGGCACCCTGGGCATGAGAGGAGGCGAAACTGCAATGAAGCTGACAGGGAAAGCCTGGGTCTTTGGCGACAACATTGATACTGACGTGATCATCCCGGCGCGCCGGCTGAACATCTCGACGGCGGAAGAGCTGGCCAAATATGTGATGGAGGACCTGGACCCCAGCCTGGCAGGGAAGATTCAGCCCGGGGATATCTTTGTGGCCGGCAAGAACTTCGGGTGCGGTTCCTCGCGCGAGCACGCGCCCCTGGCGCTCAAGGGCGCCGGCGTGGCCTGCGTGATCGCCGAAAGCTTCGCCCGCATCTTTTACCGCAACGCCATCAACATCGGGCTTCCCATCCTGGAATCGCCGGAAGCGGCCCGCCGCATCCGCCAGGGCGACCAGGTAACGGTGGACCTGAGCACCGGCGTCATCACCAACGAGACGACCGGCGAGCAGTTCCAGTCGGAGCCGTATCCGCAGTTTATCCTACAAATCATTCGCGCCGGCGGGCTGATCGCCAAGACCCGTCAGGACCTGCTGGGAGGTGCCGCATGAGAGCCCATATCGTGCTCCTGCCGGGCGACGGCATCGGCCCGGAGGTCGTGGCGGAAGGCGTGAAGGTCCTGAAAGCGGTGGCGCAGAAGCGCGGCATGGAACTGCATCTGCAGGAAGAACTGCTGGGCGCCTGCGCCATTGAGCGCACTGGCAATCCTCTCCCGCCGGCCACGCTGGAAGCGATATCCCACTGCGACGCGGTGCTGATGGGCGCCGTGGGGGACCCCAAATATGACGACCCGAAACTGCCCGTGCGGCCGGAACAGGGCCTGTTGGGACTGCGCAAGGCTATGGGGGTGTTCGCCAACTTGCGGCCGGTGGCGGTCATGCCGGCCCTTCTCCATGCCTCGACGCTCAAGCCTGAGGTGCTCCAGGGCACTGACCTGGTCGTCGTGCGCGAGCTGACCGGCGGCATCTACTTCGGCCAGCCCAAGGAGCGCGGGGTGCAGGACGGCCAGCGCTGGGCAGTGGATACCATGCGCTATTGGGAACACGAAGTGCGCCGGGTGGCGCACGTCGCTTTCCGCCTGGCGCGCCAGCGCCGCAAGAAGCTGACCTCGGTGGACAAGGCCAACGTGCTGGAATGCTCCCGCATGTGGCGCGAGGTGGTCAACGAGGTGGCGCAGGAATATCCCGACGTGACGCTGGAGCATATGCTGGTGGACGCCTGCGCCATGGCGCTCATCCGCACCCCGACCAATTTCGATGTGGTGCTGACGGAGAACATGTTCGGCGATATCCTGACCGACGAGGCGGCCATGCTCGCCGGCTCTATCGGCATGCTCCCCTCAGCCTCGCTGGGGGAGGGCCGGCGCGGCCTGTACGAGCCGATCCACGGCTCCGCCCCGACCATCGCCGGCAAAGACATTGCCAACCCACTAGGCACCATCCTCAGCGCGGCCATGCTCCTGCGCCATTCATTGGATATGGAAGCGGAGGCACGGGCGGTGGAAGAGGCGGTATCGGCGGTGCTGGCCGCCGGCTACCGCACTGCCGATATCGCCGAGCCGAACTGCACCACTGTCGGCACCCGCCAGATGGGCGATCTGGTGGTCCAGCACCTCAAGCTGTAGCGGGAAAACCGTGGGATAAAAAACAGCGGGCCTGTGCCAAAAGGCAAGGCCCGCTGTTTTTATGCGTTCGGCTGAGTTTATTCGAAGAGCACGCGCGGCTGTTGGAGCAGGTGCTGTTTGTCGCGTGCGCTGAAGGGTATGGCCTCGAGGGTGAGCGGCTTGACGCCGGCCGGCAGTTCCCAGGGCATGGTCCATTCGGGCCGCGCATGTTCCACCAACTGCCAGGCCGCATCGCTGGGCACGACGGTCAGCAGGCGCGCCGCCTGGGCGGGGAAGCGGGCGATGAAGCGCAGTTCATCCGGCAGGAGCGGGAGCTGATTGTGGGCGTTGGCGAGCTGTACCAGCTCAAGGACAGTGCGGGCTTCGTCATCGCTCTCGAACTCGATGTCCAGCTCGCTGTACACGTGGCGCAGGCCGGCGACGCCGCCGAACTCGCCGGTGGTGATGATGCGGCCGCGCGGCCGCAGTTCGAATTCCGGCCGGCCCAATACGGTGAAGTCGAACAGCTCGTAATTATGGCGATCCTTGAGCGCACCGTCCGCATGGATGCCGGACTCATGGGCGAAGGCATTGGCGCCGACGCCCGGCTGGTTGATGGGGATTTTCTGGCCGGTGCTGTAGGCCACATAGCGGCAGAGGGTCCAGGCCCAGCGCAGGTCCACCGGCCGGCCCAGCGGGAGCTGGTCGCGCAGGTCGCGTGCGTATTCGATGGCCAGCAGTATGGAGACCAGGTCGGCGTTGCCGGCGCGCTCACCCATGCCGTTGACGGTGGTGTTGATCCAAGCATCCTGGCCGGCCTCGATGACCGCCACTGCGCCGGCGAGCGAATTGGCCACCGCCAGGCCCAGGTCATTATGGCAGTGAAGCTCGATGGGCATCTGAGCCTTCTCGGCCAGGGCGCGCACCCGTGGGGCGATGGAGGCCGGCGTGTCATAGCCCAGGGTATCGCAGTAACGGAGCCGGCAGGCGCCGGCGGCCTTCACCGCCTGGGCAAATTCGATGAGAAAGCCCAGGTCAGAACGGGAGGAGTCTTCCGCGCTGACGATGATGGAGCGGGCACCATGCTCGATGGCGGCGCGCATGGCATCCGCCGTGATCTCGATGACCTGCTCCGGCGTGTACTTGCCCTTGAACTTGTGCTGCATCATTTGCGGCGAGGTGCTCATGGACAGGTCGAAATCGCGCAGGCCGGTCTGCAGGGAAAAGATGGCGTCCTGGCGCTGTGCTCTGAGCCATCCCGAGATGACCATGTCTCCCATGACACCCATGGCATGAAGTTCCAGGTTGGCGGCGATGTAGTTGTGCTCATGCCGCACGAACGGGAAGCTCATCTCGGATTGATGGACGCCCATTTGCCCCAGATAGATGTTCACCATGGTCTTCTGGAGCTTGGAAAGGGTGATGCGCGCGGTCTGTACGCCATCGCGGTTAGTGGTGTCCAGCAGATACACTGATGCCATTGTCATGCCTCCTGTAGAAGATGGTACTGGGATTGTGCGAGAAAACGGCCTCGCCGGCATCAGCTCTTCATCGAGCGGAAGCGTCCTTTGGAGTAATGAAAAAGCCGGCTCACCAGGTTTGGCGAGCCGGCCGAATCAGCCTTGAATCGTTGCCCACGCGCGCCTAACCTGCCGCCCATTTGGGAGGTTGCGGTTGCGGTCGCTTGTACGGCAACGGTTGCAGAACAGCCAACATACGGATACCCTATGCAGTTTATTAAAGATACTATACCATAGAACAAAGAAGCTGTCAAGAGGCATTTTTCGAGGGTGTTGGAAAAGTCCGGGGGAATGGAGCATCTTAAAGATAATTCATCGAGAGGGTTGGGGGGAATATGCCATGGCTGGGCCACGCTTTGAGGAGACCGGGGAAACTCTATCTTCGGAGCATTCGTCTATGAAAGAATTGTGCCGCAGGATCACTTCCTGCGCCGTCTTCGGGAACTCACCTTGTGGGAGCGTTTCACCCGCATGCTGCTGGAATACTACCCGGGGGACGGGAGGCAGGGTCGTCCGCCCTACGACCCGGCCCTGATCCTTCGGATGCTCTTGATTGCGTACCTGTACAACCTTTCGGAGCGCCAGACCGAGCAGATGGTCAACGAGAACATTCCCATGAAGTACTTTGTGGGGCTGGCTGTGGATGAGCCTGCTCCCGACCATTCCACGCTGACAGCATTCAAGGCTCGTCTCAAGGCCTGCGGCCAGGAGGAGGCATTTGAGCGGATGCTACAGGAGATGGTGAAGATTGCCCAGGAGAAGGAGGTCCAGTTTGGAGAGGTGCAGGTGGTGGACAGCGCGCACATGGTTGCGGATGTGAACACGGCGAAGGACGAGGGACGTCAGAGGGATGGGAAGCCGCCGCGCGATCGGGATGCGCGCTAGGGTGTCAAGGGGGATCGGGTTGTGCGGGCGGAGGGAGGGGAGAAGAAGCAGGTGACGGAGTATTTCTATGGCTACAAGGCGCACATGAGCCTGAACACGGCTGCGGAGCTAATCACCAGTGTGGTGGTAACGGCGGGGAATGTGCCCGACGGGAGGGTGTGTGCGAGGTTGTTGGACAAGGACGTAGGGCAGGAGCTGCCGGTGAGGATTGTGAGTGGGGATCGGGCCTATAATGACAGCCACAATCGCTTTTTGCTCTGGTCTCGGGGATAGCTCGGCGCTACCCTCAAAGTACTTGCGCGACTGCGCAAACTCTGCGCGGGCAGTTTGCGCAAGCACTACCGCGGCTTCCTCCGCTCGACAATTTTCCCCACCCCAAAGTGTTTGCAGACTTTTTGCAACACGCGCATATTTTGAGGCGAAGGTGCACCTTTTGTGAGGCGAGTCGGAATGTTGAAACCTGCCCGCCCCTGTGGTATAATGAGAGTGCCTGCGGAGCGCCGGCCCATCTCCGACATCCGCAGTGCCAGCCTATCCCAACGGAGGGACATGCTTCGCTCATGGAAGCCCGGCTCAATGAAGAGCGTCAGCATCTGCACCAAAGCGATCGACCGCTTTTCCATTCATATTCCCCTGCTCCGGTTTCCTGTCCAGTCTTTACGACATCGCGCGCCCCAACATCCTTATTCTCACTTGTCAGAGCCGTTCATCTGTTGGTACAATTGCCGCAGTATCAGGCCGTTCCGCTCATCTCACGAGGAATAAGGAGGTAAGCCTTGCACGCCATCGTATGCATCAAACAGGTCCCTGACACCACAGAGGTCAAGATTGACCCCGTCCGCGGCACGCTGATTCGCGAGGGCGTTCCCAGCATCCTCAACCCCTTCGACACCTACGCCATCGAGGAGGCGCTTCGCCTGAAAGAGCAGTTTGGCGGGAAGGTCACCGCCATCAGCATGGGCCCGCCGCAGGCCATCGAGGTACTCAAGGAAGCGGTGGCCATGGGATGTGACGATGCCATCTTGCTCTCCGACCGGGCGTTCGCCGGCTCCGACACTTGGGCCACCGCCTATACACTCTCCCAGGCCATCCGCCGGCTGGGCGAGTTCGACATCATCCTCTGCGGTCGGCAGGCCATTGACGGCGACACTGGCCAGGTCGGCCCAGGTATCGCCCGCCAACTGAAGATCAACCAGCTCACCTACGTCTGCAAGATTCAGCACATCGACTTCGAGAAAAAAGAAATCCGTGTGGAGCGCCTGCTGGAGGAAGGGCGCGAGGTGGTGGAAAGCCGACTGCCGGCACTCCTCACCGTGGTGAAAGACATCAACCAGCCGCGCTATCCCACCTTCAAGGGCATCCGCCGCGCCTCCCGCATGGAATATCCCATCTGGACTGCCAAGGACCTGGAAGGCGCTAACCCCGCCTTCTTCGGGCTGGACGGCTCCCCGACGCGGGTGGTACGCGTCTTCACACCGCCGCCCCGCAGTGGCCAGACCGAGATTATCCAGGGCGAGACGGTGCAGGAACAGGCCACCAAGCTGGTGGAAAGGCTCCTGGCGGAAAAGATCATCTGAGGCCGGCGGCCTACCCTATGCTCCCAACCTGCGCATGAGAAGGAGGAACGATCGTGGCACTGCTTGAAATCAATCGTGAGGAATGCATCGGCTGTGAAGCATGTGTGGCCGCCTGTCCCTTCGGCGCCCTGCACATGGATGCGGAGCGCAAGGCTGTCGTGGATGATAAGTGCACGGCTTGCGGCGCATGTATTGATGTCTGCCCCGTCGGCGCGCTCAGCCTGCCGGAGGTGGAGGCACCGGCGGCCGGCCTGGATCAGTACAAAGGCGTCTGGGTATGGGTGGAACAACTGCAGGGTGAGGCCGGCAGTATCTCCTGGGAGATGATCGGCAAGGGACGCGAGCTGGCCGACCAGCGCCAGACCACCCTCACCGCCTGTGTGCTGGGTCACCATGTCGAGCACATCGCCCAGCAGGCCATCGCGTACGGCGCCGACCGCGTCATCCTGGTAGACGACCCCGTGCTGAAGCACTACCGCACGGAGCCGTACGCCGCGGTGCTGGTGGACCTCATCCGGCAGTACAAGCCGGAGATATTCATTCTGGGGGCCTCGACGCGCGGCCGGGACCTGGCCGGCGCCGTCGCGACCGAGATTTTCACCGGCCTTACCGCCGACTGCACGGGACTGGACATTGACCCCGAGACCGGCCTCTTGCGCCAGACCCGCCCGGCCTTCGGCGGCAATATCATGGCCACCATCATCTGCCCCAACCATCGGCCGCAGATGGCCACCGTGCGCCACCGCGTCTTCGAGATGCCGACGCCCGACGAGACCCGCAGGGGCGAGATCATCCGGGTCAATCCGCATTTGGATGAGGAGGCCATCGCCTCCAAAGTGGTGGACTTCATCCGGGAGGAGGGACAAGTGAACCTGGCCGACGCCCGCATCATTGTGTCGGGCGGGCGCGGCGTCGGTGGGCCGGAAGGGTTCGAACCCATCCGCCGGCTGGCGGAGGTGCTGGGTGGGGCGGTGGGCGCCTCGCGCGCCGCGGTGGATGCCGGCTGGATCCCCTACGCCCATCAGGTGGGCCAGACCGGCCGCACGGTGCGACCGGACCTATACATCGCCTGCGGCATCTCCGGCGCCATCCAGCACCTGGCCGGCATGCAGACCTCCCGCGTCATCGTCGCCATCAACAAGGACCCTGAGGCGCCCATCTTTAAGATCGCCAACTACGGCATCGTGGGAGACCTGTTCCAGGTACTGCCAGCATTGACGGAGGAATTCCGCAAGCGTCTGCGGAAATAATCATGCCTATCGGAGGAAACGATGGAGTTTCAACTGAGTGATGAGCACCGCCTGCTCGAGAAGACCGTGCGCGAGTTCGCCGCCCGGGAGATCGCGCCCTACATCAAGGAACAGGACCGCACCCATTCCTTTGACCCGGGCATTTTCCCCAAGATGGCGGAGCAGGGCCTGCTCGGCATCTGCATCCCGGAGCGCTACGGCGGCGCCGGCATGGACTACATCTCCCTCGGCCTGGCCTGCGAGGAGCTGGAATACGTGGACACCTCCGTGCGCGTCATCATGAGCGTCCATGTGGGGTTGTACTCCTGCACCCTTTTGCAGTGGGCCACCGAGGAGCAGAAGCAGAAATACCTGGTGCCGGCCGCCCAAGGGGATGTCATCGGTGCCTTTGGTCTGACGGAACCCAATGCCGGCAGTGACGTGGTGAACCTGCAGAGCACTGCCCGCCGCGAGGGCGACCATTACATCCTCAACGGGGAGAAGACCTGGATCTCTCTGGCGGATGTAGCCGACCATTTCCTGGTCTTCGCCTGGACCGACACGGAGAAAAAACGCCGGCGAGACCATACCGGCATCTCGGCCTTCATCGTCGAGCGCGGCTGGCCGGGCCTGACGACCGAGACCATTCACGGCAAGCTGGGTGTGCGCGCCGGCAACACCGGCTCCATCTCCATGACCGATGTGCCGGTGCCGGCCGAGAACCTGCTGGGCCAAGAGGGCGAGGGCTTCAAGATCGCCATGAGCGCCCTGGACCAGGGCCGCTACACGGTCGCCGCCGGCGCCACCGGCCTTATCCGCGCCTGCCTGGATGCCTCGGTGCGCTACGCTAATGAGCGCCAGACCTTCGGTGTGCCCATCGGCCGGCATCAGCTCATCCAGCAGATGATCGCCTTCATGGCCCAGCGCTACGAGATCGCCCGCCTGCTCTACCTGCGCGCCGGCTGGCTGAAAAACCAGGGCATCCGCAACACCCGCGAGACCAGCCTGGCCAAATGGTATGCCTGCGACGCGGCCTTTGATTCCGCCTCCGATGCGGTGCAGATTCACGGCGCCTACGGCTACTGTGATGAGTACGACGTGGAGCGCTTTTTCCGCAACGCCAAGGGCGCCGTCATCTACGAGGGGAGCCGCGAGATTCATCAGCTCCTGCAGGCGGAGTACGCGCTGGGCTATCGGCAGGATAAGCCGCTCCGCTGTGAACTGCCGGCCTATGACCCCGAGACGTGGACGGAAAGCTGAGCCGACCGGAACCGCCCTATGCCCAAACCGCATCGCGTGACCATTGTCGAATCGCTCTGCAAGGGGCAGGCCTGCGCGCTGTGCGCCCAGGTCTGCCCGGCCAGCGTCTTCCGGCCGGCCGACCATCCCACACCTCAGGGCATCATGCCCATGCAGGCCGCCTACCCTGAAAAATGCACGGCCTGTCATCAGTGCGACCAGCTCTGTCCGGATCTGGCCATTGATGTCATCGCGGAGGGAGCGGAGCCTGCCCCTCTGCCGGCGCGCGGCGGGCCATTCCCCCGGCCCAACCCCATGGGAGGATGGGTCGAACGGCCGGCCTTACTGCCGGCCGGCTCCTACTTCATGTCGGGCAATGAGGCCTGCGCCGAAGGGGCGCTGGCCGCCGGCTGTCGCTTCTATGCCGGCTACCCCATCACCCCTTCCAGCGAAATCATGGTGCATATGGCGCACCGCCTACCGGCGCTGGGCGGCACTTTCACCCAGATGGAGGATGAGCTGGGGAGCATCGCCGCCGTCATCGGCGCCTCATGGGGCGGCGTCAAAGCCATGACCGCCACCTCCGGGCCAGGCATCAGCCTGATGCTGGAGAACATCGGTTACGCCATCATGACCGAGACGCCCTGTGTCATCGTGGATGTCCAGCGCGCCGGCCCCAGCACCGGCCAGGCCAGCCGGCCGGCCCAGGGGGACATCATGCAGGCGCGCTGGGGCGCCCACGGCGGCGTGGACCTCATCGCCCTGGCCCCCTGGTCCGTGCAGGAGATGTACGAGCTGGCCATCCGCGCCTTCAACTTGTCCGAACGCTTTCGCGTGCCGGTGTTCCTGCTGGCCGATGAAATTGTGTCGCACCTGTACGAGACCATCACGATCCCGCCGGCGGTGCGTACTTTCGAGCGCGTGCGCCTGCCCCAGGATATGCCCTTCGATACCCCTGAGATAGACGGCGTGCCGCCCATGCCGGCCTTCGGCGAGGGTGCCTATCTGCTGGTCACTGGCTCCACCCACGACGGCCGCGGCTACCGCCGCACCACCGACGCCGCGGTGCAGGACAAGCTCGTGCGCCGGCTCTCTGCCAAAATCCGACACCACCAGGACGAGATTGACGACTGGGAAGCGTACATGCTGGAGGATGCCGAACGGGTGCTGGTGGCGTGCGGCTCCACGGCACGCAGTGCCCTTTGGGCCGTCCAAGCCGCCCGCCGGCAGGGACAGCCCATTGGCCTCCTGCGGCTGAGGAGCCTGTGGCCCTTCCCGGACACCGTTGTCGCCGCGCACTGCCGCGGCCGGGGAGAAATTATCGTGCCAGAGATGAACTTGGGTCAGCTTGCCGGCGAGGTACGGCGTGCCGCCGGCGCCCCCGTCACTTCCCTCACCCAGGTGGACGGGGAACCCATTGACCCGCGCCGCATCCTGGCCTATCTCCAGGAAGGGAGGTGGTAACCATGGCGCCGGCTTCCGCCTCTCCCCTGGCCTCTGACCTGCGCGCGGCATATCTGCGGCAGTCCACCGCTTTCTGCCCAGGATGCGGCCACGGCATCTTCATGAACGCCTTCTTACGGGCGGCGGCCGCCCTGCCGCTGGATTTCGACCGCACGGTCTTCGTCTCCGGCATTGGCTGCGGCGCCTGGGTGCCCTCGCCCCATTTCCTAGCGGATACTTTGCACGTCACCCATGGTCGGGCGGTGGCCTTCGCCGCCGGCGTCCAGCGGGCACGCCCTGACCTGAACGTGGTAGTCATCAGCGGGGACGGCGACCTGGCCAATATCGGCGGCAATCATCTCATCCATGCGGCGCGCCGGCAGATTCCCATCAAGGTCTTCTGCCTGAACAATTGGCTCTTCGGCATGACAGGCGGGCAGGTCTCGGCCACCACGCCGCGCACCGCCCGCACCGCTACCACGCCGGCCGGCAATCCCGACCCGCCCTTCGACCTGGTGCGGCTGGTGCTGGGCGCCGGCGCCCCCTTCGCCGCCCGCTGGCCGGTCTCCCAGCCGCGCCAGCTCGCGCGCGGCATCCTGCACGCCCTGCAGGAGCCGGGCTTCGCTTTCGTGGAGGTGCTCTCCATCTGCCCGACCCATTTCGGCCGCGCCAACGAGGCGCTTTTGCCGGGGGAAGCCGCGCAAAGCATCCCATGGCGCATGTTGGAATGGCTCCGGCGGAACTGCGTGGGAAGGGAGAGGGCCGCCGGCCTGCCGCCTGAGGAGCGCGCCGGCAAGATCCTCACCGGGGAATGGCGCGGCGAGGAGGGATGGCCATGAGCGAATTGGGCATCGTCTTCGCCGGCCAGGGAGGCCAGGGGGTGCGCTTCCTCAGCACCCTGCTGGGCAGGGCCTGCGCCGCCCGCGGCAAACAGGCGGCCAGTTCCGCCTCTTACGGGCCAGAGGTGCGCGGCACCTTCACCCGCGCCGAGGTCATCATTTCTGACGCTCCCATCGTGTATCCGCGCGTGCTGGTGCCGGATGTGCTGGCCGTTTTGTCCCAAGAGGCGTATGACCGGGTGCATAGGGATGTGCCGGCCGCGGGTGTCATCCTGTATGACGCCGAGACCGTCGTGCCGGCCGAGGATGTGCCGGCGCGCCAGTTCCCTGTGCCGGCGTTTCAAATCGCGAAGGAGCTGGGAGCGCCGGGCATTGCTAACGTGGTTCTGTTAGGAGCGGTGGCCGGCCTGACGGGTGTCATTGACCTGGCCGGCCTGCTGGAGGCCCTGCCGGAGCGCGGGCGTGATCTCAACGCCGCGGCCCTGACGCGCGGCTACGCCATCGGCGAGGGACTGCGCATGCCGTAAGCCACCAGGGTAACCACAAGGGGCAACCACAGGGACAAGTGGGGGTAACCCTTGTGGTTGCCCCTACTTGTCCCGGCCGCCGGCTGTGCTATAATCCTAGCCAGCCGGCGGTTTCATTGTTTGTCCTACATGTGAGGAAAGGATCATGGGACCATTGTCTTCACCAACGGCGTCTTACCTGGAGACCCTGCGCGACATTGCCCACGCGCTGAGCGGCTCGCTCCAAGAAAGCGACATCGTACAGCTCCTGCTGGAGAAGGTGATGGCCACTATGCAGGCTCACGGGGTCATCCTGCGCCTGCTCAGCCCGGACGGGGATGAGCTGTGGCCGGCCGGCGCGCTGGGGCTCAGCGAGCGCTACCTGGACAAAGGCCCGGTCCAGCTCTCCCGAAGCGAGGTGGACCAGCGGGTCATGGCCGGCGAGGTCGTCACTTGTACCGATGTCACCTGCACCCCCGGCTTCCAGTACCCTGAAGCCGCCGCCGTTGAGGGCCTGCGGGGCATGATCTCGGTGCCGCTGACCGTGCGCGGACGCGTCATCGGCGTCCTGCGGGTCTACCTGGACGATATCGCGCGCATCCAGCCCGATGATATCCTCCTGCTCTCCACCGTAGCTGACCTGGGCGCGCTGGCGCTGGAAAAGGTGCGCCTGCATCAGGGCCTCCTGCACATCGCTGAGGCGCTCAACTCCACCCTGGAACTGCAGGACATGCTTCAGCGGGTGCTCGAGGTAACTGTCTCCCAACTGCACTTGAAGGCCGGCTCCATCCGCCTGATGGACCCGAAAGGCCGGGTCCTGCGCCTGATGGCCGCCTACGGCCTGAGCCAGGCCTATCTGGCGAAAGGCGATGTGCATGTGGACAAAAGCCCGGTGGACCAGCGTGTCCTGGCCGGCGAGACAGTAGTGCTCTTCGACGTGGAGCATGAACCCGGCTTCGAATACCCAGCCGAGGCCGCGCGCGAGGGCATCCGCTCGGTGTTGGTGGTACCGCTGACCATCAAGGACCGGCCGCTGGGGGTCATGCGCGCCTACTCCGCCCGCCCACGCCATTTCGGGCCGGTGGCTGTCAATTTCCTGCGTTCGGTCGCCGACCTGGTCGCCCTGGCCATCGAGAACGCCCAGCTGTATGCCAGCCTACGGGCCCGCTACGAAGACCTGAAGATTGACTTGGCGGACTGGTACCGCTTCCTGGCGCTGGGCTGAGGAACCAGGTACTTTCCAAGGATGTCCATGTGATGATCTTGTTGGCGCTTTTCCTGACCGGGGTCGCGGCCGGCATACTGGGCGCAGTGCTGGGCCTGGGTGGGGGCATGTTTCTCGTGCCGGCCCTGACCCTCTTCTTCCATCTGCCAGTGCGCACGGCGGTGGCGTGCAGTATCGTCGGGGTGCTGGCAACATCTGCCGGCGCGATAGCCTTTGCGCCGCGCGGCCGCGGCGCGGATGTGGAGCTGGCCCTGCGGCTGGAGATTGCCACCACCGCCGGCGCGCTGGCCGGCAGTCTGGCGGCCGGCCTGCTCAGTTCGGGTGCGCTCAGCGTGCTGTTCGCAGTAGTGGCCTTCTTCAACGCCGGCTATACGGCCTATAAGGCCCGGCGTCGGCCCGTCCATGCCCCGCCGGAAGCCCTTTTCACCCGCGACTACCGCCCGCGCCGCTGGGGAATCGGCCTTTCTGCCAGTGCCCTGGCCGGCATGCTCTCCGGCCTGCTGGGCATCGGCGGAGGCATCATTAAGGTGCCGGTGATGTACAGCGTGATGGAAGTGCCCCTGGGGGTCGCCACCGCCACCAGCAACTTCATGGTCGGCATCACCGCCGCGGTGAGCGCTCTGGTGTACTACCTGCGCGGTGACATCTATCCGATGATCACCATCCCCATCGCGCTGGGGGTGTTCGCCGGCGCCACCGCCGGCGTCTGGCTGTTAACCCGACTGCGCGTCGGCTGGGTGCGCGCCGCGCTCATCGGCCTGCTCATAGTTATGGGGGTCCAGATGCTTCTGCGAGGCTTTAGCGTGCTATGAATGCTGTCCCACTTCCATCTCGCCGGCGCGATGTCCGCGAGCAGGATCGTCGGATGGCGCAAATCATCTCCATCCTGGCGCTGGGGTTGATGCTGGCCGGCTTTGGCGGGGAACTGGCCCTCCATGGGAATCCGGCCCTCCCCGGCCCGCCGGCCGTCGCCCCGCAAGGACTAGCTTCGGCACCCGCCTCACCCTTTCTGGTGTGCATGAGCGCCGGCATCCTGCTCTTTGCTGTCCTGCCGGCCCTGCGCGTCCTGCTGGCACTGCTGGAGTATGCGCGCCGGCGGGATTGGCGCAATGTCTTTGTTGCCGCTGTCGTACTGCTGGAACTGGCCGGCAGTACCCAACTGCACCGCCTGTAAACCGAGGAGGATACTGTGTCTGCTTTCATATCCCAGTATGTCATCCCGCTCAAGCTCGGCATCGTCAGTGCCTTTGTACTGCGTGGGGAATCTCCTATCCTGGTAGATACCGGTGCCCCGGACGGCGGGAAGGCCATCGTCCAGGCACTGCTGAACGCCGGGATTGCGCCGGCGAAGCTGGGCCTCATCCTGCTGACACACGGCCACTATGACCACGCCGGCAATGCCGCCGCCCTTCTGCGCATGAGCAGTGCCACCCTGGTCGTTGGCCTGGGGGACGGTCCGCTGGTGCAGAAGAGCGAACCGCCTGTCTACCGACCAGGCAACTGGCTGGGCCGGCTGGCGCTGTGGCTTCACATCCTGCGCGAGCCGGAAAACCTCGAACCGGCTTCCCCTGGCTGGTACATTGGCAGCGAGCTGGACCTGCGCCCGTACGGTGTCCCCGGCCGCGTCATTCCCACACCTGGGCATACCCGCGGCTCCCTGTCGGTTTTGCTCGATTCGGGCGAGGCGATTGTGGGTGACCTGATCGGCGGCCTGCCCATCCCTTCCATTCCCGGCCGGCCCATCGTCATGGACGACGAACAGGCCTGGCGGCAAAGCCTCCGGCGTGTGCTGACGGAACGCCCGCGCATCATTTACACCAGCCACGGCGGGCCGTTCACCTTTGAGCGGGTCGCAAAGGCGTTCCCATGGGCTGTGCCGGCCTAAGAGCTTTTCGACGTACCGCGCTGTGGGTTCTGACGGTGTTCATCGCCGCGGACCTGATCTGTGTCCCGGCATTCGCCGACGCACCCCGGCGCGTGTTCCTGCCGGCGGTATATGCGGCCGACGGCCCAGCCTGCGGACCCTTTCCCACCGAGAGCTATACTTCTCTGACTATCGAGGGGGTGCCCACGGACCGGCCGGCGGCATTGCATCCCGACCTGAACCTGGCCCTGCGCGGCTATCGTCTCACTTCTGCCTATCTCGGCTTGGTGGACATCCCAGGGCCGGCGGACCCCGGCGCGCCGCAGTTGGCCGGTCTGTTCGCCGACCGCCGGCGGCCGGCATTCAGCGCCGCGTACCAGGTATATGACTGGAATTGGGACAACGACCAGCGCGGCCAGCCCATCACAGACCCGGCGGTGACACTGGCTTGGCTGACGGCCGGCGCCGGCGAGACGGTGCACGTCCCCGATTCGGGCTACACCCTAGGAAACGGCTTCGAGGTGCTGGTGCTGTATGCAGAGGAGCGGCGCATCACCCTGAAGTACACGCGCGAGGATAACGTGGTGCGGGGCTATACCCTGCACCTGGAGGGGATCTGCGTGCATCCGGAACTGCTGGCGCTGTACCGCTGGTGGAATTCCGCCGGCCGGACAGAACTACCGGCCCTGCGCGCCGGCCAGCTCCTCGGTGTCAGTCCGGGAGCGGGCTTTGGGATAGCCGTACGCGATGCCGGCCGATTCCTCGACCCGCGCTCGCGCAAGGATTGGTGGCGGGGATATTAGCTGGCGGCTTCCTGCTCCGCCTTGATGGACTCCAGGGCCTTGCGGCGGATGCGGTTGTGCAGGGCGTGGATGCCCATGAGCTTCTTCATCTCGCGCAGGGTTTCGTTGGCGATCTCGTTGACGCGCTCCGTCCCCTCGTAGATGATGCGCTCCACCAGACCCTTCTGGCCGGCGAAATAGGCGCGGCGCTCGCGGATGGGGTCCAGGAAGTTGTTCAGCGCGATGGCCAGCTTCTCTTTCACCTCCACATCCCCCACCCGGCCGGCGCGGTAGCGTGCCTTCAGGTCCTCCACCTCTTCCTTATCCGGGTTGAAGATGTCGTGATAGATGAAGACCGGGTTGCCCTCCACCGTGCCGGGGATATCAGCGCGGATGCGCTTGGGGTCAGTGTACATGCTGAAGACCTTTTGGCGCACCGTCTTGGCGTCATCTGAGAGGAAGATGGCGTTGCCCAGCGACTTCGACATCTTGGCCTGGCCGTCGGTGCCTACCAGCACCGGCACCTCGCTCACCAAAGCCTCAGGGATGGGGAAGAACTCGCCGTAGAGGTAATTGAAGCGCCGAGCGATCTCGCGCGTCAGCTCCACGTGCGCCACGTTGTCCTTGCCCACCGGCACTAGGTGCGCGCGCGGCATAAGGATATCAGCCGCCTGCAAGACGGGATAGCCCAGCAGGCCGAAGGGGACGGCTTCCTCATCCATGTTGGCGGCGCGTGCCATTTCCTTGATGCTGGGGATGCGCTGGAGCCGGTTCACGGTGACCAGCATCTCGAAGAAGAGGTTCATCTCATAGACGGCGTGCACCGCGGACTGAAGGTAGATGGAGGACTTCTGCGGGTCAATGCCGCAGGCCAGGTAGTCCAGCACCATCTCGCGCACGTTGTCGCCGATTTCGGCGATGGACTCTTTCTCTGGCCGCGTCGTCAGCACATGCAGGTCGGCGATGATAAAGTAACACTCGTATTCGTCCTGAAGGCGAACGCGGTTGACCAACGATCCGACGTAATGGCCCAGATGCAGTTTGCCGGTTGGTCGGTCGCCGGTCAGCAAGCGTTTCTTTTCACCGGATGTGGGCATACCAGCACTCCTGAGATCGTTATTCGCCGCTATTATATACCCCCGTCTATCTTTCGCGCAAACATTTGTTCTGAGGGTGCTTGCAGTTGCGCGGAGATTGTCAGGTAGCAGTCGCTTTCCACCTGACCCTCACCTGGCGCAAGTACTCGCAAAATTTGCCAATCTTTGGCTGATATGCTACAATAATTATTGCTCTTGGGGGATCGTCTAATGGTAGGACGACAGACTCTGGATCTGTTTGTCGGGGTTCGAATCCCTGTCCCCCAGCCAAATGGAAGCGGGAATGCCCCTGGTGAGAGTCTCACCAGGGGCATTTGTCGTTCAATAAGCGTCCAGTTCCCGCAGGCGGTCGTCGGAGATACCGAAGTGGTGAGCGATCTCGTGCAGGAGGGTGCGGCGGATCTGCCGGCGCACGCCGGCACGCGAACCGCCGGCCCGCATGATAGGGCCGCGAAACAGGATGATGCGGTCCGGGAGCACCAGGTTGTACCCCTGCCCGCGCTCTATCAGCGGGATGCCCTGGTACAGGCCGAACAGCGTCTGGCCGGGCGGCACGCCGGCCTGCTCCCGCTCCTCCCGCCCCGGCCAATCGCGGATTTCAATCTCCACGTTCTCCATGTGCCGGCGGAATTCTTCTGGCAGGTCCTCCAGGACCTCCATCACGATTTCGGCGAACTCGGACGCGTCCATCCAATCCATGGGTCAAAATCATGCTCCACCGGCCCGCAGGCCGGCCAGTTTGGCGTTCAGCGCCGGCAGAGATGGCTCCACCAGGATTTCCCCATCCGGGAAGAGGAGGGTGGGCACGCGCCGCTGGCCGGCGTTGATGTCCTCCACCCAGGCCGCGGCCTCCGGGTCCTGGGAGATGTCTATCCACTGGTACGGGATGCCGGCCTGTTCCAGCACGCGGCGCACCCAGGCGGAATGGCCGCACCAGGGCGTGCCGTAGAGCCTCACCGGCGCCGGTACGTTCATCGCTACCGCTTCGCTTTCAACGAACGCAGTTTCTGCGCCAGTGCCGGCGACGAAGGTTCCACCATGACATCCCCGTCGGGGAACACGATAGTGGGCACACTGCGGAAGCCGCCGTTGACCTTCTCCACGTAGGCGGCCGCCTCGGGGTTCTCGGAGATGTCAATCCACTCGTAGGTCATACCCTCGGCCTCGAACACCTGTTTGGCGCGCCGGCAGTCCGGGCACCAGGTCGTACCGTACATCTTGATGGCGGCTGTCATGTCGAACCTCCCAGCGATGATGTGGCATGCGGCCATGCAGAAAACGGGTTATCCCGGTTATTCCCTGCGCACATCGCGGTAAAAGTTTGTGGGCAGTTTGCTCCCGATCGGGCAGGCGGTCAGGCAAGCGGTGCACTGCAGGCGTGTATGAGGTGTGGGATGGTGCTCCATCTGGTCCTGCAGGACCGCCATCGCCGGCGCCGGCGCGAACTCGGCGATACAGCGCTCCCGCATGAAGCCCCACGGCCCCAGCGCCTTCGTCGGACAGGCCTTCCAGCACAGCGTACAGCTCGAGCAGTAATAATCCAGCAGTTTGCCGTCCGCCGGCCAGCCTGCATCCACGAACACCGCTCCGAAGCGCACCCGCGGGCCGTAGCGCCGCGTTACCACCACGTTGTTCTTGCCCAAAATGCCCAAGCCGGCCTCCACCGCCGCCCGCTTCAGGTCAATCAGCGCCAGGCTGTCCTCATATGTCAGCGCCATGGCACGCAGGCCGCGCTCCCGCAGGGCCTCGGCCAAGCGAAAGGCCAGCGATTCCAGGAGGGTATAAATGGGCTTATGCCATTTGCGCCGGCCGTCATACTCGATGAACATCTCATAGTCGTAGGCTTCGTCCAGCGTAGCTTGCATGCCGACCAGCACCGAGCGCACCCATGTCGGCAGGGCCGGCGAATGGGGACGGGCAATGCCGGCGGCATCGAACCCGAACTGCACGGCCAGCGCCTTCGCTTCCTGTGGAGAAATCGAGACCGGCTGACTCATGGTCTACCCGATAAACGTAACCACCTCGGAGAGGGGCCGGCGCGAGCGCGCCGCCGGCCGGCCGTGGGCGGGATACCCGATGGGTACCAGGGCCACCGGCCGCAGGGCCGGCGGAAGCGACAAACACTGACTGACCTCGTCCTCGTCAAAAGCGCCTACCCAGCAGGCGCCTAATCCCAGCGCGGTCGCCGCCAGCAGGATATGTTCGGTGGCGGCCGCCGTGTCCTGCAGGCAGTACAGCATTTTGCCCCGATAGCCGTAGCGCGCCGCGGAGCGGTCCGGCTCGGCACACACCGCGATCACCACCGGCGCCTGCGAGACAAAGACCTGACCGTAGGCCGCGGCGGCCAGGCAAGTGCGCGTCTGCGCGTCCCGCACCACGAAAAAGTGCCAGGGTTGGCGGTTGCCGGCGGAGGGTGCCGCTATCGCCGCCTCCAGGATGCGCCGGATGAATTCCGCCGGCACATCGCGCCGAGGGTCGAACTCCCGCACGCTGTGCCGTGCCGCGATCACTTCCCAGAAGTCCATGGCCCCTTCCTTTCTGCCGTAGAGGCCGGCGGGCCAGCCGTCATTGGCTTTCCTGAATCGTCCTCGAGAGTGCGGACTGCCAGCGTTCCAGAGCGCGCAGGAGCCGGTAGTCCGTCATGTCCAGGTTCAGCGGCGTGACAGAGATGTATCCGTTCGCCACCGCACCGATATCGGTGCCGTCCTCGATGATGCCGGAAGGCGGCGCTCCGCCGATCCAGTAGTAATCCTGGCCGCGGGGGTCCTGCCGGCACACCAGCTCATCCTGATAGATACGCTTCCCCAGGCGGGTGAACATGACGCCGCGAATTTGGTCGCCTGGGATGGCCGGCACATTGACATTGAGAAGGGTATCCGGCGGCAGTCCCTCTTTGAGCACCTGCGCGGCCAGGAGCGCGGCAAAACGCGCCGCCGGCTCGAAATCTTTGCCGGATTCAAAGGTATCCAGCGAGACGGCGATGGCCGGGATGCCGAAGACCGCCGCCTCCATGGCCGCTGCCACCGTGCCGGAATAGGTGATATCATGCCCCATGTTCGGGCCTTGATTGATGCCCGAGACCACCAGGTCCAATTTGGGCTGTACCAGGCCGAGGATGGCCAGCCCGACGCAGTCGGAGGGGGAACCGTTGGTAATGAGCGCCGGCGTGCCGTCAGCAAGCTGGGTGCGCTGGACCCGCAGGGGCTTGTGCATGGTCTTGTTGTGGCCGGCGACCGACCAGTTATGGTCAGGGGCGAAGACAGTGATTTTCCCCAGCCCCTCCAGTGCCCTTTTCAAGGCCAGCAGGCCGGGCGCCTGCACGCCGTCGTCGTTGGTCACCAGAATATGGTACACTCGCTCCTCTGTCATACGCTCCTCGTGTTATCCACTGATGCGCCGGCCGCACTGCGGGCAGAAGCGGTCGCCGGCGAAGAGCGCCGCACCGCAGGCCGGACAGGCCCCCACCAGAACAGGTGCCCCCGCCTTCGGCCGGCTGGCTTCCACCATCGCGGCCAGGCGCGCCTCTTCCTGCTCGATGCGCTCCTGAAGCTCACCAAGCTGAGCAATCTTCAGGCTGAGCCCCGGCAGGGTGATTTCCCCGCTGGCATATAGCGCGACTGCCTCCTCGCCGATTTCCGCCAGCAGGTCATGCCGCTCGGTGCGGAGCTTCTCCAAGCCGGCGCGGATTTCGATGGTCTCCGCTGGCTCCCCGGCCGTTCCCGCTTCGGGATGTTCTCGTCCTGCGGTACGCTTTTCGTCCTGCATACTACCAGCCTCCTGACACCGCGACACTGGGGCCGGCGCGAAAGGGCAGCGTTCACGCAGGTGGCAGACGACGAAGCAGTGTCCACGCCGGCCGATCTTCCCGCAAATAGGCCGCCTCTGGCCAGATCATCATGCTGGTCTTCGGCTTTTCGTCCTTTTTCGGCTTATGCATGACGTAGATGCGGATTTTATCGCTCTCCGCCTTGTTGCCGGCGCCGTCATACGCTACCACATGGATGACGTGCGTCTCGGTATAGCCCAGCGTGTCAGAGATAATGCCGCGCCCATTGGAGAACCACTGGGTGTAGCGCACCCCGATACCGGGCAGTTCCTCGCGGATGACCTCGGTATCGGTGATGACCTGCTCGCCAATGACCGCGCCCGTTACAGGGTCGGTGATCGGTTCGATATGGGTGATGACCAGCCCGGGGCTGGGGACCGTATCGGACATGACGATGGTCCATTTGGTGTTATACGGCGTCACCGTGCTGGTCCCCACCAGTTCGCCGTCCAGGAAGAACTCCACGCGGTCCATGAAGACATTATCCTGGGCATCGGCCTGGATGCTGACCCACTCATCATCTTCCTTGATGTACACGTCCCCGTCGCGCGGGTGCGTCAGCTTGACCTTGGGCGGGGTGTTATCCACGGTAACCTGGATGGGCGCGTCCTGGACACTGCCGTCGTGCCGCACCACGCGCAACTGCAGGGTGTACAGGCCGTCCTCCAGGCCGCTCACATCCCAGAATTCCAGCGGGCCGTGGTCAACCGCATCGTAGCGGTCGCCGCCGATCTGGCTCCAGGAAGTGGGGTTCAACCCCTTTCCGAACTCCAGGCGCCACATCTTGAAGCCCGGGCCTTTGGCGTTGCCGATGATCGCCACCCCCTTGCTGATATAGGCATAGGGTGCCGGCTCGATAATCGCTACGTCGCCAGCGGCCGGCGCCGGCCCATACGCATCATCGTACACCGTCGGCGGCTGGGGGATATTGTTTTCCCGCACCCAGTCCGCCGCCTCCGGCGGATAAATCTCGTACACCCGCTCCTCCACCAGCTCCGGCGGCGTATATACCGTCGCCAGTTTGCCCGTCTCCTTATTCACCCGGAACATCTGGTGCACGGTGCAGTACTGCGTCGGCTCGGTGCCCTCGATAAACAGTTCCCTCACCCGATGGGGACAGTATTCGGTAGGCAGCATGCCGGAGACCGAGCAGACCTCTTTCTCCACCAATCCCGGCGGCCGCACGAACTGTTCCACCGGCAGGCCCTCGTGTAGGTACTCCATCACCGCTTGCCAGATGGGGGCGGCACCAAGCGATCCCGGGACACGCTCCATAGGATCGTTGTTGGCGTTTCCGACCCAGACACCGGTGATGTATTGAGGGGTATAGCCGATGGCCCAGGCATCGCGCCAGTCGTTGGAGGTGCCGGTCTTGATGGCCGCCGGCCGGTCCTTCAGATGCATACGGTTGTTGGCGCCGAACGCTGGGATGCGCGCCTGATTATCTGCCAGGATATCGGTGACCAGGTAGGACAGGGCCGGCGGCAGGATGGAACGCTGTTCCGGCTGGTCGAACGACTTAAGCACGTTGCCGTGGCGGTCCTCCACCCGCAGGATGGCCACCGGCTGTAGTTCGCGGAAGCCGGGTTCGCGCTCCTCCTCCCGTACCGGTGCCCCGATCATTACCCCACCGTTGGCCAGCACGCTGAAGGCATAGGTCATATCCAGCAGGGTGACTTCGCCGCCGCCCAGGGTCAGGCTCAGGCCGTACTGGTCGCCCCGCAGAGTGGTGATGCCCATGCGGTGGGCCAGGTCAATGACGTTCTTGACGCCGGCCTTGCTCAACGCCCAGACCGCCGGGATGTTGTACGAGTTGGCCAGTGCATTCCGCAGGCGTACCGGGCCGTGATACTTGCGGTCGTAGTTCTCCGGCACATAATTCGGGTTCGGCGGGTCGGGGAAGGCCGTGCGCACATCCATGACCATCTGTGCGGCGGTATAGCCTTGAGAGAACAGAGTGAGGTAGGTGAAAGGCTTGAAGGCGGAGCCCGGCTGGCGCGGGGCCAGTGCCATATTCACCTGGCCATCAATGTCTTTATTATTGTAGTCCAGGCTTCCCATCATGGCCAGGATTTCGCCGGTGCGCGGCCGCATGACCACCACCGCAGCGTTGGAGACATTGCGTTTGACCTGCGTATCTTCCTGGAGCGATTTGATATGGGCGCGGGCAATTTCCTCCACCTTGTGCTGGAGGTCCAGGTCCAGCGTGGTGTAAACCCGCAGGCCGCCGCCGTAGACCATGTCTGGGCCGAACTCCTTCTCCAGTTGCTTGCGCACCCATAAGGCGAAGTGCGGCGCTTCCATGGCGGCAAAGCGTGTTTCCAGGGTCGGCCGGATGGTCAGCTCCTGGGCATAGGCGCTCTCGGCCTGTTCCTTGGTGATGTAGCCGGCCTGCACCATGGCATCCAGCACCACCTTCTGCCGGCGCTTGGCCTGCTCCGGATTGTCAATGGGGTTCAGCGCCGGATACTGCGGCAGAGCCGCCAGCATGGCCGCCTCCGCCAGGTTCACATCGCGGATGGATTTGCCGAAATAGACCTGGGCGGCGGCCTCCACGCCGTAGGCGAAGTTGCCGTAGTAGATGTAGTTCAGGTACCATTCCAGGATCTGGTCTTTGCCGGCCTTCCCCGGATAGCGCCGCGAGATCTCCACGGCCAGGATGGCCTCTTTCAGCTTGCGGGTATAGGAGCGCTGATACCGCTCCTCCACCGGGATGAAGACATGCTTGACCAACTGCTGGGTAATGGAACTGCCGCCCTGAATGGGCCGGCCCTGCAGGTTGTTCCAGAAGGCGCGCAGAAGCCCTCGGATATTGACGCCCGGGTTCTCGTAGAAACTGCGATCCTCCAGCGCGATGGTCGCCTGCTGAACCACCAGCGGGATTTCCGAGAGCGGCATATAGGTGCGGTCGCCGCGATGCGGCCGGGGGTCGAATACCTCGTACAGCAGGTGCTGACCGGTGCGGTCATAGATTTTGGTGGTCTCAAACTCTTCCCGCACGGCCTGCACCTGCTCGGGGTCCGGCAGGCTCTGGGCGAAGTACGTATAGATGCCGGCGGCGGCCCCCACTGCGGCCAGCACCACACCCACGTTGACCAGCAATCCGAGCACGAGTACGCCGGCTATGATCTTCAGCATCAGCACGGCGGTGCCGCTGTGGTCCCGCCGGCGCTGACGCCGGTATATCGCTAACCTGCGAGATGCATCCATTCTACCACCCCAGTTCTCCAATGTATCCTTATACGCCGAGTATGGTATCAGAAACAAGGGAGAATGACAAGTTGCATCCCAGATGACAGTCATCTGGGCCTGCCCTCTCGGCGCCGGTTTTGACGCGCCCCCCGGTTGTGTTATAATTATTGTAGTAGTTCATCATAGTATGTGACTGGAAATTTCAAAGGACGGTACACAAACATCCCATGAACCGCAGGTGGATGTATCTCATCATCGCCGCGGCCATTGCCGCGGTGCTTTTCACCCTGTTACAGCCGCCGGCCACCCAGGACGAGATCTCACTGAAGGCGCTGGCCGACGAGGTTTCCGCCGGCAAGGTGAAAAGCATCACTATCAATAAGGACCAGTTGTATATCCAGCGGGTCGACGGTTCGCGCGCCCTCTCTCGCAAGGAAGAGGATGTCAGCCTGCTCAAGACCCTTTCCGACCTGGGGGTGCCCCAGGATAAGCTAGCCGCCGTATCCATTAAGGTCCAACCGCCCAGCCTGTTCGACAACTGGTGGGCCATCCTGGGCACGATTCTGCCGCTGATCGTGGTGGTCGCCTTCTTCATGCTCATTATGCGGCAGGCGCAGGGGGGTAACAACCAGGCCATCCAGTTCGCCCGCAGTCGGGCGCGCCTTATCACGGGGGATCGGCCGGCCGTCACCTTTGACGACGTCGCCGGCGCCGATGAGGCCAAACAGGAGCTCCAGGAGGTGGTGGAATTCCTCAAGGACCCCCGCAAGTTCGCCGCCCTGGGCGCC
>CALIBQ010000009.1 GCA_938049385.1 uncultured Anaerolineae bacterium
TGTGCAGCAGGAGGTAGAGGCCTGGGCGAAGACCCGCAATGCGGCGCAGGCCACCGTCGAATGGCGCTTTACCACGACCGATGCTCGGCTTAAGTTCCATCGCCTATATCATCAATAATTATTGTGGTGAAGTACTAGGAGGTTAGTCACTCACTTGCTGGAGATTCGCCGGCGGCTAGAAGCCGCCGGCTTAGGGAGCAAAGCCCCTGCAGGGCTTGACACTGTGAGCCTGGCGCTTCAGCGCCAGGCGAAGTGTTCGCAAACACAGCCGCGGCTTCAGCCGCCAGGCCGCCCCTCCCCAAATTGTAGGTTTGGACTTTTTCCACACCCTCGGTGTTGGGCTTTGGCGAATCAGGACGATGCGGATATACTATATCCTATGATGAAAGTGTATCTCGAAAGCCTCGGGTGTAAACTGAATCAGAGCGAGCTGGAGCGCATGGCGCGCCAGCTTCAGCGCGCCGGCCATATGGTGGTGGACAGCCCTGCCGAGGCCGATGTCTGCATCCTGAATAGCTGCGCGGTCACCCATATTGCAGCGCGCAAGACACGACAGGCACTGCGGGGCATGCGGCGGGCCAATCCGCGGGCACGTCTGGCGGTAGTGGGGTGCTACGCCCAGTTGTGGCCGGCGGAGCTGTCGGCTATCGAGGGTGTGGAGGTCATTGGGCATGCGGCCGCCAAGGAGGACATCGTCACCGCGCTGGGCCTGCCGGCGGAGCCTACCGCGCCGGCCGGTCCGCCGGCGCGCCGGCGCACGCGCGCCTTCGTGAAGGTGCAGGATGGCTGTAATAACCGCTGTACGTACTGCGTGGTGCGCCTAGCGCGCGGCCCGGAGCGCAGTCGGCCCCTGTCCGAAATCCTTGATGAGGTGCGCGCCCTGGCCGGCGAAGGCATCCGGGAAATCGTCCTCACCGGCGTGCACGTGGGCGCCTACGGCCGCGACCTGGGGCTGGACCTGGTGGACCTGGTGCGCGGCATCTTGAACGAAGCGAACATCGCCCGCCTGCGGCTCTCTTCCATCGAGCCATGGCATCTGGAGGAGCGCTTCTTCGAGCTGTGGCAGGACCCGCGGCTGTGCCGGCATCTGCATCTGCCCCTGCAGTCCGGCTGTGATGCCACCCTGCGGCGCATGGGCCGGCGCTACACGAGCGCCGAATTCGCCCGCCTGGTGGATATGGCGCGGGAGCGCATCCCGGATGTGGCCATCACCACCGATGTGATGGTGGGATTCCCCGGCGAGACGGACGAGGAATTCGCCCAGAGCCTGGCGTTTATCGAACGCATGGGATTCGCGCACATTCACGTCTTCCGCTATTCGCCGCGGGCGGGCACGCCGGCGGCATCCTTCCCCGGGCAAGTGCCGGCGGAGGTCAGCGCGGCGCGCAGTGACGCCGTGATCGCCGTCGGGGAGGCATCGTCGCAGGCGTTCCGCCGGCGCTTTCTCGGCCGGCGCATGTCCGTCTTATGGGAAAGCCGCGATCCGGAGAACGGCCTGTGGAGCGGTCTGACCGATCACTATATCCGCGTCTGGATGGCCAGTGAGGAGGACCTGCACAACCGTCTGATGGATGTGGAGCTGGTGGAGCTGTTCGAAGAAGGGATGCTGGGCCGGCCGCCGGCAGACCTTCCAACTCCCCACTAAATCAACGCATCCCCTACTATCAAGGCTCTGAAAACCCCCTGGCATCCCCTCAACCCCAATTGACAAGGCCAGCGTTTCCGGTAGAATATAGGCATAGTTTGTTGGGGCACAAAACTTATCCGGTCCTGGAGGTCGAAGATGTGGGGGGTACGCGCCGTGCCGGCGGATCAGGCGTTGGTGCGCCGGCTGAACACCATGATGGTTTTCGAAGAGGTTCGTCGGGCCGGCCCAATTGCGCGGGCGGAGATCGCCGGCCGCACCGGCCTGAACCGCAGTACCGTCTCCAGCATCGTCAACGCCCTCCTGGAAGAAGGCCTCCTGGTGGAGACCCAGCGCGAGGCGCCCACTATCGGCCGGCCGGGCATTCTGGTGGACCTGAACCCGCACGGCGGCTGTATCGTCGGCATTGAGATCGGCGTGGACTTCCTCTCCGCGGTGCTGAGCGATTTCGCCGGCGGCATCCTCTGGCGCCGGCGCGATCCCTCTGACCCCCAAGTGCATCAGAACATTGTCATCCAGCGCGCCGAGGAGCTGGTGGACCAGGCGTTGGCCGTGGGCAGGGAACACGGCCTGCGTCCATTAGGCATCGGGCTGGGGGTGCCCGGCCTGGTGAACTTCCGCCAGGGAAGGCTCCTCTTCGCCCCCAACCTGCGCTGGCGCGATGTGCCCTTCCGTCTGCTGTGGACACAGCGCTTCGGACTGCCAATGATTGTCGAGAACGAGGCCAACGCCGGCGCGCTCGGGGAATATTACTACGGCGCGGCGCGCGGCGTGGAGAACTTCATCTTTCTGAGCGCCGGCGTCGGGCTGGGCGGCGGCATCATCATCCACGGCGAGCTGTTCCGCGGGAGCGGCGGATACGCCGGCGAGATCGGCCATATGCGCATTCAACCCGAAGGCGACCTCTGCGGGTGCGGCCGGCGCGGCTGTTGGGAGACCCTCGTCGGGCCGCGCGCCATTATCCGCCGCGTCCGCGCCCTGCTGGAAGACGCGCGCCCCAGCCTGATTCGCGAGCTGGTGCAGGATAACTTAGATGCCCTTACTATGGAGACTATTGTGGAAGCCGCCCGCCGCGGCGATGAGGTCGCGCTGGAAGCGCTCCGCCATGTGGGGTACTGGCTGGGCGTCGGGATGGCCAATCTAGTGAATGCCTTCAACACGGAGCTGTTCGTGCTGGGCGGTGCGCTGAACCTCGCCGGCGATTTCCTGTGCCCCGTGATCGAGAGCGTCGTGCGGGAGGAGGCCCTGGCGCCGGCGCTTGAAGTCTTCGCCATCAAGCGCTCCGCCCACGGCACCGACGCCTGTGTCATGGGGCTTGTCGCCCTGGTAATCAACCATACTGTGGAACAGCTCGCCGGCCTGTAGGCCTTGTCCGGCGGCAGAAGCTATATCAACGCTACATCTATAGAGGTGAACGCCATGCGGTACCTGATGGGCATTGACGTATCTACGACTGGGGCGAAAGCCCTGCTGATGGATGAAGCCGGCCGGGTGCTCAGCTCTGTCAGCACCCCGCTTTCCTTGTCCACGCCGCGCCCGCTGTGGAGCGAGCAGGACCCCCACGAATGGTGGGCCGGCACCTGTGCCAGCATCTCCGCCGCCATCGGGCAGGCCGGCGTGAATGCATCCGATATCCTGGCCGTCGGCCTGACAGGACAGATGCACGGTCTGACCCTGCTGGATGAAGCGGGCCGGGTCCTGCGGCCGGCCATCCTCTGGAACGATCAGCGCACTGGCAAGCAGTGTGACGAGATCCGGAAACGGGTGGGGAAATCCCGGCTCATCGCCATCACCGGCAACGATGCCCTGGCCGGCTTTACCGCCCCCAAAATCCTGTGGGTGCGGGAAAACGAGCCAGCGGTCTATACCCAGGTGCGCCACATCCTTCTGCCCAAGGACTACGTCCGCTACCGCCTGACCGGCGGTTTCGCCATTGACAAAGCCGACGCCGCCGGCACCCTCTTGCTGGACCTGAAGACCCGCCAGTGGTCCCGGGAAGTGCTGGAGGCCCTTGATATTCCCGCGGAATGGCTGCCCGAAGCCTTTGAAGGTACGGAGGTCACCGGCAGAGTGACGCCGGAGGCTGCACAAGCTGCCGGCCTGCTGGCCGGCACGCCGGTCGTCGCCGGCGGCGGGGACCAATCTGCCCAGGCGGTGGGCGTGGGCGCCATCCGGCCCGGCATCGTCGCGCTCACACTCGGCACTTCCGGCGTGGTATTTGTGAGCACCGAACAGCCCTTCTATGAGCCGGAGGGACGCCTGCACACCTTCTGCCATGCTGTGCCGGGCCGCTGGCATTTGATGGGGGTCATGCTCTCGGCCGCCGGCAGTCTGCGTTGGTTCCATGACAGCGTCGCGCCGGAGCTGGATTACGATGCCCTGCTAGCGCCGGCCGCCGAGATACCCGCCGGCTGTGAGGGGCTTTGCTTCCTCCCTTACCTCACTGGCGAACGCACCCCGCACCCCGATCCGCTGGCGCGCGGCGCCTTTGTGGGGCTCACCATCCGCCATACCCTGGCCCATATGACCCGCGCCGTCCTGGAAGGGGTGGCCTTTGGCCTGCGCGACAGCTTTGAACTGATCCGGCAGGTGGGCGCGGCGCAGATTCAGGAGGTGCGCGTCTCCGGCGGCGGCGCCCGAAGCCCGCTCTGGAGGCAAATCCTGGCGGACGTGCTGGGCGTGGAGCTGGTGACAGTGAATACCACCGAGGGCGCGGCCTACGGCGCGGCCCTGCTTGCCGGCGTGGGAGCCGGCGTCTGGCCCGATGTCGAAGCCGCCTGTGCCGCTACCATTACTATCACCGGCCGGACCAAAGCGAACCCTGACCAGCACGCCCGCTACGAGCGCAGTTATCAGGCATATCGGCAGTTATACCCTGCCCTGGCATCTTGGTTCCACGACAGCGCGATCCATGCCGCGACGGAGGAGGCCCCATGAAATCCCATACCGAGTATCTCTGGTTCAACACCCGTCAGCGCCGGGAATATATCAACATCACCCCGCAGGTGGAGCGCATCGTCGCGGAAAGCGGCGTGCAGGAAGGGCTGGTGCTGGTCTCGGCCATGCACATCACCGCCGGCGTCTACGTCAACGACGCCGAAAGCGGCCTCATCCGCGACATTGACGAGTGGCTGGAGAAGCTGGCGCCCTACCGCCCCGACTACCGCCACCACCAGACCGGCGAGGACAACGGCGACGCCCACCTCAAGAGCCTGCTCATCCACCACGAGGTTATCCTGCCCATCACGAAGGGCAAGCTGGACCTAGGGCCTTGGCAGCAGGTCTATTACGCCGAGTTCGACGGCCAGCGGCGCAAGCGGGTGGTGGTCAAAGTGATCGGGGAGTAGCGCCGGCGCGGCGGAGATCACGCGCCGCCGGCAGGCCTCCCAGCCCTTCCGCGGCCCGCACCCCGCGCACGATGGCCTGTGCCACCGCCTCCGCCGCCAGCGCCCCCACCAGGGTAACCGGCGCCTTCTTGCGGCCGGTGGAGAGCGCGAAGATGGTATCGCCGTCGAACATGGTGTGTGCCGGCCGCACCGTCCGGGCGATGCCGTCCTGCGCCATCTGCGCCACCTTATTGGCCTGCGCCTTGGTAAGGGTGGCATTGGTCGCCACAACGCCGATGACGGTGTTGCCGGCGAAGCCCATGGCCGCCCGACCGATCAGACCCTTCATGGCCTCGACAGAATCCGCCAGCCCATCGCCGGAGAGGGTGCGCAGGCCGGCGATGACCTCGCCTGTCGCTGGGTCCACCACATCCCCCAGCGGGTTCACAGCGACAACGGCGCCCACCAGGACCCCGCCGGCGAGCGCCAGCCCCAGGCCCAGCCCACCCTTCATGGCGCGTCCCATGCCGAACAGCTTGCCCAAGGTAGCGCCGGTGCCGGCGCCGACGTTGCCCTCGCGCGTCTCGCCCGAGGATGCGGCCTGGGCCGCTGTGTACCCCATCGCCGCGTCGGGACGCGCCTTTGGGTCGCCGATGGCCAGGTCATACAGCACCGCCGCCGGCACAATGGGCACCCGTGCCGCGCCGGTCTCATACCCGATGCCCTGCTCCTCCAGATAGCGCATGACACCGCTGGCAGCGTCCAGGCCGAAGGCGCTCCCGCCGGTCAGGACGACCGCATGTACGCGCTCCACCAGGTTCTCGGCACGCAGTAAATCGGTCTCGCGTGTGCCTGGGGCGGAGCCGCGCACATCCACCCCGCCCACCGCGCCGGCGCGGCACAGCACCACCGTACAGCCGGTGATGCCGGCCAGGTCTGTCGCGTGACCAACCTCAATACCGGGCACCGCGGTGATGCCAAAGGGAGCCGGCTTTGTCATCTCATCTCCTCCCCTGGACAGAGGCCTGCAGTTGATCGCGCACGAAATCCCAGATGCGGTGCGCCACTTCCTCCTTGGTCATCAGCGGCAGGGCCTGACTGCCGGCACGGCTGATGAGGATGACGCGGTTGGTGTCCACCTCAAAGCCGCTGTCCGGCGCCGTAACATCGTTGGCGACGATGAGGTCCAGGCCCTTACGCAGGAGCTTCTCGCGGGCATATTCCTCCACCTGCTGGGTCTCAGCGGCGAAGCCGACCAGCACCGCCAGCGCGCCCCATTCCTCCCGCCGGCGTGCCACCTCCCCCAGGATGTCCGGCGTGCGCTCCAGCTCCAGCACCAGCTCGCCGGCGGTCTTTTTGATCTTCTGCTCCTGGCGCACCTTGGGCCGATAGTCCGCTACGGCCGCCGACATCACCAGCGCCTCGCACCCCGGCGCCCAATGCACCACCGCCTCATACATCTCCTGCGCCGATTCCACCAGCACCCGCTCCACACCGCGAGGGCATTCCAGCCACGTGGGGCCGCTCACCAGCACCACCTGGCCGCCGCGATCGCGCGCTGCGGCCGCCAGGGCATAGCCCATCTTGCCGGAGGAGCGGTTGCCGATGAAGCGCACTGGGTCCAGCGCCTCGCGGGTCCCGCCGGCGGTGACCAGGAGCCGCCGGCCGGCCAGGTCACCTTTCAGCCCGATGATGCGCCGCGCCTCCTCGAGGATTTCCGGCGGCTCGACCATACGGCCCAGCCCAAACCCGCCGGAGGCCAGTCGGCCCTCCGCCGGCCCGATGACGTACATGCCGCGCTCGCGCAGGAGCGCCATATTGGCCTGCGTGGCGGGGTTCTGCCACATGTGCATCTCCATAGCCGGCGCCAGCAGGATGGGACAGCGCGCCGCCAGCGCCGTGGTGGTCAGCAGGTTGTCCGCCATCCCATGGGCCAGCTTGGCGATGGTGTTGGCAGTCGCCGGCGCGATGATCATCAAATCGGCCGATTGCCCCAGCGCCACGTGGCTGATGGCGATGTCTTCATCAGGAGCGAACATGTCTACCCGAACCGGCCGGCCGGTCAGCGCTTGGAAGGTCAACGGAGCCACGAACTGGACTGCCGCCGGCGTCATGACCACATCTACCAGGGCGCCGGCCTTCACCAGCCGGCTGGCCAGGTCCGCAGACTTATAGGCGGCGATGCCGCCGCTCACCCCCAGGACGATGCGTTTGCCCTGCAGGTTCATCGCACTTCCTCACTTTCTGGCAGTCTCTTTCTGGTTCAGTTCCCAGATCAGGCGCAGGCCGTCCAGTGTCAGCCAGGGGTCCACCACGTCGAACACCTTGGTAGCCGGTGCTAGGCGGGCGGCCAGGCCGCCGGTGGCGATGGTGCGCATGGCCGGCCCCAGCTCCTGCCGAAAGCGCTCCACCATCCCCTCCACCAGGCTGACATAGCCCATGAACACGCCAGAACGCATGCTCTCCACGGTGTTGGTGCCGATAATTTTCGGCGGCTGGGAGAGGTCAATGCGTGGGAGCTGGGCGGTGCGCATGACTAGCGCTTCCAGCGCGGACTCCAGGCCGGGGGCAATGGCCCCGCCGAGATAATCCCCTTCCTCGGAAATGGCGTCGAACGTGGTGGCCGTGCCGAAATCCACAATGCACGCCGGTCCGCCGTACTTGCGGAAGCCGGCGGCGGCGTTGACGATGCGGTCTGCGCCGACCTCACGCGGGTTATCCACGCGGATGCGGACGCCGGTGCGTACGCCGGCGGAGACCACCAGGGGCGAGATGTGAAGGTAGCGCTCGAACATTTCGCTGAAGATACCGGTCAGCGGCGGCACCACACTGCACATGCAGACGGCATGGATATCGTCGGCCCGTTTGCCGGCGTAGTTCAGCATCTGCAGTAACAGCAGGCCGTACTCGTCCGGCATGCGGTGATAGTCGGTCATGATGCGCCAGTGCGTGGAAAGCGCCTCTCCGTCATATACCCCCAGGACGATATTGGTATTGCCGATGTCCACACATAGCAGTGCCATACTGCTCCCTCCTTCGCTGGTCTGCCATCAGAGCCGGGCGTGTCGGCGGCGGGCCAGCCCTTTCCAGGTCGATACCACTGCCACCACGATGATGACCGCCACCGCAATTTCGGGTAGGCCGTGGGTGATACCCACGGTAAAGGCAACGCCCGGAGTCATATACCCGCGCCAGACCGCCGCACCCAGCACCAGCACCGTGTTGGTCAGCGTGCCCACCGCCGCGGACACCGCCAGCGCCAGGAACTCGTTCAGCCGGCGCAGAGCGATATACGTCAGCCAGGCGGTGATGCCGATGAAAATGCGCGGCAGGATAGCCACAAAGGGGTCCTTGAACATGGGGATGGTGGCCTGAAAGAAGCTGAAGATGCCGAAGACCAGGCCGATGATCCCTCCGACCGCCGGCCCCTCCATGATTCCGCCAAGGATGGCCGGCACGTGCATAATGGTGGCGTTGCCGGCCGGCGTCGGCACAGGGATAAAGCCCAACCGCGTCGCTCCGAGCAAGATGGCGATGGCCGCCAGCACGCCGGCGGTGACCACCCGCCGCACCAGTTTGTCCGTCCCGTTCATGTGCGCACCTCCTGACTGGACTAGAATGGGAAACTTCTGCGGAACCAGATGAAGCCGGCCGACAGCAGGGCCGTGATGAAAATGATTATCACGTCCGCCGGCTGCATCTGGAGCTGTACCAGACGTGTGCGGCCTCGGCCGCCGGCGTAACAGCGCGCCTCCATGGCAACGATCAGCTCCTCCGCCCGCCGAAAGGCATCCAGGAACAGCGGCACGATAAGCACCAGCATGGCGCGCGCCGTGCGCCAGAAACGCCATCGGCCGCCGGCTCCGATATCCGCCCCGCGCGAGGCCTGCGCCTTGGCCAGTGTCTCCAACTGCTCCGCCAGAAGGGGGACAAAGCGCAGTGCGAGGATAAAGATGAGGGAAATCTCATGGGCCGGCACCCCCAGCCGGCCAAACGGCCGCAGCATGTCCTCCAGCCCGTACGCCAGATAGGCCAACGGGGTCGTGTTCGTCAGGATGCTGGCCAGGATCATCAGGTCCACAAAGCGCGCCAGGGAGACCAACACCAACTGCAGGCCACTGCTGGTGATGAAGATAGGCCCCCAACGCAGGAAAGTAACCACCGGCAGGGTGCTGGTAACGGACGGGTTACCGTAAAAGGCCAACTGCATCAGCGATAGAGCAATGATGAAGGGGAGCGCCGGCCGCACCCCGTTCAGCACGTAGCGCAGGGAGATGCCGGCGGCACGAATCAATGCCAGGCATATCCCCAACAGGAGGATATTGGCCAGGTAAGATGTATTCACCGTCAGCGCCAGCGACAGCAACAGCACCACGGTGATCTTGGCGCGCGGGTCCATGCGGTGCACGAGCGAGTCGCCCGGCAGATATTGGCCAATAGTGATATGCCTCAGGAGCGCAAAATCCTGCACAGTTCCTCCACCGCTTGTTCGAATCGGATGGCGAACGGGTCCACGTCATGTCCCTGCCGGCGCAGTTCCCCCAACACCCAACTGGTGACCGGCTGATCCAATCCCAAGGACGCCAGCAGATCGGCGCGGGCAAAGACCTCCGCCGGTGTACCTTCTGCCACCATGCGCCCCTCCGCCATGACGTAGACCCGGCCGGCCAACGCCGCGACCTCTTCCATATCGGAGGAAACTACGATGACCGTCATGCCCTCTTCGGCGTTCAGCCGGCGCACCTGTTCCAGCCACTCCTCACGGGTCAGCGGGTCCAGCCCGGCCGATGTCTCATCCAAGATGAGCACGCGCGGCCGCAGGGCCAGCACGCCGGCGATGGCCACCTTGCGCCGCTCCCCGCCGCTGAGCGCCGCGGTGGGGCGGTCCACAAAAGTCTCGAAATCCAGACCGACGACCCGCATGGCCCATTCCACACGCCGGCGAATTTCCTCGCGGGCCAGCCCCATCTGCCGGGGGCCAAAGGCGATGTCGTCCCCCACCAGCGTCTCGAAGAGCTGTCGCTCTGGGTGCTGGAAGACGATGCCCACCATCTGACGCAGGCGGCGCAGGTCCACCGCTGGGTCGGCCAGGTCCTGTCCGTCTATGATGACATGACCGGATTCCGCCGGCCGCAGGAGGCCGTTGCAGTGCTGGAGCAGGGTGGACTTGCCGGCGCCGGCTGGTCCGATAAGCCCCACGATTTCGCCGGCGTATACCTCCATAGATGCGCCACGCAGGGCCACCGCCTCCAGCGGTGTACCAGGGAGATAGGTATAGTGCAGATCGCGAATCGTGATCAGTGGTTCGGTCACAGCCGCCCTCCCGCCGGCACATGCACCGCATGGGCATGCACCGCCTGGACCAGGGCCGTACGCGTCAGCGGCAGGGGGACGAAAGCCACCCCACTGCGGGCATGGACCGCCTCCGCCAGCCGCGCCGGCGTCGGGGGCACCAGCCGCAGTTCACGCAGACGCTCCCGCTGAGAAAAGACCTCCTGCGGCGTGCCCTCCAGCGCGATCTTCCCGCCGGCCAGGACAATAATGCGCTCAGCCAGGGCCGCCTCCTCCATAAAGTGGGTGATGGCAATGATGGTAGTGCCGGCGGCGTGCAGTCGCCCGACGACCTGGAGCACCTCAGCGCGGCTGGCCGGGTCCAGCATGCTGGTGGCCTCGTCCAGCACCAGGCAGGCCGGCTCCATGGCCAGCACGCCGGCGATGGCGACCCGCTGTCGCTGACCGCCAGAGAGCAAATGGGGCGGGCGGTGGCGCAGTTCCCACAGCCTAACGGCCTGCAGAGCTTTCTCGACGCGCTGGACCAGCGCCGGCCGGGGCACCCCCAGGTTCTCCGGTCCAAAGGCCACATCCTCTTCCACCAGGGTGCCCACAATCTGATTATCCGGGTCCTGAAAGACCATGCCGACAATGCGGCGAATGGCCAGGGTATGGCGCGGGTCCGTGGTGTCCATGCCCTGGACGTACACCTTGCCGCGCGTGGGCAGGAGCAGGGCGTTGAGATGGCGGGCGAGGGTGGATTTGCCCGAGCCGTTGTGGCCGACGATGGCGACGTACTCGCCCCGCCGGATGGTCAGGGAGATGCCGTTCAGCGCCGGCACGGCGTCTGGCTCGTCGGCGCGGTACGCAAAATATACATCTTCCACACGAATCAAGACGTCATCCATGCCCAAGCCCCCAATGCAACAAAAAAGCCCACAGCACACGACTGTGGGCGCCTTTCCGGCATTTCACTGGAATATGGCGTCGTCTCGGTCGCGTGCCGATCCAAGCGACTGCTGGTGCAAATGATTATCAATGGCTCACTGCCGGCGCCTTACCGGTCAGCGGCACCCATTCGATATAATTATACCACTGCTGTAGCTTTTGGCAAAGTGAGAGGCTGAGAGATTCGCCGGCGGCTGGAAGCCGCCGTTTCAACCACCGGGCTCTTTCAGCACCCTCACCCGCAGAATTTGCTGATGCTTACATTTTATGCTATAATCAAAATAGATAACAGAACTTGCCAGACTGATGCGGAAAAGGAGGATTTCGGTGTCCCTCACAAAAGCGGAAAAGGACGCGATTATTCAGGAATTTCGCGTCCATCCTAACGATACAGGTTCACCCGAAGTGCAGATTGCTCTGCTCACCAAGCGTATTAATGAGCTGACGGAGCATCTGAAGGTGCACAAACATGATGAGCATTCGCGGCGCGGCCTGCTGAAAATGGTCGGCCAGCGGCGGCGACTGCTCGCGTACCTCAGCCGCACGGATGCGGAGCGCTATAAGACCCTGATCAATCGGTTGGGCCTGCGCAAGTAACATCGCTTCTGCAGGGTTTATTCTCTGGATACGATGTCTGTCTGGCGGACGCCTGTAATGCCCGAAGACGTGGGGCTGAGGGGTCCGCATTTTCGTTATTAGGCAATTTGTGATACAGTATCATTGGTCGTAACGACAATGGACATATCGGGCAGGACATGGTGCGGTGGCCAGAAGGGACAGGAATTGGGAAGCATGCCCAAGGGTCGGAATGATGTAGTCCGGCGCTCTTGGGCCGGCTTCCCAGTCCCTGACCTCTGGCCCCCGATGCTCGCCTTGCTGAGCCATTCAGCCGGCGCATCTCCCATGCCTGCCCCATGTCCCTTGTCTCCGTAACGCATTTCTCAACAAAGGGAGTAGTACAACTATGGAAGTGAAACGGTATGTTGCAAAAGTGGGCGAGCGAGAGGTCATTATCGAGACTGGGAAGCTCGCCGGCCAGGCAGGCGGCGCGGTAACGGTACGCTGTGGCGATTCCGTACTGCTGGCGACCGCCACTGCGGCGAAGGAACCGCGCGAGGGGATTGACTTTTTCCCGTTGAGCGTGGAGTTTGAGGAGCGGCTGTACGCGGCCGGCCGCATCCCCGGCAGTTTCTTCCGTCGCGAAGGAAAACCCACCGAACAGGCCATTCTGCAGGCGCGCTTGATCGACCGCTCCATCCGGCCTCTGTTCCCCAAGGACTTCCGCAATGAGGTCCAGGTTATCGTCACCGCCCTCTCCTCGGATGAGGAGAACCCGCTGGACATCCTGGGCATGATCGGCGCCTCGGCCGCCCTGACGATTTCCGACATCCCCTGGGAAGGTCCTATCGGGGCTGTGCGGGTGGGCTATGTGGACGGTCAGTTCGTCTTCAACCCCACGCTCCCGGAGCTGGAGCAGAGCCTGCTGGACATCCGCCTCGCCGGCTCGGAGGATGCCATCATCATGGTCGAGGCCGGCGCCAAAGAGGCCCCTGAAGAGCTGGTGCTCCGGGCGCTGGAGGCCGGCCACCAAGCCATGCAGGACCTTATCCGCGTCCAGCGCCAGATGCGCGAGGAAGTGGGCAAGCCCAAGCTCGCGTACGAACCGGTGCAGTTGTACGAGGCGCTGGCGGAGCGCGTGCGCGCCATGGCCACCGAGCCCATCAAGCAGGTACTGCTGGAGAAGGACGATAAGCACGGCCGGCGTGAAGCCCTCGATGCCCTGCTGGAATCCATCGTGGAACAACTGACCCAGGAGCTGGGCGAAGAGAACCTGGACCTGAACACGGTCAAGACCACCTTCGACGACATCGTCAAAGCAGAGGTGCGGCGCGCCATCCTGGAGGAACAGCGGCGCCCTGACGGCCGCAGGCCGAACGAACTGCGCCCGCTGTACTGCGAGGTCGGGCTTCTGCCGCGCACCCACGGCTCCGGCCTCTTCGTGCGCGGCGAGACCCAGGTGCTCACCATCGCGACCCTGGGCACCACTGCCGAGGAGCAGAAGCTGGACAGCCTGGACTCCGAGGAAGCCAAGCGCTATATCCATCATTATAACTTCCCGCCCTTCTCCGTGGGCGAGGTGCGGCCCTTGCGCGGCCCCGGCCGGCGCGAGATCGGCCACGGCGCGCTGGCAGAACGCGCCTTGGTGCCCGTCCTGCCTTCGGAAGAGGACTTCCCGTACACCATCCGGCTGGTCTCGGAGGTGCTCTCCTCCAACGGCTCCAGCTCCATGGCCAGCGTGTGCGGCAGTACCCTGGCGCTGATGGACGCCGGCGTGCCCATCAAGCGGCCGGTGGCCGGCGTGGCGATGGGCCTCATTACCGACGGCCAGCGCCATGTCATCCTCACCGACATCCAGGGCCTGGAGGATCATGAGGGCGACATGGACTTTAAAGTTGCCGGCACACGCGAGGGCATCACCGCCCTGCAGATGGACATCAAAGTGAAGGGCATCTCCACTCAGCTCCTGGCCGAAGCCCTGGCACAGGCGCGGGAAGCCCGCTTGCAAATCCTGGACTTCATGGCCCAGACCATCAGCGCGCCGCGGCCCGAACTGTCGCCGTATGCGCCGCGCATCATCAAGCTGACCATTGACCCATCCAAGATCGGCATGCTGATCGGCCCGGGCGGCAAAGTGGTGCGCAAGATTCAGGAGGACGCCAAGGTCGAGATCCAGATCGAGGAGGACGGCACGGTGTACATCGCCGCTCGCGCCGACTCCAAGCCTGACCTGGCGGTGCAGATGGTCGAGCAAATCACCGAGGAAATCCAGGTCGGCAAGATTTACACGGGCAAAGTGGTGCGCATCACCGACTTCGGCGCCTTCGTGGAGATACTGCCGGGCCAGGACGGTCTCGTGCACATCTCACAGTTGGCCGACTACCGCGTGCCGCGCGTGGAGGATGTGGTGCGCGTGGGCGATGAGGTCATGGTCATGGTAACCGACATCGATTCCGACGGGCGGGTGCGCCTTTCTCGCCGTGCGGTGATGGAGGGCTGGACGCCTGAGGAAGCGCGCATGCACGACCGTCCGCCGTCGTCCAATAAGGGCGAGGGCGGACGGCCCCGCGGCGAATCAGGCCGGCCGCCGCGCAGCGGCGGTGAGCGCGGCGGTGGAGAACGCTCCGTGCCCTCCGGCCCCCGCCGGCGCGGCCGCTAAACGGCAGATGATGTAGATAATTTAGGATGGAGGGACCGGGCCGGCCCGGTCCCTCCTCTGCACATCCTGGCCTTTCAATACGATGGGATAGCCACACATGAACGAGGAATATCAACCCAGCCCCATGCCATCTCAACCGGAAGATATGCTGGCACCTCCGCCGGCCGGCCGCCGCCCACCCCTGCTGGCCTGGCTGAGGGAAATCGTCGAAACCCTCCTGCCGGCGGTGGTCATCGCTGTGCTCATCAACATGTTCCTAGCGCAGGCGACACGCGTCTATGGGCAAAGCATGGAACCCACCTTGCACACCAACCAGCGCCTCATCGTGGAGAAAATCACCTACCGCTTTCACGGCCCGCGCCGGGGCGATATCGTGGTGCTGAAGCTCCCGGAGCACAGCGAGGAACTGCTCATCAAGCGGGTCATCGGACTGCCGGGGGAGAAGGTGGAGATTTACGACGGGACGGTGTACATTGACGGCCGGCCGCTGGACGAGCCGTATCTGACGCAGAAGACGCCCGGCAGTATGCCGGCGGTCGTTGTGCCGCCTCTGCACGTCTTTGTGCTGGGGGATAACCGCGCCGCCAGCAATGACTCGCGCGCTTTCGGCCCGGTGCCCATCACCAACATCGTGGGCAAGGCCTGGCTGTCCTACTGGCCGCCGCAGGCGGTGAAGGTGTTTGATTGACTGATGGAGGACAGGCGCCGGCGGGAATGAGCGAACAGAAGCCCGAACTGCCGCTTCCACAATCCATATCCAAACGTTGGAGCGCCCAGGCCAAACTGGTGGTGGTCATCGCCGCTATGGTCGCGGCGGTGTGGGTGCTGTTCCGCTTCAGCGCCTTGCTGTCCCCGCTCATCATCGCCATCATTCTGGCCTACCTCCTGACGCCGGTGGTGAACTGGCTCCATCGGCATGCCCGCTTCCCGCGTGTGCTCGCCCTGCTGGTGGTCTACCTCATACTGCTGGGCCTTATCAGCGTAGTGCCCCTGCTGGTGATCCCGCCGCTGGTGAGTGAGTTCGGGAATTTTCGGCTCGACCTTGAGAGCATCATCGTTAACGTCATAGGTTTCCTCTCGCGGCCTATCAGCATCCTGGGCTTCGTGCTGGAGCCTCCCAATATCTACAACCAGCTTGTGGATACCCTGCGCAACCTGCTGTCGCCCATGGCGGTCAGCGCCGTCAGCATCCTGGTGGGCATCGCCAGCAGTGTGGTGTGGATGATTTTCATCCTCGTAGTCTCCTTCTATCTGATTAAGGACGCGGACCTCATCACGCATTATCTACGAGGGATGATACCGCCGGCACTCCGCCCCGATGCGGATCGGCTGATTGCCGAGATCGGAGATATCTGGAACTCCTTTTTCCGCGGACAGCTCGTGCTGAGCGCCACCATCGGGGTGATCACCGGCGTAGTGGTCACGGCCTTGGGATTAAGCAACGGTGCGATCCTCGGCCTGCTCGCCGGCATTCTGGAGGTCATCCCCAACTTCGGGCCGGTGCTGGCGGCAGTCCCTGCCATCCTGCTGGCGCTGTTCCAGGGTTCCAAGTTTATCCCCATCGGCAACGGCTGGTTCGCGCTGGTCATCGCCGGCGCCTACATCCTCATCCAGCAAATTGAGAATAACTACCTGGTGCCGCGCATTATCGGACGCAGTGTCAAACTGCATCCGGTGGTAGTACTGGTGGGCGCGGTGGCCGGCGCCTACCTGGGCGGCATCCTGGGCGTGTTCCTGGCCGCACCGGTCATCGCCACGCTGCGGGTGCTGGGCCGTTATCTGTACCGCAAAGTACTGGATATGGAGCCGTTCGAGCCGGTGCTGGTGCCCCTGCGCGAGCCGGAACCCATGCCCATCGCCGGCATGCTCTGCGGCAGGGAAATCAACGCGGTGCTCTTTGACCTGGATGGCACGCTCATGGACACCGATGATGCCATGATTGACGCCTGGGCGGAGCGCATCAAGGCCGCCCACCCGGCCTGGTCTTCCCCGGAACTGCGGAGCGCCCTGCGCCGGCTGGTCATGGCCGGCGAAAAACCCACCAACGCGTTCCTAACCTTTCTGGACCGGCTCGGGCTGGACCGGCCGGCGTTCCGCCTGAAAGCCCAGTTGGATGCTATTCGCAAGGAAGGCGAGACATCCTTCCGGCCTATGGAAGGGGTGCAAGAGGTCCTTCGGTATCTCCACCCTCGCTTCAAGCTGGGGATTATCACCACGCGCTCCCGCCAGGAAGCGCAGGCGTTCTTGAGACAGGCCGGCCTGGACGGCCTGTTCCATGTCATTATCACCCGCGACGATGTGGAGCGGCTGAAACCTCATCCGGAATCGGTCTGGCGCGCCGCGCTGGAACTCGGGGTCCCGGCCCAGCGCTGTGTGGTAGTGGGGGATACCGCTGTGGATATCCAGGCGGCCAAGGCCGCCGGCGCCCTGGCCATCGGGGTGCTGTCGGGCTTTGGCGACGAGAAAGACCTGGCGCAGGCCGATGTCATCCTCAACTCCATCCGCGACTTGGACAAGTGGCTGTAATACAAAACGGCCAGGCAGTTCCCCGTCTGGCCGCATGTGGTTCAACCTCATGATTATGCCTTCTGCTCTTCCGGTGCCTCCAATGGCACGACCTCCCCTTCGGGCGTCACCCGTCGGAGCAGTTCGGGAGATTCCACCCGATCAATGAACAGGATGCCGTCCAAGTGGTCAATCTCGTGCTGAAAGGCGCGCGCCAGGAACCCCTCTGCTTCCACGCGGGTAGGCCGGCCGCGCACATCCTTGCCCTTCACCGTGACCTTCAGCGCCCGCCGCACCGGACCGATGATATTGGGGATGGAAAGACAGCCCTCGTTCTCCACTTCCTCTTCCGCACTGCGCTCGACGATTTCGGGATTGACAAGGGCAAAGAGCTTGCCAGCGAGGGGATGATCATATTCCTCCGGCAACTGCACCACGATGACGCGTTGGGAGACGCCGATTTGCGGCGCGGCCAGCCCCACCCCATCGGCAGAGCGCATAGTCTCGGCCATATCATCCACCAGTTCCTGGAGCGCCTTGTTGAATTGGGAGACCTTTTTGGCCGGCCGGCGCAGGACCGGCTCCCCTAAGGTGTATATTTTCCGCACAGTCATGGCATGATCTCTTCGCCTGCGCTAAGGTTTAGTAAAATTATTATACTCTGAACATTATTTCTGTCAAAAAGTGCCGCTCGGCGCGCCGGCCGGCCCCTCCATACACAAACGATGACAGTCACCTGCGCGGTGACTGTCATCTGACATTACCTGAACGGCTTTCCCTTGAGCCAAGAGTGCATCCAGAATCGGAGCGTTAGCCCAACGAGCGGCGCAGTTCCCGTACCTTGTCCATGAGGGCTTTGACCCGGCGCACGTCCACAGGATTCCAAATACTGCCGTCCACCTTGAAGGCAGTGCCGATAATAGCGCCGTCAGCAATAGCGAGCTGTTGTTCCACATTTTCCTGGCGCACGCCGGTGTTGGCGAAAACGGGCACGTCCGGGACGGCGTCTTTCACCAGCTTGAGCACCTGGGTGGAGGTTTCTGCGCCGGCGGTCAAACCGGACACACACAGCGCGTCCGGCTCCGCGTTGAAAACCGTGGAGCGCGCGATATCGGCCACTGAGCGGTTGCCAAGATATGCGGCGGCTTCCGGCACGATGTTGAAAAAGAGTTTGACGTGGCCGGCGCCGATGGCGTGCTGATGGCGCACGACCTCACCGCAGTTGGTGTTCCACAGCCCGAAATCCGATGCGTAGACGCCGGTAAATATCTCACGCACGAACTGCGCGCCGGTAGCCATGGCTAGGTCAATGGAAGCGCGCGGGTCCCAGAGCACGTTGACGCCGAAGGGCACGCGGATGGCCGGCTTGAGCTGGGCGATGATGCTGGCCATACAGGCCACCGTGATGGTGTCCACTTTGGTCAGGTAGGGCAGGCTGAACTCGTTCGAAAACATGACGCCATCCACCCCACCCTCTTGGAGAGCCAGCAGGTCGGCGCGCGCCTGCTCGTACACCCAATCCAGGCCCTTGCGCGGATCATATTTGGGGTCGCCGGGCAGTGCCTGCATATGGCACATGGCAATAATGGGTTTTTTGACTCCGAAAAACTCTTCCGTCCAATATGTCACCGCGTTCCTCCATACCATGTGTGAGATATCGGCGAATATGGCCGGCCTTGGGAAGGCGCCGGCGTTTATCCTTCCCCTGCTACATGTTGCGACAGGCGGTGCATCAGGGAGCGGGTCGCCTGATACAGTTCCCGGAATACGGCGTAGTGGAAGTCATATGCGGGCCGGTCCTTCCCGTCGGGATGGACAACCTCTCGGACTTTCACCCACTGACGGATGTCCGCCAGGCTCTGGAAGAGGCCGATACCGCGGCCGGCCAGGAAGGCATCGCCGTAGGAAGCGCCGATCTGCTGGGCAGGGATATGCAGTTGCACCCCACAGGCGTCGGAGACGATACCCATCCACAAGCGGTTCTTCGTTCCGCCGCCCACCGCCAGGATGCGCGCCGGCCGCACTCCTTCCTGCTCCATCACCTCCAGGTTGTGGCGGATGCCGTAGGCAACCCCTTCTAATAGGGCGCGGTACACGTCGCCCTTCGTGTGTTCCAGGCGCAGGCCGAACAGCACCCCGACAGCCTGCGGGTCATGGAGTGGGGTGCGCTCGCCGGCGAAGTAGGGCAGGGCGATCAATCCTTTGGCGCCGGCAGAGGACTGCGCCGCCAGCTCGGCGAACTGCGCGTAGGCGTCCGGGCCACCGTTCTTTTCCTGCTCCACCTCCCATGTGCCGAACTGGTCGCGGAACCAGGTGGTCAGACTGCCGGCGGTGGACATGCCGCCCAGGAAGGAGTATGCCCCTTCCTCCAGGAAGTTAGAGCTCCAGAAATGCTCGGTCTGGATCAGCTCCGCGGTCTTCATGATGAAGAAGATACTGCTCCCGAACATGAGCATCATATCGCCGAAATCGGCGACGCCGGCGCTGAGCGCCTCGGCCGCGGCGTCGGTGGTGCCGGCGACCACTGGCGTGCCCTCTGCCAGCCCGGTCTCCTGTGCCGCCTCTCTGGTAACCTTCCCCACCACCTCATAGCTCCAGTATGCCTTGGGGAGCCGGTCCAGCGGGACGATGTGGGCGGCGATTTCGGGGATCCACTGCCGGCGCCGTACATCATAAAGTGGGGCATAGCCGGCGGCAGTGTAGATGTCAATGGACGGTACACCCGTCAGCCGATACACCAGGTATGCCTCGCTGGTCAGGAACCAGCGGGCGCGGGCATAGACCTCCGGCTCGTTGTTGCGAATCCACAGGATTTTCGGTCCGGACGCCTGAGAGGTCAGGTGGGAGCCGCTGATGCGGAAGATGGTCTCTTTGCCAAGAACGCTCTCGAGCTGAGCGATTTCCTTCGAGGCGCGCGTATCGATGCCGTAGAGGATGCCCGGGCGCAGGGGCCGGCCGGCTTCATCAATCGGCAGGACGCAGGAACCGATGGCACTGGTGCCGATAGACAGGATGTCGGTCGGGCGGATGCCGCTCTTCTCCAGCAGCGCGCGCACGATGACGACGAAATCGTGCCACCACACGCCGTCCGCGTCCATCTCAAAGTGCCCCGGCTTCGGCATGTCCATTCCGTGCGGCACTGTATGGCTGGCCACCAGCGTGCCGTCCGGCTTCACCAGCACCCCTTTGGAGGAATAGGTCCCGATATCCACGCCCAACAGGTATCCTTCCGCCATTGCCGACCCTCGTCGCTGTTAGAGCAGGACTTTGCCGTTCTGGAAGATCAGCTTGCCGTCGAGATAAATCTCTCCTTCCTGGCGCATATCTTTGATAATATCCCAATGGATGGCGGATTGGTTCGTCCCGCCCACGTGCGGATACGCCCGCCCCAGCGCGATGTGGATGGTGCCGCCCATTTTTTCATCCAGGAGGATGTCCTTGCAGAAATGGGTTACCGCTGGGTTGGTGCCGATGGCGAACTCCCCGATGCGGCCGGCGCCAGCGTCGGTGTTCACGATGGCCTGCAGAAAGTCCTGGTTGGTCGAGGAGCGTGCTTCCACGAGCACCCCTTTCTCCCAGCGCAGGGTAATGTCGTGCATCAGCCGGCCGGCCAGCACACCGGGGAAGTCGAAATAAATATAGCCGTCAACCGAATCTTCTACCGGCGCGGTGGCAATCTCCCCATCCGGCATGTTCATGTGCCCATCAGCGACGTCCCAGGTGCGGCCGGCGACGGAGAAGCGCAGGTCGGTTCCCTTCCCGACCACGTGCACCTCTCTGCCCTTGTTCAACGCATCCGCCCACCGGCGCCACTCGTGGGAGACCGCCGGCCAGTCCAGGAAGCAAGCGTCGAAGAACATGTCGGTGATGGTTTCCTCATCCACGCCGGCCTGATAGGCCAACGCCGCGTTGGGCACGCGCACCAGGCACCAGCGCGTCTTCTGCCAGCGCAAGGTTGAGATTTGCCCCATAGCTTTGCGGAGCAGGGAGAGCTTCTCGGCGGGGATGTCCCAGAAGACGTCCAGGTTATGCGCGCCGCGCAGGCCGAAGTAGACATCGGCCCATTCCATGCCGTAGGCTTCGATCTCCGGCACCCAGCCGATTTGTTCCGGGGTGCCGTGCTTCAGCACCAAACGGTTCAGCTCCTCGGAGAGAAACTGCACCTGGGGATAGGCGCCGGCCTGGATGCATGCGCGGTAGACCGCATGCATGAGGGGATAGGTCTCCAGCTCCACGAAGGCGATCATCACGCGCTCGCCAGGGCGCACGCCGGCGGAATAGTTCACCAGCAACTGGCCGAGCTGTATCCACCGCTTATCCATGCGTTCGCTCCCGCGTTTGTTATGAGCTTTGGGCACGGCGCCCGCGGATGAAGTAGTTAGCGATGAAGACCAGGACGAGCAGGACGCCCCAGGCGAAGTCTTTGAAGAACGTACTGCCGCGCACGCCGGACAGGGCCATTTGGAAGCCTGTGGACAGAATCTGCAGGATGACCACGGCGATGAAAACGTCAATCACTCTACCCATGCCGGGGTTCACGTTGGCCAGCACGCAGATAAGGATGGTCAGCAGGACGTATGTGGTGGCGCCGTACTCATATGCCGCTGACATGGTGCGGCCCATGATGAGGATGCCGGTCACCGCCGAGAGGATGCCGCCGTACATGTAGGCACCCATAATAATGGCGCGGTTATTAATGCCAGAGAATTCCGCCGCCACCGGGTTGGAACCCAGCAGGCGCATCTTGAAGCCAAAGCTTGTGCGGTCCAAAAGGATATAGGTCAAGATCGTAAAGCCAACAAAGATAAGGAAAGGAATAGGGATACCCAGAATGGTCTGGGCCCCGATGACGGAGAGCTGGGTCGGGAAGCCTGTGACCGTGGCGCCGCCGGTCAGGCCAACCGAAATACCGGTATACAGGGTCATCGTGGCCAGGGTCGCCAGGATGGGTGGGACCCCGACGTAGCCGATGAGCAGACCGTTGATGACGCCGCATACCCATCCTACGGCGATGGCGATGAGGAAGGCGACCGCCAGATACAATGTCACGACTGCGCCGGCGGCGTCCTTGGGGATGTACCTCACCATGAAGAAGCCGGCCAGCACTGCGGCCAGGTTGGATGTGGCGTTGACGGACAGGTTAATGCCGCCCGTGTAAATGGAAAGCATCATCGCCAGCGTCAGCACCCCCAGCTCGGGCATTTGAAACCCCATGGAGGTGATACTGCGCACCGTGAGAAACTTCTCCACGATGATGGAGAAGAACATGAACAGAATGACAGCGAGCACCAGCAGTTGAACAGTTTCACTGCCGATGCGGATTTTTCCGAACGCGCCGGCAAGCGGCTTGCGGCGAATGGGTGCGGCGGGTTTGTCGTTGGTTCCTTGCGTCATCCTTCTATTCTCCGTCCAAAATTATGCCGCTTCTGTGGTGCGGCGGAGCCGGCGGGCGCGCTGGGCGCGAATAGCTGGAATAGAAGTGAACACCACCAGAATGATGCCCACCACCAGCTTTTGCCACTGCACCGGGATGCCTGTCAGGATGAGGGCGCGGTTGATAATCTGGATCAACAGCACACCCAATGCAGTGCCGATGACCGTGCCGCGCCCCCCGGTGATGGAGGCGCCGCCCAAGATGATACCGGCCAGCACATCCAGCGGTTGGGTGATGAAAAGCACAGGGTTGAAGTAGCGGCTGAGGAAGCCCTGGGTCACGCCGGCGATGGCCGAGAGCACCCCCATCAGTGCGAACGCCACCATCCAGATAAAGTTGACGTTGAAACCACTGCGGATGGCGACCTCTTTGTTCCCACCGATGGCAAAGAGGCCGCGGCCGATGATGGTGTACTTCAACAGCCACCAGACAAACACCCCGACCACCACCGCATAAATGATGGAAACGTGCAGGCCGGTCTGGCCGACATAGGGGTCCTTGGCTGTAACCAGGAAGCGCGCGTAATAGCCAACGGTGCCTTGGGGCAGGTCGAAGTTGGCGGTGGCGCCGATGAAGAAGAGGTTGAAGCCGTACCACATGGTGTACAGGGCCAGTGAGACGTTGAAGACCGGCAGGTTGAAGCGGGTGACCAGGAAGCCCATCAGGAGGCCGGCCAGCAGGCCCATGGCGCCGGCAATGAAGAAGTACAGCAGGGTGCCGCCCTCATAGCCCAGCTTCAGCAGGAACATGTGGGTGGTGTACGAGGTCATGGCGGCAATGGCGACGAAAGAGATATCTACCCCGCCGGCGATCATCAGCGGCAGTACACCGAAGGACATGATAAAATACACGATGGAGGCGCGCAGGGTATCGAACAGGGTCGAAACGGAAAAGAAGGCGGGATTGATGATGCCCACCACCAGGGACAGCGCCACCAGGATCAGGAAAATGATGAACTCGTGGGTTCGGATAGCCTTTTTTAGCATCTCACGCCCTTTGCTATCTGGATTCGACGGTCGCCGCCGCGACCAGTTCCGCGTTCAGCGCCTGTTCGGTGATCTCCTCGCGGCGGAACTCGCGAGCGATGCGGCCGGCACGCATCAGCAGGATGCGGTGACAGGTCTGCATCAGCTCCGGGATATCGTCGGAGATGAGCAGGATACCCATGCCCTGATGGGCTAACTGGCGGATCAGCTCATGGATTTCGACCTTGGAGCCCACGTCCACACCTACGGTCGGGCCGTTCAGGATGAGCACCTTGGGACTGCGGGCGATCCATTTGGCCAGCACCACGCGCTGTTGGTTGCCGCCGGAGAGCGTCTTCACGGGCAGTTCCCCTGACGGGGTCTTGACTTCCAGATGGCGGATCCAGCGCTCGGCCTCGGCGGACTTTGTCCGCAGGTCCAGCAGGCCAAGCCGGCGCAGGAAGCGCTCTATCAGTGTCACGGTGATGTTATCCGCGATGGGCTGGTCCAGGAACAGCCCCTCGCGAATGCGGTCTTCGGGCACATAGCCAATACCATGCGCTACCGCATCAGTAATACTGCGGATGACAACCTCTTTGCCCTCGATGAAGATGCGGCCGGCGTCGGCCGGCAGTGCCCCGAACAGCGACAGGGCCAGCTCCGTGCGGCCGGAGCCCAGCAGGCCGGTCACGCCCAACACCTCATGGGCCTTCAGCTCAAAGGAGACGTCGTAGAAGCCGCCGTGTAGGGTAAGCCCTTCCACGCGGAGCAAGGGGGGTGCTGTCTCGTCAATTTTTTCGAATGTGACGGCGCTGGTGTCGAGCCGGCGCCCGGTCATATAGTAGGCCATGGTGGGGATATCCAGGCCGGCGGCCCCCTGGTCCAGCACCTTTTTGCCGTTGCGGAAAATAACGGTGCGGTCGGCGATCTCCATCACCTCGTTCAGCTTGTGGCTGACGAAGAGGATCGCCAGCCCTCTCTGCTTCAGCTCGCGGATCACGTTGAACAGGGCCTGGATCTCCCGCTGGGTGAGGGCGGTCGTCGGTTCGTCCATAATAATAATGCGTGCGTTGGCCAGAAGGGCCTTGATAATTGCGATGAGCTGGCGGTCCGCCGCCGGCAGGGTCTCCACCACGGCGTCCAGCGGCAGGGAGGCGTTGATTCTTGCCAGTCCCTCTCTGGCAATCTGCTCGACCTCCTTCCAATCCACCACTTGCTTGCCGCTGGCCAGGAGCTCATTGATGGCGATGTTCTCGGCGACGGTCAGGTTGGGGAAAAGGGAAAAGTCCTGGTAGATGACCTGAATGCCCTCGTGGATAGCCTCGATAGGCGTCAGGCGTTTGTAATGATGCCCGTTGATGTAAATGTCGCCCTCGTCCGGGGTGTAGACGCCGGAGATGATTTTGATCATAGTGGACTTGCCAGAGCCGTTCTCGCCGACCAGACAGCATATCTCGCCGGCGCGAATCGTCAGGCTCACGTCGTCCAGCGCCACCACACCCCCAAACCGCTTGCTGATATGCTCAGCGCGTAACAGATCTTCCGCCATAAGGTAACACCCTTTCCCAGAAAATGAAAGGTGGGACAGTCTGCACTGCTCGGAATGCCCCCATATATGGCGGCTTGCCGGCCGCCATATATGGGGGTGCACAGCGTCAAGCCGGAAAGTAGCGGCCGGTTTAGAAGGGATACTTGTCCATATTGCTGGCGTCAATCTTGATCCAGGCGGAGCCATAGATCACCGGCACGCCGTTGACGCCTTTGCGCAGGATAATCTTCTCATAGCCGGGCACGCCCAGGTCCATGCCGTCGGTGATTTTCTCGCCCTTGATGAGCTTGTACGCCACCACCATGCAGGCATAGCCGGCCGTGGCCGGGTCCCAGGCCATCGCCAGGTCCACCGCACCGGTCTTCAGCAGTTCGCCGGCGTAGGAGGTGATACTGGTGCCCACAACAGCGATCTTGTCCTGCAGGCCAGCTTCCTCAATGGCGCGGCCGGCACCCACGACATCGCCGGCGGCCGAGCCCAGCACGCCCTTGATGTCCGGATGCGTGCGCAGGACGTCCTTCATGGTGTTGTAGGCCACTTCCATGTCCTCTTTGGACTCGTACTTGGCGATGAACTGCATCTTGGGATAATTCTTCTCGGCGTAGGCCTTGGCGCAGTCCTGCCACTCGTTGTGGGAGGCGTTGGTCAGGGAGCCGACGAACTGGATGTACTTGCCTTCCTCGCCGGTGCGCTTGGCGAGTTCTTTCATCATTTCCTCGCCGTAAGCGCAGTTGTCGAAGGCCTCTACGTCATAGTGCAGGGTGCCCTCCTTGGCCGTGGCGGCCTCGTGGCCGATGACGATGATGCCGGCGTCCATGGCCTTCTTCTGGGCCGGCTCGTTCTCCGGCACGCCGTAGGGCACGTTGCAGATGGCATCCACGCCCTGGGCGATCAGGTTTTCAATGATGGCAACCTGCTGGGCGGAATCCACCTGGGAGGGGCCTTCCATGAAGGCCTTCACACCATAGTCTTTGCCAAACTGGAGCACGCCCTCTTCCAGGCGCTTGAACCAGTTGAAGGCGATGGACTTGACCACAGCCGCGAAGACCAACTGCTTCTCCGGCGCCTTGGTAGGAGCCTGAGTTGCGGGCGCGGGTGTGGCCGCCGGCGCGCAGGATGCCAGCATGGCCGCAATCACCAGAACCGACAGCACCATGAAAACGCTCTTTTTCATAGCCTCCTCCTATCACACAGATTGGCATTGCGGAACATGGACCACTTACCCTGGGACTGTGAAGCGCTTCTTCTACATAACAGTTTCATTTCATCAACTACGCGGAACCCTCACCTCCTTTCTCTGCCCTTGTCTGGCGCAAGATGCACCTCGCGTAAAGGGCGTATATGGGACGGAAATACCTTACGCCAGCACGACCTCGACGCCCATTTGGCGGATTTGTTCGAGCATTTCGGGGGGAGCGCCGGCGTCGGTGACGATCCTGTCCACAGCGGTCAGGGGAGCGACACTCACAAACGTGGTTACGCCGAACTTACTGCTGTCAGCGACAACGATCTTTTCCCGCGCACTGCGCAAGAGGTTCTTTTTTACCTGGGCATCTTCCATGTTATATTCCGTCAGCCCGTCTTCCAGGCTGATGCCGGCGATGCCGATAAACGCCTTGTCCACATGGAACTCCTGATATGCCCGCTCCGGCAAAGCACCGATCATCGAAAGCTCGCGCGGCCGGACGATGCCCCCCGTGATGATCAGACGCGCATCCGCCTCCAGTGAAAGTACATCCACCACCCGGTTGGCGATAGGCAGGCAGTTGGTGATAATGGTGAGATTGCGCTTGCCCTTCAGCCAACGCACAATCTCCAGAGTGGTCGTCCCCACATCCAATGCGATGCTGTCGCCATCATATATCAATTCCGCCGCCTTGCGCCCGATTGCCGCCTTGATCTCCTGGTTCTTGGTGGCGCGCATGGGAAAAGGCGGCTCGTAACTGCGGCCGAGATTGGCTACCGCACCGCCGTGAATGCGCCGCAAAAGGCCCCGGCGGTCAAGCTCGTTCAGGTCCCGACGAGCGGTCATTTCGGAGACGTTGAAGAGCTGGCAGATTTCGGGGATGGTGATGCGGCCTTTTTCCAAAACGATCTCGATGATTTTGCTGTGCCGCTCAACCGCGTTCATAGCCCGCCCATCTTACGTTCGTTTCTGTTTAGATAATACACCAAAAATGTTCGAATGTCAATAGATCAAACGAACATAGAAGCTTAAAATTTCGCGCCAGCCGGCATGATGCCGGCTGGCGCACTTGTACTCGCGGCATCTCCGTGCTATATTGAAATTGAACATGGAAATTGACAGCTCCGCAGAGGAGCATCATCACCATGACAGAGCGCGCCGGCATCCGCATTGAACTCCCCGGACAGGGGGACCTGACCATCCGCGCCCTGGTGCTGGACCTGAACGGCACGGTGACAACGGACGGTTCTCTGGTCCCCGGCGTTGTTGAGCGAGTCCGCGCGCTCCAGCCGTTCGTGGAGATCTTCCTGGTGACCGCCGATACGCTGAGAACAGCCAGCACCATCGCACAGGAACTGGGTTGTGAACTGCTGGTGCTGGAGAGGGGCGAGGAAGCGGAGCAAAAGCGGCACTGGGTACGGCAGATAGGCGCCGGCCATACGGCGGCTATCGGCAACGGCGCCAACGATGCCCTCATGTTGCAAGAAGCGGCCCTGGGCATCGCGGTCATCGGGCCGGAGGGAGCGGCCGTGCCGGCCCTGCTGGCCGCGGACGTGGTGGTGCCCGATATCCGCGACGCGCTGGACCTGCTGGCGCGGCCGGCACGGCTGATCGCGACCTTACGGCGGTAGAGTGCTAGCCCCCAAAGCGGAACGAGGCGAGCATCTGCTCCTGATACGGCGTCAGGGCAATCAGCCGATAGACGTATCCGCTGTGCGCGCAGAAATGAAACTCATTGGGAGCCATCAGCGTCGTCAAGGTCACCCGCACGCACTGCGCGCCGCCGATGGTCTCGTCGGTCTGCTCGCCCTGCAGTGCCGCGTGGGACTCGATCCACTGCCGGAGCGGCAGTCCTGAGGGGTTAGAGAACACCTCGACACTGAAGTTGGGCGGCTGTAGCTGGGCGGTCTCGCTCTCGGCAAGCTGTTTTTCCAACAGCCGGACCCGATGCAGCAGGTTCGGGTCGATCTGACTGAGCAGTTCTACCTCTTCCAGAATCACATAATTGTCAGGATATTGGAAGGAAAAGCCGAACCGCTCGTCGCGATAGGCAAGCCATTGGACGGGTGCAGGACCTGGCATGGTTGTCCCTCCGGCGGGTCCGCCGGCCGGCGCGGTGCCCGGTTCGGTACTGCCCGGCGTGTCTCCAATCAGGACTCCGCCCGGCGTGTCGGTAGGTTGGCCGGCCGGCGGACCCGCCCCGGGCAGATATTCGGGCGTGCCGACACAGCCGGCCGCCAGCATGAGCAGGATACAGCTCAGCAAAACAAGATACCTGGTCATCCTCTTTCCTCCCGCTGGTTCTGCGCCTTTGCGGCTCGAACAGCCGCATTTTAGACGCCTGCAGGAAGGGATTGGTTCCCCTGGAGCGCACAGAGAAGGGCGGTGTGTTCTCACCGCCCTTCTCTGTCCTATCAAAATCCCGAGGCGACGTTACGGTGCGACTGCCCAGTCCCACAGGGTCTTGACGTTAGAATCGAAGTAAGGGGAGAAAAGTTCCTTAGTGTAACCACTGCGCCGATGGCTGTTCACGCCGTTCAGGTAGTTATTGGTGGCGAACTGCCAGATCCACGGGCCGCCGCTGCAGCCGCCCGTCATGTCGCATCCCACGCCCATGGGCTTCGGCGTAGAGCCGAACGGGCTGTCGTAGGCGTAGGAGGACTGGCAGGCGATCATGCGCTGGCCGTTGAACGGCGAGGCGGCAGGATAGCCCAGTTCCCACCAGTGCAGGACGCGGCTCTGGTTCCAGGCGAACCCCAGATACCCAACCACCTGGGTGATGGTCTTGCCGGCGGCGTTCTTGTTCAGCCGGCCGGCCCCCACATCCTTGGCGGCGTCCGCACTGGTGTACCACGGCGTCCGGACGGCCAGAACCGGCGCAGTCCACTGCCCGAATGGGGCCGATCCATCTTTGTACGCCGGCACGAACACCACGTTGGTGGACCAGCCGGTGTTCTTGTTGTCCCCCTTATGCAGGCAGTGGCCGGCGGTCATGATGCTGTTGCTGTTGTAGTCCTTCCCGATCACCGCGGCAGAGCAAACATACGAGACACCGTACTGCGTGAAGAACAGCTTGCCGATGGTGATGAAGGGCCACTTGACCGTGTAATTCACGATGGTCCAGACCGCATGCCGGGTGAAGGGCGGCGGATAGCTGTAGCCCAGGAACTCGGCGGCCGCCTCAAAGACCCCATCCTCTTCCAGGAGCTCCAGCGCGTCCAGGGCACCCTGGGCGGACTGATCTTTGAGCGGGACCGCCCCCTTGATGGCGCCAGCCGGCCCATCGGGCCCTGCCAGCACGTCAACCGTCAGCGCACCCTCAAAGGTCATTTCCGGCATAGGGTACGGGATAGCGGCCCTCATCTCTTCCGCGGTCCAGGGTCGCGCTGCCATGACGAACACGCCGTCCTCGTCCGAGGTGCGGAACGGACCAGCGCCGGGCTGTGCCGCCTCACCGCTCGAGGACTGCGCAGGGATGTCGGCGCTTGCCGGCACTAACTCCGACAGCGCAACCAGCAGGATCACACTCAGGATCATGGAGAACAGCTTCAGGAATTTGTTGCGGGACATATGAACCTCCTAGGTGATACATCTTCTGTGTGCATGGTCATCACGATTTCGCGCTGTCCCGGCAGTGGCCCCATTCCCCGCACCTCCTTTCTATGGAGATTCATCTCTGCCGGCCGCCCCATCTATCCACCAACATGCGGTCAGCGTGACCGCACGTGGTACACCCATATTTGATGCTGTCCGCGCGGGTTGACGCCGCCCTATCAGTTCCCGAGAGCAGTTAGGGAACATGAACTGGCCGGCACCACAAGATCACCAGAGCAAGATGCCGGCGCAGTCAGGGTACGATGCGTCCCCGAACGTCGGAGCCGAAGCCCGTATGCAGTTTACAGTGGAAGCAGTGTGCACAATGTGCAAGAATGGAAAAAGGAAGGGAGAAGAAGAAACGGTTATGTGTAACAACGGATTGCCGATTCAGAGGACCGACTGGCCTCCATCCAGTCCCAACAGACCACAAGGGGACAAAAACGCCACAGAATCCACAACCGCCGTCCAACTATGTACCATGCAAGTTTCTATCAAAATTATATATCAATTCCGGGGAAAAGTCAATAAATAGAGTGAGGGCGTTGGAAAAGTCCAAACATACAATCTGAAGCCTGGCGGCTGAAGCCACAGCAACAACTGCGAAGCCTGCGCAGGCAGGCTTCGCGAAGTCGGCGCCGGCCAACTTCGCAGGCACAGCCGAGGGTTCGACCGTTGGGCAAGTCCGATCCTGCCCATACGGCTCTGTCAACATCTCCACAAGCGTAAGGGCACAGCGGTACTTTGCCCCTATGCTTCGGCAGAAGAGAGAACCTCCCACAAGGGTTAAGAGCCCTCATGGGAGGTTCGCAAGACGGCCAGCCGCGCCGGCGGGTATCACATAGTAACCACCACCCGATAGGTGTCCAGCTTCAGGGCCTCCTGGAGTCCCTCTTCGAGCTTCTCGAACGGGAACACGCGCGAGACGAACGGTTTGAGATCGATCTTCCGCTGGGTGATGAGCCGCACCGCCTCCCAGACATCCTGGCGGTCCTGGCTGACCGTACCAGTAAGCGTTACCTCTTTGTTGTGGAAGATGTTGGGGTCCACGGAGATTTTCGTGCCCCGAGGGTGGATGCTGGAATAGACCATCACCCGACCGCCCTTAGCCGCCAGGTTGACCGCCAGCTCTACCAAGGGGCCGGCCGCCGTGGCACAGAAGATGACGTCCGCGCCGCGCCCATTGGTGGCCTGCTTCACGCTCTCGGCCAGGTCCTGCTCAAAGGGATTGATGACGATATCGGCACCCATCTGGCGGGCGAACTCGGCGCGCGGTGCATTGGGTTCGCTGACCATGACGCGGGTGCCGGCCTGTTTGGCCAGCACGAGATGGAGCATGCCCATGATGCCGGCGCCAATGATGAGCACGTTCTCCCCCCGCTCCAGGCGTGCCTTGCGCACACTGCGCACGACGCAGGCCAGCGGCTCCGTCAGGCACAGCTCTTCGAAGGGGATGTCATTGGCGCCCTTGTATAACTGATAGTCATCCATCAGGACATATTCCGCCAGGCCGGCCGGCCCGGGCACGTCCGTGTCAAAGAACGGCGCCCGAGCGTTGTCGCAGATATTGTCCAGCCCTTTGCGGCAGGACTCGCAGTAGCCACAGCGGGTCAGGAGCGAGGCGACCACCCGGTCGCCGATCTTGGCGTCGGTGAAGACCTTATCCCCCAGCTTGACAAGCTCGCCGGCCACCTCATGGCCGCCGGCGAGCGGGTAATACGGTTCTTCCCCAATGTACATGCGCTGTTCCCAGGTGCACAGCCCACAGGCCCGCACCCGGATCAGCGCCTGCCGAGGGCCGGGTTCAGGAATAGGAACCTCATCAATGCGGATCTGTCGGGGTCCGACGAACACAGCACGACGATATGTGTTGGTCATGGTACTCCTCTCATGTCAGGAATTTCATGGCCTCGTCCACGGAACAGCCTTGATGGACGATGGCGACGATGGCCGCAGTGATGCGGTCCGGGTGCGGGAACTGGGCGATATTGCGGCCGATGGCCACCCCAGCGGCGCCGGCCTGCATGGCCCCGTGAATCTTTTCCAGCAGACTGCGCGGGTCGCCGGCCTTGCCCCCACCCAGCACCACCAGCGGGACATAAACCTGGTCCACGATGCGACGGAAGCTCTCCACGTCGCCGGTGTACTCCGTTTTGATGAAATCCACGCCCAGCTCTGCGCCGATGCGGCAGGCATGGCCGATGTTCTCAGGGGTCCACCACTCGCGCGGGTTCTCGAAGCCGGCCGGCAGCATCTCCGCCATCACCGGCATGTGCCACTCGGCCGCCTGCGAGATGATTTCGGACAGGTACGGCAGGGTCTCGCCCTCGAACTGTGAGCCAGGCATGCCCATCACACCCACGGCCTCAGCGCCAATGCGCAGGGCATCGTAGACGTCATAGACCAGCTTCATGGGACCGCGCGTTTTGGCGAGGCCGGAGGAGCCGCCATCACAGCGCAGGATGATGCCCATGTCCCCGATTTCCTCAGGGAAGCGCTGGCAAATGCCGTACGTGGTCAGGATCGCGTCCGCTCCGCCCTCCTGCACCTTGCGAATGACCTCTCCCGGCTTTTCCAGTCCCTCCATCATGCCGAAAGCGGCGGCATGATCCATGGCAAAGATAACGGTCTTGCCATCGGGGCGGAAGATGCGCTTCCAGCGATGTGTTTTCAATCCCTTCATGCTATTTCTCCTTGAGAGTGTATGTATCACAAGCAAGTGTGTAAATGGATAAACATATGCCCGGATCAGTCGGGCGGATAATTCCTGGTAGAGAAGGTGGGAGCGCGGCGGTCGCGCGTCGCGCTCCCACCAGGGCCGGCAGTATCGCTATCCGCCGAGCAGACCAACCTTGATGGCATTGCCGGCCTCATCAATACCCGGCCAAATGGGAATAGCTCCCAACACACCCAGGATGATAATCACTGCCATGATCAGGGTGGGGGAGACATTCTTCTTGGCAACCAGCCACCAGACCAACAGTACCAGGATCAGCGGCAGGAGGTTGGGCATGAAGCTGTCCAGCATCCCCTGGATGCGGAAAGTACTGCCGCCGATGAAGAAGGCCACAGGCGTGGAGAGCTTGACGAATTGGACGGCCAGCACGCCCATGACGAAGTTGCCCAGCACGCCGGCACCAGTGATGACCATTTGCAAAGCACCGCTCTGCAGGATGCTGGTCACCGCGGCACGGCCCTGGACATAGCCCTGCCACCACAGCCACCACCCGACGATCCAGATGAAGGCGGCTACGGCCACCAGGTAGAACAGGGGACCGATGATGTTACCCCGCGTCGCCTGAGGCTGGCCGCCCAGCGCAATGCCGATACCGATGGCCAGGGCGATGGGGATGACAATGCCCTGCTGGATGGTATCGCCCACGCCGGCCATGGGGCCCATCAAGCCGGTCTTGACGCCGTTGATGGCATCATCGCTGATGTCCGCGCCGGCGGCTTTCTCCTCTTCCATGGCGATGACGATGCCATGGATGACGCCGCCAATGTCCGGCTGGGTGTTGAAGAAGATGAGATGGCGCTTCAGGGCGGCACTGATGTCTTCCTTGGTCTTATACAGCTTCTCGATGATGGGGGTCATGCTGTGGGCAAAGCCCAAGCCCTGCATGCGCTCCCAGTTGTAGGTGGAATGGGAGAAGAAGAGCCAGCGCAGCCAGGCCTTGAAGACGTCCTGGCGGGTCAGCAGGCCGGGAGCCTTGCGGGCCTGTGCCTGTGCCTCGGCCGCGGCTGGTGCGGCGGCCGGCATCCCATGCACCCACAGCACATGCAGGTACGCGACACACGCGGCGATGATGGCCATCATGAGCAAGTTGACTTTGCCGCCAATCATGGTGGTGACCACGAAGCCGATGAAGAAATACGGCCACACAGTACCCCGCAGGAGGAACTTCAGGTTCAGCGCGATACCGAGGGCGGCCAGCATGCCGCTGGCCGTGAAGAGACCGTTCATCACCCAGATCGCATTCTGGGCGATCCAGTTCAGCGCAGCACCCACAGCGGCGGAGCCCAGGTATGCCGCCAGTGCTACTGGCACGGCATACAAAATGAAGAGGAAGGGCTGGGAGTAAATATAGTTGCTACGGGCAACTGCTTTGATATTGCCCTCCTCCGCAAAGCGGTCCGCCCAGTGAGGGATGATGGAGCACAGCGACATGCGTAGGGACCAGGTCAGGCCGCCCAGCAGGCCCAGCGGCGCGGCCAGAGCCAGGGCCGCCTGAATGTCCAGGCCGCCGCCCAGCACCAACGCCGTGCCCAGGTAGCCGGCCAGGCCCGGGTCACCTGGCAGAGAGCCGCCGGCGGAAATCCAGCCCAGGTACAGCACGTTGATGTTGGCGCCGATAGCAATGCCCTCTGCCGGCCGTCCCATCACGATGCCCACCAGCGTGCCGGCGATCAGCGGCCGGTACAGCACAGTGAAGCCCAGGTTGGCAAACCAAGGGGACAGCGCGAGGTAGTACATGATGCCGATAATTGCCGCCATGAGTAAGCTCATGCGCACCGCGCCGGTCTGCTGTGCCGGCATGGCATGCACGGCAACCGCGCTGGCCAGCATGAGCACCAGACTGACGATCATGGCGACCGCGAGCTGTTTCCGTCTCACTTTCATCGCCGCGCCTCCTTATTTGCGCTTCAACTCAGCATACAGGTCCGCGAACTCTTTGGACTTCTCGCCTGGCACGGTCAGCAGGGTGATGCGGACGCCCCGGTCCATCAGGTCTTTCATGATGGCAATCTCCTCGTCCGACGCCGCGATATTTTTGAAGATATTGCGCCGGCCGGGTCCGGACCCGATACCCCCAACGTTGAGGGCATTGTAGGTCAGCCCGCCCTCATACAGCCGGCGGGCCACCTGCGGGGACCGCATCAACAGCATGGTAGTACTGCGGTTCTGCGTTTCCTGGCCCAGGGTCTGGACTGCCGCGTCGACGGCATAGACATCCACCACCAGGCCAGGCGGCGCCGCCAAACGCATCACCTCCTGCATATAAGGGTCCTGCGCCAGTTGGTCATCAATGATGACGATGCGTTTGAACGGCTTGTGCTTGCACCAGACAGCGATCACCTGTCCGTGAATAAGACGATCATCAATGCGAACTAGGCCCCACTCATCAGCGATGGCTCATCACCTCCTTTCCAGGCCAGATTGTGTACGGCTCCTCAAGACAGTTCGCCGTGCCAGGCGAAGAACCCCCCACCGGAAAACGCGTATATCACTAGCCGGCCGAAACCTGGTTGGCATTGGCCGCCATGGTCTTGCGGAACATCGGCCCCAGGTTCTTGATCGAGTCCCGGCCGGCCTCGGTGATCATCGCGGCCAGCTCGCTGGCCGGCATCTCATCCCGACACATCAGCAGTTCCAACAGCATCGGCAGGTTCACGCCAGTAACGCACTCCACCCCACGTTCCATAATTTGGCGGGCAGAGACATTGTAGGGCGTGCCTCCGAAGAGGTCCACCAGCACGAGCACTTCTTGGCCGGCGAGCGGCTCCAGCACCGCTGTCAGACGTTCTGTCAGCGCTTCGGGACAATCCTCCGGCTGGAGCGAGACCGCATACACCCCTTCCTTCGGCCCCACGATCATCTCCGCCGCCCGGATGAGCGCCGCGCCCAAATCCGCATGGGAAACGATGACGATGTGAACCATGTCTGCTCCTAGTATGAGAGATATTATCTGGCCTCCTGGCCTTCCAGCACCAAGGTGAGGTGATACCACTCACCGCAGTAGCTTGAGAAAGAGTATTCCACCACCTCGCCGCTGTCGAGGAAGGTCAGGCGTTGGGCACGCAGGACCGCCGCCGGCGGCGCCAGCCGCAGTAACCTCGCTTCCCGGTCATCCGCCAGGCAGGCACTCACCTGTTCCTGAGCATAGGCGATGCGCAGTCCATATTTGCCCCGCAGAAGCCCGAACAGCGACTCCCTCCCCAGGTCATGCGCCAGGATACCTGGGCAGAGGCGGTGCGGGAGATAACAGGTATGGATGGCCAGAGGGATATCGTTGACCAGGCGCAGGCGTTCAACCTTGACGACTTCCTCATTGGGGGAAACACGCATGGGGCCGGCAAGTTCCTCTGGTATTGGAGAAATCAGAGCGGTTTCCAGAAGGATGCTGGAAGGGGAGAGGCCGGCGCGCTGGATATCGCTGGTGAAGCCTCCGAGAGATACGTGCACGGAGACGCGCACCTGGGGCGCGGCGACGAACGTGCCCTGGGCCGGCACCGTGCGGATCAGATGCTCGCGTTCCAGCTCCTCCATCGCCCGGCGCACGGTGGTTCGGCTGACGCCGAACATCTCGCACAACTGGCGCTCAGAGGGAAGACGTTGGCCCGGCATTAGACCGCCCTGCGCAATCTGCGCGGCCAGCGCGGTTTTCAATTGAAAGTGCAGAGGAACCGAACCATCGCGCTGTAAGACCATCCGACCACCTTTGGGAACAGCAATACACTGCTGTGAGAAAGAAGTGGCTGTGAACTGGTAATTACCAGTTCACAGTATACCACAATTTGTTGGGGATGTCAATAGGTATTTTCGCGGGTTTACGAAAAGCAAACAGGTGACAGTCACCTGCGAAGTGACTGTCACCTGATGAGACGAGGAAAGAGAACCGTTACAGCACGATGCCAGCGATCTCGCGCCGGATGCGCGTATCCACCTCATCTGGCCAGCGTGCCGGCTGATGCGATTGGAGGATATGCCGCGCTTTCTCGCGGGCGCGGTCGCGGGCGGTCTTGGCGCCGGCGGCGACCCAATCCTCGCGCGACTCCCGGTCGCTGAGGGTCGGGAAGTAGAACTCGCTGCGCAGATGGCGCGCCGTGTGCTCCTCCGCCAGGAAGTTGCCGCCTGGCCCAACCGTCGCGATTACCTCCTGTGCCAGCGCCTCGGTGCTGACCTCAATGCCCCGCACTGCCCGCATCGCCATGCCGATGACCTCGTTATCAATGACGTACTTCTCGTAGCTGGCGACCATGGCGAACTCCATCAGGCCGGCCGCGTCGTGGATGAAATTGGCGCCCGAGAGCGCCGCCATCAGCGTGGTCATGGCACCCTCGTAGCCGGTCTGGACATCCAGCGCCTTGGAATCGGACATACCGGAGGTGGCGTAGCAGGGCAGGTTCCAGTAATGGGAGAGCTGGGCGACGCCGGCGTTCAGCAGACCCTGCTCCACCGCCCCAGAGAGATAGCCCATATTGCGCAGGTCGGTGATGGTGCCCACATAACCGGGCAGGCAGGGCGACCCTTTGCGGGTCAACTGCACCAACGTCACGCCGCTGAGCGCCTCCGCCGCCCACTGGGCCAGATGGCCGGCCAGGGTGATGGGGGCCGTGGCGCCGCTCAGCGGCTCCACCGAGATGCTGACGGGCAAACCGCGGCGGACGATCTCCAGCATCATGTCGGTGTAGTGCGCGTCCATCTTGAGCGGGCTGATGAGACAGATGATGAACGAGAGGATGGGCCGCTCGCGCAGGGCATCGGGACCGCCGGCGATGATCTCGCCCATGCGAATTACCTGGCGCACCCCTTCCAGCGTATAGACGCCGCCCTGAATATGCTTACTGCAGTTGGACAGCGAGGCATAAAAACGGTTGACATCCACCTGCTCCACCGGCAGTTCGTTGGGATACACCGGGATAACGATAAAATGGACGTTGTCCAGGGCATCCACGAGCCGGGCGATGTCCGCCACATCCTGGGTCGTGGATTTGCGCTTGTTGCCCTCCAGGTCCAGCACGTAAATGGTGGTGCCGCCGGTGCCCAGGTAGACGCGGTTGCCCTCCAGGACCAGGTCGTGGCGCTCATCGCGGCCGGCCAGCAGGACACGCGAGGGCGCGCTGGCGATGGCATCCTCCACCATGGCGCGCGGGATGCGCACCACGCGCGTGTCGCGATCCACCTTGGCGCCGGCGGCCGCGAATATCTCGAACGCCTCCGCGCTGTTGACCTGGGTACCCACTTCCCAGAGGATATCCAGCGCCACCTGATGGATGCGCCCCACCGATTCAGGGGACAGCGGCCGATACTGGCCTCCTTCGAAACCTCCAGAACCCATGTTGCTCTCTCCTTTCCTTACGATATATATGGAATTGGCGATATGTCAGCCAAGCGTCAGCACCACAATGCCGCCCACCGTCAACAGCATCCCGACGATGGTCTTGATCTGCACCGGCTCGCCGCCGAACAGGATGCCCATCAGCGCACCGAACAAGGGCGAGGTGAAGGCGATAGGCATGACTCGCCCAAGGGGCGCCCCCTTGATGGCGGTGTAAAAGCAGAGCATGCCGGCCGCGCCGGCCACAACCCCGCCGCCGATGACCATCATCAGCAGTGCCTTAGTGCCGGCCTGGGTGATGCTCTTCCACTGGGAGAAGCTGACCGCTCCCAGGATGACCAGCGCCACCGCCGTGCGGATGGTGATGCCCATCTGCGGCGAGAGATTGCCCAGATGCAGGCCTCTTTTCTCGAAGAACCCTCCGATGCCCCAGCAGGCGGCCGTCAGAATGGCGAACAGTTCCGGCGACATGTGATTCTCCTCATGGCTTCAGATGTGCGGATGCTTCCGCCGGCACGTATCCCAGCCGGCGGGAAATCTGTTCAGCGGCTTCCACGAGTTCCACTGCAATCTTGGGAAGCAGTTCAGCAGTCACGCGATAGGCCGGCCCGGAGAGGCTGATGGCGGCGCAGACCCTCCCTGAGCGTTCCCAGACCGGCGCCGCGGCGGAGTTCAGGCCCTCCTCCAGCTCCTCCTGTGCCAGGGCATACCCCTGCCGGCGCACGCGCTCCAACTCCTGCTCCAGCTCCTCTCGCGTGGTGATAGTGCGCGCGGTGTAGCGGTGCAGATGCAGTCGCGCCAACACGGCCGCGCGCTCCTCCGCCGGCAGAAAGGCCAGCAGGACCTTGCCCGGCGACGTGGCGTGCAGGGAAGTGCGTTTGCCTACCCAGCCGATGTCCTTGATCTGGCGCTCCGCCGGCACCGACTGCTCGATGTTCAAGGCCGAGTCATGGTGCAGGATGACCAGGTTCGCCGTTTCGCCGTAGCGGGATGCAAGCGCGTCCAGATATGGCTTGGCAATGAGCCGCAGATCCGCATGGCCCGCCACCTGGCCGGCCAGCACGATGAGTTCCGTTCCCAGGCGGTAGCGGCCGGTCTCCGGGTTCCGCTCCACCAGCCCCTCCAGCTCCAGCGCTCCGAGGAGCCGCGAGACCGTGCTCTTATGGATGCCCAGCCGGCGGCTCAGCTCCGCCACGCTCAGCTCCGGCTGGTCATGGCTGAACGCTTTCAGGATGGCAACGGCTTTGCGCACCGCCTGTGTGCCGGCGGGAGCACGTTCCGACTCATCCGGCATGCCCTTCCTCCAGCCCATCATGCACGCCGAAGCGCTCCCGCAGAAGGGCATCCTGCTCCGGCGAGAGGCAGGGGACCGCCGGCTCCGCCAGCAAGTCCATCACCCACTGGGCCGCCCGCTGGCGCGCCGAGCTTTTGCCGGCGGAGATCCACGTTTCTCGCGCGCCGCGATCCATCAGCCGCGGGAAGACCATCTCCTCCCGCATATGCCGCAGGGTGTGCTCGTCCATGAGGTAATGCCCGCCTGGTCCGACGCGCCGGATAGCCTCGCCGGCCATATGCTCTGCATCCACGGCGATGCCCCGCATGACGCGCTTGACCATGAGGATGATGTCATTGTCCAGCGCCATCTGCTCATAGGACACCGCGTTCATGTTCTCGATCATGCCGACGGCGTGATGGATGTAGGAGGCGCCGGCCATGGCGGTCAGCAGTAGGGTCAGGGTTTTCTCGGCGCCGGCCTGGAAGTCCGGCACCTTGGCATCGCTCATGCCGGCGGAGCAGTAGATCGGCACGCCGTAGAACTGCGCCAATTGGGCGGCGCCGGCCTGCATCAGGCCGAATTCCGGTGTGCCGCCCAGATAACCGCCGGTGCCGGGGTTCATCTGGCCGGGGATATAGCCGGCCAGCACCGGTGTGCCGCGCCGCACGAGCTGGGTGTAGACAATGCCGGCGAGCTGTTCGGCGTTGAGCTGGACCAACGTGCCGGCCAGGGTCATGGGAGAGGTGGAGCCGGCCATAGGCGCCGAGGACAGGGCCACCGGCATGCCGTGCTCGCACCAGAAGGTCAGGATTTCGGTCACGTCCGGGTCAAAGGTCAGCGGGGAGACCATCCAGGAGGTCATACAGGAGATGAAGGGACGCTGGCGCAGGGCTTCCTCACCGCCGGCGAGCAGACTGCCCATTTCCAGCACCTGCCTGGCACCCTGTAGGTTAATGAGTCCGCCCATAATGTGTTTGGTGGTGTGCCGCAGTGCGGCATGAAAGCGGTGTGCGGCGATCTTGTCTGGCGGGATGTCGGTCGGGGTCACCGGCAGGACGAAGAAGTCTACCTGCTCCAGGCGTTGTGCCAGCCGGGCGAGCTGGGCGACATCCCGCAGGAGCGCCGGCCTCACGTCATCCTCGCCTGGCGGCAGTACCAGGCTGGGGGAACCGCCGGTGCCGAAGTGCACGCGCCGGCCCTCCAGCAGTATGTCGTTCTGGCCGTCGCGGCTGGCGAGGAGAACGGAACGGGGCACGCTGGCGAGCGCGTCCTCGACCATGGAAGCGGGGATGCGCACCCGGTTGCCCTGCACTGGTGCGCCGGCGTCCTGGAAGCGCCGGCGCGCGCTCATCAACGGGACCTCGACACCGACCTCGGCGAGGACGGCCAGCGATTCCTGGTGGATGGCCCGCAGGTCGGCCGGCGACAATGGTGCGAACTGCCCCCCTTCCACGGCTTGCCGGATCATCGCGCACCTCCGCAAATGATATAGTGATGCATATTATGCAACAATGTCCTATATTCTACAACACCATTATCGCGCTGCTCGGTAGATTTGTCAAATGCCCATGACGGGGATGTTGAAAAAGTCCAAACATGCAATCTGTGGAAGAGCGGCCTGGCGGCTGAAGCCACGGCAACAACCGCAAAGCTTGCCTGCGCAGGCTTCGCGAAGTCGGCCTGCGCCGACTTCGGAGGCACACAGCCGCGGTTTCAACTGCCAGGCGATGAGCCAATACCCGCTTTTTCAACACCCCTCATGACGGGGCTTGACAAGCCGAACATTTGTGCTATAATCAGAGCAGGAGTGGTCAAAATGGAAGTGCTGGACAAGCTCCTGCGGTTGGGAGAGGATTCCCGCTTCGATGTCTGTGATGCGTCGTGCGGCTGGCCGGCGCGCCAGTCCATGGAACGCGCCAGCCGCTATATCACCCGCGTGGCGCTCCCCAACGGAAGCTCCACCGCAGTGCTGAAAGTCCTGCTGTCCAATATCTGCCAGAACGACTGCGCCTACTGTGCCCTGCGCGCCGGCCGTGACGCGCCGCGCACCGCCTTCACCCCGGAGGAGCTGGCGCGCTGTTTCGAGCAGATGTGGCGCGCCGGCATGGTGCAGGGCATCTTCCTCAGCTCAACCGTAGGCCTGAACCCCGTCCGCGAGATGGACCGCCTGCTGGCCACCGCTGAGATCATCCGCCGGCGTCTGGAATTCCCCGGCTTCATCCACCTGAAAATCCTTCCCGGGGCAGAGCCGGCGCAAATCGAACGGGCCGTCGAACTGGCCGACCGCATCTCCATCAACCTGGAAGTACCTAGCGCAGAGCATCTCTCCCTCCTGACCAGCAAGAAGCGCTTTGACGAACAGCTTCTGGCCGGCTTGAAGCTGGCCAGCCGGCTGGTGCATTCGCCGGACCCCCGCCGTAAGGCGCGCAGTGTTACCACCCAGGTCATTGTCGGGGCGGCGGGGGAGAGCGATCAGGACATCCTGGGGACGGCCTGGCGGCTTTACCGCCGGCTGGGGCTGGCCCGCTTCTACTACAGCGCCTTTCGCCCCATCCCCGATACCCCGCTGGAGAGCAAACCAGCCGCGCCGCTCCAGCGCCAAAACCGCCTGTACCAGGCGGATTTTCTCCTGCGGCACTATGGGTTCCAGTTAGAGGAAATCCCCTTTGATGCCCAGGGGAATCTGCCGGCGGAGCAAGACCCCAAGCAGATCTGGGCGTTGGCGCATCCCCAGCTCTTCCCGGTGGAGGTGAACCGCGCCAGCCGGGAAGAGCTTCTGCGCGTGCCCGGTATCGGCCCGCGCAGTGCCTCCCGCATCCTGCAGGCCCGCCGGCAGACCCGCCTGACGGAGCTGTCCCATCTGCGTGCCATGGGCGTGAATGTCCAGCGTGCGGCTCCTTTCGTGCTCCTGAACGGCCGTGCGCCGGCGCGCCAGCTCAGCCTGTGGCCCGAGGGGTAAATCGGCCCCCACTTCCAGGATATCCGCTGATGCGCTACGTCTTTCTCTCTGACATCCATGGACATCTCCGCCGGCTGGAAGCCGCCCTCTCATTTACGGCTTCAATGCGACCGGACCGTATCATTTTCCTGGGAGACATCGGCGGCGATGCATGCTTCCGCCGGCTGTTCGAGGCCGGCGCCATCGGGGTCTTCGGCAACTGGGAGGTGTCTGGCTGGAGCCAGCTGGCTGAACCGGTCCAGCAGGCAGTCCGGCAACTGCCGGCCTTCCTGGAAGAGGACGATTTCATCGCCGCCCATTCCCTGCCTTTTCCATTAATGGGAATAGGTGGGCCGGCAGAGGTGCAGGCCCACATGCGGCAGGAGCAGATCCACTGGCGCGCGCTGTTCCCCTATCTCACAGATGAGCACGTTCGCTGGCAGGCCTGGGCGGAACTGCTGGCGCGCGGCCGGCGCTTCCTCTTCTATGGACACACCCATCAGCAGTTGAGCTGGTCGCTGGATGCCAGGGGCAGGGAGCGCATGCTCCGGGGCAACATCCTGCACGCTTCTCCTGATATGCATTATCTTATCGGCGTGGGGAGCATCTGCCGGCCGGACGACGGCCCGGGCATCACGCTTGTCTCGTATGACGCGCCTGCCGGCATGGTGCAGTGGCACCGTCTCCCCGAACCGTGAACCTCTGAATTGTCAACAAGCCGGCGCGCAGTTATAATAGCCGGCGACTGCGACAAACGCCTAGGACCCGTCCATGTCAACCCATCCCAGCAATAGAAGGAATCTGCTCCTCGCCGCGGCAGCGCTGACCATATTGTTCGTCCTAGCATGGCTCCAGCCGGCCGTCCTCCTGGACGCCGGCGATTATATCGGCTATGCCGTCTGTCACCAACTGCCAGAGCGGTCCTTTTTCCTGGCCGGCCGGCGACTGCCGCTCTGCGCCCGCTGTAGCGGCACGTTCCTGGGGGTGTTCACCGCGTATGCGGCGGTGATGCTTCGCCGGCGAACGCGCTGTATCTCCCTTCCCCCCATACCCATCACCGCACTGCTTCTGCTGGGCGTCGGTCTCTGGGCGGCTGACGGATTAAACTCCTATTTGGAACTGTTCGGTCTGCCGCATCTATATCCCCCGCATAATGCCCTGCGGCTGGCCGCCGGCACGCTGAACGGCCTGGCGCTGGGCACGTTGGTATGGCCGGTGACGGCGATGACGGTATGGAAAGAGCCGCGGTCCGCGCCGGTTCTAACGGGTTGGGGGGAATATGGAGCACTGCTCGCCGCCGGCGGGATCGAGAGCGCATTGATCCTGCTGGGCTGGCCGCCGACGCTGTACCTGCTGGCACTGCTGAGCCTGGCCGGCGTGCTCGCCATCCTACTGACCGTGAACACTCTCATCGTGGTAGTGCTTCTGCGGCGTGAGGGGAGGGCCCATACCCTGCGGGATTTGGCACTGCCGGCCGGCACTGCCGCAGTGGTGAGCGCTGGCATGATCGCCGGCATGGACGTCCTCCGCAGGTGGCTCACTCTCACATACCATTTGCCCTTTTAGCCGAACACGGCCAGAATGACCAAAAAGCTCCGGAGCCCCTTACTGCGTCCCCTTACCGAGGGATGCTGAAAACGCTCACAAACGCCGCGGTAGAGGACCTTCCTGACGACTGGAAGCGTGCCTACAAAGCAAAGCCCCCTGTGGGGCTTGGCACCGTGAGCCTGGTGCTTCAACTGCTAAGCAGGCTTTTCACCCTGTTCCACCGCATGCTTGACAATTTATTCAGACAAATGGGTGCAGAAGTGAACAATTTGTTATTGACACCGCATGGGCCAGATGGTACAATAAAAATTGTGAATATACGATGCCGAATGATGCTCCACCGGTCCCGCTGGGAGTGTATGTAAGCGTGCCCTGTTTGGCAAAGGTGGTGGGGAATGAAAACCCGAGCGATCGTGATCGTGCTTGTTGTTGGGCTGGCAATGGCCCTGTTGGGCATTGCCGCCTACGGGATGACCTATCCGGATGCGCCGGCCCTGCCGGCCGGTCTCTCTCAGAAGACCCTGACCCCCTCATCCCGGTGGAAGAGAATGACTGGCATATTCTGAACCCCGCCGGCGGTGAACCGGACCAGGTCTCCTACAGCGTGTGCGGATGGGTGCTGACCCCCACCGAACCCTATCAAGGCATCCAGGGAGCTACCGCCATCTTCTACGTCTGGGACGGCACGAGCTGGGTAGCGGTGGATTACGCCGTGTCCGCCGGCATCACCGGCTACTTTGTCCTGCGCTACAGCGGCCCGCCGGCGCTGGGCTTCGCCATCCGTGAGATCAATCCCCCCGGCTATACCTCCGTCAAGGCCGAGGGGCCGGCCGGCTGGGTGGTCGTGAACCCCGACCGCTTGGAGTATTTCGGCGATTACCCGGTGGGGTGTGTCTTCTTCTACGACCAGCCACCGACCACCGCCACGCCCACAGCCCAACCTACCCCGCGGCCGACTTCCACGCCAACCCCGACCGCTACCTTTGACGTAACGACCCTGATATTCCAAGGCAATGTCTATCGCGGGCCGGTGGGGCACACCGCCTCCGGTATTTACGGTGTTACGGTGCAACTATGGGGTTCTACCTCACCGACATCCTTGGGAACACTGCTGGCCCGCACCAGCACCGGCACTGGCGGGGCGTACACGCTGGTGAGCAACCTGGGCTATCCCTATTACCATATCATCGAGGTTGACCCACTGGGCTATATATCGGTAGGCGCGGCTTCCGCCAGCGGCGGTGTGGTGGTCAACGCCAACTGGATCCGCCATCAGCCGACCGCTGGCGGCACGTATCCCGGCAACAACTTCTGGGACAACTATGTGGCGCCGACCCCCAGTCCCACCCCATCGGTCATGCCCCTTTTCTTCGCCGGCTACGTGGAGCTCGACCTGCCGAACCCGGTGGGCATCCCCGGTGCCGCGGTTACCCTCTACGCCTTGAAGGACGGCGTCTGGCAGCCGGCGGACAGCACCCTGACGGATGAGTCGGGACACTTCGAACTGGCCTACCTGGGTGATCCGGCGGCTGGCTACGCCATCGTGGAGACCAACCTCCCCGGATACGTCTCAGTACGTGCCGAGGTGCCGGACCCCGCATGGGAAATCATCAGCCCGGACGAAGTGCGCACATACAGCCAGGAAAAAACCACTGGCTGTGTGTATTTCTTTGATATTTACGAAGGCCCCACGCCCACACCCACCAATACGGTAGTCTTCCCGCCGACCTCCACGCCTACCCCGACCCCTACCCCGGTTTGCTGGGTGACGCACCTTGAGGCGGAACAGGGGAGCCTGGTCGCCCCGATGACCATCGGCGACCATCCCGAGGCGTCGGAATGCGATTATGTGTTCACCCCCAAGGGCTATGGGGCCAACGGCACGGTCTCTTTTAGGGTAGAGGTGCCGCAGACTGCCCAGTATGTTATTTGGGCGCGCGCATGGGGACCGGACTCTGCCAGCAACTCTTTCTATGTCTCGGTGGACGGCGCGCCGGAGGTACAGTGGGAGCTGCCACAGGCCGGCTGGACATGGGTCAAGGTCTCCAACGCGCTGACCAGTCAGCCGCTGGTGCTGACCTGGGGCGCCGGCACCCACACCATTGTCTTCCGCACCCGCGAGGACGGCTCCCGCCTGGACGCGATCGAGGTGGCGGAAAATGACCCCGCTTGCCAGTGGCTGAACGTCATCCCCTGCCTGCCGCAAGCTACGCCAACACCAGAGGCCACCGCGACACCGACGGAGACACCGCCGGCCACCGCAACCCCGACGCCGACCGACACTGCCACCCCACCGCCTACGGCAACCGAGACACCCGTTCCCACGGAAACCGCTACCGCGACGCCGACGGAGACGTCCACCGCTACTTTCACGCCGGAGCCAACCCTTACCAGCACACCGACCGTCACTGGCACGCCGCCGGCGACCTTCACGCCGACCGCCACGCCCACGGAGACGCCGGTGCCCACTGCGACGCCGACGGCTACAGTCCCGACGCCGACCCGCACGCATACACCGACCTTCACGCCGGCGCCTACGGATACCCCGACGCGGCCAGCTACCGCTACCCGCACGGCAACACCCACCCGGGCTCCGACCCGCACCCCGACGCCGACGGCCACGCCCGTTCCGCCCGAGGAGATCCCGGAGGCCGGCACCTGGATGCTGATGGCCGGCGGGCTGGCAGGGTTGGCCAGCTACCTGCGGCTGGCTCGCCGCCGGCGCAGATGATGGGACAAGGCTGTATGCTCCCGTCAGAGGCAACTCTGACGGGAGTTTTTATTTCGTCGGGCGAGAAGCGCGAGTGAAAATGGAGGAGACGAAGTCCTGCGCGATATCCAGGGCTTCCTGGGGGGAGGTATCCTCGGCGGCGGCCGGCACGGTAACTTTGAAAAGCACCAGCCCGGCGGCCGGGTCGCGCCCTTCGTCCGGCCAGAGATAGAAATACCAGACGAAATGGCGCTGGGAACCTTTGCCGGCGTCCAGGTAGAGGGCGTAAATGTCCCCGTCGCGGAGAGGAATGGGAGCGGCGCTCAAGGCTGTCTGCCAGCCGTCGGTGCTGTAGCAAATTTGCGGGGGATGGAAGCTCTTCGACTTGCGGCTCCCGATGAGGCTGAGCCAGAGGGTTCGGCCGGCGGAATCTTTATACCGGCGAAAGATATACTGTTCTGGCTCCAGCAGGATGAAGACCTCCAGGTTGGTCTGGGGGATATCCTGCCCTTTCCATGCGCCGATCTCCAGCGGCAGGTCGGCCAGGTTGGGTCCCAGGCGAAAATCATAGGGCGTTTCCACGATGCGCCACTGATCGGTCTGGCGCCAGTTATCAATGTCGGCCACGAAAGTGCGGGCAGAAGATGGGCGCAGGTTCGCCGGCCGGCGCGCCATAAGCACTGCGCTGGCCAGGATAGCGATGCCTAACAGGCCGGCAATGCTCAGATATCGGAGCGTATCCCGCGACATTGCGCCGCCCAGCTCACCCCCATTAAAAGAAGTACCGCCACCACGAAGAGCACGGGGCTGGAATAATCATGGAAATAGCGCAAGCCGGCCTCCGCCCCCCAGAGATGTGCCACCAACAGCAGAAGGGCGACGCGCACGATGTTGGCCGCCAGCGCCACCGGCACGGCCATAGCGAGCAGTACCCAGCGCGCCCATGCCGGCCCATCCACCAGGTAAACGAACAACGCAGTCAGCGTCAGCAGTGCTACGATGGAGCGCAGTCCACTGCAGGGTGCGCCCACCTGCAGGGAGCAGGACGGCAGGGTAATTTGTGCACCCTGCACCTGGGCGGGGATGCCCCACAGCCGCGCCAGGGCGGTGGATGCGGAAGCGGTGACGCTCTGCAGGGGCACACTAGCCTGTTCCACGAAGGGCAGGGGCGCGGCGAACCAGGTGAAGGCCAGGGGGAAAGCCAGCATACGCAGGGCCGGCACGCCTAGGAAAAAGGTTACCAGGCCGGCCACCAGGATAGGCAGGGAAAGGGCGGAGATATAGGGCGCGCGCCAGGCACTCCCGATGAGATGCGCCGCCAGACCGATCCCCATCCCCAACAGTCCACGGTTGTCCGGCGACCGATACCAGAAGGCGCGCCGCCGGCGCCAGATCAGCACGCCGGCGATGATCAGCACCAGCGGCCCATGGGTGTAATAGTCGTTGCTCCACCACTCGTGCGCCAACCAGCGCAGGGTCGGGAAATATAGAATGCCCACCAGCAGTGCCAGCGCCATCGCGGCAAACAGCCGGCGCTTGCGGATCAGTGTCCTCATTCCCCACTCAAACTCACAGGGCCGTAGGGGCCGGCGTCATTCATCGGGATAACTCTGGAACAGACGCCCCCACGGGCTTTCGTTCAGCCACTTCTCCACGATCGGGCGCCCCTTGCGCGGGTACCAGTAATGGTCGTGATAGTACTCGCTGGCGAAGATAAAGATGTTCACCAGCGGCGTCTGGAAGAAGAGTTTCTGGAAGACCTTCAGCGGGGAGCGCCACAGCAACATACCTACGCCCGTGCCCAGGTTGACGCCGACAGAGAAGTTCCAGCGTTCGTTGGCCACCTCCGGCATGCCGACAATCTCGATGTCGCGCGGGTTGCCGTTGCCCAGTCCGCGTTCGGTGGCATGGGCGATATACGGGATTTTCATGGGGTCGAAGCCCATCATCATGGCGGCCACCGCGTCGATGGCCACCTGGTCCGCCGAGGCCAGGATAACGTCCTTCTGATGGGGGACCAGGGTGCGCGGGCCGGGGCCACTGCCGGCGGTGGTGCCGTCCATGGTGCAGAAAATGCCAGTATGGATTTCTTTCTGGATAGCCAGCAGGTCCACCAGCGTATCGTGAATCCAGGTGTGGGTGTAATGGCGGTGGACGTTCAGCAGGCCGCCAAAAGCGTTCTTCATGGCGCCGGTGGTGACCGTGTAGCTGTGGGTCTTCACCGTGGGCAGATGGACGATGTTCTTGCCGATGAAGTAATCGGGGATATAAATGCCGTGGCGGTAAATTTTGTCCAGCACCGCCATTTTGGCTTTGGGTTTGTACTCGACCCAGGTCATGTCCTCTGGCTTGAAGTTGTACTTCTTGGGGATGCCGTATTTGGCCAGCACCGGGCCGAATTTGTTGTAGCGGTCCCCCAGGTCAGCGATGGTGACCACGGTTTTGTTGTGGACATCCACAATATCATGAAAGCCGGCATCTTTGAGGGCCAGGATGGTGCCCTCCAACTGCCACGGCGTGGTGTTGGCACCAGGATAGAGCAGGTGCCAGCTAATATTGTCCTTGAGGATGGTGGTCGCGGAGGGGTCGAGCGCCTCGCGCATGCCGGCCAGCTCGCAGAGCCGGCGGTAGTCATCTAACACAGTCTCGGGTTTGGTGCGCAGTACTGCCACCACCGATTTCTTAGCCATAACAGCCTCCTGAACGTGCAGTGCAGGTTCAAGATATATGAGAAAAGCTGAACCAGATCAATCACAGAGCAAATTCCGCCGCTATAACTGTATGGTCGGAAGGCTTATCGGCCAGGCGCGGCTCCATGTCCACCCAACAGCGGGTACATTTCTCCGCCAGCGGCCGCGTCGCCCAGATATGGTCCACGCGCCAGCCTAGGCCGCGCTCGATGGCGCCGCGAACGCGGTAATCCCAAAAGGTGTAGATGCGCTCATCGGGATGGAACTTGCGGAGCAGGTCTATCCAGCCCCATTCGCGGACCCGTTCCAGCGCCTGGCGCGCCAGCGGATGGAAGTCCACGTGGTTTTTCAGTCCCTCGGGATTGTGCACGTCAATGGGTTCGGGAGCAACGTTGAAATCGCCCATCCACAGAATGGGATCCGCCGGCGAGTAATGCCGCTCGAACAGCCGGCGCAGTCGCTCCAGCCACTCCAGCTTATACTGGAACTGCGGAGAGTCCACCGACTGCCCCTGCGGGACATACGTGTTGACGACGAAGATGCCGTCGTACCGGGCGCGGATGAGGCGGGCCTCATCCGGTTCACCGCCGTCATCGAAGCCAAAGACGACATCCTCCAGAGGCTCGCGGCTGATGACCGCGACGCCGGCATAAGCCTTCTGGCCGCGGAAGACCACATGGTAGCCGGCGGAGCGAATTTCATCAGCGGGAAACTCGGCATCCTGCACCTTGGTCTCCTGAATGCACAGGAGGTCGGGCTGTTCTTTGGCCAGCCAGGCCAGGATAATGGGCAGGCGCGCCCGAATAGAATTGGCGTTATATGTCGCGACTTTCATGGGAACACTCCCGGCATGCACAAACGGCCCCGGACACAAGATCGCACTCGACAATATACCATCGAGAGGGATATCTGCAAAATCGGGCGGATGACAGGATTTGCCCCATCCGATGGATAATATCCCAACAGACCCCCCGCCGCATTTGGGAAAACAACCCCCTTGACGCCCTACCCGGCCGGCGATATACTGTAATAGAACAAATGTTCTATCCGGAGGATTCCCACATGGCAGGCTCGGTCCAGCGAAGACTGCTGGAGATGCAGGCGGACCGCATTGAGATGGTGCTGGCCGCACACCAGGCCGCCGGCCGGGTCTGGGGAGGGGTCATCTCCCCGCGCGTCATCACCTTCCACCTCACGCCGCTGATGGGCACCCGCCTGCGCAAAATCACCCAACTCTCCGAGGAGATCGCCATGGCCTTGGGGGTTTCGTACTGCCGCATTTATCGGGAGGAGGGGACATTACGGGTGGAAATCCCACGGGAGGATGCGAAGCAGGTGTCACTGCTGGAACTGTGCCGGCAGGCCCGGCCGGCCGTTGCCGGCACCGCCATCCTGGGCGTCCAGAAGGACGGAAAGACCCTCATGGTGCGCCTGAGCAGTCCCGATGTGGTCCATATCCTGGTATCCGGCACGACCGGTTCGGGCAAAACCGAGCTACTGCGGGCCATTGTGGCGAGCATGGCGTATCTGCACCGCCAGAGCGAGTGCCAGATAGTGCTGGTGGACCCGAAGGGACGCGGCCTGCGGGTATTTGACGGCCTTCCGCATTTGCTGTATCCGCCGGCCAGCACCATTCCCGACGCGGCGGCGGTGCTGGTGGATGTCGTCATCGAGATGGAGCGCCGCGACCGACTAGGTATTGACCGGCCGGAGATCGTGGTGGTGGTGGATGAACTGGCTGACCTGCTCATGCAGGGAGGAGAAGAGGTGGAGCGGAGCTTGACCCGGCTGGTGCAGAGAGGGCGCGGCGCCGGCGTGCATGTCATTGCCGCGACGCAGAAACCCTCGGCCGAGGTCATCAGTTCCCTGCTCCGCAGTAACTTCCCCATGCGCATCGTCGGGCGGGTAGTGAACCCGGCAGATGCCTATCTGGCCGCCGGCGTGGGCGGCACCAATGCCGAACGCTTGATGGGGCGCGGGGACATGCTGGCGGTTCTGCAGGGGCAGGTCATCCGCTTCCAGGCGGCGCACATCCCGGAGCCGGCCATCCGCCACCTGGTGCAATGGTTGAAAAACCGCTATGCCGGCCGCGCCGTTCTGGACGTGCCAGCCATCTCCGACGCCGGTGACGTAATTCCGATAAATAGTGGAGGGATGCGATGAAAAAGGTGGTGATGGCGCTGATAGGGGTCTTTATCCTGGCGCTCTGTATCACAGTTGCCAAACGCATGAGCAGTGATGCGATGGCAGTGGTGGTGGGCATGGTCTGCGGTGTGGCCGCCAGCATTCCGACGAGCCTGCTCATGCTGTTACTGGCCCGGCGCGATGATGCGGAGAACGCGCCGGCATCTCCTGGCCTGCCGCAGGTGCCCAACATCATGATCATAAATCCGCCGATGACCAATCCCGGTCTGTACTATCCGAACATGTCGGGCATGGCCTACCTGCCGCCGGCGGCATCGGGCGGCGCTCGCCAGTTCGAAATCCTGGGCGAGCCGGAGGACATTTCCGGACAGCGGCGGTATTTCTGATGGGGAAATGCGCCATGGCTTCACAGCATGCTCAGCAGGTGCAGTTGCTGGACTGGCGGCTGGGGTATTTCCCTGCCCGCTTCCGCTGGCGCGGGCAGGTGCATCAGGTGCTCCATGTCCAGCGTGTCTGGGAGGAATGCCGCGCTTGGCCCCGCCGGCGGCAGTTTCGCTGTTACCAACTGCTTTGCTCCGCCGGCCCATTCATCCTGCGGCATGATCTTTTGCACAACCTCTGGCAGGTGGTCAGTGCGCCGGCATGCAATGCCCATGCGCAGTGGGAGGATATGCCCCGAGGGAGGTCCTGGCATGCGGGTCGGTTTGCTCTGGTTCGATAATCGCTCGAATGCCCCACTGGAGGAGAAAATTCGGCAGGCCGCCGTGCGCTACCGGCAGAAGTTCGGCCGGCCGCCCAACTGCTGTTACGTGCATCCCGACACCCTGGCCGGCACCCCCAAAGAGTTTGTGCAGGTCAACGGCTTTGCAGTGCGGGTGATTCCTGTGAGGAACGTCCTGCCCCATCACTTCTGGATCGGTTTTGAGGAAAATCCCCAGTAACTGCCCCCCATCGTTCCGGAGCGGGCGCACTGCCCGCTCCGGCCCTACACCTTTTCCGATGCCCTCGTAAGACGCACGATGAGCCGCTCCAGGGCAACCGCCGGCTCCATCTGACCTGTCTTGATCGCCTGGTCCGCTTCCAACAGCCGGTCATAGATGAACTGCAGTTCCTCTTTGCGGTAGCGCAGGGCCTGCTTCTGCACTTTCTCGGCGGTGAACTGGTGCACGCCCAGCCGTTTCGCGACGGCCACTGCCGGCAGGCGTTCTCCCTCCAGCCCCTTCGCCTGGGCGATCAGGCTGAACTGCCGGTATATCATGTGAAAGATGTACAGCGGATGTGCGCCCTCCTCCATCAGCTTGCGCATCTCCGCGACGGCGGTCTGCCAGCGCCGCTCACTGATGGCGTCCACGATAACGAAGATACTGCTTTCGCGGGTGTGCGGGGTCAGCAGGCGCACTTGCTCGACGGTGACGGTGCCTCCTGGCCCCACGTACAGGGCGAGCTTGGTGATCTCCTGGTCCAGGGTGCGCAGGTCCTCCCCCACCGCGTTGGCGAGGGCGTTCTGCGCGCCGGCGTCTATCCGGACACCGTACAAGCCCGCCCTTCCGGCCATCCAATCCATCAGCTCCTTGCCCCGTTTGGAGGAAAACTCCCAGACCTTGCACAGCGCCGGCTGTTTCCTGGCCCATTCCAGAATGCGGGCGCGGACAGCCTTTCCTTCCAGACCGGGGTCGTACAGGACCAGGTCTGTGGTGGGAGGGATGGCCGGCAGATACTCCAGCAGTGCCTTGGCAAAAGACGCGGGGCCCTCTTGAGCGGCCTCCTGCGCCGCCTCTTCGCCGGCGGACGCGGCACCGCCTGACAGGCGGGCCAGCAGTCCCCGTACGATGACCAGCCGGCGCTCGCCCAGGAACGGCAGGGAGTCGCAGTGGTGCCGCAGTTCCGACAGGCTCAGGCGGGCGCCTTCCAGGGTAGTGCGGTTCCACTCAGCCCCCGGCATGCCGGCCCCATGCTCCTGCATCAGCTTATGCAGAGCTTCTTCGCAGGAGAAGTCATCCTTGCCGAAAATCAGGTAAATCATGTTTCACCCGGGCCCAGCTCGATATAGTGCACGGGCATTTTGCCCCCGAGCAGGCGGCGTTCCACGCGGGTGATGTGGAGGTTCCCGATATGCGCGTCCGTGGTGATATGCTTCTGGACATTATAGGCCAGCGGCTGAGAGAAGAGGAGCGCGGCACTCAATGCCAGCAGAAGCTGGGGGAATTCCTCCCACCAGGGGGCGCGCCGCCGGCGCAGGAACAACGATGCCACCAGCCCCCCGACGAGGGAGCTGACAGCCAGGTTGGTGCCGCAGCGCGGATGAACGGCCAGATGCGATTCGCCGGCGCGCAAGCGCGCCAGCGCTTCGGTAACTGCGGAGATCAGCGTCTCGGTGGGGACAGCGCCATAAATATAAAAGCCCGCCGGCGTGCTCCGTCCCATCACTTCCAGGCCGGGATAGCGCTGGGACAGAATGTGGACGGTGGCATGCTCCACGGCATGGTTCTGGCGGGTGCGTTGAAACAACCGGCCCAACAACTGCAGGGGCGACTCCGCCCCGGGCGTTCCTTCGAAGCGCATGGTTCCATCCTCTCGTGGGAAGTTATGCATCGCGCAGGCCCAGCAGTTCAAAGACGCGCAGTTCCTGCCGCCGGCCGGCCAGCGATACTGGACCGAGCGCGCGCACCTCTACCCGGTCGTAAATGTGATGCAGGGTAGGTTCGCTGAGCAGGATTTGGTTCGGCCCCGCCATTTCCTGAAGCCGGCGGGCAACATTCACTGCATCGCCAATGGCGGTGTAATTGCGCGCCTGCTCAGTGCCCACATTGCCGACGACAGCTTCGCCGGTAGCGATGCCGATGTGGACTGCCAGACGCAGGCGCGCCGGCAGTTGGTCGTGAAGGCGCGCGATGGCTGTCCGCAGTCCCAACGCGGCATTGGCCGCCCGCAGAGCATGGTCCGTCTGAGGGAGCGGCGCGCCGAAAAGGGCCATGATGCCATCTCCTAGGAACTTGTCCACCGTGCCCTCGAAGGCCATGACGGTGCGCGCCATGATGGACAGGTATTGATTGAGCATGTTGATGAGTTCCTCAGGAGCCAGCTCTTCGCTCAATGCCGTGAAACCCTGCAAATCGGCAAACAACACGCTGACCTCGCGCCGCACGCCTCCGAGCTGAACGGCCTCCGGGTCAGAGAGGATGCGCTCCACCACCGATGGGGGGACGTACATCTGGAAGTACTGGCGGATGCGCTGTTTCTCGCGCTCCTCCTCCGCCTGGAGGTTCTCAAAATCCTGGGCGTAATGCAGGGCGATGGCGGCATAGCCGGCCAGCATGGCTAACAACTGGATGTGATGTTCCTCGGGGCGTTGGGAACCAGCCGGCCACAGCGCAACCAGGACGCCCATGGCATGATCCCGCAGGACCAGGGGGATGTAGGCGCAGGCGGCGCCGGCCTCCCCCTCGCTGGCCACGGCCGGCTTCTGCGAACGCAGAATCTCCTGAGCGCGCTGGACGCAGGCCGCCGGCAGTTTCCCCAGCGCGGACGCAGACCGATCACGATACCCCTCGGCGACTACTCGGAGTCCGCCGGCCTGGGGGAGCAGGACGTACACCGCCTGGACCGGGAGCAGGTATATCACCGCGTCGGTGACCCTGCGCAGTAACACGTCGGTATCCAGCACCGCAAGCACGGACTGGCCGACCGCGTACAGGGTGCGCATTTCGCGAAGCCGGCGCTCCAACTGCTGGTTGGCCTGCAGTAGGCGGGCCATCAGCGCGTCCCGCTCCGCGCGCAGGCGGCTTTCCAGCAGGGCGCCTTCAATGGCTGTCAGCATTTCCTGTACCGTGAAAGGCTTGATGACGTAATCGCGGGCGCCCAGCCGGAACCCACGCACCGCGATTTCCTCAGAACCGTGAAAGGTCATGAGCACCACGGGGATGCGCACGCCCTGCTCCTGCAGGCGCTCCAGCACGGTCAACCCATCCAGTTTGGGCATCTGGAGGTCGAGCAGGATGAGGTCAGGCTTATCCTCAACAGCCTTGCGCAGAGCCTCCTGGCCGTCGTAGGCGATGATGGGGCGAAAGCCATGGGGGGTCAGGACAGCGTCGATGATGAACTGCACGTTCTCTTTATGGTCGTCGGCGACCAGGATGCGTTCCTTTGCCATGATTCGCCCTCTGGAGAGCGCTGTATGCGAAACTTCCCTTATGACATGCTTGGCCGGCCGGCATTTGCCCCTTCAAGGAGGCAGCGGCTGGGTGCCGCCGGCGGCAGGACGGCGAACGGGCGTCCTGGACGAGGGAGGGAAAACCGCAGGCGCCATACGGCGATGACCGCCTCCAGAAACACCCGCCGCGACATCTTCGAAGCGCCCTGCACTCGGTCCACGAAAATGATAGGGATTTCCTTGACGCGGAAGCCGGCCAGCAGTGCCCGATAGGTCATCTCGATCTGAAAGGCATAGCCGGTGGTCTGCACCTGGTCCAGCGGCAGGGCTTCCAGCACCTGCCGGCGGAAACACTTGAAACCGCCGGTCAGATCGCGAATGGGCACGCCGAGGATGGTGCGGGCGTACAGGCTCCCGCCCTGGCTCATCAGCCGGCGCGAGAGGGGCCAGTTGCGCACGCCGCCGCCAGGCACATAGCGCGACCCCAGCACAAGGTCGCAGTCGCGAATTTCCTCAACGAACACGGGAAGCATGGCCGGATCGTGGGAGAAGTCAGCGTCCATCTCGAAGATGAGCTCCGCGCCGAAATCCAGTCCCCAGCGGAAGCCGGCGGCATAGGCAGTACCTAGGCCCATCTTGCCGGGACGATGCAGGACGTGCAGACGGGGTTCCCGGTGGGCCAGCTCTTCCGCCAGCGCGCCGGTGCCGTCCGGGGAATTATCGTCCACGATCAGGATGTGGAAGGCATCCCCTTGTTCCAGTACCCTGGGGATCAGTTGCTGGATATTATCTCGCTCGTTGTAGGTTGGGATGACGACCAGATAGCTCATGCCGATATATCCGGTAAGAAAAGTTGGCCGGCGGAAGCGAACACTGCGGCGCGGCCGGCTGCTGCCTCGCTCTAATGATCCGCCCTCACAAAACGCTGTAGCGCCACTCCTACCCGCACCAGCAGTTGGCGCGTGCTGAAGGGCTTGGTGATGTAGTCCACCCCGCCCACATCCAGCCCTTTGACGATGGTTTCCTCACCCTGCCCGGTGCACAGCAGGATGGGGATGCGGCTGGTCGCTGGATCGTTCTTGAGCCGCTGTGCGACCTCGACGCCGTCCAGCTTGGGCATCAGCACATCGAGGATAACGAGGTCAATATGGTTGGCCCGCTCCTGAATCACCATCAGGGCCTCCTCTCCATCATAACAGGCGAGCACCTCATGGCCGGCCCTGGTCAGTGCCGAGGCCATCAAATGTACAAGGTCCTTGTCGTCATCGGCGATCAGGATGGTCGGAGCACGCGTCCCCACAGCAGTGTCCTTTCGGTATTCCCGGGTTTCCACTCTGCCGGCCGGGCAGGCTACAAGACGCACAGCGGATGCGTTATAAGGCTATAATGTCGCGTAAATAATCCATCAGCTCACGGGTGGAGAAGGGCTTGACGATGTAGCCGTCCGCTCCCAGCTCCAGGCCGTAGTCCACCTCATCGGAGCGGCCTTTGGCGGTCAGGAAGACCACTTTCGTCGTGCGCCGGCGTTCATCTGCCCGCATGCGCTGGAGCACATCGTAGCCGCTGACTCTCGGCATCATGATGTCCAGCAGTACCAGGTCAAAGTGTTCTTGTGCCAGCAGTTCGAGCGCCTCTTCCCCGCCGGCGGCTTCTTGAACGGTCCAACCCCTGCGTTCCAGGGTCAGTCGCACCAGCTTGCGAGTGTCTTTCTCGTCATCAACGATCAGGACCTTGACGGCCGGCATACCGCCCATGCGTGCCCCCTTGTGCAGGCTGACAGAATACACATCATATCTGGGAAAGGCTTCATTGTCAATCCTAAACCTGGCAGTTGAAACTGCGGGCCTGCGCCGACTTCGCGAAGCCTGCCTGCGCAGGCAGGCTTCGCAGTTGCTGCCGCGGCTTCAGCCGCCAGGCCGCGGTGTTTGTGAAGCACCCCGCTTGACGCTGGAGCACCAGGCTCACGGTGTCAAGCCCCACAGGAGTTTCGCTTCGTAAGCCGGCGACGGATCTTCCTGGGCCGAGTCGAGAACAGCCAAGAAGGTACTGAAACCCACCCTCTGTCCCTTTCCCATCCGTGGGAAAGGGGAGCATGAAAGCCGCTACCCCTCCAGCAGGGGCAATTGTACCCTGAACGTGGAACCCTTTCCCAGCTTGCTGGCCACAGAGATATGCCCATCGTGCAGTTCGACCAGCGATTTGGCGATAGGAAGCCCCAGCCCGGTGCCGTAGGTGGCTTCCTGGCGGGAGTTTTCCGCCCGATAAAACTTCTCGAAGATGCGCTCCAGGTCCTGCTCGGGGATACCGATACCCGTATCGCTCACTTCCACGAGTGCCCGCCCGTTGTCGGGATAGGCACGCACGGTCACACAGCCGCCGGCCGGTGTGTATTTGCAGGCGTTAGACAGCAGGTTGTTGAGCACCTGGATCATGCGCTCCCGATCCGCCCATATCCACAAGGGCTGTGGGGCTAGGTCTAATGTAAGCTGGAGGTTCTTGGCCCGGAACTGTGGATGCAGGGAGCGCACCGCCTCTTCCACCAGCTCCTGCAGTCGCAGTCGGGTTTTCGCCAGCCGCAGGTTGCCGGCCTCGATGCGGGAAATGTCCAGCAGGTCATTGGCGATCGCGATCAGGCGCTTACAGTTGTCCAGGACAATCTCCAAATATTCGCGCTGGGCATCATTAATCGGGCCGTCGGTTTCATCGAGCAAAAGTTCCACGTACCCCTGAATATTGGTCAAAGGAGTGCGAAGCTCGTGGGAGACCATAGAGATGAACTCCGTTTTCAGCCGGCCGGCTTCCTCCAAATCGGCATGCGCCTGCTCCAGCTTACGGCGCGCCCGCTCCAGCTCCGCCACGCGGCGCATCAACTGCAGAGAGCTTTCCCGCAGTTGATGGGTGAGGCGTTCCTCCGTGGCGCGAAGCCGGCTTTTCTCAATATGCTCTCGGACGACGGATGCAACGCGTTGATAGTGCAGGGGCTTGACCAAATAATCCGAGGCGCCCAGCTTCATGGCCTCGACAGCCATCTCTTCAGAACCGTGGGCGGTCATGATGATCACCGGCAGGGCCGGCGCACGCCGCTTCAGGCTGGTGAGCACGGACAGGCCGTGCAAATCGGACATCAGCATGTCCAGCATCACCAGGTCGGGCGGTTGCTTTTCGAATAGCTGCAGGCCCTCTTTGCCGGTCAGCGCGGTCACCACGCGAAAGCCGGCGTCCGCCAGGGTTACTTCCAGCAGTTTGGTATTCAGGCGGTCATCGTCAATCAGGAGCACAGTCTGCTTTGGCTCTTCGGCCAGCAAGGAGGGAACCGCCGGCCCTCGCGAATCCGCTCCACACATTCGATGAGCTGTTCCACCGGCACGGGCTTCTGAAGCACCAGGTCCGCGGAAAGGAAAGCCTCCACCACCCCGAAACCGTTCTCCCGCAGGGGTTTGACCGCCTCGATGTCAAAGGGGGAAAGGAGGATAACGAGTATGCCGGCCAGCGCAGGGTCTCTTTTGACATGTTCGCAGATGACAAACCCATCCCGATTGGGGAGCAGGGCGTCGAGCACGGCCAGCGAAGGCTCTAGGTCACGAAGTTTTGCCAGGCCTTCCTCGCCGTCATTGGTCGTCCAGACCCGATAGCCCCGCCTCTGCAGGGCTTGCGCATAGATGGCGCTCTGCGTGGAGTCCTCCAGGACAAGCAGGATCGAATACTCCCTATCCTCTGCCGACATGCTTGCTCACCCTCCAGGCAGGATAATACCCCAAACAGGAGGGTGTGTCAAGGGATGAACGCTGCCGGCAAGCGCGATTTGCCGCTCGATTTAATCTTGCATTAACCCACCAGAGGTAGGATGATAAAGGCTGTTCCGGGAAGGTATGCGCAATAGTGCGGGACAGTGTCGTAGAACACAAGGAGGTTTCCCTATGAAAAGAATACAACATCGTGTGATGGTGGTGATTGGGATGGTGTTGATCCTGGGCCTGCTGGCCGGCTGTGGTTGGGCGGGGGCAGTGCACACCCTTGTCAGTCCGGCCGCTACGGCGATCTCGGAGATCGCCTCTACGCCGACCCCGACCCCTGCTGTGCAGAAGGCCGCAGTTTCCACGCCGGCGGTACAGTCCAGCGCACTGCCGGCCGGCATCCTCGAGGAAGAGGAACTGCTGACGCGCCTGTATGACGAGGTCAGCCCATCTGTCGTCCATATCCGAGTGGCCCAGCAGGTCTCGGGATTTTCCGGCTTCGCCGATGAACTGTATCGGCGCGGTGAAGGCTCAGGCTTTGTCTGGGACACGGAGGGCCATATTGTCACCAACGACCATGTGGTGGAAGACGCCGCCATTGTCGAGGTGCATTTTAAGGATGGGACGATCCTCGAGGCGGACGTCGTCGGCACGGACCCCCAGAGCGACATCGCCGTCATCAAGGTGGACCCGACCCAGGTCGCGCTGAAGCCGGTAGCCCTGGGTAATTCGGACCAGGTGAGGGTAGGACAGCTTGCCGTTGCCATCGGCAATCCCTTCGGCCAGACTTGGACAATGACGCGCGGCATCGTCAGCGCAGTAGGGCGCGTGATCCAGTCGGGCCTGTCGCGCTTCTCCATCCCAGAGGTGATCCAGACCGATGCGGCCATTAACCCCGGCAACTCCGGTGGCCCTCTGCTGAACAGCCGCGGCGAGGTCATCGGCATGAACACCATGATCATCTCCCAGACGGGCGCCAGCGCCGGCGTTGGTTTTGCGGTACCCAGCAATATCATTGCGAAGGTAGTGCCGGCGCTCATCTCCAAGGGGTCTTATGCTTATCCTTGGCTGGGCATCACGGGACGCGACCTCTTGCCCCAAGATGTGAAAGCGATGGGCCTGCCCGTACGGCAGGGAGCGCTGGTGCTGGAGGTGGCCGCCGACAGTCCAGCGGATAAGGCCGACCTGCGCGGCAGTGAGCGCGTCATCCGCGTCCAGGGCAAAGAGCTTGCGACCGGCGGCGATGTCATTACCGCTATAGACGATACGCCGGTAACGGGTATGGACCAGCTTATCTCCTATCTGGTGCGCAAGACCCAACCGGGCCAGCAGGTCACGCTGACCATCATTCGCGACGGGAAGGAGAAGAAGGTCACTGTCACCCTGGCGGAGCGGCCAAAGGAATAAGGCCGGCGGTAATTTCGCTGTCTGGCCCTGGATAGGATATATTCACTCACTGGCACAGTGCAAGGTGTCCCATGGGCCGGCCGGCGCCCTTATGGGACACCATCCCGCGTAGAGGAGGAACTGCCGGAGATGATAGAGGTAAAGCATCTCAGCAAATCGTACGGTATGGTGCAGGCGGTGAAGGATGTCAGCTTCCATGTGGACGCCGGCGAGGTCATTGGCCTGCTGGGGCCCAACGGCGCCGGCAAAACCACCCTCATGAAAATCCTCACCGGCTATCTCCAGCCGGACGAGGGAGAGGTCTGGGTGGACGGTATTGATGTAGTGGCCGATCCCCTGGCCGTGCAGTCCCGCATCGGCTATTTGCCAGAGAACGCCCCTCTCTATCCGGAGCTGACGGTGCAGGCCTACCTGCGGCTGATGGCCGATCTGCGGCAGATTCCGGCGGAGCAGCAGCCGGCCCTGCTGACGGAGGCCATCCTGGCCGCCGGCCTGCAGGATTACCTGACCCGCCCCATCGGCGAACTGAGCAAGGGCTACCGCCAGCGCGTGGGCATCGCCCAGGCCATCCTGCACAAGCCCAAACTGCTCATCCTGGATGAGCCGACGGTTGGGTTGGACCCGACGCAGGTGCTGGAGGTGCGCCGGCTCATCCGCCGGCTGGCGAAAAACAGCACGATCCTGCTCTCCACCCATATCCTCTCCGAGGTGGAGGCGACTTGTCAGCGCGTTATCATCTTGATGAACGGCGAGGTGAAGGCCGATGCCCGCCTGCAGGAGCTGGCAGCTACCTCGGAGGCGGTACTGGTGCTGGCGGAAGCGGTGCCTGGGGCACTGACCGCTTTGAAAGGCCTGCCCGGCGTGCGTTCGGTGGAGCGGTTCGACACTCCCCAGGGAGTGGAATATCACATTCGCGGCGAGAACGGGGTGGACGTGCGGCCGGCAGTTTTCCGGCTGGCACGCGAGCAGGACTGGCCGGTGTATGAACTGCGGCGCCATGTGCGCACCCTCGAAGCGGTCTTCAACGAGCTGGCGACCTCCGCCGGCAGTATCCCAGCCAAAGCGAAGGAGGTGCGTGCGGCATGAAAGCGGCTTGGAACCAGGTCCTGGCGGTTGCGCGCAAGGAACTGCGGGCCTACTTCGGCTCACCTATGGCGTTCATTTTCGTCGGGGTGTTCCTTATCGTCACCCTCTTCACCTTCTTCTGGGTGGACACTTTCTTCGCCCGCAACATCGCCGATGTGCGGCCGCTGTTCCGCTGGATGCCGGTGCTGATGATCTTCTTGGTGGCCGCGCTGACCATGCGGCAGTGGAGCGAGGAACAGCGCGCCGGCACGCTGGAGGTGCTGATGACCCTGCCGGTGCGGCCGGCAGTGCTGGTGCTGGGCAAATTTCTGGCCACCATGGCGCTGGTGGCACTGGCGGTGGCACTGACCATCTTCCTGCCCATCACCGTCAGCATCCTGGGAGACCTGGATTGGGGCCCTGTCATCGGCGGGTATCTGGCGACCCTGTTGATGGCCGGCGCCTATGCCGCCATCGGGCTGTTCATCTCCTCCCGCACCGACAACCAGATCGTCTCCCTCCTGCTGACCTTGCTGGTGGGCGGCGCGTTTTACCTGGTCGGTTCGCCGGGCGTGACCAAACTGTTTGGGGAGACGCCGGCGGAAATCCTGCGCGCTATCGGCACGGGGAGCCGGTTCGAGAGCATTGAGCGCGGCGTCATTGACCTGCGCGACCTGGTTTACTACCTCTCGCTGACCGCCTTTTTCCTGGTGGCGAACGTGGTGTCCCTGGAGAGCAAGCGCTGGAGCCAGGGACCCAGGAGCCGGCCGCACCGCCTCAACGCCCTCCTGCGCATCCTCCTGGTCGGGGCCAACGTGCTGGCGCTGAACGCCTGGATGTTCCCCCTGCATGGTCTGCGCGCCGACATCACCGCCGGCAGGGAGTACAGCTTGTCCCAGGTCACGCGCGATCTCATCCGCGGCCTGGAAGAGCCGCTCCTCATTCGCGGTTATTTCAGCGAGCGGACGCACCCCCTGCTCTCGCCGCTCATCCCCACTATTCGCGACATGCTCCAGGAGTATGAAATCGCCTCCGGCGGCAGGATTAAAGTGGAGATCATAGACCCCCGCAGTAACTCCGAGCTGGAGGCGGAGGCCAATCAGCTCTACGGCATCCGGCCAACGCCCTTCCGCATTGCCGGCCGCTACGAGGATACCATCATCAGCTCCTATTTCGATATCCTGGTGCGCTATGGCGACCAGTACGAGGTGCTGGGCTTCGACAACTTGATTGAAATCCGGCCGGCCGGCGGTGGGGAATGGGAGGTCGGCCTGCGCAACCTGGAATATGACCTCACCCGCGCCATCAAGCGCGTCGTCTACGGCTTCCAAAGCCTGGATGCCCTCTTTGCCAAAATCGAACAGCCCATCCGGCTGACGCTGTATGCCACGCCGGATACCCTGCCGACAGAGCTGAAAGATATCCCTGGGCTGGTCGAAAAAGTGGCGCGCGACATCGAGAAGACCGCCGGCGGCAAGTTCATCTTTACCATGGTGAACCCGCGCGACCCGCAGGCCGGCGTATCGGCGGAAGAGCTGTACAGCACCTACGGCATTCGCCCCTTCGCTGTCAGCTTGTTCTCCGACCAGACCTATTACCTGCACGTGGTGATGCAGGCCGGCGAGGACATATCTGTGATGTACCCCACAGGCAGTATGACCGAGGCGGACGTGCGTTCGGAGATCGAGGCCGGCATCAAGCGCGCCGCGCCGGGCTTCCTGAAGACGGTTGGCATCTGGCATCCATCGGAAGAGCCGGTGCCCAACATGTTCGGCGGATACTCCCAGCCCGTCTCCACCTGGTCCTTGGTGCGGGATCAGCTTTCTCAAGAGTACAACCTGAAGAGCGTGGACCTGAGCGCCGGCCGGGTGCCCGGCGATGTGGATGTGCTGGTCATCATCGGCCCCTACCAGTTCACGGACAAAGAGCTGTATGCCGTGGACCAGTACTTGATGCGCGGTGGGGCGGTTATTGTGGCCGGCGGACGCTACCGCCTCTCACCGGTACAGTTCGGCGGGGCCATCTTGATGGAACCTGTCAAGGACAGGCTGTTCGAGATGCTGGCGCATTACGGCGTGACGGTGGGTGAGGGCATGGTGCTGGACCCGCAGAACGAGCCGTTCCCCATCCAGGTGGCGCGCACCGTTTCCGGCGTCAACGTGGTGGAAATCCAGCAGTTGCGCTATCCCTATTTCGTGGATGTGCGGGCCAGCGGTATGGCCAAGAACCATCCTATTGTGGCGAACCTGCCGGCGGTAACCCTGCAGTGGGTCTCCCCGCTGGAAGTAGACCCCGAAAAGAATAAAGAGCGCGAGGTGGTGGAACTGCTCCGTTCTACAGATGCCTCATGGGTGCGCACCACCAACGACGTCCAGCCCAACATGCAGGCCTATCCGGAGCTGGGCTTCCCGGTGGAGGGGGAGCAGAAATCCCGCCTGCTGGCGGTAAGCATCCGCGGCAGTTTCGAGAGCTACTTCAAGGATCGTCCCAATCCTTTCCTGGAAGCCGGCGCGGCGCAGGAAGGGGAGAATGCCGGCACCGCCCAGGAATCCGATAAGTCGTTGGGCATGACTACCGTGGAGAAATCGCCGGAATCGGCCCGGCTGGTGGTCATCGGCAGTTCCGAATTCCTGGACGACGCGGTGTTGAGCATTTCCCGCACCTTGTTCCAGGACCGCTACCGGAACAATCTGCAGTTCCTGCAGAACGCGGTGGATTGGGCGGTGGAGGATGCGGACCTGCTGAGCATCCGCTCGCGCGGCACCCAGGCGCGCCTGCTCCGGCCGCTGTCGCAGGGCGAGCAGTCCTTCTGGGAGGGGTTGAACTATGTGGTGGCCCTGCTGGGCCTGGGCGCGATCGGGCTGGTGTGGAACAACCGCCGGCGGCATGAGGCCCCGATGCCGCTCGTGAACCTGCATCCATCCGGCAAAGAGCAAGGGGGTGAATCATGAAAAGCATCAACCGTGCCAATCAGCTCCTGGCTGTCCTGCTCATCATCCAGCTTATTGCTGTCGCCGCGGTCTTCTGGCCGCGCCGCGGCGCCACCGCGGCGCCGGCGGTACCCCTGCTGGAAGGCCTCGACGCATCGAAAATCGTCCGGGTTGCGGTGAAGGATGCCGAGGGAGCGGAGGTGGTGCTGGAGAAGAAGGCCGGCTTGTGGGTCCTGCCGAACGTGGACGATTATCCCTGTGATGGGAAACGGGTCACGGAATTCCTGGACAAGGTGGTGGGACTGCAGTCCAGCCGGCTGGTGACGGAGAACAGCACCAGCCACCGCCGGCTGAGGGTGGCGGATGATGCCTTTGAACGCCAGATCAGCATCCATACCGAAGATGGTGCCGCCTATACCTTGTACTTGGGCACCTCGCCGGCCTACAACGTGACCCACGCGCGCCGCGCCGGCCAGAACCAGGTGTACCTGGTCTCCGGCATCAATATCTCGGATGCCAGCACCCTGGCCACGGCATGGCTGAACGCCAAGTACTTCTCGGTGCCCCAGGATAGGGTGACGGCGTTCACCATCCAGAACGCGCAGGGGACCTTCCGCTTTGCCAAGGACGAGGCCGGCAGATGGACCCTGGAGGGCCTGGCCGCCGGCGATACGCTGGATGAGAACACGGTGCGGGTACTGCTGAGCCGGCTGGAAGCCTGGTGGATGATGGAACCGTTGGGGAAGACGGAGAAGCCGGAGTACGGCTTTGACCAGCCCAGCGCGGTCATCACCGTGGAAGCCAAGGATGAGGCCGGCAGTGCCCGGACCTACACCATTACTATCGGGGCGCGCACCGCGGATAACAACTTCGTGATTCGCTCATCGGAATCGCCCTATTACGTGAAGGTTTCCGCCTTCTCGGCGGAAGACTTTGTGAGCAAAGGCTACCAGGATTTCCTGGTTCAGCCAACCCCAACGCCGGCCCCGACCTCGCCGGCATCGTAATCCCTCATCGTCCCTCAGCGCGGGTGACAGTCCTCTGGAAGGCGGCTGTCACCCGCGCCACCGCTTTTCACATCCTGGCGACAAGCTCATCGCCTGGCAGTTGAAACTGCGACTGTGCCTGCGAAGTCGGCCGGCGCCGACTTCGCGAAGCCTGCGCAGGCTGGCTTCGCAGTTGTTGCCATGGCTTCAGCCGCTAGGCCGCTCTTCCACAGATTGCATGCTTGGGCTTTTTCAACGCCCTTGGGAGATGATGTGTTGCATCTGATGGGTGATTGTGGTATGCTGCGTTTGTACCATGTGGGGAAAATAGGCAAAGGGGGAAAGACATGCGTTCAAACGCGGTTCGGGAAATACTGCGAAAAGTGGAGGCCCTCTCCGAAGAGGATCAGGCTTACCTGATAGAGGTTCTGGCCAGCCGGCTGAAGAATATACGGCGGCGGAAGACGCCGCGGCGCAGTTGGAGCGAACTGCGCGGCGCCGCGCCGTATCCGCTTGCCGGCGAAGATGCACAGGAATGGATCACCCGGGGCCGGCGAGAAGATGAGGAACGGCAACTCACCCGCTGGAGCAACAGCCAGTGAAACTCTCGCAAGCACTGCTTGACGTGGAGCGGATATTTCTAGACAGCGCGCAGGTCATCTATTTTGTTGAAAATCATCCCTGTACGCCCCAATGCTGACCGAGGTTTTCCGCCGTATTGACGGCGGACAGCTACTTGCAGTGACCTCCCCTATTACCCTGGCGGAGTGTCTGGTGCTTCCGATGCGGCAGGGGATGGTACAGCTTGAGGCGGATTTCATCGAACTGATCGTCCACGGTGCTAATACGTTTTTCGTACCTATAGACCAAACCTCTGCGCGAGAGGCCGCAAGGCTACGCGCGCAGTACAATATTATCCTGACGGATGCACTACAGGTTGCCTCGGCAACGCGTGCAGGCTGTGACGCCTTTCTGACCAATGATGAAACGCTACAGCGCGTGCAAGAATTAAGGGTCATATTGGTTGAACAGATGGAACTCTGACCCTCATGCTGGGGGCGAGTCGTGATGGATCGGTTGACAGTCAGTTGGCAAGCGGCTGTCACCCTTATTTATTTCCGTCCCACCATTCCCCTCAGCCGCATGGCGTTGCCGTAGAACAGGTCCTCGATTTCCGCCGGCGTCAGGCCGTTCCGCTCCGCCGCTCGCCGCAGGCCCCGCAGGGACTCATACACCACCCAGGTCAGGTCGGGCTGGCAGTGCGACAGGTCGAAGCGGTGATTGTCCTCGGTCAGGAGCGCCCAGGCGTAGCCGAAGGCGATGTATTTTCCCCGGTCCACGCCGGCCGGCAGGTTATCCGTCCCGAACATGACCCGCTGGCGCGGCCCCCGCCGCAGAAGGATATCGAACACATCCGATTCACACACCGCGGATGTATCGAACCACACGTTCTCCAGCTCCGAAAGAGGACCAACGGCCAGCTCCAGAAAATGAGGGATGAAACAGCGCGCGCAGTGGGCCAACTGCCACTGGACGTGAGGGTACCGCCGGCTGAGCCGGCGCAGGTCCGCCAGGTTCAGCTCATCTGCGGCGGCGCGCCGGCGCGCCAGGTGCAGGACCACCACCAGCCGGTGCTCCTCCGCTACCTCGATCAGCTCCTCGGGCAGGAAATCAGTGATGCGGCAGTCCACCACGTCGCCGGTGGCGGAGTATACTCGGTAGGGCTTCAGGCCAATAACATTGTTTCTCCGCACAAAGGCGTCCACGTCTTCGGGCGCCATGCCCGGGCGCACCAGCATGACGGCGGCGGAGCCGGTATCCTGGCGCACCTGCTCCACCACGAAAGCGTTCATGCCGGCGATATCAGCTTCGACAAAGGGGAAGCCCATACAGGTACCGTGCACCTCACGGCCGGGGAACAATGCCGCGTTCCAGGCCCGCCAAAGCGCCATGCCAGCCTCGGCGAAGCCGCGCGCCGCCAGCCGGCGGCCGGCACTCTCCGGGTCCGCGGAGCGGTCGAGGCCGGCGCGAAAGAGGTGGACATGCACATCGTAGAGGCGCAGAGGGACGAAATCCTCCAGCTCGCTCGCCCAAATCTGCCGGTCAACGTCTCGCATGGGGATGGCCGTCGCATTCATTTACTGTGCTCCTGTACATGCCGCTGAATCTGTCCCGGTTTCATGAACTCCTGAACTCCGGCCGGGGGAAGCATCACGCCGGCGAGCCGTACATGGCGAGGATAATGGTAACAGAAGGCGCGGTCATAGGCTCTCACCCAGGCAAATCTATCGAGAGAGCTGAGAAGGGCCCCACTGACAAATCCAACCTCCTTACTCCATCCCTCCCCTCGATTACCAATAGTATACCATACTAAAGAGGGATGGGATATCTTGGCCAGATTGCCGGCAGTGCTTTCCCACCCTCTCCCAGGTATTTGCTTCAGGCAACTGCCACCTGACAACAGCTCTGATTTTCGCCTCGTTCAGATTTCCAAAAAAACAGGCCTTTGTGGTACACTTTGCGGGCATGGTCCACCGTGCGCGAAGGATTTCAATCTCCCATGGGTGAAGGAGGAGCAAGATGAACCGTCATCGTCGTTGGTTCGCCCCGTTCCTGCTGGTGGTAGTGCTGGCTCTGACAGCCGCCGGCTGTGCCCTGCCGGGCCAATCTCCAGAGCCAAAAACCCTCAAGATCGGCGTCCTCCCCATCGCCGATGTGGTGCCTATGTATGTGGCCCAGCAAGGGGGATTTTTCACCCAGGAAGGCATCCAGGTGGAGCTGGTGCCGGTGGCCGGCGGCACGGAGCGCGACGCGCTGATCCAGTCTGGCGGCCTGGACGGCCAGCTCAATGAGGTCCTGACCACCCTGCTGACCAACGCCGGCGGTAATGTGCAGGTCAAAATCGTGACCACCGCCCGCCGGCCCTTCCCGAACCAGCCACTGTTCTACATTGTAACCGCGCCGAACAGCGGCATTACTGATGTGCAGGGGCTGAAAGGTGTGGAAATCGCCATTGCCGAGAACACCGTGGTGCATTATGTGGCGGACCGTGTGCTTCAGCATGCCGGCCTGTCCGCCAACGACATCCGCTTCACCAACGTGCCGAAGATCCCCGTGCGCTTTGAGCTGTTGATGAGCGGCCAGGTGAAGGCGGCGGTCCTGCCAGACCCCTTCGCCTCGTTAGCGGTGCTTCAGGGTGCCGGCGTCGCTATTAACGACACCTCCTATCCTGAGGTATCCCACAGTGTCATCAGCTTCCGCACTGAGGTGCTGAAGGACCGCCCCAATACCATTAAGGCCTTCCTGCGGGCCTACGACAAGGCGGTGCAGGCCCTTAACCAGAACCCGGATAAATACAAGGACATCCTGGTCCAGACCGCGCGGGTCCCCGAGGCCCTGCAGGGGCGTTACACCCTGCCCAGCTATCCGGAGAAAGAACTGCCTAGCGAGGCCCAGGTCGCCGACGTGGTGCAGTGGGCACTCGACAAGGGCCTCATCCAGAAGCCCCTCAGCTACGACCAGCTCGTCGACACCAGCTTCCGGAAGTAGAGGGAATGTGCACCATGAGTGCCCCCATCGTCCTCCTGGACGATGTGACATTCACCTATCATCCCCAACAGCCACCGATCTTCCAGCACTTTGACTGGGAGGTGGAACAGGGGGAGGCCTGGGCGGTGATTGGACCGTCAGGGTGCGGCAAAAGCACCCTACTGTACCTGCTAGCCGGCCTGCGCCAGCCCACGGCCGGCACCGTGCTGGTGGAAGGCCAGCCAGTGCCGCGCCCGCGCGCCAGCATCGGCCTCATCCTGCAGGACCACGGCCTGCTCCCCTGGGCCACCGTATGGGAAAATGCCGCCCTGGGCGTGCGCATGGGGCACTTCTACGCCCGCAAGCGCGCGCCCAGGGACACGCCGCGCCCATACCCGCCGGCCCTCCCCCTTTCCGAGGTCGACGCCTGGCTGAAGCGGCTGGACATCCATCACCTGCGCCATCACTACCCCAACCAGGTCAGCGGCGGCCAGCGCCAGCGGGTCGCCATCGCCCGCACCCTCGCCCTGCACCCCAATCTTCTGCTGATGGATGAACCTTTCAGCGCGCTGGACGCGCTGACCCGCGAGGACTTGCAGACACTCATGGTGCAACTGCAGGCCGAGCTGGGCGTGACCACCATCGTGGTCACCCACAACATTGAGGAAGCGGTATTCCTGGGACGCAAAATCCTGGTGCTCCACGTGCCGCCCAACGAGGCGCCCATCATCGTGGATAATCCTGCCGCCGGCTCCCCCGCTTTTCGCGCCAGCAAGGAGTTCTGGGAGATGACCCAACGCCTGCGGGAGATGCTCACGCCGGCGGCCCGGAGGTGAGGCCGTGCGCTGGCGTGATCTGGGCATCGGCCTGCTGTTCACCATCATTATCTGGCAGGTGCTGGCCTGGTTGGTGAACCGCCCCATCCTGCCCGGGCCGGCCGTGGTGCTGTATACCTTCGGCCGAGAGCTGGTCGCCGGCCGGCTGGCCGGGCACTTCCTCGTCAGTACCTACCGCGTGCTGGCCAGCATCGCCATTTCCCTGGTGCTGGCAGTGCCGGCTGGCTTGGCTCTGGGTCAAAGCCCGCGCCTGAACCGCATCTTCTCGCCCCTGCTCTATATCGCCTATCCCATCCCCAAGGTCGTTTTTCTGCCCGTCTTCCTCCTGCTGTTGGGCATCGGGGATGCCAGCAAGATCGCGCTCATTGTCGTCATCCTCTTCTTCCAGGTGCTGGTGGTGGTGCGGGACCAGGCCAGCGCCATCCGGCCGGAGCTTATCATGAGCGTGCGCTCGCTGGGCGCCGGCCGGTTGGCCTTGCTCCGCTTTGTCTACCTGCCGGCCTCAGTGCCTGCCATCCTCACCGCACTGCGCTTGAGCATCGGCACGGCGGTGGCGGTATTGTTCCTTGCCGAGAGCTTCGCTACCACCAGCGGCCTGGGGTATTATATCATGGTGGAGAGCTGGAGCCGGGTGGCCTATACCGAGATGTACGCCGGCGTCGTAGCTATGAGCCTGCTCGGCCTGGGGCTGTATTACCTGGCGGATTGGCTGGAGCGCCGGCTGGCACCCTGGCTCTTCGCGTCTTGATATGTGCATGGAGGATATCGCGTAATGGCCGGCAGTCCATCCACTTTCCAACCGGTTTCGCGCTGGCAGGCCTGGATACTGGGGGCGCGCCCACGCACCCTGCCGGCGGCTATCTCGCCGGTCATCGCCGGCATCGCGCTGGCCATGGCAGATGGGAAGTTCGCCTTCTGGCCGGCGTTGGCCGCCCTGTGCGATGCCCTGCTGATCCAGATCGGCACCAACCTGGCCAACGACTATTTCGACTACATCCGCGGCATTGATACGCCGGACCGCAAGGGGCCGCCACGCGTGGCGGCCAGTGGATGGATACCCCTGTCCTCCCTGCGGGTCGGCATCATCGCGGTGTTTGGGCTGGCAGCGCTCATCGGGCTGTACCTGGTGATACGCGGCGGATGGCCAGTGCTGGTCATCGGCCTGGCCTCCATCCTGGCGGCCCTGGCCTACAGCGGCGGCCCGGCTCCTTTTGGCTCGCGCGGCCTTGGCGACCTCTTTGTTTTTATATTCTTCGGCTTGGTAGCCGTCGGCGGAACGTATTACGTCCAGGCCCTGGAGTTTCACCCACTGGTACTGCTGGTGGCGGTGCCGCTGGGCGCGCTCATCACCGCCATCCTGGTGGTGAACAATTACCGCGACATCGAGACCGACGCCAGAGTGGGAAAGCGCACGCTGGCGGTGATACTGGGGTATGCCGGCACCCGTCTGGAATTTATCGGCTTGCTGGTCATCGCGTACATCATTCCTCTGGTGCTCTGGCTGATGGGGCGTTTCTCCGCCGGCGTCCTCCTCTCCTGGCTCACCATTCCAAAGGCGGTCGGATTGACACGCACCCTGTACGCCACCACGGAGGGGCCGGCGCTCAACCGGGCGCTCGCCGGCACCGCCCAGCTAACGCTGTGGTTCAGCATCCTCTTCTCTATCGGGATGTTGCTATGAGCATGAGGCGATGAAGGAGATAGAACGCGCATCGGCTCGACCGCTTCCCGGTCCTCGGCCGGCGGATGACGACCCATACGCCTACTGGACGACCCGCGCCGAGGATGTGCTGGAGAAGCGCTGGCTCCACAAAGCGCTGGTGGCGCTGAATGCGCCGGCGGACCGGCCCTGGTGGGCGTTGGCCGGCGCCGCCCTGGCCGGCAGTGCCCTGGCGGCCGCGAGCTGGCGCGGCGCCGGCGGGTGGACAGCGAACGTCTTCGCCCTGCTGGCGGCCGCGGCGCTGTGGGACGCGTTTATCCTGTCCCTTCAGCCCCGCCTGGGGGTGGCGTTCGGCCCTTTCGGCCCGCAGTTCCTGCTCCTGCAAATCCCCCGCTGGGCGGTGGGTTTTCTGGCCGGCCTCCTCGCCCGGCTGTGGGCACCGGCGCCGGCCTTTTTCCTGCTGGCCAGCATCGAAGGGCTGGCCGCCGTCCTGCTGGTCTGGGGCGCATGGGTCGAGACTCGCCGGGCAGAGGTCACGCGGCTGACCCTGCCGGCGCCGGCATTCCCGCCCGATGCCCTTCCTTTGCACATCCTGCACATCAGCGACCTGCACGTGGAGCGCATGGGCCGGCGCGAACAGCGGGTCAGCGAACTGGCGCGCCAGCTCCAGCCCGACATCATCCTGCTGACCGGAGATTATGTAAATCTCTCCAATGTGGATGACCCTGCGGCCCATGCCGATGCCCGCCGCCTGCTGGCCGGCCTGACCGCCCCGCTGGGCGTGTACGCCGTGCTGGGAAGCCCGCCGGTGGACCGCAGATCAGCCAGCCTCTTTCCCGGAGCGCCGGCGCGTCTCCTGCGGGATGAGGTGCGCTTGGTGGATGCCGGCGGCGGCCGGCGGCTGGCCCTGATCGGCATGGACTGCAGTCACGATATGGCGCGCGACGGCGAGCGCCTGCGCCGGCTCTGCCGTTCCCTGCCGACGGACGCGCACCGCATCCTGCTGTACCACTCGCCGGACCTCATGCCGGCGGCCGCCGAACTGGGGATAGACCTGTACGTATGCGGCCACACGCACGGCGGCCAAATCCGACTGCCGCTGTACGGCGCGGTCATCACCTCCTCGCGCCTGGGCAAGCGGTTTGAAATGGGGCACTATCAGATGGGCCGCACACATTTATACGTCAGCCGAGGCGTAGGGCTGGAAGGATTGGGCGCGCCGCGACTGCGGTTTCTGTGCCGGCCGGAGATAACGCTCATCACGCTGACGCCGGCTGGAGGTGACAGCTACATTTGAGGTAACTGTCACCTCCGCGATGATGCATCAAATACCCTCAGCGGACCTCGAACTCCAGCGTCTTGGCAAGCTTATCGTTCAGGTAGATATCCACCTTGTACTTGCCCAGCGGCCAGAGAGCGTTATTGGACAGATCAAATGTCACCTGTCCACTGCCGGAGACAAACTCCGTCTTGTAAATGACGTAGTTCGGCTCCACATCCTCCGCCTCTACCGCGACCCAGGACGCCTTCAGCTTGGTATCATCGGGCGCATTGCGCAACTGCACCTGGGCGTAAAACACGGCGTCCTGTGCAAAGACCGTCGTGCGCTCTTTCCCCGCCTCATCAGCCGACATCCAGGCATCGCCGATGTTGGCGGTGGAGACACTGAATTCGCACCCCGCCAGGGCCAAAGCCGCCACCAGCACGGCCGCCAGAACCAGCATCCTGCCGACCTTCATAGATCACCCCTCCTCGATAAGATTATGATACTGCAGTAGTGGGGGACAGCCGGCCGGATGCCGAATCGCACCCCACGTCATGCACAGGAATCAGCGGCGCCGAAAGATCAACGGCAGATCCGCATAGGACATGGATTCATTGCATCCTCTGCGCCGACGTCGAAGCCGGTGCCGGCAGGGGATGTTATCTGCCGATGGCACGCTTTGTTACCGTCGGCAGGAAGCCGGCGTAATAGGCCGGCGCCTTGTAATAGAGGCGGAAGCCGCATAACTGAATCGTGTCCCCCGTCCCATTGGGCCGCCAGTTCAGCACGTACGAATGATCCGTGTAATCAATTACCTCGGTAGGGGTGACGGCAACAGTGATATATCCCCGGCCGGCTGAGGTGCTGCTACACCCGCCCCATTCCCTCACTATATCGCCATACAAGTCATATTTCGTGAACCAGCCGCAGGTATCTGCCGCCGCACTGCTGTCCACATAGTACATGCGCATGTACTCGACCTCTGAGCCGGGCGGAAGCCAGATCGGGGTGTTCCACACCCAAAAGGGGTTGCCCGAAGAGACATAAACACACCCGCCCGAAGCATTGGTGTGAAACACAACGTCCGAATCGCGCGGTTTGAGCGCGGACCCGATCACGCGCCAGGAGGTATCCCAGGCCTGGGCTTCTACCCCCTCCGTGAGCGGTTCATCCTCTTCGATAGTATCTGGGACAGGGGGCAGGATGCCGCTTGCTGAACTGCTGGAATCTGCCGGCGCGCCGGACCCGCTGAAAGCATCCTCCTCCACCGCGCTTCCCACCACCGATGATGCATCTGCGTTGGCGCTGGAGGGGATCATGCTCCCTCCCTGCGCCAGCGCCAGGCCGGCCATCAGGCCGGCGAGTACCAGCAACGCCGCGAGCACAATCCCGCCTGCGGACAACCGATCGTTCATGGCCTTCCCCCCTTCGTACTGGGCCTCACGTCGAGGCTACCTCCCACTGCCGACCAGACTGCGAACCTCCACGAGACGGCGCCGTTTCATGATGCCGCCGCTGTTGTTGCCGCCATCTCCCGATACTTCAGCACAACCAGATACCAGCCGAACAGCACCAGCCACGGCAGTTCGGGTAAGCGCTCCGCCTCGGAGCTGATTTCCATCTGGGCGGAGAGACGCAGGAAGCCGCCGATCTTGCGGAAGGTGAGCAGGGGCATGCCGGCCTCGCTGGCCAATTCCAGTCGGGTGAACCAGAAGTTGGTGCGGGCGGTACAGCGCCTGCCGTCCGACAGCTCCAGTACGCCGCCCTGACGCCAGGTATGATGATGGAAAACTGCCAGGTCGGTTTCCGCGCCGCACTCCCGCACCAACACCCGCCGGCGCCAGAACCCAACCTGCTGGAAGGTCCAGCACCCCTCGGCGCTCTCTCCTGTGGCGAAGGAGCTAAAGGCGCCCCGAAAGCGGAGCGTGGCGATGGGAACCTCCTGGACGCGCAGTTCGAATTCCTGCTTCAAGGCACGCGGCTGAACCCACTGCAGGGTCTGCCCTACCCAATCTGCTGTCTTCATGCTTGGCTCCCCACGATCTGCGCGAGGCGGACCTAGTATATGGAGTCTGGCCCCAGTGTTTTCACGCTGGATTTGGCAGGCATGCGAGCGCTCTTCCGGACAGGGCCGTGGAGGGGCACAGAGAGGGGTAAGTGATCAGAAAAGATATGGGATTTCCACGGCATGTGAAAGGACTGTATGGGCGCGCCGGCCTGAACACATTATACACCGGCGCCGGCATTTTGCCAAGGGGGTCCGCAAACAGCCAGGGCCTTTCAATACTATAACATTCTGGGCGACTGGAAGTCGCGGCTACAGTTGCGAAGCCCACCTGCGTGGGCTATACCAGTCGGCGCCGGCCGACTTCGCAGTCGTTGGTGCAGTTTCAACTGCCGTTTGTCAGCACATTGAAAAGCCTTGACCCGCGATTCGGCGGGGATTGCATTTCATAAAGATTTTGCTATACTGCCCCGCAAGATACAATTGGGTCTCAACGCCTGACAGAATTATAGCCCTGATTTACAGTATGGTCAACACCTTTTCATAAAGTTGAAAGATCTAGGTTGTCATTCGATTTGCGGGTATTGGTTCACCGTCTGGCAGTTGCTACCGTGGCTTTAGCCGCCAGGCCGCGTCCTCTCTACCCCTGCACTCCATGAAGGAGGTATCAGCATGGCCCGACGCATCCTCTTCGAGCACATCACGCCGGCCGGCCAGGTCATCCGCGTCGTCCAGGGCGACCTGACCGATGAGGCCGTGGATGCCATCGTCAACGCCGCCAACGAGCATCTGGCGCACGGCGGCGGAGTCGCCGGCGCCATCGTCCGCAAGGGCGGCTACGAGATTCAGAAAGAGAGCAGTGAATGGGTCGCCAAGCACGGCCCCGTGCGCACCGGCACCGCCGCCATTACCGGCGCCGGCCGGCTCCCCGCCCGCTACGTCATCCATGCCGTCGGCCCGGTGTGGGCCGGCGGCACCCGCGGCGAGGATGAGAAGCTTGCTTCCGCCGTGCGCAGTGCCCTGGCGCTGGCCGAACAGTACGCCCTGCAGAGCATCTCCATGCCCGGCATCTCCTCCGGCATCTTCGGCTTCCCCAAGGAACGCTGTGCCCGTATCATGATCGAGACGGTGCTCAGCTACCTGGCGGAGCACCCCACGACCTCTTTGCGGGAGATCAATTTCTGCAACATTGACTCAGCGACGGCGGAGATTTTCGCCGCGGAAGCGGCGCGCCAGCTCGGAGGGAAGGAGTAGCGCCATGCGCCGGCCCATTTCTCGCATCGGCGTGCTCACTGGCGGCGGGGACTGCCCAGGCCTCAACGCGGTCATCCGCGCCGTGGTCAAGACCACCGTCTACGATTACGGCTGGGAGGTCATCGGCATCGAGGACGGCTTTGAGGGGTTGATCCTGCCTGACCGAACCCGCCGGCTGGACATCGCCGACGTGCGCGGCATCCTCCCGCGCGGCGGCACCATCCTGGGCACGACCAACCGCGCCAATCCCTTCTCCTACCCTGTGCGAACGCCGGCCGGCACGTGGGAGCGGCGCGACGTGTCCGCCCAGGTGCTGGGCCGGCTGGAGGAACTGAAGCTGGACGCCCTGGTGGTCATCGGCGGGGATGGCTCCCTGCACATCGCCCAGCGCCTGCTGGAAATGGGGGCGCCGGCGGTCGGCGTGCCCAAGACCATTGACAACGACATCGGCTTGACCGATGTCAGCTTCGGTTTTGACACGGCGGTGAACACCGCCATGGAAGCAATTGACCGCCTGCACACCACGGCCGAAAGCCATCACCGCGTTATGGTGGTGGAGGTGATGGGGCGCGAGGCCGGCTGGATCGCCTTGCAGGCCGGCGTGGCCGGCGGCGCCGACGTCATTCTTATCCCCGAAATCCCCTTCCACATCGAGCCAGTGATCCAGCAGATCGAGGGCCGGCGGGCGCGCGGCGCCAAGTTCAGCATCGTGGTGGTCGCCGAAGGGGCATATCCCGCCGGCGGAAGCCCCGTGTATCAGGAAGCCGGCGACCCCACCGCCGGCCCGCGTCTGGGCGGCATCGGCGCGCTGGTGGCGCGGGAGCTGGCCAGCCGGCTGGACATGGAGGTGCGCGTCACGGTGCTGGGGCATATCCAGCGGGGCGGTTCGCCGAGCGCCTTCGATAGGGTGCTGGCCTCGCGCTTCGGCTCGGCCGCGGTGCATCTGATCGCCGGCGGTCATATCGGACATATGGTCGCCCTGCAGGGCACGCAGGTGACCCACGTTCCCATCGCGGATGCCATTGCCCAGCCGCGGCGCGTCGCCCCCGACAGCGACCTGGTGCGCACCGCCCGCAGTCTGGGCATCTGTTTGGGGGAGCTATAAGAAGCAGAACCAGGGTATGTTCACTGCAATACCGTGTCCGTGATGATGACGAGATTGCACGGTTCATGAGCCATCAGTCAGCAAATCTTTCATTACCAAATTGATATACCAGTCTGGTGCAATCAGTATCCTCTCACCAATTCCACATGGTGAATCTGAATCGGCAAATTCTGCAATAACGCCTTGCATGCCTTTATAATCACCAGAGAGCACTTCGACTCTCCACCAATCCCGATTCCTGACGTATTTGGGAAGACTCCTGGGATCGTGCGAGGTATTAAGCAATCGCAACTTTGTACCCCACTTGAGAATAATCTTCCCATAATCCGTATACAGGTATACATCACCGTGACCTCGACGGATCTGGTCACATCTCTCCCCACCCACGAATGGATTAGCAACTTGGACAATATCTCCGGGATGAATGGCAGGTTTAATGAATCGCTTTCCATTGTCCCACTCAAGTATATACCCTTCGTAGGCGTTGTTTTGGATGGAATATTGTACTTTCCAAAAGTAAATATTTTCCTGGACAGGCCCTAATACTTGACCACGTTGGTTTCATACGGTATCCTTCTCTCCATGACATTCATGTGGAGGGAAGGAATCATGCCCAGGCCCAAGGTGTACGCAGTCGAGCTGACCGGGGAACAACGATCACGTCTGCTTGAGCTGGTCAGGAA
>CALIBQ010000010.1 GCA_938049385.1 uncultured Anaerolineae bacterium
CATGGCATACAGCTCCGCCATGCGGGCACAGGTGCCCGTCCCACATGGGGAGCGATCCAGATTGCCGGCGCCGAAGATGACCGCGTTGCGGTAATCGGCGCCGTTCTCGCCGGGCTGGGTGAACTCCACCAGGCTGATGGAGCGGATGTGCGGCTGGGTGGGGTGCTGGACGGGAAAAGCCGCGTTGGCCGCGGCCAGGATCTGCATCCCCACATCGCTCAGCCGGCGGGCATACTGCGGCTCCACCCGCAGACCCACCTGCTCCACCGGCACCACGGCGAAGAAGTTGCCCCCGAAGGCGATGTCCAGCGTGATGGTACCGATGCCGGCCACCTCCAGCCGCAGGTCATGGGCATACAGGAAGCTGGGCACGTTCTCGAACCAGGCCCCACGCACCCGCCCGTTCTCCACCACCACATGCGCCTCCACCACGCCGGCGGCGGTGTCGAAGCGGATGACCGTTTCCGGCTCGCGCGCCTCCACCATGCCCAACTGCACCAGCGCGGTGGCGGTGCCGATGGTGCCGTGGCCGCACATGGAAAGCCAGTCCGCCGTATCGCAGAACAGCAGGCCGAAGTCGGCATCCGGCCGGCAGGGCGGCACCAGCAAGGCACCGAACATATCGGCATGCCCGCGCGGCTCGCACATCAACAGCCGGCGCACGCCGCCCAGATTCTGACGCGCGTAGGTCCATTTCTCGGCGATGGTCTCCCCCGGGATGGGGGGCAGGCCGGCCAGGATCAGCCGGGTCGGTTCGCCGGCTGTATGCGAATCTACCGTTTGAATCACCTTGCTGAATACCGCCATGTTCGCCCTCCCGAACGGTTATTTCCAGTGTGCGGTCATGCGGTCAAGCTCCCGCAGGACCTCCGCCGGCAGTGGCTTCGGCGTATGTGCCATGACCTTCTGCGTCGCTTCGCGCAGGCGTTCCTCGAACCGCTTGCCGCCCTTCTGTTTCCATTGGTCCAGCATCGCCCGGTCGAACAGCTCCGAGTACCAGACCTCGCGGAAATGGCGCAGGGTATGCTCCTCGTTCAGGTAGTGGCCTCCCGGCCCGACTTTGTCAATGATGTCCACGGCCAGCGTCTCCTCGTTGACCGGCAGGCCCTTGAGGAACTGCCGCACCATGTACAGCACCTCGTTGACCAGCACCATATAGGCCGGCGAGGCAACCGAACCGTGGTCCAGCCAGCCGGAGTCGTGCACCAGGTTGGCGCCGGCCAGCGCCGAGCTGAGGCAGGAGAAGGCGGCCTCCGCCGCCGCCTGCGGGTCAGGGAATTTGGCATCGGTACAGCCGGCCGTCCCAAAGAAGGGCAAGCCGTAATACTGCGCCAGTTGGGCCATGGCCGCCGCCATCAGGGACATCTCCGGCGCGCCGTAGGAAAAGATAGTGGTAGACATGTCCATGATGGTGGTGAAGGCGCCGTAGATGAACGGCGCGCCCGGCCGCACCAGTTGCGCCAGCACCAGCCCGCTCAGCGATTCGGCGCTCCCCTGCACGATGACGGCCGCCAGGGTCGCCGGCGCGGTGCCGCCGGCCATCGGCGCCGGGTAGTAGACCAGCGGGATGCCCTTCTCGGCGCAGTATATCAGCTTCTCGATGGCCGGGTCGTAATGGAGCAGGGGCGAGACCGGCTCGGAATAGTGAATGATGAACGGCGCTTTCAGAAAGGCCTCCTCACTGCCGGCGATGGCAATGGCCATCTCGTAGATGTCGCGCGTGCTGTTCACATCCTTACAGCAGAACACGAAGGGCTTCTCGCAGTTGGTCAGCACCTGCTTGGCGATGACCCGGTCGGCGATGTCCGCCGGCACGTCCGCCGCCATGCCGATGGTCATCACCCAGTCGTAATTGGGCAGAGCATCCGCCACCCGGGCGGTCACCGCACAGTCGGCGCTGGTGAAGGGCCGGCGTTCCTCAGTCACGGGGTCCAGGTAATCAATGCAGTCCAGGCTCGGTCCGAACCAGACCTTGTCCCCCTCCAGCAGGACAGTGCGCTGGCCGGCCCGCGTGCCCAGCACGACGCGATGAGGGGCCTTGCGCAGGGCATCTTCTACCATCCAGCTTGGGATGCGCACCCGGTCGCCGTTTACCCGCGCGCCGGCGTCGGCCAGTATCTCCTTGGCTCGCGGGTGGGTGATCTGCACGCCAGTGCGCTCCAGGACTTCCAGCGTCGCCAGGTGTATCTGTCTGAGCTGATCATCGCTCAGCGTCCGCAGTGTCGGACGAAAACGCAAATCGGGATACCGCATCATCGTGTTCCCCCTTTCTTGCACTCCCTATTGCCGGCTCACGCATATTTCTGGTCAGCTTCGGCAACGATGGCCTGCATGGCTTCCAATGCCTCCGGCGGGATCGGCGCCGGCTGATGCGACTCCAGGATGCGCAGTACCTTGGCCCGCACCCGGTCGGAAAGGGTCTTCCGTCCCTTCGCTTCCCAATCCTGATAGTTATCGCGCTCCTGAAGCTCCGGCTGCCAGAGCACCTCGCGGAAATGCCTGAGGGTATGTTCGGTGGTGAAGAAATGGCCGCCCGGCCCCACGCTGGCCACCAGGTCCACCGCCAGGGTCTCCGGATTGACCGGCACGCCTTGCAGAAGGTGCTTCACCATGCTGATGATCTCATCTGACAGCACCAGCATATCCAGTGAACCGGTCAGTCCGTACTCCAGGTAACCCACATCGTGAATCAGGTTGGCGCCGGAAAGGGCCGAGAAGAGGATGGAAAGGCCGGCCTGCAGAGCCGCCTGCCCGTCCAGCACCTTGGCGTCGCTGCAGCCGGCGGTGGAGAACATCGGCAGGCCCAGCCACTTGGCCATATCGGTCAGCGCGGCACTCAACAGAAGAAACTCTGGTGCGGCATAGGAGAAAATCATGGTCTTCATATCAATGATGGTGTACACACCGCCCATGACGACCGCCGCCCCCGGCGAGCGGAGCTGGGCCATGACCAGGCCGGCCATCGTCTCAGCGATGCCCTGGGCCATGATGCCGGCCAAGGTCATCGGCGCGGTGAAGCCGGCGGTGGGCGCCGGCGTGTACACCATTGGGATGCCGTGGTCCGCGGCATAGAACAGCTTCTCCACCACTTCCTTGGAATGCTGAAGGGGAGAGATAGGCTCGATGTAAATGGCGAACAGCGGGTTGCGGCGGAAGACATCCTCGCCGCCCAGCACGGCACAGGCCATGCGGTGCTGGTCCTCCAGCCCCTGACGGTCCACCGCAGTGATGATCATCGGTTTGCTGGTGCCGGTGATCATCGCCATGAACTGATGGCGGTCGTAGGTCTGCGCAGGGGCGTCCGATACCAATCCCAGCGACATGAAAAAGTCAATGTTGGGCAGGGCATCGGCGGTGCGGGCGGCATCATACACATCCTGGTAGACCGTTTTGCGGCGTTCGTCGGTGCGCGGGTCAATGAAGAACGGTGTGTCGGAGCCGGTGCCGTAGTAGATGCGGTCCTTTTCCAGCACGACCTTGCGGCTGCCGTCGCGGCCGGCCAGCACCACGCGGCTGGGCGCCAGATTCAGCGCGTGCTTGACCAGATAGCCGGGGATATGCACCAGGCCCTGACCGTCCACGGTGGCGCCGGCGGCTTCCAGCATGTCCACTGCCTCTTCGGAGTGGATGCGCATGCCCACCCGTTCCAGGATTTCCAGCGAGGCGCTGAAGATTTCCTCACACTGGTCAGGCGACAGCGTGGAAAACTGGACGGTAGCATTGACGCGATAATTGGTGCGCATGGAACTCTCCTTTCCCCTGTGTGGATATCAGCGTATGTGGCTGGCCGCCCTGGCGGATGGGCAGGCCAGATGGAACCCTGTAGGTGGCCGGCGGGTCAATCGAGGGAGCGAACGTAGCCGGCGCGCTTCAACAAATCCAGCACCTGCTGGAGTTGCTCTGCGGCCGCGGAGCCGGCGCGCTCCGGGTCATGCACAGCAATGGCCTCGTAGGTCTCCCACTGAAGCCGCAGGGCGTCCTCCTTAATACCGCGCAGGCTTACGACCTTTTCGATGACCTCGGTGAGCAGACTGCGCGAAACCTGGTAGAACTGCGCCAGCAGGTCATTATGGCTGGCGCGTGCGACGGCATAGTGGAAGCGCAGGTCTGCGGCGGTGAAGGCGGCATCATCGTCAATGGAGGCTTCCATATCTTCCAGCGCGCGGCGGATCTCATCCAGCTCTTCCGGGGTGGCGCGCTGCGCGGCCAGTTGCGTGAGGGGAATTTCGATGATTTGGCGGGCCTCGTAGACGGCGGTGGTGTGAATGGGGTCAAGAGGGCCGGCGAGCAGGGCGCTGGCCTGCAGGACCGCCAGCCCATCCGGGTTGACCGTAGTGCCCCGCCCCGGCTGAGAATCCAGGAGCCCGACCGCGCACAGTGCGGCGATAGCGCGCCGCACGGTTGCCACACCGACACCCAACTGGCGCGCCAGTTCGGGTTGGGTAGGGAGCATCTCGCCCGGTTGAAGCTGGCCAGAGAGGATCATGCGACGGATCTCATGGATGACCTGATCGGTAAGTGTATCGCGCGGCAGTTTGCGAAAGGTGATTTCGGTCAAGGCGGGCCTCCTTCCGGAAAACAATCGAAGATACGCGCTTTGCAGGTTTGATTATAGCACGGAATGCGCCGGCCGTCAACTGCCGTTCGGAGAGTGTTGAAAAAGTCCAAACATACAATCTGTGGAAGCGGCCTGGCGGCTGAAGCCACGGCAAACAACTGCGAAGCCGGCGCCGGCTTTGCAGATGCTGTCGCGGCGCATGAAAGTGATGGGGACTCTCTCCATCTGGCACTTCGCTTGGCTGAAGCACCAGGTTCATGAACCTGGTGCTTCAGCACCAGGCTTACAGTGCTAATCCCCGAAGGGGATTCGCTTCCTGAGCCGGCGGCTTCCAGCCGGCGAAAACCTCCGATAAGCGGATGACCGACCTCCTGGGCCAAGGCGAGAGCGACCAATGATGTGCTTGGGTACCACAAGCAGATAAGGTGCTTTTTCCACACCCTTACTGTACCTTTTGACAATCCATGAAGCCTGGATTATACTGTATTGGGATTTCCATGATACATCAATGAAGCATCGTGGAAACGCCTATAACCGAAGCCATTGAGGAGCAATACAGCAATGTCCCTGCAGGAAACCATTCCCCCACACGGCGGCGTGCTGATTGACCGTCAACTGCGCGGCGTCCTGCGTGACGCCGTCCTGGAGCGCATCTATTCTCTGCCGCGCATCACCCTCTCCCCGACCAATGTGTCGGACCTGGAACTCATCGGCACAGGTGTCTTCAGCCCCTTGACCGGCTTCATGACCCGCCGCGACTACGAGAGCGTGGTGGAGCACATGCGCCTGGCCAACGGGTTGGTGTGGTCCATCCCCATCACCCTGGCGGTGGAGCGGGAGCGCGCCGATGCCCTGCGGGAGGGGCAGGAGATCGCCCTGGAGGAGCCGAACGGCAACATCCTGGGCATCATGACCCTGGAAGAGAAGTTCGAGTACGACAAGGAGCGCGAGGCGCGCCTGGTGTACCGCACCACGGATGATAAACATCCCGGCGTAGCGCGGCTGTACGCTCAAGGCGATGTTCTGCTGGGTGGGCCGATTTACCTGCTGAACCGGCCGGCGGAGCGCCCCTTCCCGGAATTCCGCTTTGACCCGACAGAAACCCGCCGCATGTTCGCCGAGCGCGGCTGGAAGCGCGTGGTAGGTTTCCAGACGCGCAACCCTATCCACCGCGCCCATGAGTATATCCAGAAGACGGCGTTGGAGATCGCGGACGGCCTTTTCCTCAACCCCTTGGTGGGTGAGACCAAGGATGATGATATCCCGGCCGACGTGCGCATGCAGAGCTACCTGGTCCTGCTAGAAAGTTACTATCCGAAGGACCGGGTCATCCTGGGGGTCTTTCCGGCCGCCATGCGCTACGCCGGCCCGCGCGAGGCCATCTTCCACGCCATCTGCCGCAAGAACTACGGCTGTACCCATTTCATCGTGGGGCGCGACCACGCCGGCGTCGGCAGTTACTACGGCACCTACGACGCCCAGTACATCTTCGACGAATTCAAGCCGGAAGAGCTGGGCATCACCCCGCTCTTCTTCGAGCATGCCTTCTACTGCCGCAAGTGCGAGGCCATCGTTACCCCCAAGTCCTGCCCGCATGATAAATCGTTCCATGTCTCGCTGAGCGGCACGCAGGTGCGCGAGAAACTGCGCAACGGGGAGATGCTGCCGGCGGAATTCACCCGGCCGGAAGTATCGCGCGTGCTCATCGAAGGTCTGCGCCGCAAAACACAACAAGACGCCCTGGAAGCCGCCCGCTCCCAGGGCAAGGGTCGCCGGGTGCTGGTCATCGGGCTGGACTGCGCCGAGCCGAGCCTGGTCTTCGAGCAGTGGCGCCAGGAATTGCCCAACCTGAGCCGGCTCATGTCCCAAAGCCTGTACGGCCGCCTGCGCAGTACGGAACCACCCATCACCGTGCCGGCGTGGAGCTGTATGATGACCAGCAAAGACCCAGGCCAGCTCGGCATCTACGGCTTCCGCAACCGTGCCGACTACAGCTATGACAAACTCACCATCGCCAACTCGCGCGCCATCACGGTGGAAGCGGTCTGGGACATCTTGTCGCGGGAAGGGAAGCGCGTTATCCTCCTGGGCGTGCCGCAAACCTACCCGCCCAAGCCGGTCAACGGGTACGTGATCACCGACTTCCTGACCCCCAGCACCCAGAGCCAGTACACCTATCCGGCCGAACTGCGGCAGGACATTGAGCGCTGGGTGGGTGAATTTATGCTCGATGTGCCGGACTTCCGCACGGAAGACAAGGACCGCCTTCTGCGCGATATCTACGAGATGACGCGCCAGCGATTCGAGGTCGCCCGGCACCTCATGACCGAGAAGCCATGGGACTTCTTCATGATGGTGGACATGGGCATTGACCGCATCCACCACGGTTTCTGGAAATACATGGACAAAACCCATCCCAAGTATGAGCCGGGCAATAAATATGAGAATGCCATCCGCGAGTATTACCGCTTCGTGGACGGGCAGATCGGCAAACTGCTGGAGCTGGTGGATGAGCGCACGGTGGTAATAGTGGTCTCGGACCACGGCGCCATGAAGATGGACGGCGGCATCTGCATCAACGAATGGCTTATCAAAGAGGGCTATCTGACGCTGAAGCGCTATCCGGAGAAGCCGGCGCGCCTGCAGGAGCTGGAGATCGACTGGTCGCGCACCATGGCCTGGGGCGAAGGCGGCTACTACGGCCGGCTCTTCCTCAACGTGCGCGGCCGCGAACCGCAGGGCGTGATTGACCCCGCACAGTACGAGGCGGTGCGGGACGAACTCATCGCCAAGCTGGAGGCCATTACCGACCCCGACGGCCGGCCAATCGGCACCGTCGTGCTCAAGCCGGAGAAAATCTACCGGGAGACCCGCAACATCCCGCCCGACCTGATCGTCTACTTCGGCGGCCTGCTGTGGCGCTCCGTCGGCACCGTGGGCTTAGGCACCATCCACACCTTTGAGAACGACACCGGCCCGGACGACGCCAATCATGCGCCCTACGGCATGGCCATCTTTTATGACCCGCGGCAGTCCCTGGGCCGGCAGGTGCAGGACGGCTGGCAGATACTGGACATCGCCCCCACCATCCTGACGGCCATGGGGCTGGCGGTGCCGGCAGACATGGAAGGCAAGCCCATCATCATCGGCTGAGGCACATCATACCTGCAAGCAGGGAGAGCGCATTATGGAACATAAAGGCTTCACCATCTGGTTCACCGGGTTATCCGGCGCCGGCAAGACCACCCTGGCGCGCGAGGTCGAGAAGCGCCTGCGCGCCCGCGGCATGAAGGTCGAGGTGCTCGACGGCGACGTGGTGCGGCAGAACCTCAGCAAGGGGCTGGGCTTCAGCAAAGAGGACCGGGACACCAACATCCGCCGCATCGGGTTCGTCTGCAAACTGCTGACCCGCAACAACGTGGTGGCCATCGCCGCCGCCATCTCCCCGTACCGGGATATCCGCGACGAAGTGCGGCGGGAGATCGGCAACTTTGTGGAAGTATATGTGGACTGCCCGCTGGAAGTGCTGGTGGAGCGGGATGTCAAGGGGCTGTATAAAAAGGCGCTGGCCGGCGAGATCACCAACTTCACCGGCGTTAATGACCCCTATGAGCCGCCGCTGAACCCCGAGGTCGTGGTACACTCCGATCGCGAGTCGGTGGAAGAAAGCGTCGAGAAAATCATGCGCAAGCTCAAGGAGCTGGATTACCTTCCGCCGGCACCCGAAGACGTCTACTCCGAGGAGGAGGCGGAGGTAGTGGAGGAGCGCCTGCGCTCCCTAGGATACATCTAACCGGACGCGAGTGCCAAGCTAAAAATATGGGGAGGTTGCTCGCGCGGCATGAGGTGCCATGCGGAGAACGCATGGCACCTTTTCTTTTCCGTGCCCGTCCATTTGTCCGAATGCTTTTCTGGTAGTATCATGTTGGCCCAGGCAGGACATCTGCCCCACATTCACCGCATCAGGAGTGCGTCATGGGCCTGTTCGACCGCAAAAAGCCGGCCAGCACCGCCCGCCGGCGCGTCTTTATGCTGGGCATTGACGGCACGCCGTACACCTTCATCCAGCGCATGATCAACGAGGGGCGCATGCCGCATCTGGCCAAGGTCGTCGCCGGCGGCACGCTCCTGCGCATGAACTCCGTCCATCCCACCGTCTCTTCGGTAGCCTGGTCCTCCTTCATGACCGGCAAAAACCCCGCCAAACACGGTATCTTCGGCTTTGTGGACCGCGAGCCGGCCAGCATGAAGGTCTTCATCCCCACCTCCCAAGCCATGAAAAGCCCGACCCTGTGGGAAATCCTCAGCGCCGCCGGCAAGCGCGTGGTCGTCATCAACGTGCCGGTCACTTATCCCCCGCGCCCGGTCAACGGCATCCTCATCGCCGATTTCCTGGCGCCGAAGCTGGAGAAGGCGGTCTATCCGCCGGCGCTGGCCGGCACGCTCCAATCCTGGGGCTACCGCATCGACACCGACCCCTGGCTGGGGCATGAGTCCAAGGACAAACTGCTGGCAGACGTCAACCTGGTGTTTGACCGCCGCGTGGAGGCCATGTTCCGCCTGATGCAGGGGGAGGAGTGGGACTATTTCCACTGCCATATCATGGAGACCGACCGCCTGTTCCACTTCCTCTGGGAAGAGATGGAGACGAACGATCCGGTCTACGCGCCGCGCTTTTTCGCCTTCATCCAGAAGCTGGACGAGCTGATCGGGGAGCTGGCGCGCCGGCTGGACGAAGGCACTGATTTGCTCATCATGTCTGACCACGGCTTCTGCACGCTGGAGAAAGAGGTATACGTCAATCACTGGCTGGCCGAAGAGGGCTGGCTGAAATTCGCGGTGCCGGCGCCCAAATCGGTGGCGGACATCAGCGAGGAGACCATTGCCTACAGCATGGATCCCGGGCGCATCTTCATCAACCTGCAGGGCAGGGAGCGCGAGGGGCGTGTGCCGCCGGCGGAGTACGAGCGCTGGCGCGAGCGCATCATACAGGGTGCGTTGGCCCTGCGCGACCCCGACTCAGGGAAACCCTTTTTCCGCGCCGCCCTGCGGCGCGAGGAAATCTACCACGGGCCCCTGATCCAGCAGGCGGCGGATATTATCCTGGTGCCGTACGACGGCTTTGACCCGAAGGGTTCGGTGAACAAGGGGCAGTTGACGTACAAAGGGCCGGCGCTGGTCGGAATGCACACGTACGATGACGCGGCGCTGGTGGTCGCCGGCCGGCGCATCGCGCCGGCACGCACCCCGTGGGTCGCCGATGTGATGCCGGCCATCTTGGAGCTGATGGGCGCGGCGGACCCCGGGGACCTGGATGGACTGTCTTTGCTGGACTGAGCCGTATAAAGAGAAGGGGCTCCTTTTGAGGAGCCCCTTTCTTCACGTCCGCAGTGTCTGCTGTGTTGCGCCTGTCGTCCTTAGCTCAGCGCGCTCACGATCTGGCTGAACACGTTGCCGATGGTCGGGCCGAGCACCATGAGAATAGCGATAACAACGATAGCAACCAGAACAAGAATCAGTGCGTACTCGACCAGCCCCTGGCCCTCCTCACGAGGAAGAAACAACATCGCCGTTCACCTCCTTTCTTTGTGGTTTCGATTGCTGAGTTTCCACTCAGACCGCCGTCCTATTTTCTGGTTTCATTGTATTTCATAAAATGTCGAGTTTCAATAGTACTTGGGTACCATACCAGCTCACAGGAGATAATCCCGCAGTTTGCGGCTCTGGTCCAGGTGCCGCAGTTTCTCCAGCGCTTTAATTTCAATCTGGCGGATGCGCTCGCGCGTTACTCCCAGCTCCTCTCCCACTTCTTCCAGGGTATGGGGCTCTCCATCTGCCAGGCCAAAGCGCAGTTCCAGCACCTGACGCTCCCTGTCCGTGAGATCCGTCAGCACCTCCTGCATCTGCTCCCGCAGGAGATTGCGCGCGGCGACATCCACTGGAGCCTGGACGACGCGATCCTCGATGAAGTCGCCTAGAGAGGAATCCTGGTCTCCATCCATGGGGGTTTCCAGGGATAGGGGTTCTTGAGAAACCTGGATAATCTGGCGGACCTTGCTGACAGCCTTGTAAAAGCGCCTGCTTAGCTCCGCCGGCGGCTCCGCTCCCCTGGCGCGGTAATGCTGGACAGCCTCCAGGTCGCCGGCGCTGAGAAAGCCCATAGCGACCGCAATTTCCTCTGTGGTCGGCTCATGCCCCAGCTCCTGCAGAAGCTGACGCTGGACCCGCAGGAGCCGGTTGATGCTCTCCACCACATGCACCGGCACACGGATGGTGCGCGCCTGATCGGCGATAGCGCGGGTGATGGCCTGACGGATCCACCAGATGGCATAGGTGCTGAACTTGTTCCCCATGTCGGGATCGAAGCGTTCCACCGCCTTCAGCAGGCCCATATTCCCCTCCTGGATCAGGTCCAAGAGGGACATCCCGCGTCCCACATAGCGCTTCGCCACGCTGACCACCAGGCGCAGGTTGGAGAGAATGAGCCGGCGCTGGGCGATATCGCCGGCGCTGACCATTTGTTCCAGCGTCTGGCGTTCCTCTTCGCCCTGGTACTGTTTCCTCCGCAAGCGCTTTTCCGCCTCCTGGCCGGCACGTATCGCAGTGGCCAGCGTGATCTCCTCTTCCGCGTTCAGCAGGGGTACCTGGCCAACCTCCTGGAGATACATGCACACTGGGTCCTCACTGCCCTCCAGCCAGGCCTGCCGGCGCAGTTCCTCCGCATCAAACTCCTCCTGCTCGACCAGCAGTTCCGGAGCCTCCTCTTCCGGATGGGAACTCGTACGCGCCGAGCCGGGGCGCGTGTTGCGAGGAGCATGCTGGCCGGCATGCTGGCCGGCGGGGGAAGAAGCGGATGCACCAGGTTTCTGGGCTGAACGGCGGGTTGCGCTTGCTTGGAAGGACCGAGCGGGCGCGAATGCCGGCGAATATGTGCGGTAACGACGTGCCTTCATGAATTTCCCCCATCCTGCTGGGATGTACGGCTCTTTAGGGGCTGGAATATCATCCCCTGAGTTCCTACACCACGTCCCGCTTCCCCCGCAGGGAAAGCCGATACAAAGCCTGGTCAATCGCCCCCAGGGTCACCGAGTACTGCTGGATCAGCCGGGCAAAATGGCCGGCCTGCTCTCCATCCCCGGACTGTTCCGCCTCTTCCAGCAGAAAGCGCAGGGAATTCAACTGCTGGCGGATGCCGCGTCCCTTCAGGGAGAAGGCACTGCGCGACAGGTCCTGGAGGATCCCATCCTCGTCCAACCCTTCCAGCGGGATTTCGCTCCGCTCCAGAAGCTCCTGGAGGTAGCCGGCCAGGGGGGCCGGCAGTTGGCCGGCCAACAGGGCCGGTTCCGTCAACTGCCCCTCCTCGGCGGCCCGCTGAATCTGCTCAAAAATGTAGCGGTTCTCCGGCCGCTGGAAATCCTCGGGCGCCAGGAAAGGCACGCCGGCCTCGGCAAAGGCAAACGACAGCGGATGAATGGTCCGGGGATAGCGCAGGAGATAGAGCAGGCACAGCTCCTCCAGCGCCAGCTCGCGCCGGCCGGCCGGCTGGGGCCTCTGCTCATCCGTCGGGCCGGCTTCCGGCGCCGGCGCACCCGGCCGGCGCCCGCGGCTGGGCCGGGCTTTGGGCCGTGCCGCCCCCGCGCCAACGACCTCGCGCTCCACCACGTGCTCATCCAGCATCAGCCGGCGGGCCAGCCGCTGAATATAGTGATAGCGCTCGATGTCATCCTGAAGTTCCAGCAGGATGGGCTTCATCTGGCGCACGGCGGCGGCCTTCTGCAGAGGGTCGCGCAGGTCCACATCCCGCAGGATGTACGCCATCATATATTCCACCAACGGCTGGGCGTGCGCCACCAGCTCGTTCCAGCGGGCGATATCCTGGCGGATCAGCTCGTCCGGGTCCATGCCGGCCGGCAGGGTCAGGATGCGCAGGTCAACCGCCAGGCGCTCCTCCTCCGCAACAGTGCCGTCAGGGCGCAGGGTCGGCACGCGCCGCCGGCCAATGCTCTGGCGGGCCAGGTTCAGGCCGCGCAGGGTCGCCTGGTCGCCGGCGGCATCCGCATCCAGCGCCAGCACCAGCCGCGAGGCCAGCCGCGCCAGAGCGCGCAACTGCTCCTCCGTCAGCGAAGTGCCCATCGCCGCCACGACGTTGGTCACGCCGTGCTGATGGGCCATCATTACATCCATATAGCCCTCGACGATAATGGCCTCACTGCGCGCCCGGATGGTCTTGGCGGCCCGGTCCAGCCCGAACAGCACGGCACCCTTGTCGAAAATGGGCGTTTGCGGTGAGTTCAGGTACTTGGGCGGCGTATCGTCCAGGGCACGCGCCCCAAAGCCGATGACCTGGCCGCGCAGGTCGCGGATGGGGATCATCAGCCGGTTGCGGAAGCGGTCATAATGGCCGCCCTCCTCGCGGGCGATGATCAGGCCGGCCTCCAGCAGTTCGGGAACGGTGTACCCCTGCGCCGTCAGGTGGCGCGACAGCGCCTCCCAGTCGTTGGGCGCATAGCCCAGCTCGAAGGACTGGATGGTCTCCTGGGAGAGATGGCGGCCGGCGAGATAACGTCGGACGAATTCCGCCTGCGGCGAATGCAGGAGCAGTTGGTGGAAAAAGGCGGCCGCCGCGGCGTTGGCCCCGCGCAGACGGTCCAGCAGGTCCTGGCGCGCTTTCTCCTGCGGCCGGCGCTCTTCCAGCAGGACGCCGGCCTTCTCCGCCAGGATGCGCAGGGCCTCCCCGAAATCCACTTTCTCGATCCGCATGATGAAGGTGAAGATATCCCCGCCGGTGCCGCAGGCCCCAAAACAGTGCCACGTGCCGGTCTCCGGGAACACGACAAAGGAGGGCGTCTTTTCGGCGTGGAACGGGCAAAGCCCTTTGTACGTGCGCCCGGATTTTCTCAGGGGCACGTACGCGGAGACCACATCCACAATGTCGAGGCGGTCTTTGATCTGGTCAACAACCGTCATGAGCGCCGCTCATTGCCGGCCATCATATCCCTGGCCCGGGAATACCATCCGACAGCGGCCACAGCGCACGATACTGTAGGGGAAGGGTGCACGCTGTCCCGCATTACCAGCACGACGCATCCGATGTGCACGGCATAATGTAGACCGAGATGACATTTTTGTCAAAAGGGTCACGGCCTGGCCCAAGCTGGTACCCCATCCTCAGCCCCGCCGGCTTAGGAAGCGAAGCCCCGCAGGGGGCTTGGCACCACAAGCCTGGTGCTTCAGCGCCAGGCGAAGTGTTCGCAAACACCGCCGGCGTTTCAACTGCCAGGCTTTTTCAACACCCCGGCCAGAATTGGACAAAACTGCCTATTTCATGTATAAAGGTTTCTCGCGATGCCAGAAAAGCACACCCGTTCGCCAAGGTGAGAGAAAGTTCGCATCGCCCGGATGTTGCGGAGCCAAACGGCTGGTACGCGCTCGCCGGCCGCAGGAACCCCCATCCATATCAGTTCGTTCGTGTGGTCTGAGGAGGATACCGTTGCCCAATACCAAGTCTGCCTTGAAACGCATGCGCCAGGCGGAGAAGCGCCGACTGCGCAACCGCTTTTACCGTTCCACCGCGCGCACTTATGTGAAGCGCGCCCGCGCGGCCATCGCGGCCGGCGACCTGGAAGCCGCCAAAGAGGCTATTAAGCAGGCTGTCAGCGCCCTGGACCGCGCCGCCGAGAAAGGCGTCATCCATAAGAACAACGCGGCGCGCCGCAAGTCGCGCTTGATGAAGGCATTCAACGAGGCACTGCGCGCGGCCAGCGGCCCGTCTGCGCCGGCATCCTGAACCAAGCCGCTCACCGTTTCCTGCTCGCAAGAAAGGGCCTATGCCCCTGCACCGGCATAGGCCCTCTTTGTGTTTCCCCCAACCGCTCAGCGCAGTTCCGCCCAATCCAGCGCCGCGGACAAGGTGCGGGCATCCGGATTGCTCCCTACCCTCAACCAGGACTGGCCGGCCTGCCACACCTCGGCCGCGCTGCCGGCCGGCGTCCCCTTCACGCCAATGAGTGCATGCGCCCGCGCCGGGTCCTGGCGCGGGTCCACGCCGGACCCGATGCTCCGCAGGGCCTGCACCGCCTCATCGGTCAGGAAATCGGCGCCGCGGCCGCGCACCGCCCCGACCACGATGTAGCCCGCCGGCACACTCTCCAGAAACTCCGCCATCTTCTGCGCCTCATAGGCGCTGGCGGCGGTGTCAAAAGCGGCCTTCTGCACCAGCCGGCCAGTGCGCGGCTCCAGCACAGCGAAATTATAGCCGCGCCGATGGGTCGAGCCATCCACCCGACTGCGCTCATCGCCGATGGTGATGTACGCGAAATCGCCGGCAGTTTCGTCAGCGCTGTTGACCTCGATATCTACCGGCGTCTCCACATCGGTTGTGCCGATCGCGCGCTGGGCCGGCAGGACCTGCCGCGGCGCGTCAAAGCGGGAGAAGGTCAGGGAGACGACGTTCAGGCCAAGCCGCTGATAACCCGCCGGCACGTCCCACGCATATTCCTGCCACCCCGAGGCCAGCTCGCGCGCCGGCGCCAACAAATGCCCATTGATCCGCACCTCCACCTTCTGCGGGGCCGCGCCGGGGAAATCAAAGGGGAGCAGGCGCAAGGTCAGCCGGCGGTCTTTCGCCTCGCGCAGGGGCAGGAAGAGGCGCGCCGGCGCTCCCGTCGCCCATACGGCCGTCGCGCCGCCGATCTCCTCGTTCCGATCCCATCCCTCGCCGCGATAGATTTCCCAGCCGGCCGCGCCGGCATCCACGCCAAACCCATCCTGCGCCGGCGGCTGAAGCACCCGGTAAACCCGCATGCCGTCCTGGTCATACACCGGCGTCGGGTCCAGCGGCATCGTCTGCAGGACGAACTGCTCCGCCTCGTCCCAGGTATCGGAATAGGGCGGCCGGCCGGGAACCGGCGGATGCACCACCACATAACGCAGGTCATAGAGATAGGCCAGCGCCGGCGCCTGTTCCAACGCCTGCTGGACCAGCTCCGGCTCGGCCGGCTGATACAGCTCGATGTCGGTCAGCGCCTTGAAGAAGGGGATGGAGGCGTAATAGTCGGTCTTGGCAGGCTCATGCCGGCCGGAATTGCCGCTCAACAGCCGCTTATGGTGCACCGTCTGGTAATACTGGGTGCGGGTGTCCTCCGCGCCCAGCACACCGAAGCTGTCGCGCCAGCCCAGCGGCAGGGTGAGGATGGTGAAGTCGCCTGGCTCCTGTGCGAGCTGATGATAAAAGGGCGGCACGCGGGCATCGGTCAGCGGGAGCGGCACGGAGAGGTGCTCCACCAGCAGGCCGGCACACAGCAGGAGGGAAAGGGCCGGCGTTACCCAACGCTTGCGCCGTCTGCTCTCGGCACGCTCCAGAATCCAGGCGACCGCAAAGCCCACCAGCACCGCCACCGCCAGCATCAGGATGACACTGTTGCGGTTGGGAGCGCGGTTGCCCTTGGCAATGGGGATATAGTGCAGGATGATAAAGGGCAGGGGCACCGTCGTCTGCAGGCCGTCCAGGTCGAACAGATACCGCCCGTTGATCTGGAGCAGTGGTCCCAGACAGAGCACCGCGAAGGTGATTGCACTGGCCAGCCAGGCGCGCACGCTCCGCCGGAAGGCCACGCCGGCCAGCAGGCACAGCAGGATGGCGGCGACGCCCACCACCACGGTGTTCACGTCGGAGAAGCGGGATATGCCCTGCTTGACGGCCGCCAGCTCCGCCGGCCAATTGTTGCCAAAGATAGGGTTCAACTTCGTCGGGGTGATGAAGCTGAACAAATCGGCCGAGAGGATGAGCGCATCGCCCCAACCGCTGAGGAGATATCCCTTGCGCATTTCCCGCAGGATGAAGACCAGCATCGGCGCATACAGGACGCCGGCGCTGAGCGCCAGCAGTCCCAGCCGTCCCAGCAGAGAGACCCATTCCCGCCGGCCGGCGCGCCACCACTCCTTCAGCGGCCGCTCGAAAAGCCACAGCACCAGCGCCAGGATGGCCAGGAAGACACCGAAGATCATCTCGCACAGCATGGCGAAGGCGGCGAAGATGCCGGCCAGGAGCGGGTGGATGCGCCGGCGCTCCCGCAGGGTCTTCAGGAAGAAGAGGGCGAAGAGCGGGAGCCACTCGGTGCTGACCATGTCATAGTGCCCCAATGCCAGGTAGACGAAGCGGTTGCCGGCGAAGGCGTACAGCGCCCCGCCGACCCATGCCGCCCACCAGTATGCGGCAGGCGAGAGCCGGCCGGCGCGCCGGCGCTCCGCCAGCAGATAGCGCAGAAGAAGGAAGACCCCGAAGCCGCTCATGATGGTGGAGAAGAGCATGATCAGGTTGCTGGTCAGCGCCAGGTTGAAATAGGGCTGGAGAGGCAGGGAGAGCGCGGCGTTGAAGATGGTGTAGGTGTACAGGACGAAATTGATGCCCACCGGCACCCAGATATAATCGGAATACAACGGGTTGGTGCCCAGGTCCAGCAGGGCGTATTTGAACCACCACTGGTTGTACACGAAGGTGTACTCGTCAAAGGCCCATGTCTCGCTCCCCGGCACATGCGTGCTTAGGCGCAGGACCAAAGGGTAGGTCAGTAGCAAGCTCAGGAACATATACGCGGCCAGGGCAGTCAGCGCCGGCCCATACCGGCGCCAGCCGGCCGGCGCTGTGGGTCTGTCCGAAGCTCGGCGCACAGGTCACCTCCTGATGGTGTTGATAAGATGCCGGGCCACGCGCCCCAGGGTGGGAGGATGCAGGAGCATGTTGGCATAGCTGGCGTTGGCCATGGGGCAGGCGCATTCGCCGGCGGCAATGCTCCGCCGCAGTCGGCCGGCCCCCTCCCCGAACCAGATGCGCCGCAGGTCATAATCCGCTCTGCGCAGGTTGCCAATGGGTTCGGCGCGGATACAGCAGGTCCACACATCCCCGTCGGGCGCGATGTGTCCGCTGGCCCAGCCGGCGTAGCATGGGATGACCTGCCGGCGCTCGAACAGGATACGCTGGGCCAGGCGGTAGTATTCGGCGCGAAACGCCTGCGTGATGCGGGCAAAGCCGCCGAAGCGGTGTTCCGCCAGCCGCTGGATGAGGAACTCCGCCGCCCGGGCATATTCCTGCGGCGCTGGGGTGATGGGCAGTCCGACGGTGCCCAGTTCCCCCCGCTCCTCGGCGATTTCCGTGATGTATGAGTCCGGCTCCAGCGCCATCAGCCCCTCGTAGATGCGGGGGATTCCCCCCACGTTGAAGGTGGAGATGACGGTGTGAATGCTGATGGTCAGGTTGGGGTGGTCCAGGGCTTTCAGCCGGCGGTAGGTCTCCATGGCGCGCTGCCAGTTGCCCGGCACATTGCGGATGCGGTCGTGCCCCTCACCCACATCGTCCAGGGAGAGGTTGATGCCGATCTGGGCCTTGGGTGCGGCGCGGGCAATGGCATCGGCGCCGGCCGCCACCCGTTCGGTCAGCAGGCCGTTGGTCGGGATGGTGATGACCGCTGGCCGGCACAGCTCATAGGCACTGCGGACGATCTCGACCAGATCATCCCGCAGGAACGGCTCTCCGCCGCTGAAGGTCATGTAATACGGTGTCTTCCCCAGATGCGCAAAGACACGCCGCCACTCCTCCAGGCTCAACTCATCTGCTTCTCTCTGCCAGACCTTACAGGTGCTACAGCGGGAGTTACAGCGGTAGGTAACGCTGATGACCAGGCTGAAGGGAAGCAGTCGCGGCCGGCCGAAGCGCCGGAAGAGCCAATATGCAGGCAGTCGAGGAAGCAGGCACGCCAGGGACACTGCGAGACATTACCTCGCTTTCACGGCTATGAGATAGCGGTGATGTGCCCATACGGCCTTGAGCGGCCAGGGCAGAGGCGCCCGGTCCAGGAAAGCGTACTTCATGACGCGGGTGCGCAGGTCCGGCTGGCGCCCGAGATAGTATTCCATGATGTTCCAGGACCAGGATGTGCCGGTGAAGCGGCGTTCCAGACGTTGGGAGCGGATGCCCAGCCGGCGCAGGACCTCCGCCGCCGGCATGACTGTATCGGGCCAGGGAGGCACATCCAGCACTCCCTGCGCCGTGATGCGCAGGCCGGCTTCCTCCAAGGTTCGGCGGATGCGGCCCATATCCGCCCAGCGCTCATCCACACAGCGCACAAATTCCGGCTCCAGCACATGTTTGCGCAACCAGTACCCGACCTGTAGGTTGTTGGGCATGGCGACGAAGACCACCCGCCGGCTCAGCCGCGCCAGCTCGCGCAGAAGGCCGGCGGGGTCGGACAAGTACCACAGTCCCGCCCACTCCCAGCACAAGTCAAAGGATTCATCTTCAAAGGGAAGATGCGCCCAATCCCCGACGGCCACCAGCCGGACGGGCAGTCCCAGCTCGCCCCAAACGCGCTGGACGCCGGCCAGCCGCGCGGGGTTATCGTCGGCCAGGGTAACCTCACAGCCGGCCTGCGCCAGGGGCGCGGAATTGATGCCGGTGATGCCGGCCATGCCGTAGATCGGCGCCTCCAGCACCGTCCGGATGGGATACTGCTTCAGGAGGTCCAGCAGGAAGTCGTTCAGCACGAAGCGCTCATAGACCAGGCCAAGGCCCTCGTTGTAATCGCGCAGGTGCTGTTCCCAGGCCGGTTGAGCGGGCATATGGGTCACTTCTCCTGTGCGGTGTGCTGGGAATTCTCGGCGAAGGTGACGGTCAGGACGTTATCGGCGTACTGGGCGCCCAGCACCTGCCGGCCGGCCAGCACTCTCGGCAGTAACAGGGTGCGCTTGAAATTGCCGATGTGGATGACCAGCTCACGCACGCCGGCGAGGAGCTGGATAGCCTCTTTGGGCGCCAGCGCCAGGGGCAGGCGCAGGTAATAGCGGTCCTCATCCTTTTCCACCGTCTGGGTGCGCCCCTGGAAATACAGCTTGGTCGGGTCATCGTCGCCGTAAATGCGCTCCGCCATGCGCCGGAGCATCTCCAGGCCGACCACCTCGTCCTCGAACATGGGGACCAGGCGCATGGGAAGGGGCGAGAACATTTCCTCGACCATCTGGAGGTAGCGCGCCTGGGTCTGGCGCCAGGTGTCGAAGTAAGGGCCGGCGGCATCGGCCGGCAGTACCCGGTTGACGACGACCAGGTCCACCGAGTAGCCGTAGAGGTTGAGATAGGTCAAGGCACGCTGGGCTTCCTTGATGACCATCTTCTCCGGGTTCAGCACAATGCGCGCCGAGGACAGCGCGGGGTCAGTCAGCAGTTGATGCATGCGTTCCAGCTCGCGGATCAACTGCTCGATAGTGCGGAAGAAATGGTCCTCCGGGATGGGCATGTCGGTTACAGCCCGCAAGATAGGGCGTGAGAGCTGGATCGCCTTGGTCTGGATAGGAAAGATGCGGTCCAGGTACCAACGCGCCATTTCCGGGAAGGCCAGGAGCTGAAGCGTCGCGCCGGTGGGGGCACTGTCAATGATGATGACATCGTAATTGCCCGTGTCATGCAGGTAAACGATCTGCAGGAGGCTGGCCAGCTCCTCCATGCCGGGCAGGACAGCGGTCTCCTCCGCCAACAGTTGGTCCAGCCCGCGCCAGGCCAGCAGGGCGGAAAGATACTCCTGCACGGTGCCCCAGTATTTCTCCATTTGATGGAGCAGGTCAATCTCCTGCCCCCACAAGTTATCGGTGATAGGGGTAGGCTCGGCCCCCAGCGGCATATCAAAGGAATCGGCCAGGCTGTGGGCGGGGTCCGTGCTCACCACGATGGTACGGTAGCCCAGGTCAGCACAGCGGAGCGCCGTGCTGGCCGAGACGCTGGTCTTGCCCACGCCCCCCTTGCCCGTGTACAGCAGAATGCGCATGATGGTGCTTTCAACCTCTCAGCCCCGCGCCGGCGGGGAAGTTTTCGGTCCCAACATTATACCATGCTCACCCGCGCTTGCCAATTCGTTCGCCGAGGGTATTGAAAAAGTACTGTGGGTGGCCATGGCCCGAAACACCCCACCCCCCACACCCCTTCCTCGTGTACGGGGAAGGGGACGGGAGTTGGGGCTTCAGCACCTTCTTGGCCGCTCTCGACTTGGCCCAGGGGGCGATCACCCGCTTGTCGCCAGTTCGCCGGCGGCTGGAAGCCGCCGGCTAAGGAAGCGAAGCCCCGCAGGGGCTTGGCACCGTAAGCCTGGTGCTTCAGCACCGGGCGAAGTGTTCGCGGACACCGCCGCCGTTTCAACTGCCAGGCTTTTCCAACGCGGCCTGGCGGCGGAAGCCACGGCAGTAACTGCGAAGCCTGCGCAGGCTTCGCGAAGTCGGCCGGCGCCGACTTCGCAGGCGCAGCCGTAGTTTCCACTGCCAGGCTTTTTCAACACCCGCAAAATCGCCCTTGACTTTCCTGCCGGGTCATGCTATAATATTCATAGTTGTATGATGACCTGATGAGTATATCACATGACGTCATATGTCAGGGAGGTGTACAGGTGCAAGAACTGCTGATGGCCCCCGTGAAGCGACAGCGCCTCCACGAAATCATCGCCGACCGCCTGCAGGAGATGATCGTGCGCGGGGAGTACCGCGCCGGCGAGGCCCTCCCTACCGAGAACGAGATGGCCGAGCAGTTCCAAGTCAGCCGCACCGTCGTGCGCGACGCCATCCGGGTCCTGGCCACCAAGGGCTTGGTGGAAATCCGCCACGGCATCGGCACCTTCGTCACCCAAAGCGGGCGCGACCGCCTGGCGGAAGCCATCGCCCTGTCCGTGCGGCGCGGCGATTACACCCCCTGGGAACTCTACCTGGTGCGCCGCGCCCTGGAGCTGGTCGTCATCGAAGAGGCCATCCACAACGCCACCTCCGAGCACATCGCGGCCATGCGCCAGGCCATGGACGATTACGAACAGAACGCCTTTGACGCCCAGAAAGCGGTTGAAGCCCATATCCGCTTTCATAGGATCATGCTGGAATCCACCGGCAAGCGCATCCTCATGGACCTGCTGGAACCCATCACAGTCTTCCGCATCCCATACGAGTGGGGCACCGAAAAGGGCGAGGTGCCGGACCCACAGCGCTATGCCGCCGGCCACCGCCGCATCGTGGATGCCATCGAGGCGCGCGACCTGGAACGCGCCCGACAGGCCATGCTGGACCACCTGGCCGACCTGGAGCGGCGCGCCCGCCGCGCCATGGAAGCTAGACAGCCGGCTGAATAATCAGGCCTTTGCTCATCCCAGCGCATCAACATCTTGGATTGGAAAGGAGGGTGACCCAGAACAAAAAGATTCGCGTTTGCCTCGAAAAACCGTAACACATTCTAATCTTCAGTAAGGAGGGAGTACTATGCGTCGGTTGTCGTATGCGTTGCTGGCCATCCTGGTCATCGTCATGATGCTGACCGCCTGCGCTCCCGCCACCCCGCAGGTCGTCGAAAAGGTGGTGAAGGAGACCGTGGTAGTCAAAGAGACCGTGCCCGTCAAGGAAACGGTCGTGGTCAAGGAAGTGGTCACCCCCACCCCTGTGCCTCCGCCCATCAAGAAAGGCGGCCCGGTGTTCATCGGCACGGGCGGCATGACCGGCAAACACTTCAACCCCATCTGGATGACGTCCAACCCGCAGTTCCTGGCCTTCCCGCTGATCCTGCCGGCCCTCACCTGGTTCGATAACAATGTCCAACCTATCCCCCACCTGGCTACCTCTATTGACGTCAATGAAGATGCGACCGAGTACATCTTCCACCTGCCAGAGAACGCCAAGTGGAGCGACGGCACGCCACTCACCGCCGATGATGTGGTCTTCACCTATCACCTGGCCATTCACCCCGTCGTCGGCCAGGCGGTCTGGGCCAACAACTTCTCCAGCGTGAAGGGCGCCACCGAGTACCAGAAGGGCGAGGCCGACAAGATCGAGGGTATCCAGGCGGTAGATGCCCATACGGTGCGTTTCGAGCTGAAACAGCCCAACGCCGCTTTCCTGTTCAACACCTACCTGGGTATTCTGCCCAAGCACATCCTGGGCGAGGTGCCGCCGGAAGAGCTGGAGAAGCACCCGTATGTGGATGCCCCCACGGTGACCTCCGGCCCGTATGATTTCGTGGAATTCGTGCCCGAGCAGTACATCCACCTGAAGAAGAAGGCCGATTACTGGGGAACGCCGGCCACGCTGGATGAGGTCTACATCAAGCTCTTCGAGTCCACCGCCACCACGCTGGCCCAGTTGGAAGCCGGCGAGATCGACGTTGCCCTCATCCCGCCCGAGGAATTGGAGCGCTTCGAGGGACTGCCGTACATCGAGGTCGCCAAGGTCAAGGGCATCGGCTACTACGTCACACATTTCGACTTCCGCAACGCGGAGCAGATCGCCCAGCTCAATAAGCCCAAGGATCAGGGCGGCAAGGGCTACAGCATCACCAAGACGCCCAAGCCCTACCTCCAGGACAAGCGCTTCCGCCAGGCCCTGGCCTATGCTGTGGACGCCAATGCGGTCATCCAGGTGGTCGCCGGCGGTGAAGCCACCCCCATCTACAGCTCCATCTTCGGCCCGGAATGGGCGGTCAACCCGAACCTCAACAAGTACGACCGCGATATCAACAAGGCCAAGGAGCTGATGACCGCGGCCGGCGTCACGTTCGACGAAAAGGGCACTGCCCTGTGGGAAGGCAAGCCCATCACCCTGGTCTACTTGTCCAACACCTCCGAAGAAGCGCGCAAGCTCGGCGAGGTGCTCCAGCAACAGCTCAGCGAAGTCGGCATTCGGCTGGACATCAAACTGGTCACCAGCTCGGCCTTCCTGAGCGCGGCCATCAACGGCGAAGGTGACCTCATCCGCAACGCCGGCGGCCGCTTTGGCGCCGACCCCAGCGTCTCCTCGCTGTATTACACCTGCAAGGCCGGCTGGGCAGAGCTCGTCATCGGCTTCTGCAACCCCCGCTTCGACGAGCTGATGAGCCAGGGCGTCGCCACCAGCGACATCAAGGAGCGGCAGAAGATTTACTGGGAAGCCAGCGCCATCCTGAACGAGGAGCTTCCCAGCCTCTTCTTCTACACGCCCAACGTCTTCTTCGGCATCAACAAAGGCCTCAAGGGCCTGAAGCCCAGCGCCGACCCAGGCTACTTGACCTGGAACATCATCGAATGGTATTTTGAGTAAGCGGGCTTCGGCCCAGGCGGCACAGCAGGTCGGGGTTCCCCCGGCCTGCTGTGCCCTACCATCACAGCGATCAGGTCGGGAACATGAGCAAATACATCATACGCCGGCTCCTCATCTCCATCCCTGTACTGCTCGGCATCACGGTCATCGTCTTTCTGCTCATCCATTTCGCCCCGGGCGACCCGGTCATGGGCATGATTGACCCCACCCAGGGCAGTTTCAGCGCCGAACTCATCGAGCGCGAGCGCGCCCGCCTTGGGCTGGACAAACCCCTCCCCGTCCAGTATGTCATGTGGCTGGGGCGCGTCCTGCGCGGCGATCTGGGTTATTCCCTTATTACTCATAAACCAGTGGCCAAACTGATCGGTGAGCGCATTTGGCCCACGGTCCAGCTCACCCTCTCCGCCCTGCTCCTGAGCATCGTCGTGGGCGTAACGATCGGTATTATCTCCGCGGTGAAGCAATACTCGTGGATCGACTACCTCACCACGCTTTTCTCCTTCGCCGCGGTGAGCGTGCCGGGCTTCTTCCTAGCCCTCGGTCTAATCTTCATCCTGGCCCTGAAACTCCAGTGGCTCCCCACCTCCGGCATGCAGACACTGGGACAGCCCTTTTCGGTGGGGGACCGCCTGAAGCATATGATTATGCCAGTGATGGTGCTATCGGTGACCATCACGGCGCCCTTGGTGCGCTACGCCCGCTCCTCCATGCTGGATGTACTGCGTCAAGATTACGTGAATGCCGCCCGGGCCAAAGGACTGCGCGAATGGGTAGTGATTCTACGGCACGCCCTGCCCAACGCGCTCATCCCGCTGGTCACGGTCGTCGGACTGCGCCTGCCGGCCCTCTTCGAGGGCTCCGTCATCGTCGAGCAAATCTTCCACTGGCAGGGCATGGGCTCACTCAACATTTGGGCGGTGATGAACCAGGACTACACCACCCTGATGGGGCTGAACATGTTCACCGCCATCCTGGTGCTGGGCGCTAACCTGCTCACCGACATCGCCTATGCTATCGTTGACCCACGCATCAAGTACGAGTGAGGCCGGCATGGGCAAAGGCACGCAACCAGACGGGCTGAGGCTGTGGTGCGGCATCGGCGGGGTCTATTATTACCCCCGGCCGGCCCAGAAGCCGGCCATCCGCGGCTTCCTGGACCAGTGTGCCGCGGCCGGCATCCGCACCCTCCTGCCCTACTTCAGCTTCTTCCATTCGGGAGAGCCGGCCGTCCTGCGCTTCGAGCACGGCCGCCGGCCGTGGGACCCGCGCGCCGTGCTGGCCCCCCTGCACTTCTACGCCGACCTGGGGTGGGACCCCCTGGCGTTTTTCACGGACGAGGCGCGCCGGCGGGGACTGCAGGTCATCCCCTACACCGCGCCGGACATTGACGGCTCCTGCTTCCCCAACTGGCACTCACCGGTGGGCGAGAAACTGCCCATCCTGACCGTGACCGCCTTCGCCAACGAACACCCGGAGATGTGGGCACGCACCGCAGTGGGCGAGGATTCCCTGGCGGCCGCCGGCTGTGTGCGGATGAGCTTCGGCTTCGCTGAGGCGCGAGCGTACCGCGCCGGCCAGCTCGCCGCCCTCGTGCGCCGCTGTGGGTGCGCCGGCATCGAGCTGGAATTCCTGTGCGGTAGAGAAGCGGCCAGTCCTTTCGGGTTCGAAGCGCCCATCGTGCGGAGCTTTGAGGAGGCCTATGGCCGAACGCCGGCCGGCGCCGAGGATGAGGAATGGCTGAGGCACCGCGCCAGCTTCACCACCCGCTTCATCCGCGAACTGCGCCAGGCCCTGCCCGCCGGCACTATCCTATCCGCGGCAGTTTCCGGTGAGCCGGATACGGCATCCCGCTGGGGCTATGATTGGCCGGCCTGGGCGCGGGAAGGCCTCATGGATGCCGTTACCCTGCGGCTGATGACCAATGACATCGAGTCCATCGCCGGCCAGGTGCGCGCCGCTCGGCAGGCCATTGGAGATGCGGCCCTCCTGGTGGCGCAGTTATGCTGTTGGGGCGAGCGCCGCCTTTCCACCATGGACGATATCCTGGGCGCGGCGCATGCGGCGAGAGAGGCCGGCGCCGATGCCGTCGGTGTTTACCGCGCCGACAGTGTGCAGGCACTGGAGCTGTGGCCGGCCTTGAAAACGCTGGCCGGCGAATAGTAACGAAATTCTCCTTTTCCCCGTGCACGGGGAAAGGAGGCGGGGCACCTTGACCCTGAACGATACTACGCAATGGGGAAGCTGACATGGCAGTACAGGGAACACAAACAGTGAACGTGAACTGGCGGGCGATGCGCCAAGAAAGCATGGGACAGCGCATCCTGCGCAGATTCCTGCGCCATCGGCTGGCGGTCGCCGGCGCCGTCGTCATTATCATCCTGGCCCTGGTGGCCATCCTGGCGCCCTATGTGGCCGGCCAGGACCCCTATTACCAAGATTACTCGGCTATCAGGACGCCTCCGTCCCGCGAACACATCTTGGGGACCGATCCGCTGGGCCGCGATGTCTGGGCACGCCTGGTGTATGCCACACGGGTCTCCCTCTCGGTGGGCCTGGTGGCCGTCATGATTTACACCATCATCGGCACGATACTGGGCGCACTGGCCGGCTACTACGGCGGCGCGGTGGACACCTTTATCATGCGTATCACCGACGTCTTTATGTGCTTCCCACTGCTCATCATCATTATCACGGTGGTGGCGCTGGTCGGTGCCAGCCTGTACAACATCATGGCCGTCATCGGCCTGCTGGCCTGGCCCAGCATCTGCCGGCTGGTGCGTGGGCAGTTCCTCAGCCTGCGGGAGCAGGAATTCATCACCGCCGCCCGCTGTGTGGGAGTGCCAGGCGGCCGGCTCATCCTGCGCCACCTCCTGCCCAACTGCGTCGGCCCGATCACGGTGGCCGCCACCTTCGGCATGGCCGGCGCCATCCTGACCGAGGCCAGCCTCAGCTTCCTGGGACTGGGTGTCCCGCCGCCCCAGCCGAGCTGGGGACAAATGCTCACCGATGCCCAGAAGCTCACCGTGCTGTCGCGCATGCCGTGGCTGTGGGTGCCACCGGGCATCATGATTGCCCTGACCGTGCTGTGCGTCAACTTCGTCGGTGACGGTCTGCGCGACGCGCTGGACCCGCGCATGCGGATCGATTAACCCGGCCCTATCACCCCGCCTATAAGGAGCTCGCGTATGGAACACATTATCGTGTACAAGGACGAAGGGGCCTACTCCTGTTTTCCGGGCCTTGCCCGACGGCGCAGTGGAGAGCTATGGCTGGTCTTCCGCTATGCCGGCGCCTTCAGCGTCCAAGCCGTCCGCCTGGGCAAATATGACCACGTGGACAAAGGCGCTCGCATTGCCTATTCCCGCTCGCTGGACAACGGGCGCACCTGGAGCCCCATCACCATCCTGCCCCCCAGCGACCCAGAATGCGGCGAGCAGGACTGTTCCATCACCGAACTGCACGATGGCACGCTCATGATCAACTTCTTCCGCTGGCGGGTGGTGCCGGAGGCGGAAAAAGATCGGCTCCCCTTCCCCGCATACCACCTGTACGACGGCTCCTGGGCAGATGTGGAGGGGCCGTGGGTCATCCGCTCACGGGATGATGGAAAAAGCTGGGAACCGCCGGTGCGCGTGGACAGCTCCCCCTTGCCGCGCGCCGGCACCGCCGACGCCGTCCTGGAACTGCCGGACGGCACCCTGCTGATGGGCATTTACGGCGCGCATTATCCCTCGCGGGTGTGCGCGGCATATGTGGTGCGTTCAACAGATGGGGGGAAAACCTGGGGGAATGCCGGCCTCATCGCGCGCGACCCGGAGGAGCGCATCAGCTTCGAGGAGCCGGCGCTGGCGCTGACGCCCGCCGGCCATCTCATCGCCGTCCTGCGCGCCGGCGAACCGCGCAACTACCAATACCTTTACCGCGCCTTCTCATACGACGGGGGGCTGACCTGGACGGAGCTGGAGCAAACGCCCATGTGGGGCCATCCGGCGCATGTCCTGCCGCTCGCCGACGGGCGCCTGCTGTGCACCTACGGCTACCGCCGGCCGCCCTTCGGGGTGCGCGCCTGCCTGAGCGAAGATAACGGCCGCACCTGGGACATCGAACATGAGATCGTCCTGCGGGACGACGGCGCCTCGCGCGATATCGGCTACCCTACTTCCGTACAGCTCCCGGACGGCACTATCCTGACCGCTTATTACATCCATGGAGAGGACCTGATCCGGCACATCGCTGTAACGCGCTGGGTGGCGCCCTGATTATGGGCGCCACGCCGGCGCTTGGCTGTTGACATCGGCCGGCGAGATGCGCGTTACCTCGCTTCCATCTATGCGCATGACGTAAATGCCCCATTCCCCATCGCGGTTGGAGCAGAAGGCGATGCGCGTGCCGTCCGGCGACCAGGCCGGCCAGTGGTCGTTGGCCCTGGGCAGGCGCGTCAGATTCTGCTGTTGCTCTCCATTGGCCAGCATGATGTAAATCTCGGCGTTGCCGTCGCGGTTGGACTCGAAGGCGATGTAGCGGCCGTCGGGCGACCACGCCGGCGACAAGTCACTGCCCCGCGCGTTCGTCAATTGCTTGACGTTCTGCGCGGCGCGGTCCATCACGTAAATATCCCAATCCCCATCCCGCTTGGAAGCGAAGGCGATCCACTTGCCGTCGGGCGACCAGGCCGGCGCGATATCCGCCTCTGGGTCGTTCGTCAGCCGCATGGGATAAGAGCCGTCGGACCACATGACGTAGATTTCCCAGTTGCCGTCCCGCATGGAGGAGAAGGCGATCTCCGTGCCGTCGGGTGACCAGGCCGGCGTCCAGTCATCGGCAGGATCGTTCGTCAGGTTGCGGACCCCCGTCCCATCAATGTTCATCACGTAAATTTCCTTGTTGCCGTCGCGGTCCGAGACGAACGCCAGCCGCTTGCCCTCCGGCGCCCACGCCGGGGAAGTATTCTCCCCTTCACCAGTGGTCAGGGCTGTCGGCAGACTGCCATCCGCCCCCATGACCCATATCTGCCACTTTTCTTTGCCCTGCTTGCTCATATAAGCGATGGCCGGCAGGGAGCGCGCCAGCACCAGCGGTTTGGTCGGCGTGGCGGTCCAGGTGGGGGAAGGAGTGATTGGCGGGAGAGAGGCAGGCGCAGGGGTGCCGCGGTTCGCCTCGCCGGCCAGCATGGCCGCCAGGGTTGCCAGACCTGGGGTGGGCGTCGGAGCCGCCGGCGGGGACGCGGCCGGCGGGCGCAAAAAAACCATCAGGGTCACCGCGGCCAGCAGGACCATCAGGGGCACCAGCAAGGCCGCCGTCCATGAGCGATGAGGCGCCGGCGCGGGGGTTCCCTTCTCCACCGGCCGCGGCCGGCGGGGATTCCAGCGCAAGCGCGCCAGCACCTGCGCCGGCGGGTGCTGAACCTTCAGCCAATGGCGGAATACCTCCACCACCGGCCGATAGCTGTGCGCGCCCAACTGCTCCAGCGCGCCGGCCTGCTCCAGTTGATCCAGCTCCGCCAGGATATCCGGGAAGGCGGCCTCGATGCCCTCGGCGCGCAGGGCCACCGCCATCTGCGCCGGCGTGATGACCTCATGCTCCCCGCGCAGCGCGCCCATCAGGCTGAGGAGAATCTTCCCCTCGCCAGAAGCCCGCTCCCATATCTGCACAAAGATGGGCAGGGAGCGCTGTGCGATGGCCTCCAGTGCTGGGTCAATGTCCACCAGGCCGGCTCGGCCGGCTTCCGCCCGCCGTGCAAAGATTTCAGCGCACAGGAGCTGGATGAAGTAGGGCCGCCGGCTGGTCAGCTCGTCAATCCGCTCCAGTGCCTCGTATTCATACTCCAGCCGGCCCTCCGCCGGCACGCGGATCAGCCGCATCGCCTCGGCACGGCTGAGCGGCTCCAGCCGGCGCGCCGGCGCCCGGCCAAAGGGAAGCTTGTCCAGCCGGCGCAGATATTCCGCAGAACACGCCGCACACACAATGAACAGGCGCGGGAAACGGTCCCAAAGAACCGCCAGGCGGTCCAGGAACGCCCAGGCAGTGCCATCCTGGTCCTCCCGAAGCCGGCGGTCCAGGTCATCCAGCAGAACCACCAGCCGGCCCTGCGCGTTCCAGGCCGGCAGAATTTCCGCCAGCTCCTCCACGTCAGCGTTTGGGGGGATGGCCTGTCCGGTCACTGCGCTCAGCGCTTCCAGCAGGGCCGGCCAGGGATCGCGCCGGCGTTCGGCGAGGGAGAAATATACCGCTGTGTACGGCTCCTCTGCCTCTTGCGCCAGGCGCAGTAAGAGGGAGCTTTTGCCTATGTACGGTTCGCCCTCGATGAGGAGCAAGCGCTCCCCGTGTTCCAGGGCCTGCCAGGCCCATGCCATGACCTCGCGCCGGCCGACGAAAAAGCCGTGCGCCGGCACCGGGCCGTCCACATGGTAGGGATTGCCAGGCACAGACAAGCTCTTCTCCTCCTCCGGCCAGGGTGCTGGGTGCATTATAGCACAGGGGACAGCGCGGGGACAAAGCGCGCGCCGCGAGGGTGGGGGAAGCCTATGCGGGTGCCAGTCATCCGAGGGAAAAGGGTCTTCAAATTACAGCGCGGGGATGAGGTAGTGACCGTCATCCCCGCGCCGTGGCGCTGATGGGAGGAGCTATGGCACCATGTACGTGATTGTAAGCCGGGGCCGTGCGCTCACGTTCGCCCAATCCGACGAGAAGAGGTCATAGCGCACGCCGGCACTGCCCACTCCCTTCAACAACATACCGTAATTGCCCTCCGGCCAGCGCACCCAGTCCTGCACCAGCGGGGTAATATCCCATTCCACCCAGGTCTGCACGGCGTTAAGGGTGGCGCGGGCCGCATAGTCCGCCGCGACATCCACGCCGGCGGCCTTGGCGCCCGGCTCCGCCCACGGCACACCGTTCATCGCCTGGTTCCAATTCACCTCGGCTTCCCTCCACGGGCGGAGCAGGCGGTGCACCTGCACATCCATGCTGTAGCTGTTACTGCGGGTATCCACGAACATGCCCAGCACCGCCCGTTTGACCACCGCGTTCTCCGGTATGCCGCTCAAGTCGAAGCGCAGGATGCCCTCCACCCACTCGCCCGAGCGGATGTAAATGCGGGTCAGACTGCCGTACAGCAATGTCGGATCCCAGCCACTCATGGTGCTGTCCGCGACACCAGTATAGCCGTTCAGGCCGCGCTGGAGCACTACCGTGACTTCCTGTCCGCCGGCGGACGGCGGGGTGGCTGTCGCCGTCGGCGTGGGGGTCGCGGTCGCTGTGGGAGCGGCCGATGTGGGTGTGGCGGTGGCTGTCGCGGTGGGCGTCGGCGTCATGGTGGGCGTCGGCGGGACGGGCGTCCAGGTGCAGGTCGGCGTGGGCGTGGCCGGCACCGGCGTCGGGGTGCTGGTGGGTGCCGCCGGCGCGCCGGCTGTGTAGCGGATGGTCAGGCGCGGCCGTAACGTCACATTCCCCGACTCTGAGGAGAGGATGTTGTACTGCACGCCGGCCAGGTCAAAGCTCTTCACGAGGACGCCGAAGTTGCTCGTCGGCGCCGCCAGCCAGTCCCGCACGGCAGAGGTGATGTCGAACTCCACCCAGGCCGAGATGGCGCTGACCGTCTGCCGGCTCAGCGGCTGGCCGTCCAGGTCCGTGCCGACCGCCTTGGCGCCCGCTGTTCCCCAGGGTGTGCCGACGCGCGCCAGGTTCCAGGTGGCTTCCTTTTCCGCCCAGGCTCGGCGCAGGCGGTAGACCTCCATGGTGATAGCATTGCTGTTGCTCCGGCCGCTGACGTACAGGCCCAGCGTCGCCTGCTGAACGGCGGCGCCGGCCGGCAGGCCGCTCAAATCAAAGCGCAGGAGCGCCGACATCCATTCCCCGGAACGCACGAGGAGCTGGATGTTCGTGCCGTAATTGGTGTCCACCGACCACCCGTTGATGAAGGTGTCATCCACGCCGGCATAGCCGCCGACCCCTTCCTGCAGGACGATGGTCTGCACGTCGCCGGCCGGCGGAAGGGGCACCGGGGTAAAGGTACTCGTCGCCGTCGGCGTCGGGGTAGGTGTGGATGGCGCCGGCGTATTCGTCCGGGTCGGCGTAGCGGTTGGCGTGAAAGTGCGCGTTGGTGTCGCGGTGGGCGCCGGCGTGTTCGTGCGCGTCGGGGTGGCGGTCGGCCCTGCCGGCGCCGGCACCCAATAGGTCACGATGAGGCGCGGATGCTGAGATGCCAGTTCCTGGTGATCGGAAGAGACGAAATCGTACTGGGTATAGGTCTCGCCGGTGGCATAGAGCATGACGCCGTAGTTCTGGGATGGCGTCCTGACCCAATCCTGCACCATGCCGGTGACGTCGAAGCTGTACCAAGTATTGAGCACCTCCACCGCCTTGCGGTCGCTGTAGGTGCTGGCGCGGTCATTGGGACCGCTGGCGCCGGCCGCCTGCCACGGCTGGCCGCTGGCGGCGTTCTGCCAAGTGGCCTGCGACACATTCCACGGCCTGAGCATCTTGTAGGTCTGCACCCAGATATAGCTCGGGTTGCTCCGCTGATAGGTATACACCTCCAGACGAGCGTTTGTCACCACCGCGTTGGTCGGGATGTCGCTGATGTTGAAGTACAGCAGGGAGGCCATGACGTTGTCTTCTTTGGCCGTGCGCACCGCCAGGTTGGCATCGCGCCCGAAGTTCGTGGTGGGGCTGTTGGCACTGATATAGGTATCCAGGGCGCTGTGCTGGTACTGGCGGGTGATGGGAGTACTGCCGACCGTGGGCGTAGGCGTGATGGTCGGCGTCGGTGTGGAGGTGGGCACCGGCGTGGGCGTCGGGCCGGCGGCCAGCCGGTACACGATCGTCAGCTTCGGCCGCAGAGCCACCGTCGGATAATTGGAGGACACGAAGTCGTACTGCACCGAGCGGTTGATGTAGCCCTTGATGGTCAGGCCGTAGTTCAGGTTCGGCTGGGCCACCCAGTCCCGCACGGCGCGGGTGATGTCGAAATCGTACCAAGCGCCGGTGCGGGTCAGTATCTTCTGATCCAGCGGTGTGGGATCGCGGTCGGTAGTGGTATCGTTGGCGCCGCCGGCGCCCCACGGATGGCCGGCGGAGGCCAACTGCCAGGTCGCCTCCTGCTCCACCCACGGCCGGCGCATGCGGTAGACGCTGGCCACAATATCATCCGCGATATTGCGGTAGGTGGTGTACAGGCTCAGGGTCGCCGATTCCACCTGGGCGTTGCGCGGGATACTGCTCAGGTCGAAGCGGATGAGCGACGCCACAATCTCGTTGTAGCTGTAATGGATGGGTAGGGTGATCTTGGTGGCGAAGTTGCTGGTCGGATACCAGAAGTTGATGCAGGTGTCCTGCACGCCGGCGTAGCCGTTGACGCCCGGCTGGAGGGTCACGGTGATAGGTGTTCCGATAGGCGCCGGCGTCGCTGTCGGTGTGGCCGGCGCGGAGGTGGGTGTGCGCGTGGGCGTCTGCGTCGGTGTAGCAGTAGCCGGCGGGTTGGTCGGCGTGCGCGTGGGCGTCGGGGTAGCCGGCGCGTTTGTAGGGGTCGCAGTGGCGGTCGGCGCCGTCCCGTCCAGCCGGTAGCGGATCACCAGCTTCGGCCGCAGGGAGGCATCGCTGTACTCGCCCGAGGCCAAGCGGTATTCCACGCCGGCGCCCCCTTTGGCGCCCTTCAACACCAATCCGTAATTGGCCGCCGGATTGGCCGCCCATTCGCGCACCATGGCAGTGATATCGAAGCTCATCCAGACGCCGGTGCTGGCGAAGAGCTGATGGTCCGCCGGCGTCCCATCGCGGTCCATCGTGGTGTCGTTGGCGCCGGGCGCGCCCCAAGGTTGATTGGTGCGCGCCTGCTTCCATGTCGCCTGGCCGGCCAGCCACTCGCGGCGCATCTTGTAGGCAGACACGTCCACCGTGTAAGAATTGGAGCGCCCCTCGATGTACACCTGCAGGGTCGCGCCGGTGATGTAGGCATTGGCCGGCAGTGTGCTAAGGTCAAATTTCAGCAAGGAGGCCATCCAGTCATCGGAGCGCACGATCAGGCGCGTATCGCTCCCATAGTTGCTGTCCACCGACCAGCCGTTGATCCAGGTATCCACGGCGCCAGTATAGCCGTTCAGCCCGCGCTGGAGCACCAAGGTGAAATCACTGCCGGCCGGGGTCGGGGTAGGCGTGGCCGGCGTGTTGGTCGGCGTGCGCGTGGGCGTCGGGGTAGCGGTGGCGCCGGCCGGCGCCGTGGGAGTGGGCGTCGGGTTCGGTGCGCCGCCGGCGCGTATCACCTGCACGAAGTGGATATATTCGTCCCCATCTCCGCGGCAGTCAATGCGGAAATCGGAGCCGCCGGCCTGGCTGTTGGCGAAGCGCGCATCCGTCAGCAGGAACTCGCGCGTCAGCCAGCGGCCGGTATTGGTCTTCTGCACCACGCCGGCGCTCTTATAGGCGCTGGAGACCGAGTCGTACTGCAGTTCCCAGGTATCGGTCCCCTGGTCGTAGTATGTCACCCGCACGGTGGCGGTGTTCGTGCCGCCGTATAGATAGCCGTCGTCAATCTTGAAGTACATGTAGCGGTTGCCGGTGCCCTGGTCGGTGCGGCGGGTATAGCGGCCGTATTTATAACTGCTGACGTTCCACGCCGGCACCGTCCGGCCGCCGGCGACCGCATCGTCCTGGATCAGCCAGAAATCGAAGTTGCCGCGCTGGGGCATCCAGGTCTGTTCGGTTTCCCGCAGGGCCACCCACACGCTGGGGGTATTGGCCAGCGTCACACCGGTGTGCTGGTTCACAAAGCGCAGGAAGTCCAGGTCCCCGGTCTCGGTGATCAGGTTGGCCTGCAGGTTGAAATAATCGGGGTGCTTGTTGAGGCCGCCGATCAGGCCCCAATATTCCAATGTGTCGTTAGTCAGGTAGACGGTGCGGTACGTCTCCCAGGCGGTGGGCACCTCGCGCCAGTGGGCGAAGAAGGGGTCCCACTGGCCGCATCCGACGGAGGAGGCCGGCGGCACGATGACCGCTGGGTCATCGTCCACGCGCAGGCCGTTGTGCTTGATGCCCACCCCCACCTGGGCCGCATAGTCAGTGGTCCACTTCCGCTCGCACGCATGCTTAAAGGTCGGGGCAAACTGCAGGAGCACGGCCTTGTTCCGAAAGGCGCGGGCGTACATGTCGGTGATGAGCTTGACGGTTCCGACCCAGACGCCGGAGGGGTCTGCGCCGGGGAAATCCTGACTCATGGCGGCTTCCACACAGGCATCATGCTCGTCTATCGAAGGCTGGTTCTCGCCGTAGATGCCCGTGCCGATCTGAATCCACTCGACGCGCGGGTCATTGTCATAGCGTGCCGCCAGCGCCTGGACGAAGTGCTCCAGTTTGGCGAGAAAGACGGAATCCCAGTATTTGGGGATGCGCCAGCCGTTGCAGGTGATAGTCTGGGCGCCGGCATTGAAGACCCAGTCCGGCACCGTCTCTCCACCCCATTCCATCAGATGCACCCCCAGGGCGACGGCCTTGCCCTCGCTGTAAACGGTCTGCACCCAGTTGTCCACCAGCGACCAGTTGAAATAACCCTCGGCCGGCTCGATCTGCTCCCAGGTGAAGTGCAGATGTCCGCCGACAATGATGCCGGGGTACTGGTTGGGGTTCATGTGGTGGAAGTCGGTGAGGATATAGATGCCCGGCCGGCGCACGCTGGCCTTGCCGGCGGCCGCCGGCGACACGCTTACCGCCGGCTGATCCACCGCCAGCTTGACCCCGTCGGGCTGTCCCGCCGGCCCCTGCGCCAGGGCCGGCACGGCCGCCAGCGCCCATAGCGCGAGCAGTGCCAGCAGTAGGCCGGCGATCCAGATACCCTTCCAAGGATGCGAATACCTCATGTTCTCACCTCACCCCAGAATAATATACCACCTGCTTCCCATCCCCGTCCATGCCGCACCCGCCGCACGCGAACGATATCGTCCTGTTACATGGATATCACTCACTACCTCATTATCAGGCTAGCAGAGCCTCTGCATCTGGTCAATAGTACCTTCAGACCACGGCGGCAGTTGAGGGGCCAAATGTCACATTTTTTCACAAAATTCTTGACAATTTCACAAATTGCGGTTATTATGGCAATAGCATGTAATCATTTACACATTCTTGTGGGGCCAGGTCGGGTTCATATCAGGAGGACATGCGAGATGATGCCGCCGAAGAACAAGATCGAAGTGCCCGATATCGTCGTCAGCCGGCTACCGCTCTACCTGCGCGCCCTGAATTTCTTAGCGGAAGAGGGGGTGGAGACCATCTCCTCCGCCGAGCTGGCCCAGCGGCTGGGCATCAGCTCGGCGCAGATCCGCAAGGACCTATCGTTCTTCGGGGAATTCGGCAAGCAGGGCACGGGTTACAATGTGGAATTCCTGCGGAAAAAGATCAAGGAAATCCTGAACCTGACCCGCATTTGGGATGTAGCGCTGGTGGGCGCCGGCGACCTGGGGCATGCCCTGGTGCACTACGGCGGCTTTCTGGGCCAGGGCTTCCGCATCAGCCTGGTGTTCGACAACAACCCACAGAAGATCGGCCAGGAGATCGCCGGCCTCATCATCCAGCCGGCCAGCCGCATGAAGGAACTTATCCGCCAGCACGGCATCCAGATCGCCATCATCGCCGTGCCGGCCTCCGCCGCCCAGAAAGTAACCGATGAGCTGGTGGCCGCCGGCGTGCGCGCCATCCTGAACTATGCGCCCATCACCCTGAAAGTGCCCCCGGATGTGCATGTGCAGTACATTGACCCGGTCACCCGCCTCCAGCACATGACCTACTATCTGAAGTAACGAAAACGGGCGCCTGAGGGAATCTCAAGCGCCCGTTGCATTTGTCTTGCCCGATATCACGCCGGCGCGGCCTGATACCGCCGCATGATGCTGTAACTGCTCAACGCCTTGCCGGCGCCGATGGCGGTGCAGGCAATGGCATTCTCCGCTACATAGCACGGGACACCGGTAACTTTCGTCAGCAGGCGGTCAATATTGCGCAGTAACGCCCCGCCGCCCGTCAGGATCATACCGCGGTCGATGATGTCGGCCGCCAGCTCCGGCGGCGTCTTCTCCAGCACGCTCCGCACTACTCCCACAATCTGGCTGAGCGGCTCAGCGATGGCCTCCGTCACCTCGCCGGAAGTGATCGTGATGGTCTTGGGCAGGCCGGCGACCTGATCGCGACCCCGCACCTCCATCCGCAGTTCCTCTTCCAGCGGAAGGGCACTGCCAATGGCGATCTTGATCTCCTCAGCGGTCTGTTCGCCGATCAGCAGGTTGTACTTCTTGCGGATGTAGCTGATGATGGCCTCGTCAATTTTCATCCCGCCGACCCGCACCGACGAGGCTACCACGATATCGTTCATGGAAATGACTGCCGCCTCGCTGGTACCGCCGCCGATATCCACCACCATATTGCCAGTGGGCGCGCTGATGGGCATATTGGCGCCCAAGGCCGCCGCCAGCGGTTCTGGGATGAGGTAGGCCTCTCGGCCGCCGGCCTGGATGGCGGCATCATGCACCGCACGGCTCTCCACGCTGGTAACTCCCACCGGCACACTAACCATGATGCGGGGGCGGAAGATGCGCAGGCGTCCGCAGATGCGCTGGATGAAATAGCGTAGCATGGCCTCCGTGACCTGGTAATCGGCGATAACGCCGTCCTTCACCGGTCGGGCCACCTCGATGCTCTCTGGCGCTCGGCCGAGCATGGCGCGCGCCTCTTCACCCACTGCCACAATCTTATTGTCATTGATGGAAATCGCTACGATGGAAGGTTCCTGGAGGACGATGCCCTTCCCTTTGACCCACACCAGCACATTGACCGTGCCCAGGTCTATCCCGATATCGCGTCCGAACATAGGGGTGATTCCGCTCCTCGTTTCTGGAGTCCGAGTCCTGGCACTGCCAGGGGCTAATAACAAGATGGCCGGCATACCGCCGGCAGCATCCTGTGCCTCCGTCATTATATGCGATTTCGGCAAAGTTTCAAATTGACAAACTCACCGCCGCGCCTATAATGATTTCTGCATGGGGAGTAGCCATCCTGCGCAAGCAGGTCGGGCAGTCGTCAAGACGGAGGTACCTCCCGGCTGTCTGGTAAAGCGGCGAGACCATTGCTCAGCGAGAGCGGTGGTCTCGTTTTTGTTTGGCGACAAGTGCATGAAACCGCCGGCAGGTGTATAATAGCCGGCGAATGTCCGAGCACCACCCGCTCATCCTTAGACTCGTGCACATCATTCGCGGTGGGAGCAGGGAGAGCCATGTCAGAAGAGCGGAACGACCCAAAAGGTATGCTGGAACATGCCTGGCATACCATCACAGCAGAAGAAGCGGCGCGCCTGTTGGGGACGGACCTCCAGCGCGGTCTCACCCAGGAGGAAGCGGCGCGCCGGCTCGCGCAGTTCGGCCCCAATGCGCTGGCGGAAAAGCCCCGCCCCAGCATCTGGGCGCTACTGCTGAGCCAGTTCAACAATTTCCTCATCATCATCCTGCTGGTCGCCAGCGTCATCTCGATTTTGCTGGGCGAGTTCATTGACGCCGGCGCCATCATCGCCATCGTTATCCTGAATGCCGTGCTGGGCGTCATCCAAGAGTCCAAGGCGGAGGAGGCGCTGGCGGCGCTGAGAAAGATGGCCGCGCCGGAAGCGCACGTCATCCGCAATGGGCATCTCATCGCCATCCCCGCCGGCGAGGTGGTGCCTGGGGACCTGGTGGTGCTGGAGACCGGCAACTACGTGCCGGCGGACGTGCGCCTGGTGGAGAGCGTCAACCTGCGTGTGGAGGAAGCCTCGCTGACGGGGGAGTCAGTGCCGGTCAAGAAAGACGCCGGCGCGATACTGCCGGCGGATGCCCCTCTGGGCGACCGCCTGAACATGGCATTCATGAGCACCCTGGTTACCTACGGCCGTGGGCGCGGGGTAGTGGTGGCCACCGGCATGCAGACGCAGATCGGGCGCATCGCCGCCATGATTCAGGAAGTGGAGGAGGGACCTACGCCGCTCCAGCAGAAGCTGGACCAGTTGGGGCGCTGGCTGGGCATCGCCGCCTTGGTCATCTGCGGCATCGTCTTCCTGGTGGGCGTTCTCCGGGGCATCCCCATCCTCGAGATGTTCATGACGGCAGTGAGCCTGGCTATCGCGGCGGTGCCGGAAGGACTGCCGGCGGTGGTCACCATCTGTCTGGCGCTGGGCATGCAGCGCATGATCCAGCGGCATGCCCTGATCCGCCGTCTGCCGGCGGTAGAAACCCTGGGCAGTGCCACCACCATCTGCTCCGATAAAACCGGCACCCTGACCCAGAACGAGATGACCGTGGTCCAGGTCTGGGCGGACAACACCCTGCTGAATGTCACAGGTGAGGGCTATCGTCCCGAGGGCGAGTTCATGGACCGCAGTACAGTGGTGAACCCGCGGGAGTATCCTGCGGTGGACCTGCTACTGCGCGGCATGTTGTTGTGCAATGACGCCCGGCTGGAAGCAGTCGAGGCCAGCGATAACGGCGGCCGGCCGAGCTGGCGCATCGCCGGCGACCCCACCGAAGGTGCACTGGTGGTGCTGGCGGCCAAGGCCGGCTATTGGAAAGAGGAGATGGAGCGTCTCCAGCCGCGCCTGACGGAGATACCCTTTGACTCCGGGCGCAAGCGCATGACCACCATCCATCCCAACGAGCGTGGAGGCTATATCGCCTTCGTTAAGGGGGCACCGGATATCGTCCTGCAACATGCCGCATATATTTACGTGGACGGCACAGTGCGGGAGCTGACCGATTTCGACCGGGAGCGCATTCTAGAGGTTAATGCGTCCTTGTCCAGCAATGCCCTGCGCGTGCTGGCGCTGGCCTATCGCGAGCTGGATGAACTGCCGGCGGAACCGACGCCGGAGCTGGTGGAGAAGAACCTGGTCTTCGTCGGCCTGGTGGGGATGATTGACCCGGCGCGGGCCGAGGTGCGGGATGCGATTCGCGTCGCCCGGCGGGCCGGCATCCGACCAGTGATGATCACCGGCGACTATCCCAACACAGCGGTGGCGATTGCCAAAGACCTGCAACTGCTCCGCCCCCAGGGCAAGGTGCTCACCGGTGCCGAACTGGACCGCATGTCGGACGAGGAATTTGTCACCATCGTCGAGGATGTGGATGTCTTTGCCCGCGTCTCGCCGGAGCACAAGGTGCGTATCGTCGAGGCACTGCGCAAGCGCGGCCATATTGTCTCCATGACGGGTGACGGTGTGAACGATGCGCCGGCGCTGAAACGGGCCGACATCGGCGTCGCCATGGGCATCACCGGCACCGATGTCTCCAAGCAGACGGCGGACATGGTGCTGACCGACGACAACTTCGCCAGCATTGTGGCGGCGGTGGAAGAAGGCCGCATCATCTACTCTAACATCCGCAAGTTCGTCTTCTTCCTGCTGTCCTGCAACGTGGGGGAAATCCTAGTCATCTTCTTGGCCACCATCGCCGGCCTGCCCCTGCCCTTGACCGCCATCCAACTGCTGATGCTGAACCTGCTGACCGACGGCGCGCCGGCGCTGGCCCTGGGCATGGAGCGCGGCGACCCGGACATCATGGAAAGGCCGCCGCGTCCGGTGGATGAGCCGGTCATCAACCGCGAGATGCTGATCGGCATTGCCGTGCAGGCGATTGCTATCACTATCGCGACCCTGTCCGCTTTCCTTATCGGACTGCGCGCCTTCCCCGACAACCTGGCCGGCGCCCAGACCATGGCCTTCGCCACCCTATCACTGTCGGAGCTGTTCCGGGCGTACACATCGCGTTCGGAGCGGCACTCCGTATTTTCCATCGGCCTGTTCAGCAACAAATACATGCAGTACGCTTTCCTGCTATCGCTGACCATTTTGTTGGCCATCATCTATGTGCCGCCGCTGGACCCAATTTTCGACACCGCGTTCCTGGGATGGGAGCATTGGGCGGAGATACTGCCGCTGGTGCTCATCCCGTCCATCGCGGCGGAAATCACCAAGTGGTTCCTGCGGCAGGGAGACCGCCGGCGCCGTCCTGTGACGGCGTAAGGCCGGCGGGAAATTATCGAAGCCCAGCGCTTGACAAGATGGGCCTCCTTCAGTACAATATATGTGCCAGTGCCAAGGTAGCTCAGGTGGTAGAGCACTTGACTGAAAATCAAGGTGTCCCCAGTTCGAGTCTGGGCCTTGGCACCAGCAAGCGGAAGTGGCTCAGCGGTAGAGCATCTCCTTGCCAAGGAGAGGGTCGCGGGTTCGAATCCCGTCTTCCGCTCTGCGTGTCAGGTGAGGCGACGTAGCCAAGTGGCAAGGCAGGGGTCTGCAAAACCCTCATTCGCCGGTTCGAATCCGGCCGTCGCCTCCTGATGGCCGGCAATTCTCCCAGGTTGCCGGCGCTTTTGTTGGTATGTTTCCCCTTTTTGCCTCATTTATATAACTTCTACTGCCTCACCCCGACACCAGAAGGCTGACCGAATTCAGGGCTTTTCAATACTATAACATTCTGGGCGACCGGAAGTCGCGGCTACAGTTGCGAAGCCCACCTGCATGGGCTATACCAGTCGGCGCCGGCCCACTTCGCAGTCGTTGGTGCAGTTTCAACTGCCGTTTGTTAGAACATTGAAAAGCCTTGGACCGAATTTGCAGTATATTGACGGCCAAACCATACGGCCTTATAATGGGATGCGAGGGAGCATTGTACGCTGAGGGGATTGTGGGCGCGAGAGGATCACGATGATGAAAGAGCTGGTATTGGATACCGATGAATTGATGGCCTTGTGCCGGCGGTACGGAGTACGGCGTATCGCTGTCTTTGGCTCTGCCGCACGAGGAGAGACTACGGAAGCCAGCGACATTGACCTCCTGGTAGAATTTTCCCGTCCGATTAGCCTGCTTCAGATGGTGGCGCTGGAGAGACAGCTCTCCGAAGCCCTGGGACGCAGGGTCGATCTGCTCACCGAGGCCGCCATCAGCCCCTATCTTCGTGATCGGATCAAAAAAGACCTCCGGGTGATATATGAAGCGCGATGATTCGATTTATCTGCACCATATCCTCGAGGCTGTCCTTAACTCGAGGCTGTCCTTAAAGTGGAGTCCTATCTGGCAGGCAAGGACGAGGAGGCCTTTCACCGGGAAAATCTTTTACAGGATGGGGTGATCCGCCAAATCGAGATCATTGGTGAGGCCGCTAAGCACCTATCTGCTGAATTGCGGACAAAATACGGGCACATCCCTTGGCAGGATATTGCGGGGATGCGTGATAAGCTCATTCACGATTACTTTGGCGTAGACATTGGCCAAGTGTGGTTGACAGCGACACAAGATTTGCCGGCCTTGAAATCCGAAATAACAGCGATACTGGCGGAGCTGGAAAGCGGAGTTTGACCATTCCCTGGCCGGCAACTGCCCCAGGCTGCCGGCACTTTTGTCGCTCCGTTCTCCCTAACCCCCTCATAACAGCGAGACCGGATCAATGTCCAGCCGCCAGCCGGCGGGGAGCGGGAATCCTCTGAACACCTCCGACGGCTCGCGCGCCTTCACGATAATTTGCCAGCGGTACGCGCCGCGCACTCGGGCGAAGAAACAAGGCACCGGCCCCGACAGCTCCACATCGTGGAAGCCCTGCCGGCGCAGGTAATCCCCCAGCAGGCGGTGCACCCGCTCCGCCTCCGCCTGCGCCCTGCCGGCATCGCGGTGGGCAAAGCGCAGGACCGCCAGCCGGCAGAAAGGCGGATAGCCCTGTTGCTGTCGAAACGCCAGCTCCTCGCGGTAAAAGCCGGCGAAATCGTGCTCGGCGGCGCGCTGGATGCTGTAATGCTCAGGCGTATAGGTCTGCACGATGACGCGGCCGCCCAGGATACTGCGGCCGGCGCGGCCGGCCACCTGCACCAGGAGCTGGAACGTGCGCTCCGCCGCCCGAAAATCGGGCAGATAGAGCGCGGTGTCTGCCAGCACCACCCCCACCAGCGTCACCAGCGGCAGGTCCAGTCCCTTGGCAATCATCTGGGTGCCGATGAGCACATCGGCCCTGCCGGCGCTGAACTGGTCCAGGATGCGTTCGTGGGCGCCTTTGACGCCGGTCACATCGCGATCCCAGCGCAGGGTTCGCACGTCGGGGAACAGCTCCTGCAGGGCGCTCTCGAGACGTTCCGTGCCCATGCCCAGATAGCGGATGCGCCGGCTCCCGCAGGAAGGGCATTCCGCCGGCGCCGGCATGCGGTGGTTGCAATGATGGCAGATGAGCAGTCGGCTCCCCTCGTGATAGGTCATGGGCACACTGCATCGCGCGCACCGCACCACGTAGCCGCAGTCGCGGCAGGAGACGACGGTGGCCATGCCGCGCCGGTTGAGGAAGAGGATGGCCTGCTCGCCCCGCTCCAGCACCTGGCGCAGGGCTTCCTGGAGCCGCCGGCTGAAGATACTGCGGTTGCCGGCGCGCAGCTCATGGCGCATGTCAATCACCTCGACCTGCGGCAGTTCGATGAGGCAGGCTTCCTCATATTCCGGGCCGAGGGGATGGGCGCGGGTGCGCTCGGGCGGGATATGCAGGCGCTCCCGCTGTTCGGCGATCTGGCGGGCATGGCCCATGACCCGCTGGGGCAGTTCCAGCAGGCGAAATTCGCCCTGTAGGGCGCGGTAGTAGCTTTCCAGGCTGGGGGTCGCCGAGCCGAGGATGAGAGGGCAGTTTTCGATGGCGGCGCGCTGGAGCGCCACATCGCGGGCGTGGTACGTGGGCATAGGCTCCGCTTTGTAGGCGGCCTCATGCTCTTCGTCCATGATGATGATGCCCAGGCGAGGCAGGGGCGCAAAGACCGCCGAACGGGGGCCGATGACGATGTCCACCTCGCCGTCGCGGATGCGGCGCCACTGGTCGTAGCGTTCGCCGGCAGACAGCTCGCTGTGCAGGGTCGTCACCCGGCCAGGGAAGCGCGCCGAGAAGCGGCGGATGGTCTGCGGCGTCAGCGATATCTCCGGCACCAGGACGATAGCCTGCCGGCCGGCCTCCAGCACCTTCGCCAGGGCGCGCAGGTATATCTCCGTCTTGCCACTGCCGGTTACACCGTGAAGCAGAAAGACCTCCCGCCGGCCGGCCTCCAGCACCTCCTCGACCTCGCGCCAGACGCGCTCCTGGTCCGGCGTCAGGCGCGGCGGCTGATCGGGGGACAGCGCCATCCCCGCCATAGGGTCGCGCCGGCGCTCCTGCTCCTCCATCTGGATCAGGCCGGCCTCCGCCAGTTCCCGCAGGATGCCGGCGTTCGCGCCGGTCTCCGCATACACCGCCCCAACCCAGACCGGCTTCCCCTCCCGCGCCAGAAACTCCAGCGCCGGCAGATATTTCCGCAGGCCCCGCAAGTCCAGCAGGGCCTCTTCTGCCGCCTGTGCATCCACCGCCAGCACCGCGAGCGCCGGCTGTTCGATGATGGTCACCAACCCGCGCTCCGCCAGCCGGCGCAACTGCGGACGCGTCAGCCCGGTGAGCTGACAGGCTTCTGCGATGGGCAGGGGAGAGGCCGGCTCCGGCCGCTGGAGCAGGGCCTGCATCCCCTTCACCATTTGGGGGCTTCGCAGAGCCGATGTCCAGTCTGCCGGCAGATGCTCGGCGGGAGCCGGCCGGACCAAGGTTTGCGCCGGCAGGATGCGTACCAGCCCCTTCTGCTCCAGGGAGCGAGCGACCTGAGAGGTACAGCCGGCCTGCCCGCAGATGGTCTCCAGCTCCGGCAGTGGGTCGGGCGATGCCAGCAGGGCCTGCAGGAAGCGCGCCGGCGCGCTGTTCCGCCCCAGCGAGGAAGACAGCAGTGCCTGACGGGGGTTCTGCACCTTGGTGCAAACCATGCGGTCAAACACGGGACGCACGCGCGGCGGCGCGAGCTGAACGCCGGCATAGACCAGCCCGCGCGAGGCCAGGGATGCGGCCGCCCGCCGCCACTGCGCCTCCGGGATATGCCGGCTCAGCTCCTCACTGCTCAGCTCGCCCTGCTCCCGCAGAATCTCGGCCAGCCGGCGCTCCGCCGGCCGCAGGTCCGGCGGCAGTTCGTCCGCTCCGGTCCACCGTACCCGGAGGCGGGCGCGCTGCGGCAGGCCAGGGGGGAGCATCAACTGCAGGGCGGCAAAGAGGGGCACGAGGTATTCCTGGCTGATCCAGCGCGCCAGGGCGATCTGGGCCGGCGTCACCGCCGGCTGTTCCTCAAGGATCGCTGTCAGGTAGCGGGTCTCCGGCACCGGCGACGAATCGGCCAGCGCCACCACGATGCCCTGGGCCGGCCCCTTGCCAAAGGGCACCTGTACCAACTGCCCAGGCCGCAGACGCCCTTCCCATTCCGTGGGAACTGCGTAATGGAAGGTGCGCTGAAGCCGCTCGCGCACGTCGGTCGGGCTTTCGCCCGCGATCTCCTGCTTCCGCCCGTAGGGATAGATGGGGACGTTGACCGCTACCTCGGCATAGCGCATGCTGTCACCTTCGCGCCGCCTCCTCGTCAGCGCAGGATAACGCCGGCCGCATAGCCTACCACGCGCGTGAAATCACCGGTCACGTCGCCCGAGTTGGCGTAATGCAGGATGCGCGCTTCTCTAGCGCCCAGGAGCTGGCAGGCGGTCATCACCGTCATGACCGGGCCGGCGCCGCAGGCTTCCGTCTTCCCTTGGCTCACGGCGTAGGCCATGCCCGGCACATCATAGGCCTCGACATAGCGGATGAAGGTCTGGTCCAGCACGCGCGCCGTGCGGTCGTGATAGAAATGGGACAGGTCGGTGCTGGCCACGAACAGGACACCGCCGGCGTCTTTCCCGACCGTTTCGGCCAGCGCCTGCCCCAAGTCTTGGCAAAAGACGAGGGATTGGTCCGCCAACATAATGGGCACCAGGTGAAATGAGGATAGGATCACCTGCAGGAAAGGGAGCTGTATCTCCAGCGAGTGCTCGTCATCATCGCGCAGTAAGCCGAGGGGGATGCGGTCCGCCAGCCGGCGCAGGAATCCCACGTCCACGGGAATATCTCCCAGGGGCGTGCGGTAGTATTCCACCGCCGTGACCACCGCTTGCGCGCGGGCGATGTAGGCGCGGTGCACGGGGGAGATGACGATGACGCGGTCATACTGCCGGCCCTTGACCTGGCGGTAGGCATAGGCCGCCACCTGACCGGAGTACATATAGCCAGCATGAGGCGCAATCAACCCAATGATCTCCCCCGCCAGCGTCTGCGCCGGCACCCGGGATAGGTAATCCTCGATGGTCCGGCGCAGGGCCGTCGGGGAGCCGGGGTACCAGGTGCCGGCGATGGCCGGCTCACGCACACCATGAAACTCCATCACCGCCATGTTCACCCTCCTGTACTGCGCCCGCACGTGCCGGTGCCGGCGCATGCGGTTAAATCTGGAAGCGGCGCTTACGCACCCGGCACTTCTCGGCGATGATAATAGCTCGGATTTGCTCGACGGTCTCATCCAAGTGGCAGTCGCTGTTGACCACCACGTAGTCAAACTCGTGGATGCGCTCCATCTCTTGTCTGGCGGTGGCGATGCGGGTCGCCAAGCCCTCGGGGGTCTCGGTCTTGCGCTGTTCCAGCCGGCGCACCAGCTCCTCCTCCGAGGACGGCACCAGGAAGATCAGCACCGCATCCGGCATGAGCTTGCGTATCGTGGCCGCGCCCTGCACGTCCAGGCGCATGATCACATCCAGGCCGCTGGCCAGCGCCCGCCGCACCTGTTCCTTGGGAATGCCCTTGTGCTCGCCGTAGACGATGGCGTGCTCCAGCAGTTCGTCCTGCTCCAGCAGTTCCTGGAACTGCTGGTGGGTCAGAAAATGGTAGTCCACGCCGTCCACCTCCCCCGGCCGGCGGGGGCGGGTGGTGGCGGTGACCACAAAGTGGAAGGGCAGTCCCAATTCCTTCATGCGCCGCACAGTGGCGTCCTTGCCGACGCCAGAGGGGCCGGAGATGACCACCACCAGGGGTTGGGGCTGGGCGGCCAGGGCGAATGGATCGTCGGCGGGCGGGTCCTGCCGGCCCGGCTGAAGGGCGGCCGGCAGAGCGAACTGTTCCTCTCCCTTGCCGACACACGGGGGCCAATCGTTATTCTCCGTTGTCGTTGCCATGGGTCAGCACACCATTGTTGGTAAGTTCACGCAGTCGGCCGGCGATGGTCCCCGGATGCAGAGCTACGAGGGCCACATGGCCGGTGTCCATCAGGATCGCGGTCCTGGTCCTGCGCCCGCAGGTCAGGTCAATGGCGCGCCCCTCCTCCTTGGCCTGGCGAACCAGCCGGCGCGTCGGCGCGGATTCGGCGGCCAGCACTGCAATAATGCGGTGAGCGGCGATGATGCTCCCAAATCCCACATTCACAAATGCCAGTCCGGTTCCGTTCATGTTTCCCCCACTGCAGACAAGTTTGCGGCGGTGTACCCCCTTTTGAAGCCAGCATGTTGAGAAAGTCGAGATTGTCGTTCATCACAAGTGTTGGTGCATCGCCTGACAGTGCAAACCGGGGACTGCACCTGCGAAGTCAGCCTGCGCAGGCAGGTTTCGCAATCATAGACAGTGACTTCCGGCGCCCAGCAAATTCCCCAACACTCGCAAGACCGGATTTGCCGCCGGCCCTGTCCTTTCGGTATAATCCCTATGCAGTACTCTTCGGCGAAAGGAGTCGGTTGCCATGCCCATCTATGAATATATCTGTCATGACTGCCGGCGGCGCGTCAGCATTTTCTGGCGCACTTTCTCCGAAGCGGAATCCGCTACCCCCCAGTGCCCCCGCTGTCATGGCACACGCCTGACGCGCCTGGTCTCCCGCGTCTCAGTGGTGCGGTCCGAAGAGAGCCGGCTGGATGACCTGGCCGACCCGAGCAATCTGCCCGACCTGGATGAGAACGACCCCCGCAGTATCGCCCGCTGGATGCGCAAGATGAGCAGTGAGCTGGGTGAAGACCTAGGCCCTGAGTTTAACGAAGTGATTGACCGGCTGGAAGCCGGCCAAAGCCCCGAAGAAATCGAACAGGCCCTGCCCGATCTGGGTGCCGGCGCCGATGACTCCGCCGGCCTCTCCGACGGCCTGGACGACCTCTGATCAGAAGCGGTAAAACTCGTGTACATCCATGACGAAGACTGTAGCGCCGCCAACCTGCACCTCCACCGGCGCCGGCATGTACAGCTCGCCGGGTTCCATCACCGGCGGCAGGGGATTCACGAATTGGGTGCGGGTGTGACAGCTCTCCTTGATGAGCTGAAGCACCTCCGGCACCTTTTCATCTTCCGCGCCCACCAGGATGGTGGCGTTCCCCTCGCGCAGGAACCCGCCGGTCGTGCTGATGACCGTGGCGCGATATCCGTGCCGCAACAGGGTGTCGATCAAGGCGTTGGAGTCATCTCGGTTGACGATGCTGAGGATAAGCTTCATGATCTCCAATCCCTCCCATGAATAGGTGATGCCGCCGGCCAACATACTGCCGCCGGCGTCGTGACCGATTCAGCGCGCCGTGCCATGCTGGACCGCCAGCCGGCGTTCCATCTCCCGCACCACCTGCATGTGGACGGCTTCGATGCTTCCGCGGGCGTCAATCAGCACCCAGCGGGCAGGCTCCGCCGCGATCAACTGCCGGTATCCCTCCTGCACCCGCTGGTGATAGGCCAGCTCCCGCTGGTCCAAGCGGTTCCATTCGGCCTTGCCGGCCTGCGCCTTGCGCCGCAGACCTTCTTCCACCGGGATGTCCAGATAAAACGTGATGTCCGGCGTCAGGCCGGCGGTGGCAAAGGCGGTGATGATGCGCAGGACATTCAGGTCCAGGCCGTGACCGTAGCCCTGATAGGCCAGCGTGGAGTCCGCGAAGCGGTCGCACAGGACGATGCCGCCTCGCTGAAGGTGGGGGATAATGACCTCATGCACAATCTGGGCACGGGCGGCGGAGAAGAGCAGTATCTCCGCCGCCGGCACCATTTCCGTATGCGCAGGATTCAGCAGGATGGCGCGGATCTGTTCGCCAATACGCGTGCCCCCGGGCTCGCGCGTGGCCAGCACGTCGTAACCCCGGGCGCTCAGCCACTCCGCCAGCAGGCGCACCTGGGTGGTTTTGCCGCACCCTTCTGGCCCCTCAAAGGTCACGAACAGCGCCGGCATGGCGGCTTCTCACGCTTGTTCGCCGCGGAAAATGCGCACCCGCCGGTACGGCTCGCGCCCCGTGCTCTCCGAAAGGAGATGAGCCTGGCGGGCCATGCGGTGCTGTTCCCGGCGCACTTCCGCGGATTGGGGAGAGAGTTCGACGAACTTGGCGCCGGCCAGCACCTGCTGGATAGCGGACTCGGTCTCTGCCATAGCCTCGGCGAAATCATCCACCGGCGTCACGTTCAGGCCGAAGATATTGGCCAGCGCCTCCTGAATCTGCACCACGGTGTTGGAGCGCAGGACATAGACCATGATACCGCGATCCTCGGCCTCAGTGAGGGGCTGGGGCCGCCGGCGGTAGTAATTCTTCAGCGTCAGCACTATATCCGCGTCGCTCAGATCGCGCACGGTGATGGCCGGCACCTGCAGGGCACGCGCGGCCTGCAGGATTTTATTCTGTCCTACGCCGTAGCCGTACACCCGTAAGGTGGTGAACTGATCCAGCATGCGCTCCGCCGGCCGCTCCGCGGTTCGCTCAAACCCCCGTTCCATGGTTCGTTCGAACCCGCGCGACATCCGTCCCCCTTGCTGTTGCTCCATCAATGGGGGCACATGTGAGGTGACCTCGGCGTGAATCTGCCCGGATTCATCGCGATAGCGCACCTCGGTGGTCACCTTCTGGCCGCGCAGGATGGCGTCCACCGATTTGGCCACATCGTGATGGATGATGAGGTGTTGCCAATCCTTGATCTCAATGAGCACGTCAAAGGTGGGTGGAGCTTTGCGCTCCAGCACCGACTTCTGGGTGCCGCGCCGGCGGGCTTCCTCGTCGCTCAGCGTCACGCTCTGGATGCCGCCCACCAGGTCTGCCAGGGTGGGGTTCATCATCAGATTGTCCAGCGTGCGGCCGTGCGCGGTGGCCACCAATTGGACGCCGCGCTCAGCAATGGTGCGCGCCGCCAGTGCCTCCAGCTCGCGGCCGATCTCATCAATGATAATGACCTCGGGCATGTGGTTCTCCACCGCCTCGATCATCACCTCGTGCTGGAAGGCCGGCGTGGCCACTTGCATGCGGCGCGCCCGCCCGATGGCCGGGTGGGGGATATCCCCGTCCCCGCCGATCTCGTTGGAAGTATCTACAATGACCACTCGCTTGGTCTCGGCGAGGATGCGCGCCACCTCCCTCAGCATGGTGGTCTTGCCCACGCCTGGCTTGCCCAGGAGCAGGATGCTCTTGCCCGATTCGACGATGTCGCGGATGATGTCAATGGTGCCGTACACCGCGCGGCCGACACGGCAGGTCAGGCCGACGATGCGCCCCTTGCGGTTGCGGATGGCCGAGATGCGGTGCAGGGTGCGCTCGATGCCGGCGCGGTTGTCCTCGCCGAAATCTCCTACCCGGGCGATGACGTATTCCAGGTCCTCGGCCGTGACCTCCCGGTCGCGCAGGGCCACCTCATGGGTGAGGTAGCGGGCTTCGGGCCGCCGGCCCAAGTCCATCACCACTTCCAGCAGTTCATCGGCGCGGTTGGCGTCCCGTACCGCCTGGGCGATGTCCGGCGGGAGCACCGCCAGCAGGGCGTCCAGGTCATCGGTAATTTTCATTTCTGTGTTGCGCATGCGGGTCAGCAGATGTTCTTTCAGCTCTGCCGTCCTTTCTTCTTCCGTAATGCCTGTCATGGTGTTCATCATGTATCGTGTGTGTAATCCTCTTCCTTTGTTTCAATGTAATCCTACATGTATTTTCGCCCAAGAATTGGGCGCTGAATGTACGCCGGCTCACGCATGGGGCAGGACCGTCGGCGTGACGGACACCTCGGCGCGCGGCTCGACGCGTGCCGCATGTGCCGACGCCGGCACGTACACCCTCCCCAGCGTCGAGAAGACGGCCAGCTCGCGCCGGTCGAACTCGACGAACCCGCGAGCCAGCAGAGCCGGCTTCAGGAATCCTTGGTACGTGCGCACCGGACAGTACACCGGCCGGCGCGGCCATCGCGCCAGGAGCAGAAGGCTGGCATCCACCAGCGTCTGCGCCCTGGCGGCGGCCTCCGGATGCAGGGCCAGCTCCAGCCAGTAGCCCAATCTCCCGCGCACGAGCTGCGCGTGCCCCAGGATTTCGCCGGCCTGCTCCAGCACATAGCCTTCGGCGCCGGCAATCTCCCATTCCAAGCCGCCAGACCGCCCATTGTTGTTGCGCGCCCAGGCCCCCTCCACCTGCTTCACGCCCATAGGCAGGAGGGCGCCGTACAGCCGCTGGAGCGCCCATCCGTCCTGGTCGCGCTGGGGGCGAAGGGCCGGCGGGTTCCCGGCCGGCGGGGCCGCTTCTCGGTGGAACAGGATGTCCTCGCGAGCGAAGATGATAAAGCCGGCGTTCAGGAACGGGATGGCATCCTGCGATTCCGCCGGCAGGCTGGCGAAAATGCGCTCAATGCCCCACTGCCCAGCGTCCAGACAAGCGGCGGTCAGGAGCTGGGTCCACAGTTCCGTGGCGGCCGGCGAGCGTCCCAGCGCCGGGGCGATAAAGGCCACGTCGGCCAGCCGCGGGTCATGCGGCCGACAGCGGAGCTGTACAAACCCCAGGTCACGGCCTGGCTCCACATCCGCGCGCGCTATATATGTGTGCGCCGAAGGACAGGTGAACGCCAGCGGCGCGCGCAGAGCCGCCCGCAGTGGGTCCTGCGGCTGAATCAGGCTCCGCTTGGGGTCCAGAGGGACACCCTCGGACTGCAAACGGGCCAGCATCGGCAAATCCATCAGCCCTAACGGTCGGATCAAGACTTTCATCCTCCCGGGACAACTGCTGTGCTCACAGTACCAGCACGCGCGCCATGATCCATGCGAATCTACTTATTATTATATGGTAAAAGAGCGAGAAACACAAATAAAATACGGCGCAAATCGCTTGAAATCTCGCTAAAACGGGGGATATCAAGGGCGGAGGCGCGGAACCTGCGGCAGAAAGGTCCGGGCGCCGGCCGGCAGACCCACGGCCGGCCAGTTGATGGTCAGCATCGCGCCGGCGGGCTGCGCGGTGAAACATTCGGATCGCGGGCCGAAGCCAGCCGCCAGCGCCGCGAAGCAGTAGCGCCGGCCGGCGGGCAGAGAAGCGGTAAAATGCCAGCTCGCGCCGCGCGCCGGCGGCACTACCAGACCGCCGTTCTCCACCATGAACCACATGCGCGCATCCTCCAGCGCCGGCTCCCCCTCATCCCAACTGCCATCTCCATCTACGTCGCCAAAGAGTGCCTGCACCGTGAAGGACAGGGAAACCTGGCCGGCGGCCGGCGTCGCCGTCGGTGTCGGTGTAGGGGTAGGCGTAGGTGTGCGTGTGGGAGTCGGCGTCGGGGTGGGGAATGTGAGGGTGATGGTCAGCGGCTGGTCAGGCGACAGGTTGCCGGCGGCATCGGTCAGCCGCGCATAGACCACATGGGTGCCGGCGGTCGAGGGCAGTTCCCAGGAAACGGTGCTCTGGGGGTAGGTGATGGGTATGGGATAGCCGGCGATCATGACCCGGTCGAAATAGAGATTGGCGATGCCGGCGAAGGCCACCCGGAACTCCAGCCCGCTGGTCCCCGGCGCGGGGCTTCCCGGCTGTGGATACCAGAAGTCCACGGCGAATTCCTGATAGGCGCCGGCCTGGCGGAAGTCTATGCCGCGCACTGGGCGAATGCCCAACAGGGCGGCGCCGGCATTGTCCACCACATCCAGCACGGCGATGGGGCGTGTGTCGGTGATGGCATCGGTCTTCAGGCGGAAGAGGGCGCGGTAGGCGCGGAAGGCCGGCAGTGTCTTCGTGTACGGGCCGAACCAGGCACCGGCCCGGTCCACGCCGGCGCGCCCCAGCCAGGCCTGGCCGTTCCAGGCCGCGCTGTCAGACACGACGACGCCGGTACCGCTTTCATGGTACAGCGACTCCCCCTCCCATATCCAGCCGTTGCTGAGCAGAAGACCGGTGGAGCCGCTGGCATCAGGCGCGCTCAAGGCCACCGTAACCGGGATGGTGGTCGTGAACACCTGTGCAGGGGTCGTCACGACACCCGCCGGCGCCTGGCGGTCAATGCCGAAGGTGATGGGGCTCAGCTCGGACTGCCGGCCGCCGGCGTCCCTCACCGTGCCCAGGATGCTCGCCCCGCCGGCGGCCAGCGGCTGATCAGGAAGGGTCGAGACATCCCAGAGGCAGTACCAGCCGTCGCCGGCCGGCGCAGCCGTCCCTAGAGAATATTCGACGAGATTCCCCTCGCCATCGCGCAGGCGTGCCGCCAGTTTCACGTCGGCGTCCCCGTCTGCGTCGCTGATGTTGACCCGTACGAGGATGCGGTCGGCGTTCAGGTGGAATCCCTGCCAGGGCTTCACCACCGCCCCCACCGGCAGAGCCGGCCAGGACGAGCCGTTGGCCGGCAACTGCAGGGTGACCCCCGTGTAATAGTGCATGAGCATCTGGGCATAGCTCCAGCCGTACCAGGCGGCCCAGCGCCGGCTCCCCACCTGTGACATTCCCCGGCCGTGACCGTTGCGCACTTCGCCGAAGCAGACGGGGTCATCTACCGACCGCAGATAAGGGAAACTCGGATCAGGGCTGGAGACAGAACCGCGCGGCAGGGTGGGACTGCCGTTCTGGGCGCTGTACTCCGCCAGGATGACGTCCTCCCCATAGGCCAGGTACTGACCAGTGGTCGCTTCCACTGCCGCGTTGGTGGCGGGATAGGTGTTAGGCCCCATGACCTGATAGTCTGTCCAGTCGGTGACGTCGAAGTCCCAGGCGGTATGACGCAGGACGAACCACCAGGCATAAGTGCGGGCGGAAACCGCCTGCGCTTTCAGTGCCTCCGCCGGCCAGGAGGCCGGCATCTCATACGGCACCACGCGTTTCACATATTCCTCAAAGGGGAATATATCTATTTGTCCGGGCGGCACATCGGAGCGGTAATAGTTATTGGGGCTGTGTTTGACCCGGATAACCGCCGGCGGCGTGAGCTGGCCGGCGGACCGCACCGCGCGTTCCGCTGGCATCTGCACCGGGGGAAGCGCGGAGGTCAGTGCGCCGGCGCCGGCCTCCCATGACCACACCCAGACCCCATCCGGCCGCCAGAAGGCCAGCCGGCGCCCGTCCGGCGACCAGAGGGGATGCTGGCCGACGGTCAGGCGCTCTTCTTTTCCGGTGGCGGCATCAACGATAATGATTTCCCCGACCTCCCCCGTGCCGGGCGGGATGCGGGCATAGGCGAAGCGCCGGCCGTCGGGGTGCCAGCTCGGCCGGCTGAGGAACCAGCGCTCGTTCTGGAACAGCGCGCGCCGCCCTTCTGGCCCCTCCAGCCAGAGGGTAGCGGAGGGGCCGGCGCCCATCTCGGCCTGCAGACGGTATTCCCCTGCCGGCGCGGGGATATCCCAGCGCGGAGCCGCCGCGGCCGTGACGCTCAGTTTGTTCCAGCGGGCGCTCCCCCCTTCCTGCACCCTCCCGCTCTCCAGCGACAGCGTCATCTCCTGCCATATATCGCCCTGCCGATGGGAGAGGAAGGTGATGCGCCGGCCGTCCCCGGCAAGGCGCGGCCGGACGCCGTTGTCGGTCAGGCGCCGGGCCGGCGTGCCGTCCAGCGGCACCAGCCACAGCTCCTGACGCTGTAACCCCTTCCCATCGGCCAGGGGAACGGTTTCCCCCGGCCGGCTGACGATGAGCGCTGAGCCGTCCGGGAGCCACAGCTCCGGAAAGCAACCGGCCGGCGTAAGGCGGGTTGGCGCGCTGGTGCCCTGCGCAGGATGCGTCAGGACGAGCAGTATCAGCAGCGCGCCGGCGAACGCGGCGGTACCTCCCTTGTATGTCCAGCTCGGCTTGTGCGGCATGCCCACCTATCTCAACCCCTCGATGTCCCTCTTGTATAATAGCGGAGGATGGCATATGCGTCAAGGCCGGCCAGGAGATCGGATTCCCGCCCCTTGTCCTGTTGGCAGTCGCCTGACGCATTCCCTCGCCGGCTGTTACTTGGCGAAGCGGCCCGGCTGTTGTAAAATAGACGTGAGACAGATGAGGAACGTTGCGGAAAGGGGGGAACAAAATCGTGCCATCAACGCCGCCAATCGTATTGGAAGAGGATAAGCACTGGTGGTTTGCCACGCGCACCAGGGCGTTGTACAGCGTGCTAGACCCGGTGCTCCTACCGCATCGGGAGGGCCGGCGCGTGCTGGATGTGGGCTGTGGGGCCGGCAATATGTTCCATCACCTGGCCCGCTACGGCGAGGTGGAGGGCATTGACAACAATCCCAAACCCCTGGCGGTAGCACGCGCTCGCGGCTATCAGGTGGTGGAAGGGCGCGGCGAATCCATGCCCTTCGAGGACAACCGCTTTGACCTGGTCGCCGCGCTGGATGTGGTGGAGCATGTGCCGGACGATTTGACCATGCTCCGCGAATGCTGTCGGGTCTGCAAACCGGGCGGGTATTTCGTCACGACGGTGCCAGCCTTCCAGTGGCTGTGGAGCCACAACGACGAAATCAATCAGCATCAGCGGCGCTATTCCAAACGACAGCTCGGCCAGCGCCTGGAGCAGGCCGGCTTCGCCGTGCGCCGCATGACCTTCGCCTATTTCAGCGTGTTCCCGATGGCCGCGGCGCTGCTCGTACTGCGGCGGATGCTGAACAGAAAGCCGGCGCTGGCCGCACCCACCACCGACGAGGACGCCTATCAGGTCGAGATGGAGCCAGTTTCGCCGGGGCTGAACGCCCTGCTGAGCGGCATCGGAGGGATAGAGGCTTGGTTCCTGCGCCAGGTGAACCTGCCGGTCGGCACCACCCTGATTGCCCTGGCGCAGAAACCCGCCGGCTGAACGCCATGCTTCCCCATACGGAGGTGAATGATGGCTGAGAAAGAGACGACCCGCAAGAAACCGGAGGAGTTCTCCTTCACCGATTGGCTGGTGGAAGGCATCGAGGGCATCACCGCCAAGGGCAAGTCGGCGGCTTTCCTGCCGCAGGAGTTCCGCTCCCATGTGAAAGCCGCCAACCGGGAAGCACTGCTGGCCCTGCGCAGTCTCCTCGACAAAGCCATCGAATGGTTCGAAGAGGAAGAGAAGACCGAGAAAAAGGTCACCAAGATCAAGGTGGAATAGCCGGCTCTACGGCCGCGGCGCTACCGCGATCGTCGTCTCGTGGCGGTAGTAGACCTGGCCCGGCCGGCCGCCCGGACGCCGGCGCACATGCCGGCACAGGGTATAATCCACCAGCACTCGCGTGTCCTGGCGCGCACTGGAATAATATGCGGCCAGCTCCGCGGCGCGCTGGATAGCGGCCGGCGTGGGCGTCCTGCCGGTAGTGCGCAGGATCACGTGCGCACCGGCGGTGCCTCGTGCGTGAAACCACAGGTCCTCCCCTCGCGCCAGCGTAAAGGTCAGGTAATCATTCTGCCGGCTGTTGCGCCCCACCAGAATCGGGAACCCATCCGGTCCTTCCACGGTGAGGGGCGCCGCCGGCGCAGGTTTGGCATGCGCCTTTTTGGCCGGGGCGGGCACATATCCCCACTGCATCAGCTCCTGCTCCAGCGCGTCCAGTTCCGCGCGATTGCCGGCCAGCCCCACATCCAGGCGAAGCTGGTCCAGGAAAGCCAGCTCCTCTTCCACCTGTTCGAGCAGTGCCGGCACAGCCTCCGCCGCGCGCTTGGCCTTGCGGTAGCGCTCGAAATAGTGCTCGGCGTTCTCCGTCGGCGAGAGCGCTGGGTCCAGCGCGATGCGGAGCGTCTCTCCGTCCCCCAGGTCCACCTCCAGGGTCTGCTGTCCCGGCCGTGTTTGCCAGCCAAAGGCGAGGATGTACTCGCCGGCCTGCCGCAGTGCCTCGACCTTTTCCGCCGGCATCATTTGCTCCAAGAGCTGATCCCGCCGGCGTTCCAGCCGGCCGGCGGCCTCCGCCAGTATACCCCACAGCCGCTCGCGCGCCGCGCGGTACGGGTCGCGCGCCTGCCGCTGTGCGTCCTCCAACCAGCGCTCTAACGCCTGGCTGATGGATGGGGCCGGCTCCCAGCGGGCGCAGTGCGTCAAAGGGTACGGCGCGAAACAGCTCGCCGGCGCCTCCTCGTCGGGGGAATCATAGCCCAGCGACGGCCGCCAATCCCCGTTCGTCAGGGGCGCCAGCAGTTCGGAGAGTACTGCGAGGAGCGCGGTCGGCTCTGCAACCTCGCCGCAGGGGATATCGCTCCTGCCCCAGGCGCGAAAGCACAGCTCTCGCGCCAGTAGAGGGCTGACGCCCTGGATTGATTCCACCAGCGCCTTCCAAGCCGGCGTCCCGCCGGCACGTCCCTGCAGGATGGACGCCGCGTCGTCCGCGGTGAGCCGGTCCGGGGGCAGTTTGGCCTGCGCCGGCGGAGGGACATAAGGCAGGCGGGGCAGGAGCTGACGGTAGCGGTTCACCTCCGGGCCGATGCGCTTGACGCACTCCAGGATGGTACCCATGTCGTCTAGCAGGAGGATGTTGCTGTGCCGGCCCATGCACTCCAGCACCAGCAGGCTCTCGCCCTCCCGCGGATGGCGGAAGCGCAGGTGCACGATGCGCTCGAAGGCCGGCTGAGCTACCTCCATCAGCCGGCCGCCCCGCAGGCGCTTGCGCAGGAGCAGTAGCAGGGGCGGCGGCGTCTCAAGACCGCGCCGGAGTGGGATGCTGGAGAGGTGAATGCGCGCCCACTGCGGGTGAGCGCTGAGGAGCAAATAATGCCGGCGGCCGCCGGCGTACACCTCCAAGCCCAGGCTCAGCGCATCCACCGCCAGCACGTCCTGGACCCGTCCCCCCAGCAGATGGCCGCGTATCTCCGCCGTCAGGGCGCTCAGCGCCAGCGCATCCACAGACATCGCTTACCAGTCCAGCTCCAGCTTTCGGCGGAAGGTTTCCAGAGTGTCGGCGCGCCGCACCCGGATGCGCGACAGGGTGAACAGCCCATCGCTGGTGTGGGTGGCGCCCTGTTCCGCCGTCACCGCACACCAGTAGTGGGCAGAGCGCAGGACGTCTATGACGTGCTGGTCGTAGGCGCCAGAGGGATACGAGAAGGTGCGCACGGGCGCCGGCAGATGGGCTTCCAGCGTCTGCTTGGGGCCCAGAATCTGCCATACGAGAAAGTCGTAAGATTTGCGGCGCAAGTCGGGGTGATCGCGGCTGTGCGCGCCGAACTCCATGCCAGCGGCATACATCTCCTCAATCTGCGGCCAGGTCAGATACGGGGTCAGCCCACGATCCACGAAATCGGTGATGACGTAAATGGTGGCGGTAAAGCCGTATTTCTGCAGGAGCGGGAAGGCGTGGGTGTAGACATCGCCATAGCCGTCATCAAAGGTGATGATGACCGGCTTGGGCGGCAGGGGTGTGCCCAGCGTCAGGTGATAGACCAGGTCCACCATAGTGATGGATTGGTAGCCAGCTTCGCGCAGGTAGCGCAACTGCTCCTCGAAGCGCGCCGGCGAAACCGAGAGGTCGCGCTCCACGGCCTTGGCGCCGGCCGGCGGGTCGGCAATATGATGATACATCAGGATGGGCACGCGCACGGTGCGGTGCACGCCGTCCGGCGTGGGCTGGGGCGTTGGTGTACAGGTAGCAGTCGCCGTCGGCGCGGCCGTGAACGTGGGCATCGGCGATGACGTGGCGGTAGCTGTATGTGTGCGGGTCGGCGTCGGGGTCACCGTCGCCGTGTGGGTCGCGGTAGCCGTATGCGTGGGGCTGGCGGTGATAGTAGCCGTTGACGTGGGTGTGGCGCTGGGAGCTAGGAGGTACGGTAGGGGGAAGCTGGCCAGCCCTGGTCGGCCAGCACCGGCCAGCATGGCCGCGGCCAGCAGGATGCCGGCCGTGATGATGCCGCCGCGTAGAGCAGGGACAGCATCTGCCAGCGAGCGCTTTCCGAGCCGGCCCTTTGCCCAGCGTATGCTGTTTCGCACTGTGTGAAGCGCGCGCTCCCACATCATGTGTCCGAAGCGGTCTCCTGCATCGCATGCGCCGGCTCCACCCCGTCATCCGCCAGCAGGCCGATGGTCAGCAGGGCGGCGATGAAGCCGACGTAGTTCTCGTTGAAAAAGCGGGAGAAGAAGGCGTAGACGAACAGCAGGATACCTGTGTGCAGGGCAATGCCGGCCGGCCCCCGCAAACGCCCGACCTGCCGCCGCACTAGGAGGACCAGCAGGGGCGCGCAGACCAGCAACTGCGGTATCCAGAAGGGGAAGTAGCTCAGCCGGCTTTCCACCAGCCCCAGCGCCAGCACGAAATTGGCAAATCCCCAGCCGCGAATCTGATAGGGCGTAGCGGAGGTGCCGCTGGCCCACTGCCAGATGTCGTCCATAAACGCCGCCGGCGACCAGAGGAAATACGGGCCGGCCAGCACCACGAATGCCGTCAGCATGGGCAAGGAACGCTGCCACCAGCGCGGCGAAATGCTCCAGCGCCGGCCCTCCCGGCCCACCTCCCACAGCGCCAGCAGATGGAAGGGGAGCATGAACCAGGCCGTAGGTTTGGAGGCCAGCACCAGGCCGGCGGCCGCCGAGGACGCCAGATAGCGCCATTCCTGCCGGCGCTCCCCCTCCGCGCGCGGCAGGAACCACCACGCCAGCACCATCCAGAAGAGCACGAAGATGTCGTTCTGCCCGAAAATCACGTCGCTTCCCATGATGGGGTTCAGCCCCAGCGCCATCACGAGCATCAGGCGGTGCGCGGGCCGGCGCGCCAGCCGCAGGCTCATCAGCAGGGTCAGCATGAACAGGAGGAGGTAGACCAGGCGCGCATCGAAATAGCCCCATACCGCCTGGGACAACAGGTAAAAGGGTGCGGAAAAGACGAAGGTCCAGGGCAAATAGGGGTAATGATAGAGCGCCGAGCGCAGGTCCAGCCCCCATTCTGCCAGCGGCGTGTTCAGGTAATCCTCGCTATAGGGATTGCGGCCGGCCAGGAAGAGCTTGACGGCCTCTTCCGTCTGGATGACGCCGCCGTCGTGGCAGTAGGAGGCCGGCCCGTTCATCTGGCGCAGGGCGATGAGCTTGGCTGAGCCGGCGAGCACCGTCGCCGCGATGATGAGCCAAATAATGGCCAGCTTGGCCGGGTACAGCTTGGCCTCGCCCCAGCGTTCCTGTGCCAGGTCCGCCAAGAGGTACAGGAAGAAGCCGGCGAAAGCGATGCTGATAAGTACCAGCGAAAGGGGGTCGGTCAGCCAATCTTTGAGCAGTTCCTGGACATGGGGGGAGAACAGCCTCTGCACCAGCGGTAGGCGTGCCACGTCCTGGTGGCGGGCCGGCAGGACCATATCCGCCAGGGTATCAATGCGCACCCTGGCCATCAGCAGGAGAAAGAGCAACCATAGGTCCAGGCGTCTCTGGCTCATAGGGCCATTATAGCGGGAAGGGCGCCGGAAGGGAAATATGTGCCGGCGGCATGGTCACGGGCCGGCCGGCGCGAACAGCTCAGGGCGGTAGTTCCCGGCGGCGTTCCAGAAGCACCATCCCCAGGCGCCGGCGTCCTCCGCCGCCTGCCGCTGGAGGGCCTGCTGTTCCAGCGAGTACCAGTAGGCCTGGAGCCAGGGCCGCACCCGTACATGGGCCGGCAGTCGGCCGGCGGCCTGAATCACACTGCGGTATATCACCTCATACGGGTAGTCCGCGGGAACCTCATATCCCAGGTTCCCCGGCCCGAATGTGGAGGGATAGATCATCGGGCAAAGGTAATCGAGATACGGCCCGATATCCTTGACGCGCTGGCCGATGCCCATGTCCGAGTCTGGCACCACCCAGATGGTCAGCCCGAAGACGTCGGCGGAGACGAACACATCGTAAGGCTCCAGGGCCGCGGTCACTTGTTCCATGAACGTCCGGATGGCAGTGGTGCGCGTTTCAAGAGTATTTTCCTGTGCGTAGACGATGCTCCCCACATCTCCATCCGATGGGAAGCGCAGGTAATCGAACTGTATCTCATCGAACCCCAGCTCGGCGACCTCTTTCGCCAGGGCGATGTTGTAATCGCGCACTTCCTGTAGGAATGGGTTGGCCCAGCCCAACCCCTCCCGGTCCAGCCAGACACTGCCGTCGGCTCTCACGGCGGCCCATGCCGGCCGTGCATGTGCCAGGGGGTTGTCTTTGAACACCACCATACGGGCGATGGTGTAGATGCCGGCCTCTCTGCATTCTCGCAGAAACTCGCGGATGTCCACAATGTCCCTGCGCAGGACGCCGAACTCCTGCGCCAGCGGGTGGGTGCTCTGGAAGCCCAGGAAGCCGCGATCACTTTTCATGTCAATGACCACGGCGTTCAGCTCGGTGCTCTTGACCAGCTCCAGCAGTTCCTGCAGGCGGTCGGGGCGTGTCAGCAGGCCAAAGGGGACGTAAATGCCCTTGGCGCGGAACGCCGGCAGTGCCAGTTCCAGCGCGACAGCCTCGCTGTCCGCGGCGCGGGCAGAACGCAGGCAGGGCCGGCGCTCCTCGGTGCACCACAGCTCTGGATTCAGGGTCAGGGTGAAGCGGCCGTAGCCGGCCGCTCGCACCGTCAGGGACTGCATCGGGTTCCAATCCTCCAGCACGAAGGCACCCTCGCCGGCCGGCGGGATAATCTGCCCGACTGCTTTCAAACGCACGCCGGGGATCGGTTCGCCGGTGTCCGCGTCCACCACCTGCAGGATGACTTTGTGCGGTGCCAGCAGTATCTCCAGGGGATTACCGCCGGCATATGCCAGGCGCACGGAGGCGTAGTGTGGGGCGCTGGCCTCCAGCTCCCGTCCGGTCAGAAGGCCGACAACGGTGACGGACCCGCTGTCGTCGGTCATATAGGTGCGGTTGGCAAAGCGCAGGAGCGCGCCGGCCAGGGGCCGGCCGCTCAATGCATCGCGCACTGTCGCCGGCACCTTGATCTGACGCAGGGTGATGTCCAGCGTTTCCTGGCCAGCATAGGTCAAGGTGGTGCTGAAATAGTCCTCCGCGAAGATGGTGATGGGCATGCCGGCCTCCAGCGCCCGCAGGCGGAACGCGCCGTCGGTGCCCGATTCCGCGCGCTGCAACGCGGTTTGCACCACTGCGCCGGCCACCGGCAGATGGGTGTCCGCATCGCGGGCGATGCCGGCCGTCCAGATGGGCTGGAGGGGAATTTCGAGGGAGGCTGGTTGTTCCAGCCATGTCTCCTCGATGAGAGGGCCGCGGTACGGCAGATAGCCCGCCCGTTCCACCCGGAGCTGAAACGGCACGGGGACGCGCAGGAGTTCAAAAATTCCAGCCGAGTTGGTGAGGGACCAATCGCCGCCGGCCCAGGCGCGAGCGCCGGCCAGCGCCTCACCCGTGTCCGCGGCCGTCACCCGGCCGCGGATGCGCACCGGCTGTAAGAGGACTTCAAAGACCCGTTCCCCCGTGAAATACGCGGTATCGGCCGCCTCGCCCTCCCAGCGGAGATAGCCCGGCGCTTCGACGGTCAGGTGGGCCGGCCGCGCCACCCGCTCGATGACGTACTGGCCGTTGTTCAGCATACTCATGGTGCGGTCGTTCGCCAGGACACGCGCCGCCGGCACCCTGTATGTTGGGTCCAGCGCGTCGGTCAGACGGACGGTCAGGCGCCAGGGGACCAGCCGCGTCTCACAGCGGTACGCGCTCCACTGGAAGCGAGGCGGAGAGCAGGTGAGCTGGGCGGGAATGTAGCCGGCGGCTTCTACCGCCAGCATATTATCCCCCCGCGGTAGGCGCGCTCGAACGCGCCCGCCCACCGGGGTGACGCGCTCGGGGCCGGCAGGCAGGGCGATGCGCGCGGCCGGCACCGGCGCGCCCGTTTCTGCATCCACCACAGCCAGCGTCACCGGTGCCTGGTAGTAGGTCAGAAAGATGCCGGCGATGCAGGCGCTGATGATCAGTGCCGGCAGAAGAACCTGGAGAGCGAACGGTTTCATCATTGAGGCAGGATTCCGCGTGCCTTGAAGCTGTTTGCCCAATCCTGGGGTCCATCCAGTGTAGCAAATACAATTATAAATCATGCAATATGAATTGGCAATCCGCTCTCACATGGGAGCAGGGCTTTTTCAACGCTATAACATTTTGGGCGGCTGGAAGTCGTAGCAACGATGGCGAAACCTACCTGTGTGGGCTTGTCAGTCGGCGCAGGCCGACTTTGTAGCCGTTGGTGCAGTTTCAACTGCCATTTTGTTAGAATATTGAAAAGCCCTGACATGAGAGTGATTTGGGCTTTTCCGATAATCCCATGGCGGAGGGTGTTGAAAAAGTCAAGGTTGTCATTCGATTTGCGGGTATTGGCTCATCGCCTGGCAGTTGAAACTGCGGCTGTGTTTGCGAAGTCGGCCGGCGCCGACTTCGCGAAGCCTGCGCAGGCTTCGCAGTCGTTGCCGCGGCTTCAGCCGCCAGGCCGCTCTTCCACAGATTGTATGTTTGGACTTTTTCAACGCCCGCATGGCGCGCTGTTGTCAAAATTTATCATTTACGTTATAATTGTTTCTTGCATTTTACGGCGAGCATGGAACATGACATTATTGAGACGCTGTCTGACACTGCTGATACTGCTGATTTTGGGCACGGCCCTCGCTGTCCGGGCGCAGACCCCGGTGCGTCTGGACGAAATGTCGGTTGCCCTCTGGCCGGAATATGATAAGCCCGGTGTGCTCGTCATTTACAGCGGGACGCTGGCGGAAGACGTACCGCTTCCGGTAACCATTACCTTCGCGATGCCGGCGGCTGTGGGCACCCCCAGCGCCACCGCCGGCGTGGATGATCTGGGCAATTTCCGCTACCGCAAGTACGAACTGCGCGCCCAGGGCGATACGGTCTTGGTCAGCTACAGCCTGCCGTACCGCCGCTTCCAGATGGAGTACTACATTGACCTGCTGGCCGGCCAGGGAAGTGACCGAGAGTTCACCTTCACTTATCAGGCCGACTACCCGGTGCGCGATTTCCGGTTCGAGGTGCAGGAGCCGCTGGCGGCCAGCGCCTTCCAGATCGAGCCGGCGGCCGGCAGTGTGATCACCGAGGCACAGCTACCCCTGCACCTGATCCCAGTGGGCGCGCTGGATCAAGGACAGTCGGCCAACGTCACGGTGCGCTATCACCGGGAGGAGCGCCGGCTCTCCGCCGAAATCCTCGGCCTCCCCACACCCGGGCCGGCGGAGTTCGAGGATGCACCGCGCGCCGGCGGAGGCATACCTACCTCCACCGCCGTTATCCTGGCTGGCGCGCTGGCCGCAGTCGGCTTGGCGGTAGGTGCATGGATATGGACGCGTGCCCAGGCTTCCGCCGGCACCAGCCGGCAGGCCCGGCGCTATGCGGAGCGGCGCAAGAAGGACCGAGTGCCGCCGGAGCCGCCGCGCCGGCCGGCCGCGGCCCCCAAACCGCCGCAAAGCGACGTGATCGGCTACTGCCATCAGTGCGGCCGCCCCCTCAAACGCGATGAAATCTACTGTCCTAACTGCGGCACCCGCAGAAAACTGCCGTAATGGAATGGATTGACGGAGGACGTGATGACGACGGAAGAACGCATGCCCGATATGGAAATGCCGGCGGCGAGCAAACCCCGCCCCACCAAGTTCATCGTAGGCGGGTTCATCATCGCCGCGGTGGTCATATACCTGATCGTTTCCAGCCTGGGCGGCTCCACCGCCTACTACCTGACGGTGGCCGAACTGATGGCCAAAGGGCCGGCGGCCGTGGGAGAGAAGGTGCGGGTCAGCGGGGTGGTGGACGGCGCCAACATCCAGTACGACCAGCAGAACCTGGTCCTGCGCTTTGACATCGTGGACAACAGCGGCCGCCTGCCGGTGGTGTATCACGGTCCCCGGCCGGATATGTTCCAGGACCAGGCGGAAGCAGTGGTGGAAGGAAAGCTGAACGCCAACGGGGTGTTCGAGGCCTCCAACTTACTGCTGAAGTGCCCTTCGAAGTATGAGGCCGCGGCGACCGCCACCGCCTCCCCGCGGTAAGGGGCCGCCGGCATACGACTCGAACGAGAGGCGCGCATGATCGCAGACATCGGATATGGTGCCCTACTGTTGGCGTTCTTGAGCGCCGGCTACGCCGCCCTGGCCTTCGTCCTGGGCCAGCGCCGGCGCCGCCCGGAGCTGATCCGCTCCGGCGAAAACGGCTTTCGCATGGCTGTCCTGTGGGTGGTTACCGCCTCCCTGATCCTGCTGTACCTGCTGGTCAGCCGCGATTACCAGGTGCGCTATGTTTTCGAGCATGTGAGCAACACCCTGCCGCTGGCATACGTGCTGTCGGCCTTCTGGGCCGGCCAGGAAGGCTCCCTGCTCTTCTGGCTCCTGTTAGTGAGCCTGGCCGGCCTGGTCGTGCTGTACAGCCAGCGCGATGCGGCGGCTCAACCTCTGCGCCCCTATCTGCTGGCGACCACAGCCATCGTCCAAGCCTTCATGGCGCTGGTGCTGGTCCTGCCCAGCAATCCCTTTGCCCTGCTTGCGAGCCGGCCGGCGGACGGCTTCGGGCTGAATCCCCTGCTGGAAAATGTCGGCATGATCTTTCACCCGCCGACGCTGTTCATCGGCTATGCCCTTTACACTATCCCCTTTGCCTTTGTGCTGGCCGGCATTCTCAGCGGACAGCCCAGCGACGCCTGGATGGCGCGCGTGCGCCGCTGGAGCCTGATGGCCTGGTTGTTCCTGAGCATCGGCATCATCCTGGGCGCCTGGTGGGCCTATATCGAGCTGGGATGGGGCGGATACTGGGCCTGGGACCCGGTGGAGAACTCCTCGCTGATACCCTGGCTGGTGGGTACAGCGGCCCTGCACTCGGCGGCGGTGCAGTCCCGACGGGGCATCTTCCGCACCTGGACGGCGGTGCTGACTATACTGACTTTCGGGTTGTGCATATTCGCTACCTTTGTTACCCGCTCTGGCGTCATCCAGTCGGTGCACGCCTTCGAACGCTCTTCCCTGGGCTGGTACTTCGCCGTCTTCCTGGTCGTCGCGATGGCCGGCAGTCTGGGACTGCTGGCAGCGCGCCGGCGCGCCTTCGCCGATAACTACGCCCTGGAGTCGTACCTCTCACGCGAGGCCGGCTTCCTCATCGGCAACCTCCTGCTGGTCGGTGCGGCCGCCGTCGTGTTCCTGGGCACCATCTTCCCGGCCCTGACCGAACTGTTCCGGGGACAGCAAGTGGCGTTGGACGCCGGCTTCTACAACCGCTCCTTCGGCCCTATCGGCCTGGCCATCATCTTGCTGTTCGGCGTATGTCCAGTCCTGCTCTGGCACCGGACGACCCCAGCACAGCTCGCCCGGCGGCTGATCGTGCCGGCCATCCTCACCGCGCTGATCATCGCTGTCCTGCTGGTCACCGGCTGGCGGGAGCCGATCGCGCTGGTGGGCTTTGGGTCGACGGCCTTCGTCGCCGGCAGTATCCTGATGGAGTTCGGCAGAGGGGCGCGCGCCCGCATGCGCTCCGCCGGCGAGAACCCGTTGACCGCCCTCCTGCGGGTGGTGGGGCGGGACCGCCGGCGCTACGGCGGCCTCATTGTCCACCTGGGTGTCCTGCTCATCGTGCTGGGCGTGGTCGGCTCCGGCGTGTACAAGCAGGAGTACCAGACAGTGATGAAGCCCGGCGAGACGCTGGACGTCGCCGGCTATACGGTGCAGTACCTGCAGTACGTGGAACAGGAACTGCCGCACAAACAGCGCTTCGCTACCATCTTGCGGGTTTCCCGCCCCAATGGGGCGGTGCGAGAGCTGGTGCCGGAGAAAAACTTCCATTGGAACGTGGAGCAGTGGGTCTCGGAGGTGGCGGTGTGGAGCCGGCCGGCGGAAGACTTCTACGTCATCCTGGCCGGCCTGAGCAGTGACGGCTCCGCGACCTTCCAATTTTTGCAGGAACCGCTGATGCTGTGGATGTGGATCGGCGGCGGCGTGATGGTGCTGGGCACCCTGCTGGCCTGGTGGCCGGCCGGCGAGCGCCGGCGCCGTGCACCCGCGGACACGGCGGAGGAATAGGATGGCAGAACGATGCAGATCATCATCTTCCTGTTGATGGCAGGCCTGACGATCTTCATGCTGGCCTATCCCCTTTGGCAGGGGGGAGCGGCTGCGCGGCCCGCGCCGGCACCGGCCGCGACCCTTTCCGCCGGCCAGTGCGCGACCTGCGGGCGCGTGCTGGAGCCGGACGAGCGCTTCTGCCCGCAGTGCGGCACGCCGGTGGGACCGCGCTGTCCGCAGTGCGGCCGGGCGCTGGTCGGCGATGAACGCTTCTGTCCCGGCTGTGGGGCGAAATTAGAGGGAACGCGATGAGGAACGCACTGGGGTTTACCCTGATAGGTATACTGCTGGTCATTGGACTGGCGGCGGCACCGGCGGCTGGCGCGCAGGCCAGCGGCACCATCGAAGGGGTGGTCATGCTGGCCCCGGCGAACACCCCCCTGGCCGGCGTCCCGGTTTCCCTGGAATGGTACGAGGGCACCACCCTGAAGCAGACATTACAGACGCAGACCGATGCCGGCGGAGGCTTTTCGTTCACCGGGCTGGCCCTCGGCGGGGAAAATGTCTATGCGGTCAGCGCGCTCTACAAAGATGTCGCCTACTTCGGGGATATGATCACGCTCACCGCCTCTGCCCCGCAGAAGGCGGTGCGCCTGGAGGTGTACGAGACCACCGATGATGACAGCGGCATCGTCATCGAGCGCGCCCATCTCATTATCAGCCCGCTGAACGAAGGTGTGCAGGTCGGGCAGATGTTCATCGTCTCCAACGCCGGCGGCAAGACCTTCATCGGCAGGCCCCTGCAGGAAGGCGGCCAGCCGGTAACCTTCCGCATCTACCTGCCCAAGGGGGCAGACCAGCTCACCTTTGACGCCGGCGAACTGGGAGAGCGCTTCATCAGCGTGCCGGACGGCGCGGCAGACACCATGCCCATTCCACCCGGCCAATCCAGCGCCCAAATCGTGCTGTCCTACACCCTCCCACCGCAGGGCACTCCGTGGTCCATGGACTACACCCTGTATTACCCGGTGAAGAACCTAAACGTGCTGGTATCTATGGGCTGGGTGGTGGAGGGCGCGCCGCTGGAATTCGCCGGCACCATGGGCGGAGAGATGCCGTTCCTGAACTACGCCGCCCGGGACCTGCCCGCCAACACCACCCTGCACCTGACGTTCCAGTCGAGCGCGACTGCCGGCGGCACGGCCGGAAAGAGCGGCACCGCGGCGCCGGCCGGCAGTGCCCAGAACACCATGCTGGGCATCGCCATCGGTCTGGGTACGCTCCTGCTCATCGGCCTGGTAACCTACCCTTTGTGGATACCGGGGAGGCAGGGACGGACATGAAGGGACAGGTGGAACGCTGGCCGGCGGTGGAAGCGCGCGGCATCAGCAAGGCGTTCGGCCGCTACCGCGTCCTGCGCGGGGTGGACCTGCGCATTCAGCCGGGGGAATTCGTCGCCTTGTTGGGGCCGAACGGCGCCGGCAAGACCACGTTCCTGCGCATCCTGGCCACGTTGAGCCGACCCAGCGAGGGCCGCGCTTGGATCAACGGCCAGCCGCTGGACGGCGACACGCGCCGCGTCCGCCAGCAGATCGGCCTGGTCTCCCATCAGACGTTCCTGTACGGCGATCTGACCGCCGAGGAAAACCTGCGCTTCTACGGCCGGCTGTACCGGGTGCCGGCGCTGGAGGAACGCATCGCCGAACTGCTACAGCGGGTCGGGCTGTACGAGCGCCGGCATGATCCCGTGCGCACCTTCAGCCGCGGCATGCAGCAGCGCCTCTCCATCGCCCGCGCCGTGCTCCACGACCCACCCGTGCTCCTGCTGGATGAGCCGGACACTGGCCTGGACCAGCAGGCGGCGCGCATGCTTCGCGAACTGCTGTCGCTTATGGGCGCCGAACAGCGCACCATCCTGATGACCACGCATCAGTTGGAGCGGGCGCGGGAGATGAGCACGCGGGTGGCCATCCTTGCCGGCGGGCAGATCCGCTGGGATTCGCCCACCGCGCACCTTTCGACGGCGGAACTGGCCGAGGCCTACATGGAGTTGGTGGAGCGCCGGCCGGCCAATGCACTCCCAGGAGCCTCCGCATGAGCAGTGCCTGGCAGGCGGTATGGGCCGTCGTCAAAAAGGACATCTTGGCGGAACTGCGCACGAAGGAAACGCTGAGCATGATGCTCATCTTCGTGCTCCTGGCCGTCTTCATCTTCAACTTCGCCTTCGACCTGCGGGTGGAGAACGTGCGGGAGGTCGCGCCGGGGGTGATGTGGGTGGCGTTCGTGTTCGCCGGCGTCCTGGGGCTGAACCGCTCCTTCATCCAGGAGGCGGACAAAGGATGCCTGGACGGCCTGCTGATGACACCGGTGGACCGCAGTCTGATCTACCTGGGCAAGATGCTGGGCAACCTGATCTTCATGCTGGCCGTGGACGCCATCGCCCTGCCGGTCTTCTCGGTACTGCTTAATCTGGCGCTCGTGCGCTGGGACATCGCGCTGATTGTGGTGCTGGGCACGCTGGGGTTTGCCGGCGTCGGCACGCTCTTCTCCGCTATGACCGCCAACACCCGGGCGCGCGAGGTGATGCTGCCCCTGCTGTTGTTCCCGGTGGCCCTGCCGCTGGTGCTGGCCGCGGTGAAGGCTACCGCCGGCGTGCTCGACGGCGCATCCCTGGGCGAGGTCGCTAATTGGCTCAACCTGCTCATCGGCTATGACGTGGTGTTCCTGACGATCTCATACCTGACCTTCGATTATGTGGTAGAGAGCTGAATGGGAGGGATGACCTGCCATGGAACGTTGGGGCGTGGGTAAAATCGCCATATTTTTGCACGGGCTGGCCGGCGCGGCCGTTTTGACAGCGCTCTACATGGCACTGGTATTCGCCCCCAGAGAGGCCGCGATGGGGGATGTACAGCGCATTTTCTACTGGCATGTCGCCACCGCCTGGGTGGGTTTTTTCGCCTTTTTCATCACGCTGATAGCCAGCATCGCCTATCTGCGCACTGGCCGGCGGCGCTGGGACATCGTGGCGCTCTCTTCGGTGGAGATCGGCCTGGCGTTCGCCGTTATCATGACGGTAACTGGCTCGCTGTGGGCCAAACCGGTCTGGAACACCTGGTGGACCTGGGAGCCGCGCCTGACGACGGTCGCCATCATGCTGTTGATTTACGCGACCTATCTGCTCCTGCGGCGGGTGATTGAGGACCCCGGCCGGCGCGCCCGCTTCGCCGCGGTGTACGGCATCGCCGGCTTCGTCAGCGTCCCTATCACCTTCATGGCCATCCGCTGGTGGCGCACAATTCACCCGGTGATTTTCAAAAGCGAGGGCTTTGATCTGTCGCCGGCGATGCTGGTGGCGCTCATCGTCTCGGTCGCGGCATATTCCCTGCTGTACGTTTCCCTGCTCCTGCTCCGCACCCAGCTCGAGTTCCTGAGCGACGAGGCGGCGGAACTGCGGGAATCCCTGGACGAATAAGGAGAGGACGCGATGACATACCTGATTGCGGCCTACACGGTCATGTGGCTGATCACCTTTATCTTCGTGCTCAGCATGGCGATCCGCCAGCGGCGCCTGGCGGCGGAGCTGGAAGCCCTGAAAGCGCGCCTGCAGGAGAGACAGCGCTATGGGCAGTAGACAGCCTCACGCGGCGGTGCGCCGGCGCGCTTTCCCGTTGGTCGTCCTCCTAGCGCTGGGTGCCCTGATGAGCGCATGCGGCGCGAATCCGCCCCAGGCGGCGTCACCGCCGACAGCGGCGGCCCCTGCACCCATACCGGCCGTTTCGACCCCGCCGCCCACCGCCACCTGGGCGCCCCTGCCGACCGATACGCCGGTGCCGACGGCCACGCCTTCGCCGGCACCTGTCACGCCGACCGCCCTACCGCCGGCGCCGGCCCCGGCGCACCTGGCGCCCGATTTTGTGGTCAGCGACCTGGACGGCAATCCTATCCAGCTCAGCGCCTTCCGGGGCAAGCGGGTACTGCTCAATTTCTGGGCCACCTGGTGCCCGCCCTGCCGCTATGAGATGCCGGCCCTGCAGGAGGCCTATACTGCCCATGCGGATGACGATTTTGTCATCCTGGCGATCAACTACCTGGAGCCCAGCGAGGAGGTCCGTGCCTTCCTGGCGAGCCTTGGACTGACCTTCCCGGTCGGCATTGACAGCAGTGGGGACGTGTTTCGGAGCTATCGGGTGATTTCCATCCCCACTTCCTTCTTTATCGGCCGCGATGGTGTGATCGTGGCCTTATATCGCGGTCCCCTGACGAAAGAGGCTATCGAACAGGCCCTGTCCAAGGCGCCGTAACAAACAGCGTAGGGGCGGCGCATGTGTCGCCCCTGCGCTGTTCTTCCCGCCGGCGTAGGAAAAGCGTCGAGCGTTCATCATGTCAGCCCCTTGCACATATGCTACAATGTTATCCGCAGTGAACCCCTAATCCTTACCCAGGGAGGTGACATGTTCTCCGACCGCATCGGCAAGATTCAGAAGGCCCGGCTGTATGCGCTGGAGCCGGAGCGCTTCACGGTGAGCGGGGAAGCGGTGATCGTGCGGGGAGACCACGGGGACTACATTTTGACGAGACAGGATGGGGAATGGGTGTGTACGTGCGGCTACTACCGCCGGCACCATTGGTGCGCCCACACCCTGGCGTATGAATGGTATGCCGGCCTGCGGCCCGGCATACTGTAATTTCACACTACAGCCTGGCCGGCCCGGTCTGGCGGGAAAATGAAAGGCCCGCGAATATCCTTCGCGGGCCTTGTTGTTTCCCTCGCCCAGGGAGTTATTCTTCGGGGCGCTTCGGCATGGCAGTGAGCTGGACACTGAGGCGGGCAAAATGGCTCTGCTCGGGTCCTTCGCCGGCGCCGTACACCATCTCCTTAATCTCTGCCCGCACCCGCAGGGTGCTGGTCTCCAGCGTGAATATCTTGCCCGGCTCGGCCAGGATAGCCTCCCCTTTGGGTGCCAGGCGGGTGCGCAGTTCCGCATCCTCAAAGGCGTACTGGCTCATGAGCACCTTGGTCACGGTGCGGATATCGCTCTTATCGAAGAGCCAGACCTCGAAAGCGGTCACCAGGCTGGGCGTGCCCTCGCCCAAGGTCTCGGAGATGCCCATGCCGCATTCGCCCAAGAACTCGCCAGAAGGGGTCTCGATGGCAAAGCTTTCGTCGAAGCTGTCATCGCCCAGGTTATAGGTGGAGGTGAAGGTGCCCAGGGCGGCCAGCGGTGGGGCGGCCGGCCCAGGAGCTGTCGGTGCACCAGGAACAGCAGTAGGGGCCGGTGCGGGGCCGGCGGCCGGCTGTGCCACCTGCACCCCGCGGCGTTTCTGCAAGTAGCTCCAACCCAACGCGGCCGCGGCCAGCAAGATGGCGATGCCGATCAGCACACCGCAGATGGCGACCAGACTGCCGAGGAGGCCCTTGCGGGGCGCCGGTGCAGTTGCCGCGCCCGGCGCGGTCGGCTGAGCGGTGGGGGTGATGCCCAGGTCTCGCGCCAGCGCGGCGATGCGCTGGGCGTCCGAGCCGCGGCCCTGGCGCATATATTCGGACTGGAGGTTGGTGAGGATGGCGGCCAGCTCATCCGGGGGCCAGCCGGCCAGACGCTGTCGCGCCTGATCCAGGTCATGGGTCACAAAGTAGGAATCGGCCACCATGGTCACATAGGCCAGCTTGTGTTCGGCGCGCAGGTCAATCGGGTCTGTGTCATAGTACTCGACCGGCCAGAGCCACCAGCCGATGACCAGCCAGCCCAGCAGGAGGCCGGCCAGGAACGCGGCAAGGGCGATGATGATGGTTGCTCTTTGCCCGCTGATCCGCATGAGATACCCTCCTGGCATGTGTGGTGCACTGCCGGCGTACTCCTGGCCGGCAGAGATTGACAAGGACCACGGCAGACCGTGCATCAACGGTCACAAGGGTATTGTAGCATATTCCGATTTTGAGCGTCAAGGCGCGGACGCGGCCGGCGGCGGGAATTAATAATAAAAAACCCAGGCCCGCTTCCGGGCCTGGCGGATCAGTGAGGCAGAAATCCGCCTACTGGCGGTAGTACGTTTCAATAATCTCTTTCTCCAGGTCATAATGCCGCTGGAGCCATTCCACAGCCGCGGCCCCCTGCCCTTGCATAACCGCTTCGCACAGCCCGCGGTGGATCTCCCGCTCTGCTTCGATCCAGCGCTGGTTCTGCTCTGGGGAGCCTTCCAGAAAGCCGCGCAAGCGCAGGGTCCTGGGCACCATGTCCAGGAGCGTCTTCAGCAGTTGCACCAGGATGGGGTTCCCGGTAGATTCGGCAACGGTCAGATGGATGCGGTCGTGGGACGAACCGGTCAGCCGGCCTTCCATCGCCGCGGTGTACTCCGCGAATTGGTCCACCGCCAGGTATTCGGCAAGGGCCTCGTCCAGCACCCGGCGGTGTTCGTCAGTGATGTTCTGGACGGCCAGCAGGATGATCTCCTTTTCCAGGAGGAAGCGCGCCTGGAGCAAATGCAGACGCATTTCTCTCTGGAGCGCGGTAGAGAGCGAGGCGATATCCATCCCAAAGTCGAAATGAGGTTTCGGCTGTTTGATGAAGGTGCCTTCGCCGGCACGCCCCTCGACCAACCCCATGGCAGCCAGGGACTGCAGAGCCTCGCGCACGGAGGAGCGGCTGACGCCCAGCATCTCCATCAGCCGGCGCTCTGACGGCAGTTTGTCGCCGGGTTTCAGCTCCCCTCGCTGTATCAACGAGACAAGCTGTTCAATGATCGAGTCCACCACAGTAACTCGCCGGGGCGGCAGTAACGGCAGTGGTTTCTGTTCACGCTTTCTCTCTCGCATACGCTTCCTGCCCTCGTGGGATACGGTGCTCGCGACCTGTGAATCATAGTATTGCATTCGTAATATACCAGAATCCTGAAGATGTCAACTTTATGCATCGTGCACATGACGGATGGTCTGACCTGTGTGCGCTGTCTTGTTGTTGACACAAAGACCCTTGGATTTGGACGGCCGGAGCCTGCCGGCATATAATGGGGATATTGGCAGTAGAATGGCAATTTCGATGCCCTCGCTCTCCTGAGGGCGGACAGGATCAGGAGAAGCACATGAAGCGAATCGCTGTGCTGACCAGCGGCGGCGATGCCCCGGGCATGAACGCCGCCATCCGTGCGGTGGTGCGGGCGGGCATCGCCAGCGGCCTGGAGGTATGGGGGGTGCGAAGGGGGTTCGCCGGCCTGGTGGCCGGCAGTTTCGTGCCCCTGGGCGCTCGCGACGTCGGCGGCATCATCCAGCGGGGCGGCACCATCCTGGGCAGTGCCCGCTGTGAAGACTTCAAGAAAGAGGCCACGCGTCTTGAAGCAGTGCGGGCGCTCAATCAGAACGATATTGACGCCCTGGTGGTCATCGGCGGCAACGGCTCGCAGTCCGGCTCTTACGCCCTCTCCGAGATGGGGGTGAAGGTCGTCGGCGTCGCATCCACCATTGACAATGACCTGTACGGCTCGGACATCACTATCGGTGTGGACACGGCGCTGAACATCGCGCTGGAAGCCATTGACCGCTTGAAGGTTACCGCTTCATCGCATCAGCGCGCCTTCCTGGTCGAGGTGATGGGCCGCAAGTGCGGCTATCTGGCATTGATGGCCGGCATCGCCGGCGGCGCCGAGGCGGTCGTCATCCCAGAGGTGGAGACAGACCCGGAGGTCATCGCAGAGGAGATCCGTCTGGCCTACCAGCGCGGCAAGCCGCACGCCATCATCGTGGTGGCAGAAGGGGCTGAGTACAACGCCGCGGCGCTGGAACGCTATTTCGAGAAGCATCGCGAGCGCCTGGGCTTTGACCTGCGGGTCACCACCCTTGGGCATGTCCAGCGCGGCGGCGAACCCAGCGCCGCGGACCGCATCCTAGCCACCCGCCTGGGGGCCGCGGCGGTGGAACAGCTCCTGGAAGGCAATTTCGGTGTGCTGGTCGGTTGGATCAAGGGAGATATCGCCACTACACCGCTGAAGGATGTGGTCAGCAAGACCAAGCCGCTGGACCTTTCCCTGCTTAAGCTGGCGAACGTGCTGGCGAAATAAGGTGAGGGTGCCCCCGAGGGTGCCCTCACCTAGGGGCTACTGTTTGGCCGCCGGCTCTCCGCGCGTGAAGGTAACGATCGTCACGCCATCCCCGCCTTCTGAAGCATCCGCCGGCTGAAACTGCAGAAGGTGACGGTACTGCTGGAGGAACTCCCGCACCACCTGGCGCAGCGCGCCAGTCCCCTTGCCGTGGATAATGCGCGCCCAGGGCAAATTGGCCAGCAGTGCGGCATCCAGGTAGCGCTCCAGCGTCTCCAGCGCGTCCTCCGCCCGCATGCCGCGCAGGTCCAGCTCCGTCGGCGGGCGCGGCCGCTCCAGGTCCAAGGAGATGGATGGCGCCGGCTCTTTCACCGGCGCGGCCTGCCGGCGCACCCGCACCTGACGGGCCGGCAAGCGCAGGCGCAGGGAGCCGGCCTGAAGCTCCACTTCCTCGCCGGCAAGGCCGGTAACCTCTCCCTCCACCGAAAGCCCCTCGATCCAGACCCGGTCGCCGACTTTCGGGGGTACCCAGGGGCCGATCTCTTCGGCAGGGGCTTGGGGGCTTTGCACCGGGGTCCAGGCTTCCTCCAGCGCCTCGACCTCTTGCGAGAGCGGGCGCATTGCCGGCGCCGCCGGCGCCTGGCGCAGGGCGCGGCGCGCCTCTTCGGCCTCCGCGCGCAGGCGCTCGATCTCTCTGCGAAGCTCCACCAGCTCCTGGCGGGCCTGCTCGCGCGCCTCAGCCAGCACCTGCCGGCGGGCCTCTTCTATCGCCGCCAGCTTCTGACGAAGCTCATCGCGCAGGCGCTCCGCTTCCTGGCGGGCGGCCTGCGCCAGCTCCAGCTCACGGCGCGCCTGCTGTTGAGTGCTCTTGAGATGGTTCAGCAGGGATTCCGCCTGGAGCGCCTCGGCGGAGACGCGGCGGGTGGCGTCGGCAATAATGCTCTCGTCCAAGCCCAGCCGACGGGCGATAGCCAGCGCGTTCGAACGCCCTGGCAGACCAATGGTCAGCTCATAGGTCGGATGCAGGGTCTCCGGGTCGAACTCCACGCTGGCGTTCTGCACCCCCGGCGCGCTGTGGGCGTAAATCTTCAGCTCCGAGTAATGGGTGGTGGCAAAGGTGGTGATGCCTCGCGCCACCAGGTGGGAGAGGATGGCCTGGGCCAGGGCAGAGCCTTCTTCGGGGTCCGTGCCGGCGCCCAGCTCGTCCAGCACCACCAACGAATGGGAAGTGGCTCGGCGCAGGATGTCCACGATGTTGTTCATGTGCGATGAGAAGGTCGAGAGGCTCTGCTCGATGGACTGTTCATCCCCGATGTCGGCGTAAATGCCGTCGAAGACGGAGAGGCGCGCGCCTTCGGCGGTCGGGATGGCCATGCCGGCTTGTGCCATGGCGGCCAGCAGTCCCACCGTCTTGAGAGCCACAGTCTTGCCGCCGGTATTGGGGCCGGTGATGACCAGCACGAAATAATCGGGGCCGAGCCGCACGTCAATGGGCACCACTGTCTGCGGGTCCAGCAGAGGATGGCGCGCTCGGGGCAGTACGATGACACTGCCCGGGTGCATGACGCCGGCGTCGCCGGCCACCGGATGCGGCTTCTCGAACGGCACCAGCTCCGGTGATACGGCGCGCAAATCTTGAGCATATTTGGCCTTGGCAAAGATCAAGTCTAGCTCCGCCAGTATGCCTACAGTGCGTTCGATGAAGGGCGCTTCCTGAGCGATGAGCACGGAGAGGTTCGCCAGGATGCGGCGGATCTCCGCCTGCTCGGCCAACTGCAGTTCGCGCCACTCGTTGTTCAGTTCCACCGTGGTCAGCGGCTCGATGAAGAGCGTAGCGCCGCTGGCGGACTGGTCATGGATGATGCCCGGGATGCGGCCCTTGAACTCCGCTTTCAGCGGGATGACATAGCGGCCGTTGCGCTGGGTGATGATGGGTTCCTGCAGGTAGCCGGCGCTCTCTGCCGAGTGGATCAACCGGTTGAGCTGGCGCAGGACCCGTTCGTGGGCCTCGCGCAGGGCGGCGCGGATTTGTGCCAGCATGGGGCTGGCGCTGTCGCGTATCTCGCCGGCCTCGTCCATACAGCGGTTGATCTCGGCGACCACATGCGCGCAGTCCTCGATGCGCTGGGCCAGGCCGGCCAGATGGGGCGCCAGGGCCACCTGCCGACCCAAGCTCTGCCGCAGGAAGCGCGCGCTGGAAAGAGTAGCGCGGATTTCCAGGAAGTCCTCCGGCTGAAGGCTGATGCCGCGCTTGCATTCATCCAGCAGGGGGCGGATGTCGCGGGCACCACCTACAGAAAGGGATATGCCGGCGGACAGCAAGCGCATAGCCTCGGCCGTTTCCTGCTGACGCCGGCGCGCCTCCTCCAGGTCAGAGGTTGGGCGCAGGGCACGCGCCAGGGCCTGGCCGGCGGAAAAATCGGCATACGCGGCCAGCCGTTCCAGAATCTTCGGGAACTCCAGGATTTCGAGATATTTATCTTCCATGGGAAATGTTCAGATCATCCGATTCATCATTCGATAACGAAGATTTGCAGTACCTGGGAGGCCGGCACGAAAGGGGAGACGCTGGAAAGGATGTAAGGCAGGAGCACGGTGAAGGCACGCGCCAGCGGGGAGCGCGCCAGACCAATAGCGATCATGCGGCGGAAAGACTCCGCCTGCAGGGTGGCCAACATGGGCTTGCCAGGGTCATGCCAGTTGACCGGCACGCCGATGGAGTAATTGAGGAGGGCGATGATGATGGCGATCCAGATGCCGGCGAGGGCGGCACCGAAGGCCATACCCCCGATCTGATTGAGCAGGCGCAGGGCTTTCACCTCCTGCTTGCGCACCCCGCGCAGGGCGAAGCCCAGGACGTTGATAGCGATGATGAGCAAGAGCAAGAAAGACACGGCGCCAGCGGCTTTCGGCTCCAGATGAACGACGCGCCCAAGGCCTGGGGTGATGTCGGAGTAAAACATCGTCGCCACGATAAGGGAGATGTACAGCATGGCCATACCGATGGCCTGATGGATGAGGCCGTGGATGAAGCCCCAGGCGGCGCCGGCGGCCAGGGCGATAATGATGAGCACATCAAAACCGTTCATGCGCTTCTCCCCGTGCAATGTACGGCCGAATGCACCCTGAGTATACCATATTCCGGGGCCTGCGCAAAGATGTATACAGAGGGCGTTGAAAACGTCCAAACATACCATCTGTGGAAGAGCGGCCTGGCGGCTGAAGCCGCGGCAGCAACTGCGAAGCCTGCCTACGCAGGCTTGGCGAAGTCGGCGCCGGTCGACTTCGCAGGCACAGCCGCAGTTTCAACTGCCAGGCGATGAGTCAATACCCGCAAATCGAATGACAATCTTGACTCTTTCAACACCCCCTATACGCCAGGGGTGATAGGAAATTGGTATCAGGTCCGGGAGAGCATGGGGGTATAGAGGTGACAGTCACCTGATGCACCGCCGGCTTTCGGCAAAGCGATGCGCTTCCAGGGAGGTTGTTTCAATTATCAGTGGAAAGCCTCTGTTGCTGTTCCTCAATCTCGTCGAAAATGTCTTGAAGGCTTTTCCCCTCGAAAAGTGCTTCCCGCTCTCGGCTGTAATCGCCGAAGCCCGTTGTGAACTGCCGAAGAAAGCGCACTGCATTCACGACGCCCAATTCCCTATATAACACCCGAATAGCCTGCTGATTGATTTCGGCCAATGGTTTAATATTCAATGCCATTCCTCGATCTCCTTTGCCAGCTCGATAGGAGAGACTACCTTGATTCTCAGATTCCCAACGCTCTTCGCCCTTCGTAAACCCCTGCGCCCTTCCCACCCGCAGGGAAAGGCGCAGGGGTTGGATCTCAAAAACCTTGTCTCGCCGGCTCAGGCGCGCAGGGTCGCGCCGAGCGTCTTCTCCAGGTGCTGGACGATGCGTTGATGATATCTGCGCACTTCCTCGTCCGTCAATGTCCGGTCCGGCGCCTGATAGAGCAGGGAGAAGGCCAGGTTCTTCTTGTTCTCGGGAATCTGGGGGCCTTGATAGACGTCGAACAGGTCGGCGCGCCGCAGAAGGGGAGCGCCGGCCTCCATGATGGCTTTCCGCACCTGCTCCGCCGGCACCTCGCGGTCCACGACCACCGCGATGTCCTCCGCCACACCCGGGTAGCGCGGCAGGGATTCCACATAGGGCGTCCGCTTCGCGCTCCGCACCAGCAGATCCAGGTTGAACTCCGCCAGGCAGACCGGCACCGACGGCAGTTCGAACCGCTCTTTCACCAGCGGATGGACCTCGCCGAAGATGCCGGCAACATCCTCCCCAATCCGCACGACTGCGGCGCGCCCGGGCAGGAAGGGCATCTCCTGCGCCGGTTCATACGCGGCTTCGTCCAGGCCTAGCCGCTCCATCAGCACCTCAATCACGCCCTTCAGGTCGAAGAAGTCCATGTTCTCGGGCGCCGGCGTGTGCCAGGCCAGCGGCTGTCGCGGGCCGGCCATCGCCATAGCAAGCCGCATTGGCTCGCGGGGCAGGAGCTCCCCCTCCACCGGCTCAAAGACCGCCCCGATCTCAAAGATGCTCACCTGCGGGGTATGGCGCAGGTTGGCCGCCGCGGTCGCCAGCAGGCCGGCTTTCAGCGAACGGCGCAGATACTCCCGCTCGCTGGTCAGCGGGTTCGCCAGGCGGATATAGTCTGCCGGCCGGGGCGATTCCCCTTCCGGGTACAGCCGGCCTTCCACTTCCAAGCTTGTCAGGGAATAGGTGATGACCTCCTGCAGGCCACAGCCGGCCAGCACATCGCGGATAAATTCCTCCGTCTCCAACTGATGGAAACGCCGCTGGGGCGGCAGTTCATCCGCCAGCAGGGTGCTGGGGATGCGGTCATAGCCGTAAATGCGCGCCAGCTCCTCCATAATATCGGCGGGGATGCGCACATCCAGTCGATGGTCCGGCACAGCGGCATGGATGGTCTCCCCCTCCACGCGGCACTGGAACTCCAGCCGGCGCAGGATGTCCACGATCTCATCAACGCTCATGCGCACGCCCAGGATGCGCTCGACCTCCGCAGTGGTGAAGGTCACCCCGACGGTCTGCTGAGGGCGGGGGTACAAATCAGCCAGGCCCTGGGCGATCTCGCCGCCGGCCAGCTCCCGCATGAGCTGTGCGGCGCGGCGGGCGGCGCGCACCGTCATGCTGGGGGCAATGCCGCGGCCAAAGCGCGCCGAGGCCTCCGTGTTCATGCGCAGGACCTGGGCAGTGCGGCGGTTGTTGATGGCATCGAAGTTCGCCGACTCCAGCAGGATATCGGTGGTCTGCTCGGTCACCTCGCTTTCCAGCCCCCCCATGACGCCGGCAATGGCCACCGGGCCGGCGCCGTCGCAGATGAGGAGCATATCCTCGTTCAACTGGCGCTCCACCCCATCCAGCGTGGTCATCTTCTCGCCGGGGCGGGCGCGCCGCACGATGATGGCCGGCGGATGGGTTTTCCCCGGCCGCGGCCGCAGGACGTGATAGTCAAAGGCGTGCAGGGGCTGGCCCCATTCCAGCATGACGTAGTTGGTGATGTCTACGATGTTGTTGATGGGGCGCATGCCGGCCAGGGTCAGCCGGCGCTGCATCCACCAGGGAGAGGGACCGATCTTCACCCCCTTGATGAGCGCGGCAGTGTAGCGCGCACACAGGTCCGGGTCGGCGATCTCCAGGTCAATCTGTCCCTCGATGGATGGGCCAGTTGCCTCCATGGTAGGCTCCTCGACCTTCAGCGGCCGGCCCAGCAGTGCGGCTACCTCGCGCGCCACACCGATGATGGAGAAACAGCGCGCCAGGTTGGGCGTCAGGTCCAGGTCGAACACGACATCTCCCAGGTAATCTGCCAGCGGCATGCCCACGGGCGCATCGTCCGGCAGGATGAGGATGCCCTCGTGGCTATCCGAGAGACCCAGCTCGCGCTCGGAGCAGACCATGCCGGCGGAGCGCACGCCGCGGATTTTGGTCGGCTTGAGGACGGTTTTCCGGCGGTCTTCGGAATAGCCGTCAATGAGCACCGCGCCGGCCAGCGCCAGGGCCACCTTCTGCCCCACATCTCCCACGCGGATGTTGGGCGCGCCGGTGACCACGGTGATAGGCTCCGGCCCGCCGTACTCCACGGTCGGCAGGGTCAGCCGGTCAGCATTTGGGTGGGGGTCCACCCGCACAATCTGCCCGACGAATATTTTGTCGCGGTCCCACCAATCGCCAATGCGTTCGATGCCCACGACTTCCAGGCCGGCCAACGTCAGCCGCTCGGCCAGCTCATCCACCGAGATATCCCCGATATCCACATATTCCTTCAGCCAGCTCAGTGGTACGCGCATGGTTCACTCTCCCTTGCCCGATGGCCCATCAATGGAATTGTCCCAGGAACCGCAGATCGTTGGAGAAGAAATAACGGATGTCCTCGATATGGTTCTTGAGCATAGCGATGCGCTCGATGCCCATACCGAAGGCGAAGCCGCTCCACTCGTTCGGATCATAGCCGCCGTTGCGCAGGACGACCGGATGCACCATGCCGGCGCCGGCGATCTCCAGCCAGCCAGTATGCTTGCACAGACTGCACCCCTTCCCGCCGCAGAGTATGCAGTCCATGTCCACCTCTACGCTCGGCTCGGTGAAGGGGAAGTGGCTACAGCGGAAGCGCAGTTTGCGCTCCGGCCCGAACATCTGTCGGGCAAAATGAATCATGGTACCTTTCAGGTCAGCCATGGTGATATGCTTGCCCACGGCCAGCCCCTCGACCTGGTGGAACATATGCTCGGAGCGCACGGTCACCTGCTCATAGCGGTAGCATTTGCCCGGCAGGATGGCGCGGATAGGCTCCGGGTAATAGGCGCGCATGACGTGAATCTGGCCGGGCGAGGTGTGGGTGCGCATAACCACATCTTTGTTGATATAGAAGGTGTCCCACATGTCGCGCGCCGGGTGGTGGGGCGGCATGTTCAACAGCTCGAAGTTGTATTCGTCGGTCTCTACCTCGCGTGAGCGGTAAATCTGGAATCCCATCTGCGTGAAGATGTGGTAAATCTCGCGCAGGGTCTGGGTGGAAGGGTGCAGGCGGCCCACCGCCGGCCGCCGGCCCGGCAGGGTCACATCCACGGCCGCGGCGCGCAGGGCGCGCTCGACCTCCTCTTGCTTGAGGACTTCCAGCCGCGCCTCATACGCGGCTTCCAGCCGGCCCTTGACCTCGTTAGCCAGCTTGCCGTAGGCCGGCCGCTCCGCTGGCGGAAGCTGACCGACACTGCGCACCGCCAGCGTGACCTCTCCCTTTTTCCCCAGATAGCGCAGGCGCCACTGTTCCAGCGCCTGCAGGTCGGATACCTGCGCCAGCTCGGCGCTGGCCCGCTGTTCCAGCTCGTGCAGGTCTGCTGTCATGATGTATCGCCTCCTCTTCCGGATACAGCGTATGATGGCGTAATAAAAAAGCGGCCCGACAGCGTCTCAGGGACGATATCGTGCCGCACGATCCGCGTTACCACCCTGCTTGGCCGGCTGGTGGCCGGCCCTCTCTGCCCCGACGGCCGCCTCTCGCCCTTGTAGAAGAAGCCGGCTTATCGGGTGCCCGGATAACGGTGGGCCTCCGGAGCAGACTACTCTGCGCCTGCGCGCATTTCACCTGTCGGCTCAGGAGCGAACTTCAGCGGGCTTCCACCGGGAAGGGCTTCCAGTCACGGCCCTTCCTCCCTGGCGGCTTCCCCCCCGCCTACTCCTCTCCGTCATCGCCTTTGCAAGGGATGTCGGTTTGTTCGCCATTATACCACGGCCGGCCCAAATGGGCAAAGGCTTCTAGTGGCAGTCACCTGTTGTGTACCTATTACGCCAGGCCGGCCGCGCGCCGGAGCATCTCGACCTTATCCAGCCGCTCCCAGGGCGCGTCGATGTCGTCGCGGCCGAAGTGGCCGTAGGCGGCGGTAGGCCGATAGATGGGCCGGCGCAGGTTCAGGTTCTGGATGATGGCCGCCGGCCGCAGGTCGAAGTAGGTGTTGATCAGCTCGACGATTTTATCATCGGAGATGCGGCCGGTGCCGAAGGTCTCCACACTGATGGACATGGGGCGTGCCACGCCGATAGCGTAAGAGACCTGGATTTCCAGGCGGTCGGCGATGCCGGCGGCCACCAGATTCTTAGCGATGTAGCGTGCCATGTAAGCGCCGGAGCGGTCCACCTTGGTGGGGTCCTTGCCGGAGAAGCATCCGCCGCCGTGGCGGGCGATGCCGCCGTAGGTATCAACGATGATCTTGCGGCCGGTCAGGCCGGCGTCCCCCAAGGGGCCACCGATGACGAAGCGGCCCGTCGGGTTGATGAAGTACTTGGTGCGCTCGTCCAGCAGGCTGGGGTCAATGACCGCCTTGACCACATGTTCGATGATATCGGCTTCGATCTGGTCATGGTTGATGGCGGGGTCATGCTGGGCCGAGACGACCACGGTGTCCACCCGCACGGGCTTGCCGTAATGGTACTCCACCGTCACCTGCGACTTGCCGTCCGGGCGCAAATAGGGCAGGATACCCTCCTTGCGCACCTTGGCCAGCCGCTTGCACAGCTTATGGGCCAGCGAGATGGTCAGCGGCATGTATTCCGGTGTCTCGGTGCAGGCGAAGCCAACCATCATACCCTGGTCGCCGGCGCCGATGGCCTCGATCTGCTCATCGGTCATCTCGCCGCGCTTGGCTTCCAGGGCGCGGTCCACGCCCATAGCGATATCCGGCGACTGCTCTTTGATGGAAACGATCACGCCGCAGGTTTCCGCGTCAAAGCCGTACTTGGCGCGGGTATACCCGATATCGGTCAGCACCTCCCGCACCAGCTTGTTGATATCCACGTAGGTGGTGGTGGTGATTTCTCCCATCACCACCACCAGGCCGGTGGTGGCGGCGCACTCACACGCCACGCGGGCGTCGGGATCGTCTTTGATGATGGCGTCCAGCACCGCGTCGGAAATCTGGTCGCAAATCTTGTCCGGATGTCCTTCCGTCACCGATTCCGAGGTCAGGAAAAGCTTCGGTGAAGACATGAAGGTCGTGCTCATGTGTGGTTCTCCTTTCATCCACAGATATACGTGCCCGAGCTTTGGGTAAATGTACGATTTCTCATGTGCCTTCTTTCCAGGAAGAGAGGTATGCCTGCTGTTCCTCCGTCAACTGGTCAATACGCACGCCCATGGCGATCAGCTTCAGGCGGGCGATCTCGCGATCAATCTCCTCGGGCACTTTGTATACGCGTTTTTCGAGGGTGGCGGCGTTTTTGTACATATACTCGGCGCCCAGGGCCTGGTTGGCAAAGGACATGTCCATGACGCTGGCCGGGTGTCCTTCGGCGGCGGCCAGGTTGATGAGCCGGCCCTCGCCCAGCAGGTAAATGCGCCGGCCGTCTTTCAGCCTGAACTCCTCCACAAACGGGCGCACCGTGCGGCGCGAGACGGACATCGCCTCCAGCGCCGGGATGTCGATCTCCACGTTGAAGTGGCCGGAGTTGCAGACAATGGCGCCGTCCTTCATGCGCTCGAAGTGCGGCGCGTCAATCACGCTGGTGTTGCCCGTGGAGGTGACGAAAATATCGCCTTCCACAGCGGCATCCAGCATAGGCATGACCCGATAGCCGTCCATGACCGCTTCCAGGGCGCGCAGGGGGTCCACCTCGGTGATGATGACATTGGCGCCCAGGCCGCGCGCCCGCATGGCGATGCCGCGACTGCACCAGCCGTAGCCGGCCACGACGACCGTTTTGCCGGCGATGAGCACGTTGGTGGCGCGGATGATGCCGTCCATGGTGGACTGGCCCGTGCCGTAGCGGTTGTCGAACAGGTGCTTGGTCATGGCGTCGTTGACCGCCAGGATGGGGAAGCGCAGGGCACCCTCTTTCTCCATGGCCCGCAAGCGGATGACGCCGGTGGTGGTCTCCTCTGTGCCGCCGATGATGTTGGGGATCAGCTCCTGCCGCTCCTTGTGCAGGGTGGAGACCAGGTCCGCGCCGTCATCCATGGTGATGTGGGGCTGATGATCCAGCGCGGCCTTGATATGGGAGTAGTAGGTGGCGTTGTCCTCCCCCTTGATGGCGAAGACCGGGATGCCGTAGTCCACCACCAGCGAGGCGGCGACATCGTCCTGGGTGGAGAGGGGGTTGGAGGCGCAGAGCACGACGTCGGCGCCGCCGGCGACCAGCGTGCGCGCTAGGTTGGCGGTCTCGGTAGTGATGTGCAGACATGCAGAGAGCCGGACGCCCTTGAGCGGCTTCTCCCGCTCGAAGCGCTGGCGAATCAGGCGCAGGACGGGCATCTCCAGCTCGGCCCATTCGATGCGCTGTTTGCCCAGCGGGGCCAGCGAAAGGTCCTTGACGTGGTGTTTGACAGTAGTCACTTTGTCCTGTTCTCCTTCGACGGTATGATGCATTCTGGTACTATGTTCAGCGCTTCAACAGCACCCGCTTCAGCTCAACGGATGGCCCGAAGTGCTGTTCGTAGCGGGACACGAATTCTTCCGGCGAATAGCGCCGGCACTGCGGGCCGTCGCTCTCGATCACGTAGGTGGCGGAGAGGCTGGCCATGCGGCCGACGATGTCCCAGGGCAGGTTGTGCAGAAAGCCCTTGATGATGCCGGCGCGGTAGGCATCACCCACGCCGGTGGGATTGACCACCTGCCGCGGGGGGGCCGGCGGGATGTCAATCTCCTCATCGCGGACCATGATGGTGGAACCGCGCTCCCCCTTGGTCACAATGACGATTTCCGCCAGCTCGCGCAGAGCCTTCTCGCTCAGCCTGGTCTTCTTCTTCAGCATCTCGAACTCATATTCGTTGACGATGAGCATGCGCGCCCCGCGCGTGCCCTCGATCAACTGCTCCCCGGTCAAGCGGATGATCTGCTGGCTGGGGTCATAGATGTACGGAATGCCGAGCTCCTTGCACTCTGCGGCGTAGTTGACCATGGCCTGGGGATCGTTGGGGGAGATGATGACCAGGTCAATCTCGCGGTGGTTCAAGTTGCGGAAGGACAGCTCGTGCGCCCGGCCCATGGCGCCGATGTAGAAGCTGGCGATCTGATTGTTCTCCAGGTCGGTGCTGACGAAGAAGCTGGCGGTGAACTCGTCCTCAATCTCGACGATACCCGAGGTATCCACGCCCTGCTCTTCGAGCCAGCGGCGGTACTCGCCGAAATCGCGGCCGGCGGTGGCCATGATGGTCGGCCGCTCCCCCAGCAGTGCCAGGTTGTAGGCGATGTTGGCGGCACAGCCTCCCCGCTGGACCCGCATCGAATCCACCAGGAAGCTCACGCTCAACACGTCCAGGCGCTCGGGGAGGAAATGCTCCCGGAAGCGTCCTGGGAACGCCATGAGATAGTCAAATGCCAGGGAACCAGTGACGACGACGCCCAAGGTCCGTTTCCTCCATGAGTAGAAGCTATTTCAAAAACATCGAAACTTATGCTATACTAGTACTTCACCACAATAATTATTGATGATATAGGCGATGGAACTTAAGCCGAGCATCGGTCGTGGTAAAGCGCCATTCGACGGTGGCCTGCGCCGCATTGC